>CAZPVX010000007.1:19623-148665 GCA_964590135.1 uncultured Anaerolineae bacterium | reverse complement strand
GGCGATACCCGCGACCGGCGCGCTGATCGGAACGCCAGCGTCCATCAGCGCGAGTGTGCTGCCGCACACGCTGCCCATCGACGTGCTGCCGTTCGACGACAGCGCCTCGCTCACCACGCGCAGGGTGTAGGGGAAGTCATCCTCGCTCGGAATCACCGGAACCAACGCGCGCTCGGCCAGTGCGCCGTGGCCGATCTCGCGCCGGCTGCTGCCGCGCAACACCTTCGCCTCGCCCGTGCTATAGGGCGGGAAGTTGTAGTTGTGCATGTAGCGCTTTTCCTCGGACGGATACAAGCCATCGAGCTTTTGCGCATCGCCCTTGCTGCCCAGCGTGACCACCGAAAGAATCTGCGTCTCGCCGCGCGTGAACAGGCCGATGCCGTGCGCGCGCGGGCTGAGGTGATCGCCCACTTCGCACCAGATCGGGCGAATCTGCTTGAGGGTGCGGCCGTCGGGGCGAACGCCATCGCGCAGGATGCGCATGCGCACCGCGTCGCTGGTCATATCCTTCACGACCTGATGCAATTCGTCGGCATTCACGTCGCCGATGCTCTGCATCTGCGCCAGCACTTCGCCTTCCAGCGCGTCGATCACCGCGCTGCGCTCGGCCTTCTCCAGTTCCTGGTCGATGGCATCCTGCACGCGGCTGCCGACGGCAGCGCGCACCTTCTCGTTGAATTCCTTGTTCTGGCCGAACTTGGGGTAATCGCTCTTGGGCTTGCCCACCGCCTCGCGCATATCGACGAGGGTGTTGATGAAGCCTTGAATCGACTCGTGCGCCAGCTTGAGCGCGGCGACCATCGTCGCCTCATCCACTTCGTTCGCGCCGCACTCGACCATGACAATGGCGTCTTTGGTGCCGGCGACGCGCAGGTCGAGGTCGCTGTATTCCATCTCTGGAATCGTGGGGTTCACGACCAGTTCGCCGTTGATCAGGCCGATGCGGCACGCGCCGACGGGGTTGTCAAACGGCACATCGCTCACCATCAGCGCAGCGCTGGCTGCATTCACTGCCAGCACGTCGATGTCGTTGATCTGGTCGTGCGAGAGCGCGGTGATGATGATCTGCACGTCGTTGCGCAGGTCGTCGGGGAAGAGCGGGCGCAGCGGGCGGTCGACCAGCCGGCAGATCAAAATCGCGGCTTCGGCGGGGCGACCTTCGCGGCGGAAGTAGCTGCCGGGGATGCGGCCGGCGGCATACAGGCGCTCTTCGTATTCCACGCTGAGCGGGAAGAAATCGATGCCGGCGCGCACCTGTTTGGCCATCGTGGCTGTCGCCAGCACCATCGTGTCGCCCATGCGCACGGTGACTGCGCCGCCGGCCAGACGCGCCAGCCGGCCCGTCTCAATCGTCAATTCTTTGTCGCCGATGTTCGCCGTGTACGTGTAGTTCTCCGGAATCGGCGCGACAACGATGCTGGTTGCATCTGTGGTCATGTGAGGTTGTCTCCTTGCAGAAAAAGACGACTGACCGCTGACGACGGACGATGAAAGCCCATCGTCACTCGCCTGTCGTCCATCACTTGCGGGGCGGTTAGAGGTTAGAGGCCAAACGCTGAATCAGCGCTGAGCGCTGCATTCCGAATTCTGAGGAGCTGATTTTCACTCAGCATTCAGCACTTTCAGAGGCTGGCCTCTAACATCTACGTCCGCCGCCGTTTAATGTGCGACGCATCCTGAACTTGTCGAAGGATGCGTCGCACGTCCAATCCATTACTTGCGAAGGCCCAGTTTGCCGAGCAATTCGCGGTAGCCGGCGGGGTTCCTGGCCGCCAGATACTTGAGGTGCGCACGACGCTTGCCGACCAGCTTGATCAGGCCATAGCGCGTCGCCTGATCGTGCTTGTGCAGCTTCAGATGCTCGTTCAACTGATTGATGCGCTGGGTGAGCAGCGCGATCTGCACTTCCGATGAGCCGGTGTCGCCGGCGTTGACCGCAAACTTTTCAACGATTGCGGCTTTCTCACCTTTGCTGAGAGCCATTTTTCACTTTCTCCTGTTCTGAATTGCGCGGATCTGCATGTCAAAGGGACAGACGCCCGCGCGGGCTGGATATAACGAAATGATTCTACCAGTACGACGTTGGCGAGATGAGGAATCAGCGGTGACAGGGAGCACCAAGGGAAAGGTGGGGGCTACAAGAATCCCGCCATACGCACAGCAGCGAAGCCAACAACCTTTTTGTCATTTTCGGTTCATCACGTCATGCCCACGCTTCTGGACAACCAGCCATGAACACATTTCGCCGGACGCCCCTACTGATCAACTACCCGCCGGCAAATGCCCGCTCAATGTTTTAATCAAGCCAGCCATTGATGCAGGGATGCTGCCGTCGAACACTTCGGTCGTGACGACGCGCCGGCCCACCCGCGCCACGATCTCGTAGGCATAGGCGTCGGGGTTTTGCCGGCCCAATGACTTCGGTGTGGCCGCGTTCATGCTCTTTGCAACAGTATGTTTCAGCGAGGAAAGCTGCGTTTTGCTCAACCGCGCCGGCGGCTTCAAGTTGCGGCTGCGCGTGCCGCCTTGTGCGCTCACCCGACCATCGCGATGCACGACGACAGTGCGTGAGGTGAAGCGCAGGCCGCCGCTCTTGCGCATCGCCACCAACGCGCCCTTCGGCAATGTCAATGGCGCATCGTCCGGCGCGCTCAGGTTTGTATCTGCCGGCGCACCGTCCAACGAACCCAGCACAGCCTTGTCGTGCTCGCCGGCGGGTTGGGCTGCCGCGCCTTCTTCACTAATCCGCTTGCCGATTGTGTTCATGAAACCCCTTGTTGCTCCTCGCATCCTTCACAGTGCGCGTCATGTTGGGCGCTAATCCAGTTTGATCGATTGAATGACGCGCTCAATGCGGGGCCGATTGAGATCGGCTTCATTCTCTGGCACGGCGAAGGTGATGTAGTAGGTGTTGTCCTTGCCGATCACGATGTATTCCTGCGCCACCACCACCACCGGCAGCGATGCGCGGCGCGGTTGGTCGATGGGTTGCGCGGTGTAGGCGTAGTCGTAGCGCATGGCTTTCTGCCCGCCCACCGTCGTTTCGCTGTTGGAAAGGAAGTGATAGCCGGTCAGCGATGCGCGATCCTGCACGCGCCGGTCGAGCAACTCTTGCAAGGTCGGCGGCGCAGCCGGGTCCAACTGACGCGACTCAACCGTGAGTGCCGTCTTGAAGGCCGAGCCGGCCACCGGGTCTTCAACTTTCATCAGCGGCGCATCGAGCAGCGATTCGGTGGCAACCCAGCCGGCGGGGTAGCTGATGCTGAACGGCACATCCTGCGCCGCAAATGTTTTTGTGCGCGCCTCGGCCCAGTTCATGATGAGCAGGCCGATCAGCAGACAGGCGCCGGCGACGATGGCGACGCCAACGTCCTTGCGCAGAAAGCGCATGGGATACGCTTTGGCAATTTCATCCAGGACTGGCGGTGTTGAAGTTGCTTGGGTCATGTTACTCCTGCCGCTATGCGCCGGCGTGCGTGCGCCTCAAGGTCACTTCGGTCGCGCGCCGCATCAACAGTGCCAGCACGATGAACGTGCCGAGCGCCACCAGCAGACCGAACAGCAGCGAGCGCCATACTTCCACGCCCAGGCCGGCGTCGGCCACTTCGCCAATCAACCAGCTGAACAGGCCATTCAGCAGCACCGAGAGCGCAAAGCCGGCCGGCATCCACCACGCTTTTTTGTGTGTGAACTTCGCCTCAGCCATGAACCAGCCCATCAGCCCGCCAAACGACGCCTGCGCCAGCGCCGTGGTCACCGTGCGCACCACGCCGGGCGCAAGCTCCACCCCGCCATTGTCGATGACATAGCGCAGGTTGAGCATGGTGGCAATGCCGAGGCCGGCAACCGTGCCATACACGACGCCGTCCATGCGCTCGTCAAACTCATCGCTCTGATACACCGTGCGAATGGCCACATAGACGATGGCTTGATAGATGGCCGCGCTGATGAAGATCGATGCGCCGAGCGACGTCCACGTATTGGTGGCGGCCCACTCCGGCACGCGGAACCAGTCGTATATCACGCGGCGCGCCAGCACGTCGGTCAGCAGCAGCGCCGTCATGAACACCAATCCCAGCTTGTGCTTTGGCTCTGGCTCAAGGCGGTCCTGACGATAGAAGTAAATCAGCCACAGCGCCGAGGGCACGATGGCGAGGAACAAACCGAGCAGGATGAGTGGCGCCATGCCAAGCGGGGGCAGGAATCTTGCGATCGTCGCCACGATCCCGCTGAAGAGCGCCATCACAACCAGTTGAATGACCGTCGCCCGCCAGAAGCCGGTATGGGGTTTGTTCACCTGCGCGTAATGCCGCGCGCAATACACGCGTCCGCCCAGCGTGTTGTAGGGCGGCTCAACAGCGTCACCACAAATGCAGCATTCTCGTTTTGCTTCTGCCATAGTTATCGACTTTTTCGCATCGTTGCATCGATGGGGAATGGATTGGTTGCGTTGCCAGGCAGCTTGATGCCGTCGTCAGCCACGATGGGGCGATAGCCGCGCGCAATGATGATGACGCTGTAGTCTTGCCCGCGCTTGACCGATTTGTCGATGCGGTAGAAGCCGGACTGATCGGTCACGCCCTGCGCAGCCACTTCGTCGGCAGTCACATTGTCATCAGAGGCGGCATCGCGCGCGCGCAGGCCGGCCTTCAACACGAACACCTGTGCCCCATACACACCGCGTCCGGTGTCGGCGTCGGTCACCTCGCCCTGAATGAAGACCAGATCGGCGGAAGACGTTTGCGGGGCAGCCGGCCCGCTGCCGGTGGTGCAGGCGATCAACTGCACGTCATCGACAAAGAAGCTGCTGATGTTGCCGCGCTGGTTCTCCGAGGCAAACGCGAGGCGGATGCTCTTGCCGGCAAGCTCGCTCACATCGAAGCGCATCTGCTTCCACGTATCGTCGCCTTCAGTGGAATCGACCTGTTCCACCGCGCCCAGCAAGTCACCCTTGTCGTTGGCAATCAGCGTGCTGAAGGTGGCCTTGGATGCATCGAACAGCCCGCCCAGCACACCGCCGGCGCTCTCCGAATGGATCAAGCGGTAGTAGTTCAATTCCAGCGTCGTGGCGTTGGCTGGAATGCGCACCGCCTGATAGATGATCTGCGTGGTTTCCTTGTCGGTGCCGCCCAGCCATGCGCTGCGCTTGCCGGTGTGCGGCGCTTCGCCATCGATGATGCTGCTCTTCGATTCCTGCACCCAGTCGCCATCGCCTTCGAAACTGCCATCCTGAATGAGGTTGGTGCAGCCGGCGGGCAGCGTGGGTTGCTGCACCGGCCCTGGCTCCGGCACGGGAATATCGTTGGGGTTCTGGGGTTGCGGCGTTGGCACGCTGGTGCTGCCGCCCATGTTCATGCCAACCTGGGTATGGCTGTTGCGCACGGCTGCCAGCACGTTCTGATCTGTGCCATACAGATCGCCGGCGGCGCGCAGCAGCGCATTGGCCGCATTCAAAAAGTTCGAGCGCGGGGTCAGGTATTGCGTGAGCGCGCGATAGTAAATCTGCTCAAGCTTTTCCGGGCCGATGGCATGGGCTATGAGATAGGCGACGTGATTCGGCACGCCGCTGTTGATATGCACGCCGCCGTTGTCTGCGCGCCGGCTGTTGGGCAGGTTGGCGTATTCTTTCATGCTCGCCGGCTGACCCACGCCGCTCAGCGGGTCGCGCGGGTCGTAATATCCGCCCAACGTTGGGTCTTCCAGGCTGCGCAGCACCTTCACTGGATAGGGCGGCGACTTGATCACTGTCTCGCCAATCGTCCAGTTGCCACGGTCAATCAACGCGCCAAACACGTCGGCAAACGATTCGTTCAACGCGCCAGGCTGGCCCTCATACACAAGGTCAGCAGTGCTGTCGATCACGCCATGCGTAAATTCATGGCCAACCACGTCAAGGCCGTAGGGCAACGGTTTGAAAATCCGGCCGCCGTCACCGTAGATCATCTGCCCGGCTTCGCCGATCCATGCGGCGTTTTCGGCATCATCAGGATCACTGCCATAGTTCACCGTGCTGATGAGCGGCATGCCCTGGCCGTCGATGCTGTCGCGCTTAAAGGTGTTGAAGTAATAGTCATAGACCTTCTTTGCGCCGTCGTGCGCGGCCTGCGCAACCGGATCGCGCGAGCGCTCGCCCTCGTCAATCATCAGCCGGCCCGGGATGTTGGTGCTGTTGCGCGCGCTGAAGGTGCGCCGGCGCATCGCCGATTCCGAGGTGTTGATGACATGCACGATGCGCGGTTTGCGCGCATTCACGAAGACGTCCCATTCGCCCAGCGGCGATGTGGTGATCAGTTTGACGCGCCATGCCAGCGTGGTTTGGCCGGCTTCGTCGGCGAACACCATCAGCTCAGTGCGCGGCTGACGCAATTCAATCGTGGCGCGCTTCGCCTCAGCCAGCGTCAGTTGGTTGTTCCGCACTTCGTCCAGCGCCATCTGCTCGGCGTCAGCTTGGGCGACAGTGGGTTTGATGTCAACGTTGATGTTTGGCGCGAACTGACCGTTGACCGCGACAATGCGCTCCTGCGCATCGAGATGCACCATGAGTTGCCGGCCAAACACGTTCAAGCCTTTGTAAATCTGCGCCATGCGCACATGCGAAAAATCCAACTGCTCGTCCGGCTCGATGCGCAGCAGTTTTAGTTCGTTGCCGGCCGAAACCATGTTGAACAGCGCGCGATTCTCATCGAGAAAGCCGCGCGCGATGGCGACCGGGTTGCCGCGCTCAGCAGCGCTGGGCGTATAGGGCAGGCGCTTGGTTGGGTCGCCGGCGGAGATCCACTCTGGCGTGCCGGTGTTTGCGTCCCACTGCACCGTAAGCGGCGTGCCGGCGCGTGCCTGCAATGCCCTAAAAGCTTGTTGCGGCGTTTGAACATTGGCGGAGATGGCAGTCGGCGCTGCAACGGTGATCTGCGGCGCGGCAGGTGGGCTGGCCGGCGGATTCAGGGAGAGGCCGATCAGCAGACCGGCGATCAAGGTGGCATTGAGGCCGACGATGTGCAGCGGCGTGGCGGTTCTTTTTTGCTCAGGCTTGTTCATACGCTCTCAATCAACGATGTAGTCGAATGATGATTCCAATGCGGTTGAATGGCGCATTCATCACACAGCGATCGATAGTGTAATTGCGTTTTACGGAGCGAGCCGGCAACTCTCATTAAACAATCACCTGCCGAACCTTATCATCCTGACTGAGTGGTTTGCCATGTCTGCAAATGAATCCGCTTGATGCCGTCAGCGCAATAGAATGCAGATGCAAGCCATGACGTTTGGCTTTGCAGTCGCAAAAATACGGCAACGACCAAAACGATCTGCGATTGTACGCGCATCAGGGCGCTGTTGACACTTTGCTACGCCGCCATCGCCGGCTTCCCGATCACCGCGTCCACCGTGCCGTCTTTCAGATCCAGCACCTGGTCGGCATATTCGATGCTGAGCGGGTCGTGCGTGGCCATGAGGATGGCGACGTTCTGCTGGTGCGCAAGATCGCGCAACAGGCCCAGCACTTGCCGCGCGGTGTGGCTATCCAATTCACCGGTCGGCTCGTCGGCCAGAATCAATTGCGGGGAGTTGGCGAGCGCGCGGGCTATGGCGACGCGCTGTTGCTGGCCGCCACTCATCTCGAAGGGCATGTGTTTGGCCCATTTGCCCACGCCCACGAGATCCAGGCATTCCTGCGCGCGGCGGTTGCGCTCCTTGTAGCCGGCGCCGGCCAGCCGCAGCGACAACTCGACATTTTCAAACGCGGTGAAGGTCGGCACAAGCGAGAACGACTGAAAGATGAAGCCGATCTTGTGCCGGCGCAGCTCAGTCATCTGCTGCTCGTTGTAGTTCTTGATTGACTGGCCGAACAGAGAAACATCGCCGCTGGTCGGCTTGTCCAATCCGCCGATGCAATTGATCAGCGTGGTCTTGCCGCTGCCGCTGCGCCCCTTCAGCGCGACGAAGCGACCCGCCGGCACCTGAAACGAAATGCCGCGCAGGGCATACACCTTGTTGTCGCCGCTGCCATACACGCGCTCCACGTTGTCGGCGCGCACAATGATGTCTGTTCCAGTCATCGCCATTGCAGGGAATGTTATCACCTGAAGGACGAGCGCGCATTCAGGATGCGCGCCAACGCATCCACCGCATTCCACACGTCGACATGGCGCACATACAGCGGGGCGAACCCGAAGCGCAAAATGTCCGGCGCGCGGAAATCGCCGATCACGCCTTGCGCGATCAGCGCTTGCATGACGCTGAACGCCTGCGGATGTGTGAAGCACACCTGGCTGCCGCGCAGGGCGTGCTCGCGTGGCGTCACCAATGTCAAGTCATGCCGGCTGCAGCGCTGCTCCGCCAGCGCGATGAACTCATCGACCAACTGCAGCGACTTTTCGCGCAGCAAGCCCATGTCCGCTTCGAGCATGAGGTCGACGCCGACTTCCAGCGCTGCCATGCTCAGCACCGCCGGCGTGCCGCACAGCGCCCGCAGGATGCCATCCGCCGGCGCATACGTCGCATCGAATGCAAACGGATTTGCGTGACTGAGCCAGCCTGAAAGCGGCTGCGCGAACTCCGGCTGATGCCGGCGCGCCACGAATACAAACGCCGGCGCGCCCGGCCCGCCATTCAGGTATTTGTAGCCACAGCCAACAGCAAAATCGGCCTGCGCTGCATTCAGCATCACCGGCACTGCGCCGGCCGAATGCGCCAGATCCCAGATCACCAGCGCGCCCTTTGCATGGGCCGCCTGCGTGAGGGTGTCCATATCGTGCATCGCGCCAGTGCGGTAATTCACGTGCGTCAGCATCACAACGGCGGTGTCTTCGTCGATGGCCGCTGCGATGTCCTCAACCTCGACCAGGCGCAGCGTGTGCGCGCCGGTCAAGTCAATCAAACCCTGCGCCATGTAGAGGTCAGTCGGAAAGTTGTCGCGCTGCGAGAGGATGACGCGCCGGCCGGCGTTCAACTTCAGCGCCGCCGCCAGCGTCTTGAACAGGTTGATCGACGTGGAATCTGCGACGATCACTTCGCCGGCGTCTGCGCCAATCAGTCGTGCAATCTTGTCGCCAATGCGCTGCGGCAGATCAATCCAGCCGGCGCTGTTCCAGCTGCGAATCAGCCCTTCGCCCCATTCGCGCTGCGCCACCTGCGCCAACCGCGCCGGCGTCGTCTTTGGCAGAGGGCCGAGCGAGTTGCCATCGAGATAAACAAGACTTTCGTCCAGTAGAAAACGCGCACGAAATGCATACAGTGGGTCGCGCGCATCCTTTTGCATCAGCGCATGTTTGAATGGATGGTTTGGGGTCATATTTTGTCGAGGGGACCACAATGATCAAGACATCATCGAATAGAAGCATCGCCGGCTTTCTACGCAACAACCCGGTTACTGCCTTCGCCGGCGCCAGCATCATCGTTTTATTGGCGCTGCTGCTGCTCAGCTTGATTTCCTAGCCTGGCCGCACACCTGCGCGGGTGTGTGGCCAGCTCACCCATCACATTCGCTTGTGAACGCGACCGCCGACGCGCACCCATGCAATGCCGCCGGCTTCGTCGCGCAGAATCTCCACCGTGCTGCCCTTCGCCGGGCCGTCAAGGACATACGCCAGGTTGCGATTGGCAAAGCGGATGTGGCAGGGTGGCGCCTTCGGCCCGGGCGGTGAATCGGGCTTGGGGAAGCCGCCGCGCGGGATGATGTCCATCCACAGGCCGCCGGCATCATCCGTTGTCAACACCAGGTCATTTTCTGGCGCGCGATAGCTGCCGGTGAACTCCGCCAGCGCCGACGCGTCCATCTCCACATAGGCCGGCTGCGCCGCTTCTGCATTCAGATAGAGTTTCAGCGCCTCTTTCACAATCGCGCCATTCAGTTCGCTGCCGCGATCAGAGTTGGTCAACAGCGTGATGGCGAATCGATGCTGTGGGCAGATCTGGAAGGTCGCTGTCTGTCCATGTGTTGCACCGCCATGACAGACGATGCGCGCCGGCCCCACATCCCGCAGCATCCAGCTCAACCCGCGCCACTCGCCGACCATGTTCGATTGCACCTGCGGCTGCTGCATGGCATGAATGGATTCCGGCGACAGCACACCTTCGCCATCACCCATGTGAAAGCGCGCATAGCGCAGCAGTGACACGACGTTGGTGATCACGCCGCCCATTGGATGAGCGGCACGCCCGATCGCCCATGGCGCCGCCACTTTCACCGGCTGATCATCGCTATAGCTGGCTGTGTGACCCACCGCGAACCGGTGCAGCATCACGTCCCAGGGGAAGAAAAACGCCCTGTTCAGCCCAAGCGGGTCAAACACCAATTGCTGCATGGCATCCTCAAACGATTGTTGGGTGACTTTTTCGATGACGCGACCGATCAACGAAAAGCCGGCGTTGTTGTAGGAGAACAGCGCACCGAGCGGCGTCCACTGCGGCAGGTCGGCCATGTGCTGCACATATGTCGCCACCGCGTCATCCCCAAACCCAAAGTCGTTGAAATAATCGCCGAGCCAGCCGGCGGTGTGCGACAGCAAGTGCCGCAGTGAAACCTTCGCCTCGGCCTGCGCGTCTTGCAGCTTCAACTCTGGCACATAGGTCTTCACCGGCGCATCAAGCGAAACCTTGCCCTGTTCGACCAGCCGCATGACGGCCGTGCCGGCGAAAGTCTTGCTGATCGAGCCGATTTGAAAGAGCGTCTCCGGCGTGACCGGCTGCGGGTGGTCGATGTGGGTCACGCCAAATCCGGCGGTCTGCTCCTCGCCGGCGTGCCACACGCCGATGCTGACGCCTGGCACTTTCAGGTGCTCCATCAATGTGACGACGCGACTGCACAGATCTTGAAATATGGGGTTGATCAGAGGATGAGCCATGATGTTTGAGGAATTGTAGTGCTACGCTATGCCCATGCGCTACGACATCACCCGCCTGCTCACACCACGCACCGCTGTCTTCCCCGGCGACACAGCGGTCGCCATCACGCCGGTTCTGCAGATGAAGGCCGGCGATTCGTGCAACGTCACTGCGATCACCATGAGCGCACACGCTGGCACACACATCGATGCGCCGCTGCACTACGCCGACGATCAAGCCGGCATCGACGCTGTAAGCCTCGATGTGTTGATCGGGCCGGCGCGGGTGATCACGCTGACTGTGCCGGAAGCCATCACTCCTGACGATCTGCAGGCTGCGCTGGGTGACATGCCGTTTACGCGCCTGCTCATTCACACCCGCGCCAGCGACACGCCAAATGATGTGTGGCAACCAGATTTCGTCTGTTTCGAGCCGGCGGCAGCGACCTGGTTGGGTGAGCGCGGCTGCCGGCTGATCGGCACCGACGCGCCCTCGGTCGACCCTGCGGCCAGTCGCGATTTGCCGGCGCACAAGGCTTTCCTGCGCGGCAACGTCATCATCATGGAGAACCTGTGCCTGGCCGGCGTTCCGGACGGCGCGTATGAGCTGATCGCGCTGCCGCTGCGCATCGTCGGCAACGACGCAGCCCCAGCGCGCGTCATCCTGTGCAGCACAGATTGATTCAACGACCGCGCGCAGGAACAAAGAAACGTTCGCTATAATCCAGCCGCAATTTGTGGTTGGCAACTGGTCGCCATCAGCGCCTGCAAGCCATTCACAAATGACCAATTGCAGAACTGAAGAAGTGATGGGGAGTCCGCGGACGCGGGCTGAGAGGGCATCCATTCCGATGCCGACCCTTGAAACCTGATCTGGATCATGCCAGCGGAGGGAGCGCAACGCGATCGCACAATTTCCATCCCGCATGACCCATCATGCGGGAATTTTGTTTTTCTCCCACACCAGCGCGCGCAGGCTGGAGGGAGCAAAGACACGACTCGCCGAGCATTGTGAACTATGCGAATTGTGATCATTGCCAATGGCGCCCCGCCGGCGCAACGCGACATCGATCGTTGGTTGCGCGCCGGCAATTTGCTCTTGTGCGCCGACGGCGGAGCGCGAGCAGCGCTTGCGCTCGGCCTTGCGCCACAGCATGTCATCGGCGATTTCGACTCGCTTGCAGAAGCCGAATTGATCGAACTGCAGCGGCGCGGCGCAACACTGCATCGCCACCCCACGCACAAGGACGAAACCGATCTCGAACTCGCCTTGACCATGGCCGTCTCACTCCCCTCTTCATCAGGGAGAGAGACTGCGAATGCGGGCAGAGAGATCATCATCCTCGGCGCGATGGGCGGGCGGATCGATCACGAGTTGGCGAACATGCTGCTGCTGGCAATGCCGGCGCTGAAGGGTGCGCGCACCATGCTGGCGCACGGCAACGAGCGTCTGTTTCTCATCGATGCGCGCGATGGCGAGACGACAGCGCATCTGCGCGGCAGCGCCGGCGACACAGTTTCACTGCTGCCCTTCGGTGGTGACGCGCATGGCATCACGACCGCCGGCCTCGAATATCCGCTGCGCGATGAATCGCTGTTTGTGGGGCCGGCGCGCGGCGTCAGCAATGTGATGCTGGCCGATGAAGCACATGTGGCTTTGAGCGCTGGCATGTTGCTGTGCGTGATGACGGAAGGTGAGATTGGGTGATGCACTGTAAAGCGCGTTGCATTGTCGCAAGAAGAAACCATGAAAAAGATCATTTTGTCTGTGATAGCTCTGATGCTGGTCGCGTGTGCTGCGCCGCCGGCGAAAACAAACACTGCCCCGGCCGCCGGCGCGCAGGCGCAAACGTTGACCGTGATGACCCACGACAGCTTCGCGGTGAGCGAAAGCGTGCTGGCGCAATTCGAGCGCGAGAACAACGCGAAGGTGACTGTGCTGAAGTCGGGTGACGCCGGCTCGATGCTGAACAAGGCCATTCTGAGCAAGGATGCGCCGCTGGCTGATGTTCTGTTTGGCGTGGACAACACTTTCCTCAGCCGCGCGTTGAACGCCGGCGTCTTCGAGCCATACGCCTCGCCGGCGCTTGCCACCATTCCCGACAAGTTCAAGCTCGACGGAGAAAATCGCCTCTTGCCGGTGGACTACGGCCATGTTGTAATCAACTACGACAAGGCATTTCTGCAGGAGAAGGGCTTGACGCCGCCGCCGTCGCTGCGCGAACTCGCTGATCCCAAATGGAAAGGCATGCTGGTAGTGCAAAACCCAACCACCTCATCGCCCGGTCTCGCCTTTCTGCTTGCCACTATTGCCGCCTTTCCGGATGGCAGCGATTACACATGGCAGCAATTCTGGCAGGATCTGCGCACGAATGACGTCTACGTCAGCCCCGACTGGAGCGATGCGTATTACACGCAATTCAGCGGCAGCAGTGGCAAGGGGCCGCGCCCGTTGGTCGTGAGCTACGCCACCAGCCCGGCTGCCGAAGTGGTTTTCAGCGAGGGCAAGCTGACTGAGCCGCCCACCGGCAACCTCGCCAGCACAGCCTTCGAGCAGATCGAATTCGCCGGCATCTTGAAGGGCGCCAAAAATCGCGCCCTGGCTGAGCGATTCATCGACTTCATGCTCAGCCAAACCTTTCAGGCCGACATCCCGCTGCAAATGTTCGTGTATCCCGTGCAGCCCGGCACGCCGCTGCCCGATGTGTTCGTAAAGTTTGCGCAGCCGGCTGCACAGCCCTTCACGCTCACGCCCAGCCAGATCGACGCCGGCCGCGAGCAATGGCTGGGGGTGTGGAACAAACTGGTGCTCAAATGAAAGAGAGGTTGGGGGCGAGAGATTCGAGATCGGAGGGGCGCGGCTTCCAATCTCCATTCTCCAACCTTCTCTTGTCAGTGCCGGCGCTGCTCTTCTTTGCGCTGTTCTTCGTCTGGCCGCTGATTGAGATTGGGCGCGTCAGCTTCACGCCGAGCGAGATCAGCCGTGGCGAGACGCCGTTGACGGTCTTCGGTGATCCGCAGTATCTGCAGGTGCTCCTGTTCACGCTGTGGCAGGCGACGCTTAGCACGATGCTCACACTCGCGCTGGGGCTGCCGGCAGCCTATGTCTTTGCGCGATATCGTTTTGCCGGCCAGCGCCTCTTTCGCGTCCTCGCAATGGTGCCATTCGTCATGCCCACCGTCGTGGTGGCCGCAGCATTCAGCGCGCTGCTCGGCCCGCGCGGCGCGCTGAACACAGCGCTGCAATCGCTCTTCAACCTCGGCCAGCCACCGCTCGCCCTCACTGGCACATTCAGCATCATCCTCATCGCGCACGCCTTCTACAACGTCGCAGTGGTGATGCGGCTGGTCGGCGGATTTCTCGAATCGTTCAACCCGCGCATCGAAGAGGCGGCGGCGAACCTGGGCGCCAACCGCCGGCAGACGTTCTGGCATGTGACCTTGCCGATGGCGTTGCCGGCGATCGGCGCTGCAGCCGCGCTCACATTTTTGTTCACCTTCACCAGCTTTGGCGTGGTGCTGATCCTGGGAGGGGCGCGCTTCGCCACGCTCGAGGTGGAGATCTACCGCCAGACTGCGCAGATGCTGCGGCTCGACATCGCCACCTCGCTCGCCATCTTGCAGATGATCGTGACCGTGCTGGTGAGTTGGGCATCGACGCGGCTGGAGCAACGCGCAACAACCCCGCTGGAAGCGCAGCCCGCCGGCGATTTGCGCAAATCGCCGGCCACGCTCGGCGCAAAGGGTCTTGTCGCCGGCAGCCTGTGCATGATCGTCGTGCTGCTCATGCTGCCGCTGTTCACGCTGTTCCTTCGTTCGCTCAACTTCGAGGGTGATCCACTGCGCTACTACGCCGCGCTGAATGAAAACCCGCGCGGGGCATTTTTCTTTGTGCCGCCACTGGCCGCCATCCGCAACTCGCTCCTGTTCGCGCTGGTCACGGCAGCGCTGTCGATGGGGTTGGGGTTGCCGCTGGCATATGCCATCGCGCGCGGCAAATTGACGCTGCTCGAAGCGCTTTTGCTGCTGCCAATCGGCACGAGCGCCGTCACGCTGGGGCTGGGCTTCCTGGTCGCGTTTGACCAACCGCCGCTGGAATTGCGCACTTCGGTGATTTTGCTGCCAGTGGCGCACACGCTGATCGCGCTGCCGTTTGTGGTGCGCTCAATTCTGCCGGCGATCCGCGCCTTCGATCCACGACTGCGCGAGGCTGCGCGCGGTTTTGGCGCGTCCGCGTGGCAGGTGTTGCGTCATGTCGATTTGCCGCTGCTCGCTGCGCCTTTCATCGGCGCAGCCATCTTTGCATTCACAATCTCGCTCGGCGAGTTCGGCGCGTCGCTGTTGGTTGCGCGGCCGGAATATCCCACCATGCCGGTGGTGATCTATCGCTTTCTCGGCCAGCCTGGCGCAGCAAATTACGGGCAAGCGCTGGCCATGAGTTCGCTGTTGATGATCGTCACGGCACTCAGCGTCTTGCTGATCGAGCGAATGAACAAGCGCGCACTTTGATCCCCTTCCCCTGGGAAGGGGAGATAGGGTGTAGATCAAGGCCACCCGCACGCCATGTCCTCCAGTCCCTTGCGATACAACGCGCTGTTGAAATGCACGGGATTGGATTCGACAACGATCAGACGCTCATGAAAATCCAGTTCAGCCAGCACCACGCACGCCTCAGCGGTTGTATCTGCCACTGCCAGCAAGCCGTCTCGTCGATCCGTCATGTCAATCGGCACGGTGATGGCGCTGCGGCCTTCATAGCCATCTCCCACGCGCGCCGCTTCCACGCCAAACACGGTGTTGTTCTGGCATTCTCGCCACAGTCCGCTCAGCCATTCCATCTCCACGAATGCGCCGATGCGCTGCGACGAATGCAACAGCAGCGTTGCGCCTTTCAGCGCCAGCGCGCGGCTCACCTCAGGTCGCATCACATCCCGACCACACAGCATGCCGATACAACCGATTTCGGTGTCAACCGTGAGAGCCGATTCGTGCAGCGCGTGACCAAAAGTTTCGGCCTGTTCGAGCAGAATGTCGCCGGCGGGGCCATACAGCGTGGCCAACTTGTCGCGCATGGCGACATAGCAACGCAGATTGCGCGCCAGCGCTGCGCCATCCGTTGCAATGTGCGGCGGCAGCACAAGGAGTTGCGCTTCTTCAGGCGCCAGCCTTGCCACATCGCCGGCACGCAGGCTGGCGCGCACTTGCATTGCGCACACGTTCACACGCATGGGGTTAGTTTAGCGGCAATCACTTTTTATCGAAGCCCAACCCATGTGCGAGCTTCGCCACGCGTGAACTGAAGTTGACCATGAGCGAACTGTAGTTGGGGATGAGCTCGGCATCCTTGAGCGCTTCGGCGAAATCCGCCGGCGTCGTATATTCGCGGATGCGCGTGCGGCTGATGCCCACTTCCTGCAAGGTGTGCGCGTCGCTGCAGGCAATGCGCGCCACCTCCAGCCGCTGCGCACAATAGTCCGCATCGTCGTTCTTCGTCGTGTCGCGCGTGCGCGCGTTGAAGGTTTCGATGAAGTCGAACTGCGGCGCAAAACGCAACAGGTTGTCCAAGCCAATGCCGCTGCGGCGCGGGTCGAGTGGGTGCGACGGTCCGCACAGGCCGCCCTGCGCGTGAACGCGCTCGATGGCTTCCTCCAACGTCAGTCCATCCGGGATGAGCTCATTGATGAAATAGCACAGCAATTCGCCATCTTCCGTCATCGCCTCTTCGCCAACGATGATGAGGTCGGGCGCCATCTGCCGGGCCAGCAGCGCGCCTTCGATCTCGCTGTGATCGGTGATGGCAAGCCGATGCAGGCCGACACGGCGCGCGTGCGCGATCAACTCGGGCAACTTCACCAGGCTATCGGGCGAGTAGCGCGTGTGGCAATGCAATTCCAAGTCAAGCACGATGAGGATTAAACCACGAAGGCGCGCTGCGGTTCTTGATTTCTCATTTATCGTTTCACATTTAAGATGCGCAGCATGCTGCGCCGGCTGTCAAACCCATCGGTCTTTCCCTTTTGGATCTTCGCGCTGCTTGGCACATTTTTCACCGTGCTGGGGCTGCTGTTTGGGCTGCCGCCACTGCTGCAAATGGGCAGCCATGCGCGCGCGGAAGGCAGCGTGGTGGACTATCGACACTCCGGCGACACCGCATATCCCATCGTTCAGTTCAGCACGCCAGATGGCCGGCGCTGGGAATTTGAAGACCGCGTCGGCAGCGATCCTCCGCAATTCAAGCTCGAGCAAAAAGTCGATGTGCGCTATGATCCATCCAACCCGCGCAACGCCTTTGTCAACACCTTCGTGAATCTGTGGCTGCTGCCGGGCATCTTCTTCCTGATTGGCAGCATCTTTGCGTGCATCGGATGGGCCGGCGTGTTCACGACGGTTAGAAAGCAACCGCGAAATCCCGTCAACTCTGTCTAAAATCATCCCGTGTCAATCGCGCTTGCGGTCACCGTCCTTTTCATCGCGCTGCTGCTGTGGCTGGTGTCGCGCGGACTGCGCAAAGGGAGCGGCTTGCCGGCCGGCCGCGTGATCTACAGCGACGCTGGCGCCTGGCAGCGCAATGAGCAGGCGCTGTTCTCGCGCGCGCATCAACTCGCCGGCAAGCCCGATTATCTGGTGCAAACTGCGCAGGGCATCGTGCCGGTGGAGGTGAAGAGTGGCGCCGCGCCGGCGCGCCCGCGTGAAGGCCACGTGCTGCAACTTGCGGCCTATTGCTTGCTGGTCGAAGAGCAACTCGACGCGCGCGTGCCGCACGGCATCATCCAATATGCCGACAAGCAATTCGCCATCGAATACACGCCGGCGCTGAAAGCTGAGTTGCTGCGCGTGATGGATGAGATGCGCGCTGCGCGGGCTGCCGGGAATGCTCAACGCGATCACAATGAGCCGCACAAATGCGCTGCATGCGGCCTGCGCGATGCATGCGACGAGCGATTGATGTGATGCGCCCTCAGTTTTTCATCATTGCAGCCGTGCTGATGGGCTGCGCTGCGCTGCCGCCGGCCCCACCGCCGGCCGCCACCCCATCCCCCGCACCCCAGACAGCCGCGTTGCAACCCTGCCCGCCCATGGCTGCCAGCGCGTTCAATAGCGCCACGATGCTCGCATTGTCCAAGCCGGCACAGTCCGTGCCGCGCCTGTGCCCCATCGAGTTGGCGATCCACCTCGGCCTTCAAGTTGAGAACCCTTACGATCCGGACAAGATCGATCTGCGCGTGACATTCACCTCGCCACAAGGCGTGCAAACACGCACGCCGGCGTTCTATTTCCTGCATCAGCGCGACCCAGGGCAGAGCGGATGGCGGGTGCGGTTTACGCCCACCAGCGCCGGGCAATGGCGCGCTGTTGCGACGGCCGCCACGCCGCAAGCCACGTATACCAGCGACGCCATCTCTTTCATCGTGTCACCGCGCGATGCCGCCGGCTTTGCGCGATTGCACCCGACCAACCCCCGCCATCTCGCCTTTGACAACGGCGCGCCCTTCTTCCCCATCGGCTTAAACCTGGCGTGGTGGCGCGACGACACGCAGCGCGATTACGCGCGCTGGCTGGATGCGCTGCACGCCAACGGCGCCAACGCAGCGCGCATCTGGATGGCTTCGTGGTCGTTCGGCATCGAGTGGAGCGACACCGGCCTCGGCAACTACGACAATCGTCAACTGCGCGCGCACTGGCTGGATGAGGTGGTGCGCATGGCTGAGGAGCGCGGCATCTATCTCGTGCTCAGTCTGCTGCCCGATCGCGAATTTCGCGACGACGATGTGGGCCATTGGCGCGACAACCCCTACAACGCGGCCAATGGCGGCATGTTAAAAACGCCCCGGGAGTTCGTCAGCGACGCGGCTGCGAAGGCCATGTTCAAGCGCCGGCTGCGTTACATCGCTGCGCGCTGGGGCTATTCGCCGAACATCCTGGCATGGGAATGGTGGAACGAAGTCGAACTGGCGCGGATCGAGACGCCGGCGCTCATGCCATGGATCCAGGAGATGACTGCGCACCTGCGCCAATTCGACGTGAATCACCACCTCATCACGATCAGCTACGCCGGCAACGGCGACGACGATGTGTGGCGCATGCGCGAGATCGATCTGATGCAGCGCCACGAATACAGCGAGTCTCCGTCGTGGTTCACATCCATTGCCGGCGGTTTTCGGCTCACGCCAAATGCCCCGGCCAAGCCGCTGCTATTTGGCGAGTTTGGCTATTCACCACACGGCGAGCCAGTGAACGATGCAACGCGAGGCGGCATCCACCTGCACAACGCGCTGTGGGCCAGCGCCTTCAACGGCTTCGCGTCAAGTGCGATGTATTGGTGGTGGGACACGCTGATCGATCCGGCGAATTTGTGGCCGGTGTTCAAGGGCATTGCGCGCTTTCTGCGCGATGAAGATCTGGCTGCATATCGCGTCACGCCGGCAGCCTCATCCACGCCAAAAGCCGCCGCGATGGCGCTGCTGCAAGACAACCGCGCGCTCTTGTGGTTGCACAACATCCAATTCAACCAGAGCGACGCAAATTACAAATGGCTGATGAGCCAATCCACCGGCACGCCTTTTGCATTCATGCTGGATTCGCTACGCGATGCGACGGTGGAGCTTGCCGGCTTGCGCGATGGCGCATATCGCGTCACGTGGATCGACACCGCTACAGGCCTGCCCATCAGAAGCGCGCAGGTGGTGGCGCAGGGCGGCCGGCTGATCTTGCGCGCGCCGGCGTTCACCTCAGACGTTGCCGCCAAGGTGACGCCGGCGCAGTAACTTGCCGCCTACATCGAAATACGCTCGCCGCCGTCGATCACCAGCACCGCGCCATTGATGCGCGTGATTTCTGGATCGCACAGCGCGCGAATGGTGACAGCGATGTCGCGGGTGGTGGTCATGCGGCCAGTGGGGTTGCGGCGCATGGCGATGTCGACGATGTCCTCGTTGCCGGGGATCTTGCGCAGTGCGGCGGTGTCGGTGACGCCGGCCATGATGCAATTCACCATCAGGCCGCGCTTGCCCATCTCCAGCGCAAGTTGTCGCGTATGACTCTCCAGCGCGCTCTTGGCAGCGCTGACTGCGCCGTAGGTCTTGAAAGCTTCTTCGCTGCCGGCGCTGGTCATGCTGAACACGCGGCTGCCCTGGCCAAGCAAGCCGGCGTGCCACAGATCCTGCACCCAATACACCAGGCTGTTCGCCATCACATCCAGCGTCATCTCCATCTGCGCCTGCGTCAACTGGCTATCGGCGTCCGCGCCGATGAACGGTTGCAGCGAGCCAAACGCGACCGAGTGCATCAGCATGTGCACCTTGTCGCTGCCAATCCAGCTCTTGATCTGTGCCACCGCGTCCTTGCGCTTCTCGGCATTGGCGATGTTGGTGTTGAGGTAATGCACCTGCACGCCACAGCTTTCCAGTTGCTTTACCAGATCCTTCACTGCTTCCAGCGCCGCGCCGCGATCAAGGTGCAGGCCGATGATGTTCACGTCATATTTCGCCAATTCCAGCGCTGTCGCTGCGCCAAAGCCGGACGACGCGCCGAGGATGACCGCCCATTTGCCTTTCAAATCTTTTTCTGCCATGGTTTGTAATGGGTAATCGGTCATGGGCAGACAGTGAATCGCAGGCGTGGACTGCGCGCCAGCCAATCACGCATTGCCAGTGACCAATTACAACTTGCTTTCAAATCCTGCCAAAACGCCGGCGACATTTTCACCCAGCGCGTCGATGGCGTAACCGCCTTCCATGAGAAACACCGCCGGCAGATTCAGTTGCGCCAGCCGCGCGCCGATGCGCGGATACGACGCGCGCGTGAGGGCGAAATCACCTAGCGGATCTTCGCCAAAAGTGTCGACGCCGAGCGAGACAAGCAGATACGCCGGCGCAACTGCCGCAATGCGCGCGCACGCCTGGTCCAGTGCGGCGATGAACTGATCGTCCGTGGTCTTGATCGGCAGCGGCAGATTGAGGTTGAAGCCTTCGCCTTCGCCAGCGCCGCACTCATCCGCGCCACCTAGAAAATACGGATACTGCCGGTCAGGATCAGCGTGTAGCGAGACAAATAGCGCGTCGCTGCGGTGATAGAAGATTGCCTGTGTGCCGTTGCCATGATGAAAGTCGACGTCGAGGATCGCCACCCTGCCCTCGCGTCCGCGCCCTTGCGCGCGGAGAGAGGCGAGCAGAAATTCCGCCGCCACCGCGGCATTGTTGATGAAGCAATAGCCGCCGCCGAGATCTGCATGCGCATGGTGGCCAGGCGGCCGGCACAGCGCAAAAGCAGCGCGCGCGCCATCGCGCACCATTCTTGCAGCAGTCAGCGCGCATTGCGCCGACCAGTATGCCGCCGGCCACGTATGCTCCACGATGACGGTGCTCATGTCGAAGGTATAGAGGCCGGTCAGCGCGCCGATCTTTGCGGGGCGGTGCAGAAACGCCGGCTTGAAGAATGTGTCGGGATAGACACCGCGCGGCGAGCCGCCCTCTTCAACCCAGCGCACATAGGCCGTCTGCAAAAATTCCAGGTAGTCCGGCGCATGTACAGCTTGAATGGGTGCGAGGCCAAAATCTTCTGGCGGGATCACCTCGCCCAGCTGCGACCGCGCGATGGCGTCGAGAATCATCTGTGGCCGGCGCGGGCTTTCCAGATAATCAACCCACGCGCCGTCCAAAAACTCCTTTGCCGGGTTGTGCTGAAACTGAGCAGAGTGAAAGACCGTCTTCATGCTTGCCCAAACAATTCGCGCACTTCTTCGTGGCAATGGCCGCAACCCACCTCAGGCTCACTCACTTCCATCATGTGCTTGGCGCACACGGCATACACCTTCACCTCTTCGCGCAGGCCGAGCAAGGACTTGCTCACGCGCGCCTCAAGCGCCATGTGTGGGCAGGCATTCTGGCGCAGGATATCTGGCACAGGGCAACTCTTGCACAGGCCTGGCTTCCAGCGCCCGCCCTCAGGATTGCGGTCGATCAACCGGCATTCCTGTGTTTCGCTGCCGCGATAGTAATCGGCATAGTAGTACTTGCACTCTCTGCCTGCAGGTGTTTTCATGATGATGAGATTCTATGAAGCAAGATAAGCAACAACGAAGAGACGCCAACAAATTCCAATGAGAATCTTGCGCTGCGCGCCAACGTCAGCGTCAAGACAAGTCAAAATCGACTTCAAAAATCCTGCGCCATGGATGCCGCACGTTGCCAACGACACAGGGCAGGCCGGCGGCGCGAATGCGCTGCGCAATCGGCTCCAGCCAGGCCGCAGTGAAGGCGGTTGCCTCGTCAAGGTGATCGAGCGGGATGGCCGGCGCGCCAAACTTCTCACTCAGCCAGCTTCGCAGATCGTTGCGCACAATAGATTGATAGCCCCAATCTTCGAGCAGGTGATGCGCCAGCGCAATCTGCCGCGCGTGGTCGTCGTCGCATGGCACGCACGCGCAACCCAGCACGCTGCCCAGCGTGTTGCCGGCGGTGTTCCACCCGCCAAACGCCGCCAGCTTCGCGATGTCAACCTGTTGAAACAAAAGCTCCACCAGCGCCGGCTCTGCGCCATTCGGGAAGGCCACGTCGGCGATAGCGATGCGCCGGCCCTCGTTCACCCATCGCCCAATGCGCTGAGCCGCCGGCAGCAACTGAGCGCGCCTCGCCTCGGCATCGAGATCGAGCGGGTGCGGATCGCGGCTGCCCTTTCGTTCAAAGGGCGGGCTGACCACTAGCACGATGTCGGCCTCGTCGATGTGGGTTGTTGTCTGCGCGCCGGCGGCCATCACCTGTGTGGCAACGGCCTGGTGGATGGGCCGATCTTCATATGGCGCGACATTGTTCACCAGCGCGTCATCGATGAAATGCACAAACACGCGCGGCGAATGGCTGCGCTGGCGGTTGATCATGCGCGCCACCAACATGCTGCCCAGATCGTCTGCGCCAGGGTACATCAGGACAGCGCCTTGTCCGCCCCCAACACCTTCCTGCGGGAGAGGTGAAAGAATGCCCTTCCAAAACTCCAGATGCTTTCGCTCCCTTGCGCCCAGGCCGGTGGGCGAGGTGTCATCAGAGGGGATAACCAACAGATCAAATTTGCCCAATGCAGCTTCCCGCAGCATCGCCAGATTCACTGCATGATTGCGCGCGCGGCGGGCAAGCCAGTCTTGCACGGCGAGCGCAAAGGCAGGTGAAGCGTCGGAAGGCGCCGGCTCCATCTCAGCGCGCATATCCATCTCACGCGAGAGGCGATGCAGCCTCACGCCGAATTGCGCCCAATACGCCGGCTCTTCTGTCGCGTCGTTTGCATCTGAGATGCGTTGAATGACATTGAAAGCAAACACAGGCCGGCGCTCAGCGCGCATCTCAGTCAATGGCGCAATCCAGTGCAGCACCTCTTCGATGCTGTCGTAACTGATGCGCGAGGCGATCAGGCCGCCATAGCCGATCAAGTCGATCGACGCGACGATGCCATCGCACTGCGCGGCTTCGCGTTGCAACCACAGGCTGAGGTCGATGCGCGACGCCGGCACGCGCATATCCGGCAAGGCAATCTGCGGCGGCAGCGCGAGCGTTGCGCCGGCAATGGCCGCCACCTGCGCCGGATAACGCGTATTCGCCGGCCGCTCATCAAGGGGAAGCAAGGCTATTTTCATGACCAGGCCGCTCGCAGGGCTGCAAAGGCAACTTGCGTTTTGCGCCATTGCGGGGGTTATTTCTGAATGGCAGCGACAAAGCGCCGTGTGATGTCCTGCGGACGAGTGATGGCGCCGCCAACGCATACGGCGTGCGCGCCGAGCGAGAGCGCTTGCGCCACCTGCTCCGGCAGGTAAAAGCGCCCTTCGGCGATGATCGGCAGCGTGAACTGGGCAACGAGCTGCTGCACGAAGGCGAGGTCGGGGCCGGCGGTCATGGGCCGGCCATGCGCGGTGTAGCCGGCCAGTGTCGTGCCCAGATAATCCGCGCCAAGCGCCGCCGCAAGTTGCGCATCTTCGACACACGAGCAATCAGCCATCACCAGCCTGCCAAGCCTGTCGCGAATGAAGGAGATCAGGTCATGCAGTGTCTCGTCGTTGTGCCGGCGGCGAGGCGTCGCATCGATGGCGATCACGTCACAGCCGGCGCGCGCGATTGCCTCTGCCGAAGCGCGATGCGGCGTGATGTAGACGTCGCTCGCAGCGCTGTGAATTTTGTGCAGGCCGATGATGGGAAGCGTTGTGACGGCGCGGATGGCGGCAATGTCTGCTGGGGTGTTGGCGCGGATGGCGATTGCACCACCTTCCTCGGCCGCCCTCGCCATGGCCGCCATGATGTGCGCGCCGAACAGCGGCTCGCCTTCATAGGCCTGACAACTGACAATGAGTCCTGTGGAGAGTTGCATGTCGTGAGATGGATATTTTTGTCAAAGCATCACCAGGTCGTCCGCATGAATGAGCATCGGCGCATAGTCGTAGCCCAGAATTCTGGCGATGTGTTCGCTCTGCTTGCCGGAGATGCGCAGCGCATCGGCTGAGTTGTAGCGCGTGATGCCGCGCGCCACATCGCGCCCCCTCACATCGCGCACGGCGATGATCTCGCCGCGGTCGAACGATTGCACAATCTCCTTCACGCCAACCGGCAACAGGCTCTTGCCGGCTCTCAACGCCTTCACCGCGCCCTCATCGGCCACCACCGCGCCCACCGCGCGCTCGCTCAGAATCCAGCGCTTGCGGCTTTCGATGTTGCTTGCCTGCGGCCAGAAGCGCGTGCCGGCAGGTTTGCCAAGCGCGGCGTCGACGATGACGTTTGGCTTCGCGCCATGCGCAATGACCACTGCGGTGCCGGCGCGCGTCGCCAATTCTGCCGCCTGAATCTTGGTGCTCATACCGCCCACGCCGAGGCCAGTCTTGCTGCCGGTTGCCAACGCGCGCACATCGTCACTGATCTCGCGCACTTCGTGAATGAGCGCAGCGTCGGCGTCCTTGCGCGGATCTGCGGTGAACAATCCGTCGATATCGCTGAGGATGAGCAACAGGTCGGAATGCAGCAAGCTCGCGACGAGCGCGGAGAGATTGTCGTTGTCACCGACGCGAATCTCCTCAGTCGCCACGGCGTCATTCTCGTTGATCACCGGCACGATGCCATGCGCAAGGATGGCATGCAGGATGTCGCGGGCGTTGAGATAGCGCCGGCGGTCGCTCATGTCGGCTCGTGTAAGCAGCACCTGCGCCACCTGTGTGTCGAACATCGCAAACACCTGCTCCCACGCGACCATCAGATGCGTCTGACCAACGGCGGCCAGCATCTGCTTCTCGGGCAAGGGCGTCTTGCTGCCCTTCGAGACGAAGTTAAGACGCTCGCGGCCGGCAGCCATCGCGCCGGACGACACGAGGATCACCTCGATGCCCTGCTCGCGCAATTGCACGATCTGTCGTGCGATCTCCAACATGCGCCGGCGGCTGAGACGGGGCGTGCCGGCGGTGAGCGTGCTGGTGCCAACCTTGATGACAAGTTTTTTAATGACCGTGGTCACGCGCGGGATTATAGAATCGGCACACGAGGATTTAGCAAGCAAAGAGAGAAAAGGAAGATCCAGCATCTCTTCTCTTGCAGAGAAAAATGCATCGAATCGAAGTTCGCCCCAAGCCTGATTTCAACGACGCGCGTTGCGCCGGCATCGCCAATGACATTCGCTCACTCGGCATCCACGCCGATGTGGCGGTGAGCGTGGCCGACCTGTATTTCCTCGAGGGCGAGATCGACACCGCCGGCATTCGCGCCATCTGCGAGCGGCTGCTGTGCGATTCGGTCGTGCAACAGTTTGCAGTGGTCAGGCTGGAAGCGCAGAAGCCAGAGGCAAGCCTTCGAAGCGCTCAACCCGATGACCCAAAGACCTCGTTTGTGGAAGTGGCCTTCAAGCCGGGTGTGACGGATGCGACGGCGGACGAGATCACCCGCGCAGCGCATGTATTGGGCATCGCCGGCTTGCATCGCGCCGCCACCGGCACGCGCTATGAGTTGGCGGGGGAGTTGGATGCAGCGCAGGTTGAGTTGATTGCTCGCCGGCTGCTGTGCAACGACGTAATTCAAGCCTTTGCCATCAATGCTGCCATTACACCGAACCTGCATTACGCGACCGAGGAGAACACGCTGATCGAAACGGTTGCGCTTCGCAGCGCCGGCGACGACGCCCTGATGCGCATCAGCCGAGAGCGCCGGCTATCGCTCAACCTGGATGAGATGCGCGCCATTCGCGATTACTTTGTCGAGCTGCAACGCGAGCCGACTGATGCCGAAGTTGAAACGCTGGCGCAGACGTGGAGTGAGCATTGCGTTCACAAGACATTCAAGGCAAAGATCCAGGTCGATCGAGCAGGCGAAGTCAGCCAGATCGACGGGCTGCTGAAGACTTACATCAAGAAGGCGACAGACGAGATCGGCGCGTCATGGGTGAAGAGCGCATTCGTGGACAACGCCGGCATCATCGCCTTCGATGATGCGTTTGACCTCTCATTCAAGGCTGAGACGCACAATCATCCCTCAGCCATCGAGCCGTTCGGCGGCGCGAACACCGGCGTCGGCGGCGTCATTCGCGACGTGATCGCAGTGAGCGCGCGCCCCATCGCCAACACCGATGTGCTGTGCTTTGGATCGCAGGATGTGGATTTCGCTTCGTTGCCAGAGGGCGTGCTGCACCCGCGCCGCGTGATGCAAGGCGTAGTCGCCGGCGTTGAGGACTATGGCAACAAGATGGGCATCCCGACGGTCAGCGGCGCGATCGTATATGACGAGGGATACATCGCCAATCCGCTGGTGTATTGCGGCTGCGTCGGCATCGCGCCGGTGAATGCGCATCCGCGCAACGCGCAAATCGGCGACAGAGTGATTGTTCTTGGTGGTCGCACCGGGCGCGACGGCCTGCGCGGCGCGACATTCTCATCGGCGGCATTGACGCATGAGACGAGCGATATCGCCGGCTCATCCGTGCAGATCGGCAACCCCATCGTCGAGAAGAATGTGATGGAGGTGGTGCTGGCCGCGCGCGATGCAAAGCTCTACACCGCGATCACCGATTGCGGCGCTGGCGGTCTGTCTTCGGCGGTGGGTGAGATGGGCGCGGAGTTGGGCGTGCAAGTGCAGCTTGAGCGCGTGCCATTGAAATACGCCGGCCTCGCGCCGTGGGAGATCTGGTTGAGCGAGGCGCAGGAGCGCATGGTGTTGGCAGTGGCGCCGGACAAGCTGGATGCGCTGCATGCATTGTGCGCGCGTTTCGACTGCGAGATGAGCGACATCGGCGTCTTCACCGGCGACGGCCACCTGTGTGTGAGATACCGCAGTCTCACCGTGTGCGACATGCACATGCACTTCCTGCACGACGGCCTGCCGCGCCGCGAATTGAGAGCGACTGTCGCATCACAGGCGCACGCGCGCAGAGAGCGGCGCGGGAAGGCAGACATCGCACCGCCTCAGCTTGCTGCTTTCACACTTTCCGAAGCGCGCAACCTCTTGCAAAAGATGCTGGCGCATCCCAATGTCGCATCGAAGGAAAACGTGATTCGGCTGTATGACCACGAGGTGCAGGGCGGCAGCGTCATCAAGCCGCTGGTTGGTGTGGGCAATCACGGCCCAAGCGACGCAACAGTGATCAAGCCGCTCGACACGAAGGGAGTGAAGGGCTTTGCGCTGGCGTGCGGTATCAACCCAAACCTTGGCAGGGTGGATGCATATGCGATGGCAGTGAGCGCAGTGGATGAGGCAGTGCGCAACCTGGTATGCGCCGGCGCCAACCCCGACCGCATTGCACTGCTCGACAACTTCTGCTGGGGCGACCCGAACGACCCCGCAACGCTCGGCACGCTGGTGGAAGCGTGCCGCGGCTGTCACGACGGCGCACTGTTGTTCCGCGCACCCTTCATCAGCGGCAAAGACAGCCTGAACAACACCTACCTCGACAAAGCCGGCCAGCGCGTCAGCATCCCCGCCACGCTGTTGATCTCCGCGATTGGCATCGTCGATGACGTGACGTGTTGTGTGACGATGGACTTCAAGCGCGCCGGCAGCCGCGTGTATTTGCTGGGCGAGACGAAGGATGAGCTGGCCGGCTCGCTGCATGAAATGCTCACGGGCGCGAAGGGCGATGGCGCGCCATCCTTGCCGGCGCATGCGCCGGCGCTCTACCGCGCGCTGCACAGTGCCATCCAGCAAAAACTGGTGCTGGCTGCGCACGATTGCAGCGAGGGTGGGCTGGCGGTGGCGCTGGCCGAAATGGCGCAGGCAGGGCAAATCGGGGTTCGCCTGGGCGGCGATGCATCATCCACCGCGCTGTTCAGCGAGAGCAACAGCCGAATCGTGGCGGAGGTGAGCGAAGCGAATGCGCCGGCCTTTGAGGCGATCATGCGTGGCTTGCCGGCGCAGCAGATCGGTGTAACGCAGCCGGCAGTGCAGATCGTGCTGCCGGATGGCGGGGTGTTGTGGGGCGCGTAACCTTTTTATAATGACGCTGGCGATGGCTGATTTTGTTTTCACCCCTTGCGCCACGCAGGGCGAGACGGAGCGCGACACCGACATCGAAAAGGACGAGATGGTGTGGGTGGAGCCGCCGTGGCGCGTGCTGATCCACAACGACGACGTGACAACATTCGAGTTCGTCGAGCGCATTCTGGTCACGCTGTTCAAGCTGTCGCGCGAGATCGCCGAACACATCGCATTCATCACGCACATCTACGGCATTGCGCTGGTATGCGTGCGTCCGCGCAGTGAGGCCGAGAGACTCGTTGGCCAGGCCATCTTCGCTGCGCGCATGGAAGGCTTCCCACTCATGCTGTCGTGCGAGCCGGACGAGTAGGATGAAGCGGCAAAAGTGCGAGCGTGAGAAGAGGTGAATCCCGCTATTGCCTCTCCTCATTACCTCATGCTCGCATGCCTCAGAGGTAGTCGCCCACCAGCAACTTCAGCCGCTCGCGCGCTTCGGGTGAGATGCGTTCGCGGGCGGTCATGATGGCAAATCTCGCGGCGCCGGCGCTCTCATGCGGCAGCGTCTCGACGACATCGACGATGTTCAGCAGCGCGCGCTGCGCCAGTTCCAGGTTGGCGTGCAGCCGCTCAATTACCATCTCCACGGTCACCGGCTCTTCCTCTTCGTGCCACACGTCATAGTCAGTCACGTGCGCCATGATTGCGAAGTCGATCTCGGCCTCGCGCGCGAGAAAGGCCTCGGGGCAGGCGGTCATGCCGATGATGTCACAACCCCATGAGCGAAATACATGGCTTTCGGCCCTGGTGCTAAAGCGCGGGCCCTCGATGGTAAGCAGCGTGCCGGCATCATGCACCGCACCGCCAGCGGCGTTCACCGCGTTCACCACCGCCGCGCTGAGCGATTTTGAGAATGGCTCCGCCACGCCGATGTGGCCGACGACGCCGGCATCGAAGAACGATGCAGCGCGCCTGCCCTTGGTGAAGTCGAACAGGTTGGTCGGCACCACGATGTCGCGCGGCGCCATGTCTTCGCGCAGGCTGCCGCACGCGCTGACGCTGACGACGTGCTTCACGCCGAGCGACCGAAGCGCGTAGATGTTAGCGCGGTAATTCACCTCGCTGGGGTTAAAGCGATGGCCGCGGCCGTGACGCGGCAAGAAGGCAACGCGCTTGTTGTTGAGCGTGCCGGCGATGATCGCATCCGATGGCGCGCCGAAGGGCGTGCTGATGGCGATCTCCTCGACGTCTTTCAGCGCCGGCATGGCATACAGGCCGCTGCCGCCGATCACGCCGAGCGTGAAGGATTGGTTTGATGGTTGAGTCATTGGAGCATTGAGTCATTCATCGTCGATGACGCATTCGCCAGAAACATGCACACATCAACCGCAATTTCGTCCATGCGCGCTTCGCTCACGCGCTCGGCTTCTGGCACGCCGAGATGCCTGAAAATGGCAGGGCCGCGCTGATGCGCCGGCAAATCCGCCATGCGTGGCACGACATGGAAATGCACATGCGGGTGCTCGGCTGCTTCGGCGAACTGCACGACATAGGTCTTTTCGGAGTTGGTAGCCCGCTGCACGGCGATGGAGACGAGCCTCAGCAGCCGGCCTAATTCAACCGCCTCTGCCTCGTTCATCTCGGCAATGGCAGCCATGTGCCGGCGGGCGACCAGCACCAGCCAGCCGGCAAGCGAGGTGTTATAGCTATGCACCACATCCCAATGCGCAGTTCGATAGATACTGTCCCAAAGCGGACGGCCGCCGGCGTCGCGCGCGCGGATCAATTGACAGGTCAGGCAGGTTGTCATATCACTTCATGCCGCGCATCAGTTCCAGCACCTTGTCCTTCTTGATCTCGCCGTTCCACACCGTGCGAACGATGCCGGCGCTGTCGATGAAGAATGTGGTCGGCATGCCGCGCACGGCATACGCATCGCTCACCTTGCCATCAGCATCATCCAACACCAAATAGGGGATCTGGTTATTCTCGGCAAACTTGACGAGGTTCGCTCTGTCGTCGTTCGTGCCGATGCCAAGGAACTCGATGTCCGGATTCTCGCGCTTGAGTTCGTTGTAGGCTGCGATCAGCGCCGGCGTCTCCTCGATGCATGGCGGGCACCATGCTGCCCAGAAATTCACCAGCACCGCCTTGCCTTTCAGGTCGGCCAGTGCCACCGGCTTGCCATCCAGCGTGTTGAGCGCAAACTTCGGCGCCGGCATCCCCTCGCGCACGAGCGTGCGGCTGGATGTGGGGATGGCGATCATGCCGCTATTGGGCGCGCTGCTGTTGCTTAACACGAGCAGGGTGAGGCCGATGCCAACGAAAAATGCGGCGACCAGAATGATGATCAACCCCAGCGGCAGGTTCCGTTTGGGCGCCGGCGTTTCGGCGGGCGACAGGTTTGGCAGAGGTGATTCACTCATGCGCTGCACTCACCCGTTGCGCCGGCGGCGGCAACAACGAACTTTGGATCAAGGGGAAGATGAACCACGCCAGGCTGAGGCCGAACAGCGCGCCAGTCAGCGCGCGCAATTGCCAGTCGCTTTCACGATAGGTAAGCAGGAAGAATGGCGGCTGGCTGAGCAACTGCGAGAAGCCATCCAACCCAATCGGCACGACACCGATCAACAGCAGCAACAAGAACGGCAATGGCTTGGCGCGCCGGCGCGTGAGCGCATAGACCACGCCGCCAATCGCCATCGACAGATAGATGGCCACATCGCGCTGGCATAGCGCCACCTTGAAGCCCATCTCGGCATTGCCCTGAAATGCGCGCGATTCGAGCAGGCCGGCGAAGCCTGATGTATCGATGCCCGACAACTGCTCAAATTGCGGTCGCGTATAGGCAAACTGATCGCCAAACAAGTAGAAAGATCGGAAACCGTAGGTGTGACACATCAGCTTGTAGGGCTGATAAATAACCTGAGCGAGGTCGTTGAGGCCGATATGCATGAGCATCGGCGCGAGAAATGGAATGAGAGAGTAGGCAAACAAGATGCCCACCAGCACCGCCAGCCAGTGGCGCTGAAAGCCTGCGACAAGGCGATTCATCGTGTTCATCATCCGGCGCATTCTAGCGGATGCGCATGTGGATGAAGGTTTTGCGTTTCCTGCGAGAGATTAAGGGCTATCATTCACGCGCCATGTTTGACCCACGCTTTAACAAGCGCGATTCTTTACCTACACGCCAATCGAGGCGACCAATTGGTCGCCCCACTTGTATACTCACCCCACCGCCGGCGTTACGATAGATACGCCAGCCAGTCGGTTGAGCTATACCCCACCTCGCCGCCCTGGTTGTGGACTGCGCCCCAACGCGCCGGCGTCCACGACACTGCTGCCGGCGACGAGAACGTGAATACCAGCGAACTGCCATAGATATACGTGTAGGGAATCCATGTGCCGGCGCTGTAAGCGTAATAGATCGCCAGTCGGTAGGGAAAAACGACAGGCAACAGCGCGCCGTTGGTAGTCGCAGGCGCGCCGCCGCCGGTGCGAATCTCGCGCATGATGCGCGCTGTGCCATCCCCCAGGTCTTTCAACCACGTCGAAACGTAGTTGTTATCCGACCCATCATCCAATCGCAGCCCCGCGCCGCCATTGCCGATCGGCGCGCTGCGCACCATGTAGATTTTGTTCTGCGCGATGTTTGAAGTCGAATACAGGAACGACTTCATCGTGTAGTCGCTGTTGACGACATACGTGCCGTCGCCGCCCCACGTCAAACGGTTCGCCGCCGGCGTGCCAAAGGGCGCGCCAGCCCACGACAGCCCTGCCGGCGCGCTTGAGGCGGTGAAATGCTCAGATAGCGTATAACCAGCAGGCACGCTCATGCCCACTTCGCGCTCAATCGAGCGATTGGTCGATTCCTGTCGCTCCATCGCGGCCAGCCGCTCGCTCAGTGCGTTGATGCGCATCAGCAGATCGAACACATCATCAGCCATTCGTCATCATCTCCACGCTGATGCGCTCGTTGCCGGCTTGATCGAAGGTCACGTTCACCGCCTGCACCTTCTGCGTGAACGACGCGCCGAGATAACGCGCGGTCACGAGATCGCCGAGAAAGTAGTGCGCGCCGTAGTAGGCATTCGGCACTTGCAGCACGCTGAAGCTGAGCGACTGCCGCGCGCGCCGGTCAAACATCGCCTTGTCGCCGATGGCTTGCAATGCCGTCGTCGTTGAATAGCTGCGCCCGTCGATGAACGCCTCAATGTCGTTGCTGCTCGAATAGTCCGCACCGTTGCGCGTCGTCACCACACGGCTTGTGCCATCACCCTGGCCGGCGACAATCGCCACCGTCGCTTCGTTCTGCCGGTTGAATGTGTATTCCGGCTGCGCCATGTTGCCGCGATCCAGTGAGAAAATCACGCTCGCGGTGTGATCCGTCCCGCGCTGGCCGGCATACCAGCGAAACTCAAACGTCGATGCGGCAGTTTTGATGAGGTCGAAGTCGCCACCCGCGCCAGTTTTTTGCAACGCCTGCAACGCACCGAGCAGGTTGTCCCATGCGCAGCTCCACGTCTTCGCCGTGCCGCCGGCACCGTCTGCCTGATTGCTGATCGTCCACAGGTTGCTCAGTTTGCCGCTGGTCACGCCATCGCGCACTCTGCCATTCGCCGCAGTCGCATTTGCGCCGGCGTTGTAGCTCACCAGCGTCTTCATGATCGTCTCGGCGGCAATGCTCGTAAACGATGAGCGGTTGTTCGTGCCGGCATACCACGCCACGTTGCGCCAGCCCAACACGCTCATGATGCCAGGGCACTCGATCACCCACTCGCCCGTCTCATTTGTGCGATGTGCCTGCCCGCGAAAGACGCCCACGAAGTCGCGCGTCCACGCCACGCCCAGATCGGTGTTGCGTCGATAGACCTCAACCTGACCACTGTTGGGCAGCAGCGCGCGCGCCGGATGATTGCCGGCGAACGAGACGCGACAGTAGCCAGGCGCGTTCACCTCGTTGCGGTAGGCTAGCGAAGTGAAGCCGCTAGCCGCCTCGCCACCATCGCCGCCCATGCCGCCGCTCACGGTCGCCACGAGTGCGCCGGCGGCGTCGGTCAGGTTGATGTAATACTCGGCGGGCATGGGTTATTCCGTGCCAATTGCAATCCAGCACGCAATCGCGCCGATGTAGCTCCCGCCACGCTCACGCGCCAGGATGCTGAAGCCGGAAGCTGTGATGGACGAGATGGTGATGATGTTTGTGTCGCCTTGACCGGTTGTAATGACCACAGGCGGCTGGCTAAACGCAACCGGAAACGTCACAGCAGTCGGAGACGAGGACGCCGGCACGCTGAACGTCCCCGCCTGCATTCTGACCATCGCCGGCGTGTAGCTCGTCGTGCCGGCGCTCGACCAATCCGTCGCGCTGCCGCCCTGCCGGCGAATCACTGCCGGCACGCGGTTGCCCACCATCGTGTCGTCTATCGCATCCGCGCTGACGGCCGTGATGCGCGCCGCCGGCACCGTGCCAGCGCCAAGATTGGACGCATTGAATCCGTTCGCGTCAATCGTCGCGCGCAACGTGCTGCCAATATAGAAACAATAGACATTGTTCGTCCGGTCATACATCATCCAATCGTTCGTGTCGAAGTTGATGAGCGCATTCCCCCCACTCACCTGCGACAAAAATGATGCGTCGATATAGACATACGGCGCTGACACTGACCCCGGCACCGCCAGCGCGCCGGCCTGCGTCAGTGTCAGCGCGTCCCCAGATCCGACCGTGGAATACGGCGCGATCTTGTATTTGTCGCCATCGGAATTGTCCACACCGGCCGCCCACGCATTCCCGCCAGGGATTTCATAGACCAGCAGCGGATCATCGGCCGCCCCACCGCCCACTTTCACATCAAGCCGCGCATAGCTACCGGCCGTGTTTGACGTATTCACCACCGCGATTTCATTCAGGCCGCCGCTGTTTGATTTCGATGACGTGATCGTGTCGTTCACCGTCATCGCGGCATTCAGCCAGCCATACACGCCTGGGTGTTTGATATACGTGCGCTCATCGGTCAGTGTGATGACGCCGCCCGTCGTGATGCGCACTTGATACAACGGGATGTCCCACGTCGTGTTCGCCACCTGTGTCAGCGCCGGCGCTGTTGGTGATGCCGCCTCAGTGCCGGCGATGCGCGTGATGCGCACCGTCTGCGCCGCCCACGACGCGCGCAGCACCACGCGGTCGATGCGCGGGTTGCTCGCCGGCGTCGGGATGGTCACGTTCGCACTCGCGTCGTTCTCATACCAGATGCCGTAGACGAGGGCGCTGCCGGTGTTCACCGCAACTGGCGACGCTGCGCCAGTGACCGCGAGGTTGTTGCCGATGCCATACAGCACGCCCTCAGCGGCAGGGTTGGTGATGAACATCTTCAGGTTCATGTTCTGCCAGTTGGCCGCGCTGTAGCCGCCGCTCGTGCCGTCGCCGGTGCCGTTGGTTGTATGAACTTGTGATCGCTCTGCCGTAGGGTAATCCTCCGCCGATTGCTAAGGTCGGCCTCTACACGCCGATATAGCGCGTGTTGTATTGAATGTAAATATTCGCGGCCGCTGAGATGCTCGTGCCGGTCACGGTGATGGTGTTGACGCCTGGAATCAGCCGGAACGTCGCAAGGTTGCTGTCACTGGTGAGCTGGCTGATGCGATTGACGCTCGATGAATCGATTACGGTCTTGTAGCCGTAGCGCAGGTCGATGGTGTAGGTCACGCCGCCGCCGATGCTGTTGCCGGTGAAGTCGAGCTTGTCGCCGGTCGCGGTGTTTGTAATCACGAGGTTCGTCACCGGCCCCGTCGCGTAGATGATCGGGAAGGTGTCCCACGCATTCGCGTCGCTCAACGAGATCACCGCGCTGCCGCTCAGGTTGCTCGCGCCAAAGTTGGTAGGGAATACCACCGGCACCGCCCACGGCGTGCCACCGCCGGTCTGCGCAAACTGCACGCTCCCGCCGCTTGGGTCATACCATGTCGGGTCGCTCGCCCGCAGCACGAACACGTCGCGGAAGTTGTTCGCGATCATCTGCCCGCTGGCCAGGCTCAACCCATCCGCGAGATGGCAATCGATCTGGCGCTGCTTGCCGGCGAACGTCCAGCGCAATTTCAGCGCGTCGTTGCCAGGGCGCAACATCCCCAACAGCGTCTCGCGATCAGCATGAAACCCCGCCGGTGTTGATGCCCGCGCCAGCACCGCGATGCGCATCGTGCGCGCATCCAGCCGAAAGCCCACGTCGGTATCGCCGTTCTGCAAGGGGCCGCGCTGCGTCAACCGGCGAATCGGTGGCGCGCCGAATCCGTCAAACTCAACGACATGCCAGTTGATGAGGTCGCTGATGTCGAGCGTCGTCACGCCGCGCACCAGCTCGAAGGTTTCACCGTTTGGCTGTGGCATCAGCGATTCCCTCCGAATAGCGCATTCAGGTAACGGATCTGGTCAACCAGAGACTGATATTCCTGATGTGCATAGTTCGCAGTCAGATTCCACACGTTATTCACCACCTGCCCCGCCGGCACGCCACCCGCGATGCCCTGCCCAATCACGTTGCCCACCGCAAAGCCGGCGCCCGCAGCGCCGCCGGTGATACCGCCGCCGACGTTCAGCCCCGCGCTGATGGCCGGCGCTGCGCCCTGACTGCCGAGCAGTTGCCCCAGATTGGCCTTGCCGTTGAGCAGGTCGAGCAGTTTGCCGATGGCATCGATCACGTCGCCGATGAACTTCGCGATGTCCTTGAATGCGGCCTTGATCTCCGGCGCGTGAATCTGCCAGAACTCTTGCAGTTTCTTGAGCAACTCGTTCCACTGCGGAAGCAGGTCGTCGCCGACGGATAGCGCGAAACTCTCCACGCTCAGCCGGTTGAGATTTTGTTGCTCGCGATACGCCATCGACGCCTTCACCGCGTCCTCATCCATCAGCCGGTTCAGGTCGCCGGTGAGTTTGATCCAGTCCGGTAGCGTCTTTTGCGTGTAGGTCTCGGCCAGCCGGTTCACATCTTTCGCGTTGGAGCCGAAGATCGCCATCGCCACGCCGCTCTTCGTCAGGCCATCCGGCATCTCGTTGAACTTGCGCAATAGCAAGTCCATCTGCTCTTCCGGTTTCAGCTTCTTGATCTCGTCAAAATTCAGCCCGAGGTCGGCCACCGCGCGCACGGCCGGCGGCGCGCTCTGCGCGATCTGCGCCAGTTGCCGGTTGAGTTCATCGCCCACCACGCGCGCGCTGTCGATGTAGGCCGCATTGGCCTTGTCGATGCGCGCCTGTGTGTCAGCGGCCAGTTGCGTCTGCGCTTCGGCGTTGTTGGCAACCTGCGCATCCAGCGCGCGCTTCGCGTTGTCACGGTCACGCTCGTAATCAGCCGCGAGTTGTTGCAGCCGGCGCGCAGACTCTTCGCCAATGCGCGCGGTCTGCTCCGTGTAGCTGTCGTTTTCTTTTGCCAGCGACGCCTGTAAATCGGCGCGCCGGCGGTCGTAGGCTCTGGTCTGATCCGCGCTCTGTTGTTGAAATTCAGCGTTCTCGCGCGCGATGCGATCCTGAATGTCGGCCAGTCGTGCCGCGTTCGCAGTCTGCGCCTCAGCGCGATCGCGCGCCAATTGCGACGCCTCGGCCAGCGACCAGCGCGACACCTCGTCGATGAGCGCTTGCGACTGGCGCTGGTAAGACGCCAACGTGTCGGCCTCGCGCTTGTCGAGTTCGGCCTTGATCGCTGCCGTCTGGCGCTCGTATTCGGCCTGCTCTTTGGCGATGCGCTCTTGCAACCGGCTCAGCTTCTTGTTGAACGCCTCTTCGGCCTTGCGCTCATCGTCCGCCGCCGCGTCCTTCAGCGCCTGCGCTTTCTCGTCCTGCTGCGCGTTGAAGGCGTCAAGCTCGGCCTGAATGGCCTGTGCCTCAAACGAGCTTGATGCGCGCGCGATGCGATCCTGCGTGGCGATGCGTTTCTGTGCGCCGGCCTCGTCGAGCGCCTTCAGCCGCTCCGTGAGCTGGTCTTGTCGCTCGGCCTGCCGGTCAGCGAAAGACTCGCGCAGGTCTTCGATGCTCTGCTCGGCGCTGGTAATGGTGTCCTGGTATCGCCGCGCGAGGTCTTCGCTCTGTTGCGCCGCGCGCGCCTGTGAATCGGCGATCTGCTCATCGCGACGGCGCGCCATCTCCACCAGCGTGTCGTTCAGCTTGCGCGCTGCTTCGGCTTGCCGGCGGTTGAAATCTTCGGTGCGGTCGGCCTCGCGCTGCTGGAACGCCGCGCGTGTGCTGTCAAGCGCCTCATCGAGATCGCTCACGCGCTGCGCGTGTCGCTCTTCATCGCGCTGCGCCTGCTCGGTGCGCGCTTCCACCGCATCGGCGATGCGCTGTTGCAGCGCCTGCACGCGCTCGACATGCGATTCTTCGAGGTCGCCCAGTCGCTGCGTCGCCTGCCGGCCAATCTCCTCGCGCCGCTCGCCGTTCTCGCGCGCGGCGTCCTGCTCGCGCCGGCTGTATTCCGTCTGCGCATCTGCCGCGCGCTCGGCCAGGTCTTTCTGCCGGTCTGCGCTTTCGGCGCGAATCTCGCCGATGCGCCGCTCAGTCTGCTCAATCAAGAGCGACACGCGCTGCTCAGCGCGTTGGCGCGCGAGCGCAGTGTCCTCAGTGATCTTTTGCTGGATGATCGAAGCCTGAAAGAAGATGCGCGCCTGATTGGCGGCCATCTGTTCGATCTCTTGCGTCGTCACGCCGGCCAGCTCGCCGACAGTCGCAAGCGTCGAAGCATATTCAGCCGTGTAGCCGGTCAGGCGTTGGATGCCATCGACCTGCTCGCCGAGATTCTTTTGCGCCTCGATGGCGTCGAGCGCGAACTTGACAACTGAGCCAATGACGGTCACGAGCACGGCCAGCACACTCACCGCCGCAGCCGCGCCGACGGCAAGCGCGTTCATCGCGGCCTCGCCCGTTGCGCCCACGCCGGCCAGTTGCGTGTTCACATCACTGGCGGTCTGCGCCACATCGCGCAGCGTCTGCGAGCCGGACTTATCCGTGCCCGTGACGACCAGCTTTAGCTCTTGCTCATTGCCTGCCATGATCGTATGTGCGCTACTGCTTCACGGTCGCCAGCAGCGCCGTGATCGTGCGCACGTATTCGTCCAGCGTCATTTCCTCGTAGATGTAGCGTTTCACCGCTTCGCGGTTGGGATCATCCGCAAAGCACGCCAGCGCCGTCGCCATAGCTTCGATGTCAGCCGGCAGCGGCAGTCGTTTGTCATTCAGGCTCGCCACCACGCGCCGCATTGCTTCCATTGCCGGCTTCGCCTGTGCGAAGATGCCCAGCGCGCCAGGTGTGGCCGCGTCGGGAAATCGGAACGTGTAGCGCGGAGACGCGACTACTTGCGAAGGCGGCGCGGTAATCTGTTCGCTCATGTGCGGATGCGCATCCTTTCGCGCCGGCGCGATTTACCTCACGTGTAAATCACGCCGGCGGAATTAATCGCTCAGGTCTAGTATTCCGTGCGCGTCAACGTGCCATTGCCTTCGCCGCTGAAGGTGAACGAAATGGGGCCGGCGCTCGGCACATCCATATCGCGCTGCGTCAAAACCATCGTGCCGGCGTAGATCGGCTTCTTGCTCGATGCGCCTATGCCGACAGGCGAGAATTTCACGGCCACCAGGTCGGCATCCATCAGCAGTTTGAAGATGGCGTCGGTGTAGGCGTTGATGTAGGCCGTTGCCGCTGCGGATGAGCCACCGCCGCCGGTGAAGCTCACTGTTGGCGCAGAGGTGTAGCCGCTGCCGTAGTTGGTCATGATGACGCCCTTGACCAAGCCGTCTGTGCCGATGATTGCACCGCCCGCCGCGCCGCTGCCCGCGCCGCCGGTGAAGCCGACGGTGGGCGCGCTGGTATATGCGCTGCCGGCGGTGGTGACGTTCACCCACACCACGCGCCCCGTCGTCAGGTCCAGATACACCTTGCCCTTCATGCTGAAGGACGTGTAGCCGCCCAGCGTCACGTTTGCGCCGCCGTAGCGCGGAACGCTCGTGCTGTCGCGCTGCTCACTCAACTGCACATCGACAGCCTGCTGATCGAAACTGAAATACGTGTCCGACGGCAGAATCCAGTCAGCCGCCGACGGCGCCATTTGAAAGAGCGCGTTTTTGCCCGAAATGAACATGTGTTCACACTCCTGTTAAGCACTTACAGCGCGCCCTGAATCACGACGCGCAGACTGATTCGCTCGCAGCGATATTCCTCGCCGCCCACTTGCGCCGGCGGCAACTCTGCGTCTGTCCGCCCTGCGTAAGAAAGATTTGTCCATGCGACTGATGAGCCGGCCACCGGCGGACGCGCGCTGTTTTGCAGCACCCACTCAGCGATGATCTGCTCGATGTCGTCCAGCGCGTCCTCGCTGTCGAGTTCATCCCAACCGCGCTGCGCGTCGCTATATTTGGTCAGCACGTCCACGGCAAACAGCAGCACCGCGTCCTGCGCGCCATAGCCGCTGTCGTTCGGTCGCTCGCTGCCGGCGCTGGAGATGACCACCACCGGCGACTTGCCGCCGAACTTCGCCACCTGTCCCGCATACAGCGCCTCTGCCGGCTTGCCCACGCCTACCAGCAGAGCGGATAGCTCACTCGCGATCTGCGCGCGAAACGGCTTGCGATTCACCACGCTCACGGCGTCACCACCTTGCGCGCCAGATACGCCTGCGCACGGCTCAGCGCCTCTGCGCCGCGCTCGTTGATGGCGCGCGCGTAAAACGCATGTTGCCCACCGCGCCGATGCTCGTAGAAGCCATACAGCGCCGTTCGTTGGCCGGTCAGCGGATTCGTCGCGCCGGCGTCAAGGCTGAGCGTCGCCGTCGCTGTGTCTCCCGATTCTGCAAACGCCATGCGGTGCGATGCGCGCAGTGCGCCGCCGCCACGTCCCTGCTCGTGCGCCCGTGCATAGCGCCACTTGCCCGACTTCGATTGGATGTAGCGCCCGACGTGCGTCACGCTGATGGCGTAGCGTTGCAGCTCGCTCGCCGCGATGCGCACCGCCTCGCCCATCGCGCCCTTCGGTTGCAGCGCCGCGATCTGTTCTTGGTTGCGGCGTTGAAACTCCTGCAGGTTTTCGATGGTGGCGACGATCACGGCTTCATCTCCTCAAGCCCTTCCAGCTCGCCGGCAATGAGGCCGCTATCGATGAGCCACTGCCCGAAGGCGATGAAGATGTCCATGCGCCGGCTCACGTTCGGGATGGTCTCGGCGTCCGTCACCTTGTCCACGTCCGCCTTGCTCATCTGAATCTCGCGCTGACCCCACAGCGCATCGCCCACAAAGCAGCGCACCGTCATGACCGCGCTGCCATCAGACGACACGCGCGGCGCGTCGAAGTCGAATCGCGTTTCAGCCGTTGACAGGATCATCTGCGCAAGTTCTCCAGAATGATGTGCAGGCGTTCGGTCTTGCCCTGCACACCCCAACTCAGCCTAACGACACGCTTCACGGCCATCTCGCAGCCGGCATACGCGCCGTCTGCCGGCGTCAGTTCGTCGCCGTCGGCGATGTCTGTGTCGCCCTCAGCGAAGGTCTGAAGCAGGTTGTAGGGTGTATCCAGACCGATGCGCGTCGCCGTGTCGATGGACACCGCCGTGAGCGGCGTGACATTCACCGACGACAGGTTGACCACCATCTCGCCGCGCTTGCCGCCAGAGATCGCCGGCGGGCGCTTGGTCGATGCGTTGACCGTCAGTTGTCGCGTGAATGCTGGGCTGCTCATGCGTCACTCGATTCGCGCGTGAATCCACCGACGAATACGCCGCCGGTGGAATTCGCGTCGCCATGGCCATACGCGCCGCGTAACTCTTTCGCCCGGGCTGCCCACTTCCCTGCCACCGAATCAGCATCCTCGCGTAGTGGGCCGCTGGCGGTGTTGGCCACCGTTGCCCATTGCCGGCTCAGCGCCTCGCACGCAGCCGCAGCCGCGCGCATCATTGAGCCTTCGCGCGTCAGCCACACCGCAATTTCTTCGTCTTGCAGATTGCTGCCGTCCGGCCGGATGCCGGCGCCGCTCGTCACGTCGCCGATCTCAAGCCGGACTTTGCCGGTGTCGGTGGTCAGGGAATAGGTGAAGCTCATTGACTCGTTAGCTCACCGTGCCGTCTGCCCACGATGCGTTGTTGCGATGCGCAACGCCGTTCGTGCGGTCAGGCCCAACACCCACGCCAAACTCCGTCCACAGGATCAGCGTGCCGAGCGGGTTTGCCGGCGATACACCGCCCTGCCGCGGGTCGGGCATGCCCATGAAGTTCCAGCGTGCCGGCTGACCCTTCTGCACGCGCACGCGCAACGGGTTGAGTTGGCTGCCCTGCCCGTAGTTCTTGAACATGAACGTGTAGTTCGTGGGAAACCCCGGCGCGATCCGCACGCGCGCCATCGACGCGGTAAGGTAACCGATGTAGCCGCCGGCCAGATTCACCGTGTTCGCGCTTGCGCCATACTGAATCAGCGGGTCGATTGCGGAGATGAAGTCCGTGAAGCCACGCACCGTCGCCTCGTCCGTCTCGCTGATGAGCAGGTCGAACGGGGCGGTGTGACCATGCTGCCGCAGATTCTTCATGTTCGTCACCATCTGCGCGCTGGTCAACGAAGAGCCAGCCGCGGCATAGTGCTCATGGCTGGTATCAAACGTCGTGCCATTGAACGCCGGCGGCGCAAAGTCCACCGCGGTGTTGGCTGCCGCCGTCGCGAAGCCGACGCTGTAGCCGCCCGTGCCCAGACCGTTGGCCTTGCCGCTGTCGTCTGCGCGCTTGATGAGCCGGCTCAGCGTGCGCTTGCGCACCAGGTCGCGGCAAGCCTGCACCGCGTCGGCGATGTCGGCATCGATCTGCGCGCTGTAGGCCTTGCGCAGATAGTCCCACGTCCAGCGCAGCGCGTAGTCCGCCGGCTTGAGCGGGAGCATGTGCCCATCCACCTCGGCGCGGTTCGGATCGGGGCGGGTGTATTCGTCGTAATCGCTGAAGCCATTCGGCGCGCCCATGCGATACGATACTTCGGGATTGTCCGTCACGCCGCCAATGAGGCTGCTGTAAAGCGGATCGGCATTCAGTTCAGCGTTGAGCGCGGTCAGCGCGCCATCCAGCAGGCCGACAACCGTTTCAAAGGTTGTGCCGTCCTGCAAGGTGAACTTGCGCAATTCAGACGCATCAACGCCCGTCCACACCACCAGGTCGCGAGAGTCGCGTCCACCCAAAAGTGCCATGTCTTTTTCTCCTGTTGTGAGTCAATTCGGCTTCAGCCCAATTAGGGGATGTAGCCAGGCTTGACAAACACGATGGCGGCCGTCTCAGCGGTGCCCACCGCAATCTTGTAGGTCGATGCCGTCTCGGTCGCCAGGCCAGCCGTGGTGTCATCGGGATAGATGGCCGCGCCCACGGTGCAACCCGTGTATCCGCCCACCGGGCCGAACACCACCACCGGGCACACGTTGCCGGCGGACGCAGCCTTCAGCGCAATGCCCTTCACCAGCTTGTTGCCGGCGTTGCCGTCGGCCAGCACAACGCCGTCCGAGCCGTCCACCACGACAGCGCCTTCGGTCACGCCGCCGGTGCCGGCAGTCAGCCGGCGAACAATTGCGCCCTCCAGCGGGCGAATCTTCGTCAAATCAGAAGGCAAGGTGATTGCCATTGTTTTTGCTCCTGCCTCTATTGAGGCGCTCGAATGTTGTAGCGTTTGGCAACGTCACTCAGCGACAACCCGCCGTAGGTTTTCTCCACGCCGGCGCTCTTCGCGCCGGCGTTGGTGTTCGGCGGCGCAGCCGGCTTCGGTTGCGCAAACAATTCGGGGTATGCGCCCTTCAGCGCATCCCAATCCACCGCGCCCTTCGCATCGATCAACCCATCAGCCAGTGCGAGCTTGTAGGCCGCCTTGATGTTGCTCACGCCTTTCGCCGGCGCGTCCAGGATGAACTGTTTCTCCTGCGTCGCGGCGGCCAGTTGCGCCTGCAAATCACTCAAGGCTTTCTCCAACTCGCTGCCCTTCTCGGACTTGCCCTGCAAGTCTTTGATCTGCTTTGCGAGTTGCTTCGCCTCGTCGCGCTCCTTATCGAGCGCGCTCTTCAACGTCTTTGTGTCGTCGCTGAATCGCGACTCGATCAATTTGCGCTGCTCATCATTCAAGCTGCTGTGCCACGCATCCCACGTCAGCACCGGCGGCGTCGCGCCTGCCGGTGTTTGCGTGTTCTGCGCTGCGGGTTGTGTCGTCGGGGTCTCGCCCTGAGCTTGTCGAAGGGTTGGTTGTTCGTTCTCTGCCATTTCGGTATCACACCTATCTCTCGCATCCCGCGAGGGAAAACCAAAAAGCGCCGCTCGGAATCACTCCGAGCGGCGCAGTCTTGCGGCGTTCGCTTCATTCGCACAGGCGGCAGTGCCGGCCATGCAAATGGGCGCGTATTTGATTGATTGAAATTCTACTACTTTTTACTTCACAGAAGAAAGCATCGTGCCGATGTCTTCCATCGCCCATGCCATTGGCTTGGCATACGATGTTGCCTCGCGCACTTTGCTGCTATCGCGAGTTTCAATTGCCTCACGCACTTTATTGATAAAAGTCTCCTGTGTATCTGCAAAGCGAAGCACAAAAACATGCACATCGTGCATCCCCGTTGGTGGCACGAGCGCACGATACTGTTTTGTGATTTCTGACAGCCCATCCAAATAAACACGCATACCTTCACGCCAATCTGCTGAATCAACGGCAGGAATGGAAAGCTTAACTTCAAGCACCTTTAAGATTTCATTGCCGCGCCGTGCAATATCGTTGAATTGCATGGCGTAAAGAAGTTTTGCGCGCTTGTTATCGTCCTCGCTTACCACCGGCAACTCGGTAGGCATGGCGGGCGGTTGTATTTGTAATGGCACATCGCCAATGGTCGCTGGCTGCGGTGTGGGCGGGAACCGCGCCGGCTCTTCCATCATCGCCGGCACGCGCCGCGCATTGGCAACATACCAGAAACCGGCAGCCATGCTCAGAATCGCCGTGAGTGGCAACGCGATCACCATGAACGCGATGAACTTCTTCATGCGTATCAGCTTAGTCGTTCCGGCGCGCCGTGTCAGCAGCCTTTGGCATGATTTCCGGCAATATCACACCGGCAATACTGGCGCGTTGAAGATCGCACGCGTTCAGCATCTGCGCCGGCTCGCCATCCAGCAGCCGGCGAATGTTCTTCGCCGCGCGCATCAGTTGCGAATAAGCATCTTCAAGTGCCTTGCGCGTCGCTTCGTCCATGTGTCTCATGCCCTCCTGCTGAATGCGTTCGCCGGCGTAATCACTTTCCGGCGCGGTTTTGCGGTCTTTCGCGCGATCAACTCATCTCGCGCCGCGTCGCGCATCTTCGTTGTCAGATCATCGGCTGCATACTGACGCTGCACCAGCGCCGTCGCCGTCCTGCACCACTTGTGAAACGGCGGCGCGGCCAGTTCATCCGCAAAGCGCGGCGTGCCGGTCAGCTTGAAGTCGTCGCCGAAGGCCTGCCACTGTCCATGCACGCGCAGGCAACAATCTGTCGTGCGCTCGTCGATCACAGCCACAGCCTGCCGGCCCCACTCGCTCAGCACCTCTTTCACGCGCACGCCGATGCCAAACTGCGCGAAGTCGTAACCCTCGTAACGCACATCAAACAGCGCCGGCGCCGTTGCGCTCACCGCCCGCACACCCTCTTCGCGCAGATGCGCCGGCATCGTCTCGCGCACGATGCTGCGCTGCGCTACGATGTCATACGCGATTGCCGACAGCGCCACGACCCAGCGCGCTGCGTTCGATGTCACCGGCGCGGGCGTCAGCACGCCGGCACGCCCTGAGCCTGTCGAAAGGTCACCGATGATCTGCGCGCCGTCCTCACCGAGTAGCAGCAGCGCGCGCGACGATGCAATTTGCCCGTCCAGCGTCGCCAGAATCGCAGCCAGTGCATCCGCCGGCACGCTCATGTCGCTGGCCGGATCGACGATGAGGCCATACGTCGATGCGTCGCGCTGCCCCTGCTCGATGCCAAGCGACAGCGCATCTTCCAGCAGCGCATCGATCTCAAGCTCTACGCTGCGTCGCAGGCTGCTCGTCACATCATCAAACAGGCTCAGCGTCAGGTCTCCATCCAGCGCAGCCAGTGCGCTGCGGTATGCGCGAAACACCCCACGCCTGCTCTCGGCATGTCCGAGCCGGTCGAACAGCCGTCCCAGCCGGTCAGTCGTCCTTCCGGCGTTTTGCACTGCGCGCGCGTGTGGTGTAGTCATCTGATCGCGTAGTTACCTGCGGCAGTGCCGCTCCACGTAATCGGACGCCATATCCATGGTGATGGTGGATACGGTTGCACATACGGCAATGCCGCCACCTGCGCCCGAGTCGCAGTGACCTCAGCGCGAAGAAGTTGAATTTCTGAAATCAAAAATTCGATTTGCTTCTGTAGTTTCTCGATTTCGGATTCGTTATCCATTCTTCACTCCCTCCAACACTGTCAACGCAGCCCGTGCGCGTTGTTCTGCGGTGGCGTGCACCAGATTCCAGAATGCGCATGTCGCCGGTTGCGCAATATCTTCCAGCGCCGAAAGATATTGCTCGCACAACCCGCGCGCTTCTATTTCCTTTTCGACTTCTCGCATGGCATTCAGGTTTTTCACAAACACGGGCAATCCGCTCAGCAGCCAGTGCCCTTTTGGGCTGCGCCATGTCATGCCTGTCAAACCCAACTCGACCAGCTGCGCCGGCGTCTCCTGCAACGTATATCCAGCCGCCAGCGCCAACAGTTCATTGAGCGCAGGAAGATCGAGTTCATCACCCATTTCTCACTCCCTGCGCACCCAGCGCGCCGGCCACCAGCGCCTGCCGCTGCGCATAGCTCTCCTCGGCCTTCATCGTTTTGACCTGCTCCTCGCTGTAGCCCCACACTTCGCGCCAAATGGTCTCTTCCGGCACGCCGCTCGCTTTCTTCGCTGCGGCCTCAGACGCCAGTTCGGTCACACTGCGCGGTTTCGCCGGCGTCCACACCACGTCAAAATCAGCCTGCTCAGACAGCGACGCATCGCCATACAGCCGCTCCAATTTCAGCGCCATCTGAAACGCGTCAACCCACATCGCGCCAAGGCGCCGCTGTCGCCGCTCCACCTTCGCGTAGAGTGGCTCTTTGTATTCGGCCTGCGTGTCGGCGCCGGCCACCTGCCCCGTGATCTGAAAGCGCGACAGCGGCGTGTCCGTCACGCTCGCCGCCTTCTGGATCAATTCATTCAGCGTCTTCAAAAACGCTTCCGGCGACATGCCATCAATCGGGTCAAACCCTGCTTCGCTGGGCGACTTGCCCGGCGCGCCATAAATCCCGCCTGGCTCAATCGATGCCCAGTTCGATCTGTCGGCCTTTGGCTGCTGCCCGTCCGTCGTCAGGTTGAAACCGAAGATTTTGAAAATACGAAATGCCGCGATGCGATTGCCGGCCATCAGGTCGAGCAGCGCCTGATTCACAGCGTCCTGAATTGGCCACGCATCCAGCGCTTCCGGCCGGCGGTCAGGATTCGTTGCGGCAAACACCGGCACACCCAGCGGCTGGCCATTCGCGTCCACCCACGGCAGCGGCCACGTTGCGTCACCATCGTCCTGATGCGGCATCACGCCGGCGCCGTTCACGATGTATTTCTCAATCCGGCCTGGGTAATACTCGGTCAGCCGCAAACGCGCTTGTCCGTTCTGCATCTCCTCGCGCCATCGCTTCGAGGCGCGAATGACCGGTTGGTTCGGGTCACCGTTTTCGTGGAACAGTTTCACGCCAAAGCCATCGCCGTAGCCACTGCCGGCGCGCAGCACGTCACCGTCGGCGCGCGTCGTCGGGCGCGCCATCGTGTCGGTATAGCGCGGATGCGGCAACATGCGCACACGCTTGCCTGTGTCGTCCCAATCGACAACGATGAACCCTTCGCCTTCATTGACCGCGTCGGTGTAGACCTCATCCTGTATGACATCGAGCGCATTCAGCGCCCATGTCCGGTCTGCCCACGCCGCAAGTTTCATCGTCGCCGCACTCGCCGCCTCATCGTCGCCTGCCACTGGCGTCATGGCAATGGCGCCGACTTTCTTCACCGCCATGCGTTCTGTGATGGCCGTGACGACCGTGCGGATGATGTTGAGCTTGAGTTTCACCTCTGCGCCCGCGCTCAGGCCGAGCAAAGCGCGGATACGATCAGTCGTCTGAATGAGTTGCGCTCCCTCGTAATAGATGCGTGCATCCACGATCTCGCGCTGCCGCGCAAGCTCCTCGCTCGCCTGCCAAGACGCAAATGCCATCTGAACTGGGTTGATCTGTGTCATCATTACCTCATGTAGCTCATCGCGAAGCCGGCTTCGGCCTCGCTGTCGGTCACCGCGTGCCAGGCCAGCGCCGTCGCAATCACTGTGTCGTCATGCAGCCCATCCGGCGCGCTGTAGGCCGGCAAGCCGCCGGCGCGCTCGATCTTTTCATAGGCCTGCAACTCGCCCTTTAACGCCTCATCATTGAGCAGCGTCACGGCACGTTGATCCATCGCCAATTCCAGCGCGCTGATGATCTCGTGCTTCGTCGCTGCCGTCGTCGTAAAGCCGCGCACCGGAAGCCCATCGCGCTGCAACGCCTCGACCAGCGGCCCGCCCATCGCGTTGTATTCAGCAAGCACGTCGCGAATGCGATATCGCGCCACGAGTGCTTTGAGCCTGGCTTTCTGTGATTCAAAGTCAGCGCCATTGACGCGCTGCAAATGCACCATTGTCTTCGTGGTTGCGTCCATCACCACAAACACGGTGTAGTCGCCTCCGGCCGCGCGCGCCCAGTCAACGCCGGCGACGTAGATATGACTCATCAGCGGATCAGTCGGCACCGCAACGCACACCGCATCGACATTCGGAAAGAAAGAGCCATCCGCCAGAAACTGTGCCTCAATCTCCTGCAGGTAGCTGCGTTCCGGCATCCCCACCCTCATCGCATCCACCTCGCTCGATTTAATGTGCGGGTTTGCGCTCGTGCCGAATTGCCATGCGCGCCAATCCGGTTTCCCAGCAACGCCCAGCTGGTGCATCTGCCAGAACCCATCATGTCCTCGTGGCGTCGACAAAAACCACGCATCACCGCCAAAATCGGCCAGCGTCGGGCGCACCGCTTCGTTCCATTTGCGCAAGAGATCACTCACCATCGCCGCTTCATTGATGATGACGCGCTTGTATCGCCGTCCACGCACCGTCTCACCATCGAGCGACCAAAAATCCATCACGCCTCCCGTGACCACCTCGATGCGATGATCACTGGCATTCACAGAAGTCGAAATCGGCGCCAGCAAACTGCGCATGTCTTTGAATGTATCCAGCATCATTCGGTAGGTCGGTGCGAACCACGCGACAGGCCGGCCGGCCAACAACGTGTCGACCGCGAGTTCATGCCCTAGCACATCCTTGCCGAAACGCCTTCCGCACGCGAGCACATTGAACCGCGCCGCCTCACGCTTGATTTGCGCCTGTTTCTGATGCAGGTTCGGCAGCACCATCTGCACCGTGTATGTCGCCATGCGTCATGTCATCCCGTCTGACTACCTCAATCACCAACTTCGCCGGCTGCCCATCCGCGCCAGTCGGATCAGTCAGTGAGAATTTGGACGGTGTGTCCACGCCCCAGATGTCGCGAATGTCAGCCAGCGCCGCCCTCGCCTCTGCGAGAAAGCGCGGATCGGCGTTTTGCGTCTGCACGCGGTTCTCTTCCTCTTCCCCGCGCCTCACTGTCTTCCGCCGGCGCGCATCCTTCGCCGGCTGTTTTGATGCAATCCACGCCTGCATGGCCTCGTCTGCCATGTGTTCCAAGTGCAGCGTATGCTCGGCACGAATGCGCTTGACCTCCTCTGCAAGTCGGTCGCTGTATCGCTTGTTGATGCGCTTCAGCATCTTCGTCACGGCGCTGCGCTCGACACCCAAATCTTTGGCGATGCGCTCGTGCGTCCACAGTTGCTGACGCAATTCGAACGCACGCATCTCGCGATGCTGCGTGATCTCCTTGTTGGTGTTACGCGTTCGTGCCATTTCGTGATAGTTACTTCGCGATAGTTCTTTCGTTTAACCTACATTTCGAGCTAAATGTGAATCCCTAGTGTGAATATTTATGCTGTCTGAACCACCGTCTCCAGCACTGGCGAGAGTCCCATCTTGCTCAAACGTTCGAGGATGCCGGCATTCACCTCTTGACAAATGTATGCAAACGCATGCAATGATGCGTGCATGGAATACCAACAGTTTCGTATTTGGAAAACAACTTGGGAGTTGCTAAACAAGGTCAAGGCACTTCTGCTGATTAAAGAAGGCAAGAACGAGAGCCTTGTCGAGATAGTGAACCGCCTAGTTGAAGCCGAATCGAAGCGGTTGGAGTCCAAAAAGTAATTAGAGGACGGGCTGCACAGGTGTTGACGCACCGATGCAGCCCTAACCAACACGCCATCAGAGGTGGCGATATGGCTGAGATTAAGTTTAATCCATCCCCCATCGAATCCGGGCGCAAACCGCTCGGCCAGACGTTCTCCCCAAGTCAAAGCAGCGAATTGGCGATTTTGGCTACGCACTGCGTGCTGAAGTGGATGAAAGAAAACGCGCCGGCTCACATCCTTTCGTTGTGGCATGGCGCTTCCACGCTGTATAGCTTCGAGCGACAAGTCCACGCAGGCAAAGGTCAAATCAGCGCCGATTCCAACAGCATCATTGCCGGCGCAGTCACGGAATGTATCAAGGCACTTGACCTGCTCGACGATGACTGGATTAGCCCCGCCCCATAAGCAAACGTATTCAGTTTTGGCAGGGCGCATTCGTCTTTCCGATTGCGCCTTGCCAACGGAGTGATGTTTATGAGTAGCGCGCGGCTCAAGATGACAAAGAAGTGCCAAGAGTGTGGATGTGAATTTCGTCCACACGCAAAAGAACAAATTTACTGTTCGCACAAATGTCGATCTGCTGTTGCGTCTCGCGAGAGCAGAAAGCGCGTCAAGGCCATTTGTCGGGTATGTGGCGCGGAGTTTGAGGTCAAACAGCACCGCTTCGCGTCGGCTAAGTATTGCTCCAAGAAATGTTGGAGTCATCGAAGCGTAGTCAACAAGCGCCAATGCACCCACTGCGGCCAAGACTTTATCCCGAAAGAAAGCAAACAAATTTATTGTTGCCGCAAATGCATGGATAAAGATCTGGTTGGCCCCAAAGCGAATGCATGGAAAGATGGGAAGTCGCTCGAACGCGAAAGAGGGCGACTTTCTGGCTTGCTTCAATCGCTGAGAATACGCATTTTTAAGCGTGACCAATACACCTGCCAGAATTGCGGCACAAAGGGCAAGCTGCACGCGCATCACATCAAAACGTGGGCTGATTACCCAGACCTTCGTTTTGAAGATTCGAACCTTGTTACACTGTGCGAAAAGTGCCACGGGGAGATTCACGGCAGGGACTTTTCCAATCGCAGAGTCAAAAAGTGTATTGACTGCGGTGCAAAGATTAGTGGCAAAGGCACCACAAACCGATGCCGGCTTTGCGCACAACATGCGCGCGAAGACAGGCAGCCCAAGAAGTAGCCAAAAGATGCGTCCGCTGGCACGCTGCACGAGCGCCGGCAGCCGCTGGCCGTTCTCTGTGATGAGATGACGCACCACGTCGAGATCGCGCTCGGTGTAATTGATCGGCACGATCTCCGCCGGCATCAGCGAGAGCGAAGCAATTGCAGCCGTCTCAATTTGCATGTTGCTCCTCTGTCGGCAGGCACATGTCGTCATACACAACCAACTGCAGGCGATATAGCTGGTCGAGCAGATCGCGCCGCTGCGCAGCACTGACCAATAAATCATTGGCTCGCAATACATCAAAGCGGTTCACGTCGTGCGCCCGCAGCAGTTGCAGCACAGCCACCTGCGATTGAAGGTCAACCACGTCGCGCTTCAATTGTGTGATCTCGCCGGCCATCGTCGTGATGTCAGCGATCACTTGATACCGCGCCGGCGGGATTGTCTGCGCAGTTGCGGCCGGCACCGCGACGCCCGCCGCGAACGCCAGCACCAACGCAGCAATGACGATGAATTTCTTCACAGCTTCACCTCGCTCGTGTCTTTTTAGCCTCAACCACCTCTGGCCGGTCGCGCCACAGGATGAACGCCAGATCGAGCATCATGTTTTGCCGCTGCGCAAACTGCACCATTCGCGCCGCGCGTGCATCAATGCTCCCCTCTCCCAGAGCACCCTCGCGCATCCCGATCTCCACCGCAACCGCATCGAGTTCGTCATTGCTGAAGTGTTCTCGCAGAATGCCGAGCAGCGTTGCGCGGTCGTTTGCGATCCCGTAGACGGTCGTACTTTGGGCTTGAGAGATTTCCGAAAATGGCACAGGCTCGCCGCCAAGCTTGACAACTTGCGCAGATAGCCGCACAGCCCACATTTCGAGCGACATGATCTTCGCTCGCTGTGAATCCGACTCACGTTCAAGTGAATCAATTCGCGATTGCATTCGGTCTGCCATTTCAAGCAATCGACTGTCTGTCGGCGCTGCCGGCGCGTTCTTTTTTTGCATGACATACAACAGCAGCACGATGGAGACGCCGGCAACAAAATAGTTTGCCAGCGCGGGCAAATTTGCGCTATCCATGCGCCAATCTCCGCGCCGCGCAGACTGAGAGCGCGCACCAGCCAATCGGCGTGACGACCATCGATGTTGTTCTGATGAGTGCGTCGTAATCTGTGAGTGCAGCCATCGGGCCGGCCACCGCCGCCCACAACATCGCCCCAGCCCACACCAGCATCGCGATCCGGCTGATGCGATCCGACGTGCGCCGCGCCACGATCAGGAAGATCGTCGCGCTGATGAGGCCGGTGACAAGGTTAGCCCATTGATATGGCTGCATCGGTGATCGTTAACGCAACAGCCGGCCATCGCCGATTGGCGACAGCGTTTTGACGTGGCCTTGTTCGGCTCGTGCATCCCACCATCGCGCGGATGCAAACGCAGCCTTGCTCACACGATCACCGATGATGGCCGCCACGACCACGCGCAGCACGTAATCGAGAATTGATGCGGACGTGCAGGGGATGAAGGCGAACACGCCGGCGCAGCCAAGCGCGACGGCGACGACCGCGATGGCGAGGATGCCGACGCCGGTGACGGCCTGCTGCGTGTCGGCATCGAGTGCGATGAATTTCACGCGCAGTGGCGGGATGAGAATGAACAACAGTGAGAGGATCAGAGAGAAGGCGGCCGTGATGCCGCCGGCGGTCAAAAGGTCAATGCTCATTTTGTTCCTTCGGTGCCGGCACGTCGTCGACTTGCCCTGAGCTTGTCGAAGGGTCGACGATTCGCATCGACTCAAGCACAGTCGATTTCACGTTGATGACGCGCCGGCGGCGGCCAGTCTCAGCAGCACACGCCGCAGCGAGCATGTGCTCGACGATGTCGCGTGCGACCAATTGGTCGCCCTGCTCGCGTTGCTCGACGACGATCAACGCGCTCACCAAATGAAACGTTTTCTCCATATCGGGAAAAGCAAAGCGGCGGCAACCTATCGTTGATAGATTGCCGCCGCATGAATGCTGAACCGGCTATTTCGTTGTCTGGATTATAGGACTGAGATCAATGATCGGCGAATCGCCGGCTGCCCAGATTCTCAATCATCATTGTCTCAGAGTCGGCACGCGGACTGCGACGCACGCGGCACCACTCATGTTCAATAAACACGCCGGCGCGCTCGAAGCGCCGCAACCCGCGAAGCAGGTTGCGCACCAGCTCGATTTCTTCAGGCGTGCGCGGCGTCGTCTCGTCGTCAGTGCGGTGCGGTGCTGGCATATGCAACAGAATATCAGAACATTCGATCTACAAAACGAGTATATACCTGCCCTCAAAAAGAATACGCAATAAGTCCTAGATTTTTTCGTGTCTCCCTATTGACAAGGGAATATTCCCGTGATAGTATATGCACACAGGCGGAAACGCCGAGTTTATAAAGGAGGTGAAGAAATGAACAGAAAGCCAGAGGATTGGTGGAAGATGATCCAAGTCGCGATGTTCGTGGTTGGCACGGTACTCGCACTCATCTTCGTGTCCATCCTGATCGCAGGATTGTTCCTGCGGTAGGACACCAACCGGAGGGCGGCGGCAACCGCCCTCCACCTCTGGCCTTCCCAATCATTTTACAACTACAAATGAAAGACGAGATACGCCGTATACCCGCATCCCACATCATCGCTGTGCTGGGCGGCTTGGTGTTTCACGAGGTGTTTCACTACGCCGCAGCGCGCCTGCTCGGACTGCAATCCACCCTGCATCTCAACTACGTAAGCACGAAACGCCCGGAAAACGTCGACTGGCGCGCATTCATTGTGACACTTGCGCCGGCAGTCGCAGCGATTGTTTTGAACGGCTGGGGCGCATGGCGATTCGTGTCGCATGGACTGTGGTTCGTTCTGCCCATCATTGCAGTCAATCTGCTTGGCTGGCTTCTCATGTGCTGGCAGGATTTCTATGACGTGATTTACATGCTGCGTCATCGCGAGTTCTGCTCTCGCCTGGCACCGCCCTTGCCGCTTTTCCACCAGCGCTGGTGGGACGAGCGGAAACTGAAACAGGAGACCAATGGCACTCAAACCGAACTTCAGCGTGCAACTGAGTGATGTCGATGCGCTCAAGCGCATCGCGCAGAATCTCGGCTACACGCAAAAACGCGGCGCCGGCACCGTCGGCAGCATTCGCCAGTTGCTCGAAGCGATCATCGCCGGTGACGCCATCGTCACCGTGAAGAACCCCGCGAAGCAAGTTGAGAAGAAATAAGATCAGGCCGGCATTTCTATAGAAATGCCGGCCTGTTGATTTATCTGCGACAACGCATGTCGTTACTCAAGTCGCTTTGCTTCGCGCAGCAACTGAATGTAGGCGTCTTTGCTGATTGTGCATTCGCACATGCGCTTCAACTGGGTCAGCGTCACGCCGATTTGCCGCGCCATCATCGTGAGGATGGAGTCTGACAACTCAGCATGCCCACGCGAAAAGCGCGTCGTCGCAACCTTTCTGCCCTCCACGATCAGCGATATCGCATCGTGCTTTGTGCCGGGCACGTCCTGAAATCCGAATTTGTTCCGCAGGCATCGTTCTATGTCTCGACGTGATTCGGCCATGATGAACAGTGATGGAGTGATCAAGCGCCTATATCAGGCTGGACGGATAAGCGCACTCAGCGCTTGCAGCTTCAGTCTCAAGTGAGTGGAAAGCGGCATATCCGAATTGGACAATTCCTGATATTCATCGACCAGCATGCTTGCCAGCTCAGCCAGAGCGGACGATACATCGTCACCAGCCCCGTATGCGTCGAATCGTTCAGATGTTGCAACGGTGAAGCCGATTTCCTCGATCAATTTCACCTGCACAAAATCGGTGAATGCAACGCCAGGATGCGACAGCTTTGCCATCGCGTCGGCCTGTCGCGGCTCTTCAACTCTCATTTCAGGCATTGTGGCTGAAGTCGCATTAGCTCGAAACGTCATGGCGTGCATGGCCGGCACCATCTCGCGTGGCAGATAAGCCCGCTGCACAAACGAACCGGCGATTGCATCCGATGCGTTGTGTGCGGGTGAAAACGTGAACTGCAATGACAAAGCTTGCAAAGTCATCTCAGCTATTATCTCGCGGTTGGGGCGGCATCCCCAGATTCTCCATTTCTTCCTGCACCCTGGCTTCAAACTTGCCAAAGTTCTCTGCCAGCACCCGCACCGTCTGCTGCATCATTTGCGGTGAAAGCACCAGCTTTGCCACTGGCTTCACTTCAATTTCGGACGGCAACGCATCGTTGATCGCCGGCAGCAGTGCCTCGCCAAACACGATGAAAAACTCACCGCCGGCGTGCGTTACATACACTTGATTTGCATACACGGTCGGCAGGTCGTGCGGCGCTCTCCAGACAAGCTTAACGACTGATGTTTCAGGATTTTCAGACATGATCCCTCATTGTGAATAACTTGACATGGCGATTATCCACAAAACATTTGTTTCAGTCCTCTCATGCACACTTGCGTTGGGCAGTATTGTCCATCATCCACATTACGCAAATGCTTGCTACTAGCTCATCGCCCAATCCAGCATCTCACCCCGCCATGCCGGCTACACGCGCCGGATCCGGTGGCGCTCGACGATGAGCCGTCATTGCAAATCGCACCCACCCTCGTTGTGCCAGTGCTGTTAGGACACCACGGGATGCCGCCCGGCGGATTCGGCGGCTGAGGGTTCGTCGTCGGCACGGGTGCAGATGTCGCAGTAGGCACTGGCGAGAATGATGGCGTCGCCGTAGGCGTGACTGTTGGCGTGGCAATAGAGCGCATCACGATCGGCAAATACGCCGAGTAGCCCGCTGACGGTGCATCACTGTCGGCGAACGCAGACAGTGATGCACCGGCGAGCAGGCTCACGCACATGATGACTGCGGCGACGATGGTACGATGTTTCATGTAACTCCACTGTTTCAGTTAGTTCAACTCGGCTTTGGCGTCGCAGGAACATCGTCGAGCGCATCAGCGGTTTCGTAGTATTGAGATCTACGTAGTTGCGCCGCGTTAAATAACCCGTTCACCTCATCCTCTGGCCTTTGTCCCATAAATGCTGAAAATGCGTTGATCGACACATCCATGTAGTCAATCAGCCTGTTCTGCGCGTTGTGAGTGCAGACCGGCAACTCCAGCGCCTGCGCTTCCCGCCGAATAGCCTGCATGTTTTGGATGACCGGGGACAAAGTGATGCGTGGTGTATTGCTTGCGAGTTGAAATGCGTCTTCGAATTGCGACACGATTTCGCGCGTTAAGGTCTTGTATTTCGTCACATCTTCTGGCATGCAGACATTTGGGTCGCGCGTGGGCGTTGCTGTCGGTACCACTCCTGGCATGATTGCGCAGGCGGAGAGTAATAGCAGTGAGGCCATCACCGCGCCGATGATGCGACTACGAGACATTGGAGGCTTGGAGAGATGTTTAGTGGCTTCCATGAGTCTTCATTCGTGATGGAATCATGTATTCGATGTGTGGGTTAAGTTGCACTCGCGCTCTCGGCTGAATTCATTTCCACTGTGCTCGAAGCCTCGGCGACCGCCGGCGCAGCAACGGTCGGCTTTCGCTGGGCCTTGCCAATAGCCTTGTTTACCTTCCGGCGCGCTTCCTCGGCCTTGTCGCCTTCGACCACGTCGCGCTTCAACACTTCCTGCAATAGAACCTCGCAGATTTGCTCGTTCGTGATCTTCACATCCGGCGAGATGCGCCGCAGCTCGCGCCGGATCACATCCAGCACCGTGTCAGTCTGCACCATCGCGCCGATGAAGTAGCGGCTGAGCGCCTGTCGCTGGGCATGGTATTCACCCAACATCGACTTCAGGATGCCTTCTTTGCACATGAGATACAGCGCATCCAGATCGTCCTCGTCTTTGGGGTTGATGTTCAACAGATCGAGCCGCACCACCAGCTCGTGCTCGATGGGCTGCTTGAACGACACGCGATACACCTGCCACACCGCGCCATTCGTCAACAGCACCCACTCAACGCCCTGGTTGGCCGCGTAGTCCACTGCCTGTTTGATGTGGGCATCTTTCGCTTCCAGACCGATGGCCTTGACCTCGATCAGCATCTCCAGCGCGCCAGCCAGCTTGATCGCCAGATCGACATAGGTGCCGCGAATGGCGTATTCAGAAGTGATCTCTGAATACTTATCAAAGCCAAAAATCTCCGCCAGTAGGTCTTTAACAATGGTGACGGTATCAGTTTCGTTGATATCACGCGCTTTCGCGTTTGCGATGATCGGTTGAAATCGCTTGATACCGGCGACGAGCCGGTCTCTCACTTTGTTGGGTATTGCCATGATGTTTCTCCTTTACAAAACGTTGTCTGAAATTGGCGAACTTTCGCGCATGGTGCAGCGAAGTTGCCAACACGCTAATGATGTCAACAGCAACTCATACAAAAGTTGCAGGGCGGAAAATCAAAAAGGAGCCGCATTTTGCGACTCCGTGTTTGTTTGAAGCTTGACCCATAGCCTGCCTTCCTCGTCAATGTGGCAGGCGTGCCCGTCCAGTATCAGGTTTATCAGCGGCAGCAGATCGTCCTGCCGTGCCGTCTGCACGATCCGCGCCACCTTCTGTGCGATTCGCGTGTCGCGCGCTGCGTCGGGCGGCCAGCTCGAGCAAGGCCCAGATGTCGTCGAGAACCCGCTCTCGCTCGTTCTTGTCCTTGATCTTCCCAATCCGCCGCTTGAACTCCCAGATGTCGCTGTCTTCCTTTTCATTGGACTTTTTCGTTGTGTTGGCTTCTGCCAATTCAGCCGTGTCTTCCACCAGACCGGCTTTAACAAGCACTGTGTATATCGGAAACTGAAACACTGTCGACAACGCGATGCAGAACGGCTCAGTTGGTGGACGATCTCCCGTCTCTACCCTGCTGAGATAAGACCGTGCTATCCCCATCCGGTGAGCCAACTCTCCTTGGCTCCATCCCTCGCTCTCTCGGATTTGTTTTAACCAGTTCCCGAAGTCTTCGTTTGTGCTGCCCACAGAGCAAAATTTTATGGCCTGCACCAAAAGTAACCGAAAGTCCCTCTTGACACATGCAGAATTGTCATTACAATGTTCCTCAGTTAACAAGAGGTGACAAATGGCACTGGACGAAAAGCTGCAAATCAGACTGTCGAAAGAAGAGAAGCAAAAGGTCTTCCGCCTGGCCGCCAAGCGCTCACTCGACACGGGCGAGCGCATCTCCGCAAGCGACGTGCTGCGCGACCTCGCGATGACTGCCCTCGAAAGCAGCAACGCCTCGCTCACCCTGCACGACGACGCCGGCAAAGAATCGCTCATCAAGTTCAAGCCGGCGCCTGAAATCCTCAAGGCGCTCAAGCGTGCGCAGTTCAACAGCGGTCAAAGCACCGACAAGGTCATTAACACCCTGTTGAGCGACGCGCTTCAACTGGAGTTTGGCGCATGAAAAAAGAAGATCGCCGGCTGGAGTGGGCAACACAGCGCCGGCGATCAAAACACTCCCTCAGGAAAGCTCCCTTGGGTCTGCGCTTTTCATTATAGCGCGGCCTCCTAACCAATTCGTCAACATTCACTCAAAAGGAGACACGTGACAAATCTACGCACACTCAAATACGCAGACCTGACGCGCAATCAAGCGCAGGCCGCGAAACGCTTCAGCGAGCAGCACGGCAACATGACCGTGAGCCAATCCGCGAAATACCTCAACTACATCTTCGCGCTCAAGCGCGGCGAGATCACCCTCGAATCGTTCAAGCAGTCCACCGGACATGACGGCGCGCCGTTCACGAAATATATCGAAAACGACCCCGAAGCGCGTGCGCACTGGCGCGCGCTGAAAGAGAAATACGCGGCAATGCTGAACGAGGAGAACCGGTGACGCACATGGCACTCAACAAACCCGGCCGCTGCCGCAAGTGCGGCAAGCCCTACACCAGCACTCAGCACATGCGCGAATGTCGCGGGATGACGATCCATCAGCGCAAAGCTGCTCGCTCGCGTCGCGCAGCCATCCAGCGCGCATCGCGTCATCACGCCGGCGTCGTCTTCGCCTCAGCGCCCATGGCCAGCGCCAGCTACTACGACGACGCCCGCAAACCTGAAGAAGCGGTCGCAGGAGGTGAAGCATGAGCCGGCAGTCCATCCAATTCGCCGACTTCCACCCCGCGCAGCCGCTGTGCGCGCAGATCGATGGCGAAGCCCGCACCATCCACGCGCGCACGCTGGGCGACTGCCTCGCCGACCTCGTCGAGGCCATCGCCCCGCACCATGCGCTGCCCGAAGTCGAGACCGACAACTTCCGGCGATGCCTGACCGATGCGCGCAACGCCGGCATGGGCGTGCGCTACCACGCGGCGTGGGACTCGATGCACAACCGCTGGGTGCTCACGCTGCACGTCCGCAGCGCCGGCAATCGCTACCGAGTCGCGAAGGCGGTGCTGGCGCTCGTGTTTGAGCAATTCTGCCTGCTGGAGAACGTTCTCAGGATCAGCCATGTGCCGAAGGCGCGCAATGCGTAACGAACTCGCTCAAGCCATGTTGACGAAACGCAATTCGCGATTTTGTATCCTGATTTGCGTGAATCAATGCAACGTCACTGAGGTGACACATGCCTAACACCCGTGGCGTGCAGAACGGCGTCCGCCAGCCGTTCATCTATCGTGGCATTCAGGTGCTGCCGGCGCTCGATGGCGGATGGCAAGCATTCGCAGGCACGCACCTATATTTCGAACAGACCGAGGACGACATGTGCGTGGTCATCGACTCGCTGCACATCGTCGTCGAGGTCTACCAGCAGCGCGACGCGCAGCCAGTGCGCAGCGCAAAGCCAACATCAGCTATCAGCGGCGGGGGCCGGCGCCCCTCCCCCTCGCACGGCTCCCGCCGCTATAGCACCTCACACAAACGAGGTGCAGCATGACCAAAACCCAATCCACGCCGGCGCAGAAATACATCGAGCCGACCGAGCCGGCCACCAAAGTCGTCGTCATCCCCATGACCATCATCTATGTGTTGTGCTTCGGCTGCATGGCCATCGCCATCATTGGCGCGCTGGCAGGAGCGTTCAAATGAACCACAGAATCCTCACCGACGCGGCCAAGTCCGAATTGCTCAACGGCACGTTTCTGGACATCGAAACCGGCGTCGTCGTCGCGAGCGACGGCATCATTGGCGCGGCCTGGAAACCCACCGGCAATTTCATCGAAGCACGTGTCTGCATCAACGCTACGCGCACGCACAACACGTTGAACACGCTGATCAAGTTGCACGATGCGGACACCATCGGCGCGATGGAGATCGATCTTGCCGTGCTCAAGCGCGCACTTGACGCGCTGATGATAGATGGCAGCAAAGATGCCCCGATCCGCCAGGCCACGCTGTCGTTCAAGCAACCCAAGCCAAACATGTGCGTGCTCGAAATCATCGAGCGCACCATGACGAGCGACGCCGGCACCACGCTGTTGTTGATGGGCGTCACCAAACCATCACAAGAAGCCACGTCCGCGCTGGATAGCCTGCCGCGCCAGCCTCAACCGTCAGAAGCAGGCGACGCATCCACTACGGAGGTGCAGCCATGAAGCGCCGACACAACGCCCCAACGATGCAGACGATCCAGCGCGCCGACGGCAGCATGTATCACACCCTGAACACGCGCCGGCTGCGCAACGCCACGCCGCTGCAAACCGTGTTGCCGGCGCAGCGCCGCCTCGGCATCGCCAGCATCGTTCTGATCGCGCTCATCGTCGTGCTGCTCGCGCTCGCACTGATCGCCAGCGTCGCGCACGCGCAGACCATCGGCCAGCCGTGGTGCGAGGTTGGCAGCGCGCCGAAGCCGGCGTTGACCTGCGTTCAACCGCGTGTGTATCTACCTGAGGTAACGCGATGAAAACACTCACGCTGTTCAACGCATTCGCCATCGCGTGCCAGCAGTTGCACGAAGTCTGCGTGCGACTGTCGGACGGTGTCGGCTGGATGCCGACGGATGATCTGCTCGCACTCAACCGGTTCGGCATGCGCCGTGCGCGCCAGATCGCCACGCTCAGGCCGGCGATTCGAGCGCGGCTCACACCGCCGGCGACGCAGCACATAGCGAACGGCGACTACGCCGGCGACCTCGTGAACGACAGCGAGGGCGGACGCATCGATCAAGACGACATAAGATCACTGGCATCAGCAGGGTGACTCCTTCCCCGCTGATTGGGTGGCCCCTGGCCGGCGTTCGGGAAAGCGTCGGCCAGAGGTTCACAAGGAGCAACGATGGACGGATGGAGCGCGCTCTATGACGCGCAGGACTACGAAGACAAGTTGATTAGTTGGCGTCTCAAGGACGCCGGTCAGTTGCAGGAGAAACAAGATGACCACGAATCAAACGAACCCGATCTTTCAACGAGCGACGAAAACACAGTCGAAACTGCGTCTCGCACTAGTGGGTGTGTCCGGCAGTGGCAAGACATATAGCGCGCTTGCCATCGCGCGCGGCCTCGGCAGCCGTGTCGCACTCATCGACACCGAGCGCGGCAGCGCAGCCAAATACGCCGACGTGTTCACCTTCGACACGATCAATCTCGACGACGCATTCGGCGATTTCTCACCGCGCAGCTACGTGCGCGCTATCAATGCCGCCGTCGCCGAAGGTTACGACGTGATCGTCATTGATAGCTTGTCGCACGCTTGGATCGGCAAGGGCGGCGCGCTTGAAATGCACGACATGGCCGTTGATCGACAGAAGACCAAAAACAGCTACGTCGCCTGGCGCGACGTGACGCCCGATCACAACGCGCTGGTGGATGCGATGGTGCAGGCTCGCGCGCACATCATCGTCACGATGCGTGCGAAAACCGAATACGTGCAAGAGACTGACGAGCGAGGAAACAAGCAGGTGCGCAAGATCGGCCTCGCGCCCATCCAGCGCGACGGTCTTGAGTATGAGTTCGATCTCGTTGCCGACATGGACGCCGGCAAGATGACAGTCGGCAAATCGCGCTGCACGGCGCTGACCAACGCCGTGATCAAACACCCAAATGGGCAGGTGAGCGATGCCCTGCGCGCATGGCTCACCGACGGTGAGTCAGAACGCGAACTCACGCCGCAAGAACGCTGGCATCGCTGGGCGTCCACCGTCGTCGTCAACGCAGCAACGCGCGATGTCGTGAAGACCAACTTCGAGCGCGCTATCGCCGAACTCGACCTCGAATCGCAAAAACCTGTATTCGACTCGCTCAAGAGCGCAGTCGAGTGGATCAAAACGCAGACCGCGCCGGCCACTACCAGCACCGGAGACGCCGGCACAGAGCAATAACAACTGTCATCCCCTCGCACGATGCAAGACATCGTGCGAGCGAGAGGCAACAACATGCGCCACAAATGTCTCAACTGCCAGCGCGACCTCGATACGTGTGATCGCGCTGACAACCCGGGCGCGAGAGCGCAAATGAAATGGTGCAGCGCCGCGTGCAAGCAGCACTACAAAAATCGCGCTTACTACGCGCTGCATCGTGACGAAGTTCGTGCGCGCATCGCTGCAAACAAGCGCGCATCTCAACGCGCAGCGCAATCCACAACAGTCGGGCCGACCACGCTCAAAAACGACGCTGGCTTCATCTATGTCGTTCGGTGCGACCGCTATTACAAGATCGGATGCACGCGCAACGCAAAACAGCGCATTGCGCGCTTCGAGACGAGTTATCCGCACGCGCTCACAGTCGTGAACATCGCGCGCGTGAATGACATGACGCAAGTTGAGCAATCGCTCCATACGCGCTTCTGTGCGAAGCGCGTCAAGGGCGAGTGGTTCGACCTCACCGCCAGCGATCTGCGTGTGATCGCGCGGATGCTGCCGAAGGAGCAGATGCCAGCATGAGCATCCTGAAGAAGTTGAGTGAGTTGCTCACAAAACAAGCGCGACTGTCAGACGAACTCGGAGATGTGAATCTCGAAATCGCCCGCAGCGAAGACGAGCTGCTGCGCATGTGGATTGAGCGGCATCCAGAGCATCGGCGCGGCGAACTCATCGACTACACGATCAATGCTGCACCAGGCCGCAAGAAACAAGTCGTCAAGGCGAAGCTGCACCACATCTACGTTTCTATTTCGTTCAACACCGCGCACTTCAGCGCGCAGGTGTTCCTGCCCAAAGACGGCGGTTGGGAACTCACCAATCGCCGCGTCTCGCTCGGCAGCATGGAGATCAAGTGACCATGCACGACACCATCATCGAATTTCTGAAAGCCACCGAGAGCAGCCGCATCAGCTTTCGCGGCTACATCTGGGTGTGCTGGTCGCGCAAACATCAGCAGTGGGCGCTGTATGTGTTGCGCGATGCAAATGACGATTCTGCCGACCTCGTGTATCTCACCGAAGATATCAACGATGCGTTTGAGAGGCTGCATGGCGCGCCGCAAATGCCACCCTTGACCCACAGCGAGGTGAGTGCATGACCCAGCCCGTGACGCTTTTCGAATACGCCGCTGCAATGACACTGCCGCCGCACAGCCATGTCGACACGAGCGAGGCTGCGGCCAACGCCATCGCCGGCAAAGCTGAGGCATTGCGCACACAGATCTACCAGCTCATCGTCGAGCGCGGCGGCCTGACGAGTGATGAGATACAGGCCATCACCGACACCGACGGCAACACCGTCCGCCCGCGGCTCTGGGAACTGGAGGGCAATCCCGTCGACAGTGGCCGGCAGCGCCTGATCTACAAATCCGACGACAAGCGCATGACGCGCAGCGGGAAACTGGCGCGTGTCTACAAATCGGTCTTGGAGGCCCAATAGTGGCACGCCAAGAACCACAGTCGATCCTGCACATTCGCAGCCGGCTGGGGCGATTCATCCGCATCTATCCCGCGTTGGAAGCAGCATTCTCCAACGACAACGCGGCGCGGGTGTTTGAAATGTTCCTGTATTACGAGTCCGACAGGCTGACCCGCAGCGCAGACTGGTTCACTCTGACAGACGACCAGGGCGCAGAAAGCAGCGGTTTGAGTTTGCGTCAATTCAGGGATGGGCGCGACGTTCTGTGCGACCCATTCAACCATCTGTTCCAGCGCGAACGCTCTACGTTCGGCATATCACATTACCGCGCAAACGACGACCGCATTCATGGTTGGCTCACAGCAAACGGATTCCCAGAAACATCGCCGCCGGCAAAGTCATCGACGCAATCACAAACTGCGTCGGTGCACAAAATGTATACCGACCGCTATACAAAACGTGCACCGACCGCTATACAAAACGATCACCCCACCAAAGAAAAGGAATCAGTACGTACAGAGAACAGTTCAACACCAGACAACAGAACGCGCGCGAGTGCGCGCGAAGCTGGTGCTGCTGGTGAACAACCCGCTTTGGAGTTTGTCCTCACAGAGGCCGAGCGCGCCGTTATCGAGTTGTTCGGCCAGATTGCCGGCGTGCGACTCAACCAGACCACGCTCACCATCGCGCGAAAACTCATTTCGAGCGGCTGTGATCTGGAAAAGTTGCGCGGGATTGCCCTGGCCGAATGGGCCAGCATCGGCGACCGCGTCGACAACCCCGCCGGCGTGTTCATCAGCCGGATGCGCGGCATCGACCCAGCCAAATGGACGCCGGCCAAGCGCAAACAGCAGGCCGGTAAACATCGTCGCGAACAGGTTGATTACACCGACGAAGAGCGATCACGAGAAAACGAGCGCGCAAAGGAGCGACTCGGCGCTCAAAACGTTGACGAACGCATTGCAGAACTACAGCAGCGCATCAGCAACGCGCAGGGCAAGTGCAGCCGGCCCGGCGCAAACATCGAATACTGGCAGCAATACATCGAGCAAAAACAGCGCGAACTGAACGCGCTGCTAGTGCCCGCCGAAGGAGATCAATAACACCACATGACCAACAACGTCCAAGTCTCGGAACAGGACACCCCGCGCCAGCTCACGCTGTTTGACCTGGAGCAGCTTGAGACGCGCATCAAAGCCGGCCTGCGCACGTTCATCGACGTGGGTAGCGCGATTGCCGAAATCAAGGCCGCTGAGGGTTTCAGGCTGAAGGGCTACAAGTCCATGGAAGCTTATTGCGAAGCCGAGTTCGGCTTCGGTCTGCGCCACGGGGAGCGGCTGATTCAGGCTGCGCAAACCGCGCGCCGCGTTGAAGCGATCACCGGCGAGCTACCCAAAAACGAAGCGGTCGCGCGCGAGATCGCCCGCGTCGCCTACTCGCCAAAGGCCGAGACCAACCTGAAAGCCGTGACGAAAGAGTTGAAGAAAGAGGGCAAGACGCTCGCCACTGCGACCGCCGAGGTCGTCGCGAAGGTCGTCGAGCGCGTGATCAACCCGAAGCCGAAGGTTGAGCAAAAGCCGCTCGTCGAAGAGGTGATCGAGGAGCCGGCGCCAGTGCTGGCCAGCACACTCACCGACTTCTGCCCGACGTGCGGCGAGCTGCCCGACACCTACTCGCGCCAGCCCGATGGCTGGCATTGCGCCAATTGCGATGCGCTGGTCATGATCGGCGTCGTCGCACGGAGCTGACACATGACAAAGATCATTATCACCATCGAGATCGGCGAACCCAAGAAAAAGGCACCGCGCGACATCATCGTGTCCGGCGCCCCTGTCGGCGAAATGCCCATCATCAAATCCGGCACGTTCGCAGATCGGCACGCGCTCACCGACGCGATCTACGCCGAACTTCAGCGCCGCGAGCCGCAGGTGCCGAAACACGTCGAGCCGAAGTCGGAGAAGAACGCGCCGGCACTCAATCCACCCGTTGCAACGCTGGGCGAGCGGATGGACGCGCAGCAGCCGATTACCAGCGACTCTGACCAAGACGAAGCAGACGACGCGAGTGAACCCGCAACAGAAACGCCAGTTGTTGGCGGTCCACCCGAAGACGACCAATTGGTCGCATCGACTAGCGAACCGCCCGCAGATATGCCCGTGATCGACGAGCCAGCCGGCGAGCCACCGAGCGCGCCAGCAATCAGCGAACTCGAAGCCGCGATCTACGCGACCAAGAGCGAATAGCACACAACCTGATAAGGAGCCACATGGCAAATTGGATCCAATACGGCGATAAAAAGCTGCCGATGGGCGACATGAAGTTGAGCGATGCGCTCGACGTGATGAAGCGCCACTTCCCCGAACTCGCCAACTGCAAGTCCGAAGAGAAGAAGGATGGTGAGGACACCATCTATGTGGTCAGCAAGCAGGCCGGCACGAAAGGCAGCGACCTAAACACTATCGCCGGCGCGCTACTGACCATCAAGCAGCACACATTCTTCAATCCGCGCACCTTTAACCGCGTGCAGCAGGTCATCGCCGGCCAGGATGCCGACGTTTCGCAGGAAACACTGGAACGCTGGACGCGCACACTCTACGGCGAAGCCGACACCGTCGGGACGATCCGCACGCGCATCGAGCAATTGCCATCGGCATATTCTGCCGGCGAGGTGATCCTACTGTGAACGCGCAGGCATTCACACCGCCGGTCATCACGTTGCCAGCGCCGGCCCTCTCACGGCGCTGGCTGGCGCTCACCATCGAGCAACAATCCGCCGGCCATTTCTTCAAGCGTCTGTTGAAGCGATACGCACCAGACGCGCTTGCTGGATGCAAGCAGCACTGGAGAGCGTGGTATCAGGCGCTCATAAAAGCACTGGATGACAAGCTTCCGCTGGATTGGTTGGCATATGAATTGGCGGACGATGCCGAAGATGTGCAGGAACTCATCGAATGGGGCATTCCCATCACGGTGTGTGGCATCTATGGTGAATCGCTCTTCGATGGCACCTCAAAGGCGTATTCACTGGCCGCGTGTATTTCGGGCTTTTGGGACATCTCGTTTGAAGGTCAGTTCGCTGCATATCCCGGGCTGACCGAGCGCGCCAGTTACTGCCATCCTCGATTCGTAAACCGTCGCTTCGAGCTTCCAAACGGCTACGCGTGGCGCGAGCCGTGGGGCGCAATTAGTGATTTGTATCTCTATGTGCAAGCTGACACCGGCAATGCATTCCTTGACTACTCGGACGAAGAAGGCCAGATGATGAATCCGCGCTGGAGCATCGGCGAATTGAATGCGCTGATCCACGAATGGCGGCTGGGCGAGCCGCGGCTGGCTGCCATCGAACGATTGCAGAAATACATCGACGAGCAGCCAGATCAGCAACTGCCGATGCTGGTCAGCGTACTGGCCGGCGAATGGACGCCTGAAGTGCTGGCTGAGGTTGCCAGAAAGGGGCGCGCGAAGCGTGGCTAAAAAGAAAACGCAACAACCCGAACTGCCGGACGATGCGCTCGATAACATCCCGCGCGCATCGATCACGCTCACGCGCGAGGCGATCTACCTCACGCGCTACAACGCCGCCGGCAAGCCCGCGATCACATATCCCGTGCGCGCCAGCGACGTGGCGGAGGCATTCAACGAGTTCGGCGCGTCCACTGGCCTGTTGGCAGAGAACACGTTGTTCTGGCAGACGCAGGCCGGCCAGACGTGCATCGGCATCTACATCCGGCCTGCCGTATACACGCTTCATCTCGCCGGCGACCGCCGGCGCACGCTGAAGGTGAGCCTGCCCGGCCTGGTGTTCGCCGGCGCCGGAACAACCTACCGTCTACTGGTCTCTCCCAAGCGCCCAACCAGCGCCGACGACATGCTGTATTGCATGCCGCTGCCAAACACGCACCCGGACGGCAACATCTGTTGGGGCAACGTCAAGATTCCAGTCTGCGCACCCAACACGATCCATGCCGCATTCAAGTTGTTCATCGAGAGCGAGTTCAACAACCACCTCACTGCCGGCAAACTTCAAAAGAAGGACGTTGAATTGTTGGCCTATTTGCGCAACCTGAATGGCCGGCGCGTGCCGATCAAGGACTTGCGGGAGGCCGGTCTCGTGAAGCACTTGATGCAGGCCATGGGAGGACGCAATGACGCTGCTTGAATCTTTGTCTGGCGCGGTCCTCGCGCACACGCCAGATCTGCCGCCGATCGCGACTGCTTATGAGTATGTTATCGCCGCGAATGGGCTGTTCATCCGCGCTGAGGATTCACGCATCAGCGCGCTGGTGCCGGCGCGCACATGGGAACACCCGCTGCCTGCACTGGCCGAAGTGCAACCCTACACGCGCCTGCGCGTGCCGAAAGTGCCGGGCCACTGGCTGTGGTCGGTCATCGCCCGCAGCGTCAAAGCGCTGCCCAACGAGGCGATGTTTCAGTTCACTCGCTGCCGTGAATGGCAGTGCACCTATCCGCCGCAGCGCGCAACGCCAAGCCGCGTCATCTTCAATGACATCCCTGATGCCATCGTCGATCTTCATTCGCATGGCACGCTGTTGCCCTTTTTTAGTGAGACTGACAACGCCGATGAATTAGGGTTTCGTTTCTATGTGGTGATCGGGCAGCTTGACCAGAACACCCCGGGCGCGGTGGCTCGCGTCGGCGTGTATGGACATTTCATGGATGTGCCACTCAGCACAATCTTCGACGATGCGCACGGGTTGCCCGTGCAGGACTGGTATTCAGCATGATTGATCTACTCGACGCACCCAAACCGCTCACGCTGCAATTGCGCGAATATCGGCGCGTGCATCTCTCGCTTGTCGGCTGCGGCGGCACCGGCAGCCATCTCGCCAGTGGGTTGGCATCCATCGCCGCCAGTCTGCGCGCTCGCGGCATCGAAATCGAGATGCACTTCTACGATGGCGATGTTGTCGAAGAGAAGAATGTGGGGCGGCAGTTGTTCAGCACACACGACATCGGGCGCAACAAAGCTGAGGTGCTTGCCGGTCGCATCAACGCTGCTTTCAATGAGCGTGTGGTGTGCCATCCTGAAATGTTGTTGTCTGAGCATGATCTGACACCCGGCTCATATCAACAATTGGAGACGACGCTTTGTATCGTCGTGGGATGCGTCGACAACCACGTGGCGCGCCGAACGATGGAAGCGCATGTTGCACGCAGCGCCGGTCGGCTGTGGTGGTTGGACTGCGGGAATGACGAGTATTCCGGTCAGATTTGCATCGGAAACGAGCGTCAGCCCACGCGCATGAAAGGCGCAGCCGGATTAGGGCTGATCACCTGCTTGCCGGCGCCGTGCGTGGTCTATCCCGATCTGCTGGACAACAAAACCACAACGAAGAAAGAAGCGAAGCGCGGCAAGCGCTCATGTGCCGAGCTGGTCATGGAAGGCCGGCAAGGCCTGATGATCAACCGCATGGTCGCTGCCCACGCGCTCGCCATGCTCGATGCGTTCTTTCGCGGCGACCTGCGCTACTTCGCGCTCGCATTCGACGCCACGTGGGGCGGCGCATCGCCCCTCGTCATCGACGCGCCGACGCTCTCGCGCGTGTGCGGTGTAGCCGTCTGAGCGTATGTTGACGAAATGGGTTACCCGATTTCGTATCATGTTTTTGGGCAACACAATCGCCGGCAAATTCCACTACCGGCGCAAGGAGTGAAATGAAAACAATCGGCCTCGATATGGGCATGGGCGCTACCAAACTCTGGAGCGACGCCGGCGGCAAGATCGTCTTGTCGCAGGTGTCGATGCCAACTCGCGAAGACATCGACCTGAAGGCGCTCGGCATGAGCGCGAAGCGCAAGCCATTGACGATCTTGAACGGTGCTGGCCGTCTGCTCGTCGGCGAAGGTGCACACGACGCTGGCACGCCGGTCGAACGGCTCGACTACGACAAGCTCGCCGGCAGTCCAGAGATGAAGGCGTTGGTCTACGCCGCGCTGACATCGCAGAACACGAGCGAAGACGACCCGCTCGCGCTGATGGTCGGGCTGCCGCTCGGTCTCGCCACCGGTGACGACAGCAAGAAGCGCGTTGACGCCGTGAAGCTGTGGCTGGCCGGCGCGCACGTGTGGCGCGCCGACAAAGTCGAGCATGTCGCGGTGGTCAGTCGCGTGGGGTGCGTGTCACAAGCGCACGCAGCGTATCTCGACTGGCTGCTCGACATCAACGGGCGACCGGTGGGCCGCCAGATCAAGGGCAAGGAGGTTGCCGTGATCTCGATTGGATTCAACACGATTGAACTGCTCGTGTTGAAGGACAACCAAGCCGTTGCCAAGTTCACCGTTGGCGAAAAGCTTGGCGTGCGGCGCTATCTCGAACTCGTCAACGAGAAACGGCGCGGGCTGTTCTCACTGGGCGAACTCGATATCAAATTGCGCGCCGGCGCGCTCGACGAGCCGGCAGCACTGTTGAAGTGGGGGTCGCAGGTGCGCGGCCACATCGAGCGACAGTGGGGTGATGCCGCGCAGCGTTTTGATGCAGTGATCGCCGTCGGCGGTGGTGCGCTGCTGCTGCACAGTGAACTCGTTGATCTGTTCGGCGACCGGCTCATTGATAGTGATGAGCCGGTGTTGTCAGTCGCGCGCGGTCTCTACAAGTTTGGCCTGATGCAGGCCGCAAAGTGATATGGGACGCAAACGGTCGCCGGTTCAACTCGTCAAGCGCGTGATCAAAATCTCGCTGCACCCTGAGCGCCAGCGAGATTTGATCAACATGATTGACATCGCGCCGAACAAGGGCCGGCTGATCGTGAATGCGCTCGAAGGCCGACAGCCGGTGCAGTCGCCAACCGTTTCTGAAGAGCACGACGAGATGCGTGAACAGCTTTCAGATTTTCTGATGTGACATGGACGCAACAGAAACAGTGATTGAAATCGTGCCGGACGACTGGGAGCGCCGCTTCCGGCAATACGCAAAAGTGGCGGAAGAAGACTTTGCGCTTTACGAGTGGCTGGAGCGCGAAGGAAGATTGCCGCCGAGCGGTCTGGACATTCCTGAATACGAGCGCCGCGCGTGGCGCAAACAGCATCCCAAACAAGATCGGAGGTTGCATGAAAACTAGAACGCTGATTGTGATCGCCATCGTGCTGATGGCTGCTGCGCAGATCGCTTGCGCTGGCAGTCGCTACAGTGCAGAAATCGGCGCAGTGCAAACGCCGCAGCCGGCACCAACCGCCGCACCGCCGCAGGTGATCGTGGTGGATCGACCCGTGCCGACAGAGAGTCACGACAATGGCGCGCTGATTGTGATTGCAGTCATCCTGCTGGCCGGCACGATGATGGCGAGTGGTGCGTTGATTGGCTACATCGCGCGCGGCCAGAAGCAGCAACCTGCACCGCCGGCGACCGCAGAGCCAACATCGCTCACGCTTACGACGAATAACTACTTCACCAGCGCGCCGCAACTCTCGAATTTTGAGCAATACCAGTTGCTAAAGCAACGCGGATTTTCACCGCAAATCGCTCAACAGATCATCGCGGAAGGTCGCGCCAATCAATTCCTGCTGCCACCTGGTCAATGATGAAATCGCTGTTGCTGTTCGCGTTGTTGTTTGTGTTGATCGCTTTTCCGGCGAAGGTCAGCGCGCAGACACTGACCCCGCCAGAAGCGCAAGCCACCATCGACATGGCGCGTGCTGACGTGCAACGCGCCAACGCGCAGGGCACCAGCGTCAGCCGGCTCGCCACGTCCAGCGCGCCAACCAGCACGCCAACAGCAACATCGACACCGATGCCGCCTACATCTGTGCCATCAGCCACCGCCATGCCGACCAGCGCGCCGATTGCTACGCAAACCATGACCGCGACACCTACGCCAACTGAGACACCAACTCCAACGCCGGTGCCGGTGAAGCGACCGCGCACGTTTCAGGACGACATGCCGGTCATCGTCGCGTTGATCGCAGTGTTGATCGCCGGCCTCGTCGGTGCATACGCGCTTAGTGCGTTCAGACGAGAGAGGATCGAACCGAATGAATGAGTTCGAGAGTGTCCAGAAACACAGCCGCGACATCGCGCTGAAAGTCGGCGTGTGGGGCGGCATCGCCACCGGCGTGCTGACCTTCGCCGTCGGCTTTCTGTTTATGGACATTGACGATCCGCTGGCGCGCAAGGCGCACTGGATCATTCTCATTCTCGGCGTGCTGATTACGGTGAGCGTGGTGATCGCCGTGCTGCTCAACGATAACGAGCAGCATCACTATCGACGCAATATGGATGTCGAGGTGCGCAAGTCCGAGATCGATGCCGACAACGAACTGAAGCGCGCCCGCGCCGAACTCACCAAAGCGCGCACGGAGTTTGTCAACGAGCAGCGCCGCGTCATCGGCCGGCCTATCGGCGCGCGGGTGTATGAGCTGCCAGCGGTGCCGAGCGCATCGACGCCAGCAATCTACACCAACGGTCGGCGCGACGATGATGTGCTGGCTGATGAAGACGCGCTGACAGTCGAAACACAATTCGAGTCTCCAGTGAATGACGATGACGACACCGACGTGGCCGGCGAGACGCGCGACGATGTGCAGATCACAACGACCGGTCAGGTCATCGCGACTGAATCAATGGCCGAGCGGAAGGTGCGCATACATTCACTTGCGCGGCGCATCTACGACATGTGCCGTGATTGCGATCCCCTCACGCAAGAGAAGATCAAAGAGCGGATCCCGCAGCGCGTTGGTGGTCTGCTGCGCAGCAACCAGGACATTACTGATGCGCTGAACCTGTTGACCGAGCGAAATCTCGTCACGCCGTCGGTGGGGAAGGGTGTGATACGGCGGTGGAATAGCGCGGTGAATGCAGAGCGTGTCGCACGACGTGAGTCAGTCCCGGGCGTGCGCACGCGAGGGGCAGGGCAGTGAACGCCCCACTCACCCACCGAAAACGAGGCCTACCCACGCTCAAAAGACCTACCTGGTAGGTAGGTGGTCGGGTAGGTAGGTCGTGGGTAGGTAGGTATGCCACCCCAAGAGGGTGTTTTGCAGAAATTCTTTGTAACCCGAAACGCGCACTGATTGCGTTTCGGGTTACCTAAAAAGCACAATGCTTGAAACGATCTTGAGAGAAATCATCGCCGGCAGCCGGCAGACGCCGCACCATCTGGAGCATGGTGCGCGGCTGGACTACGACGCACAGGCGCAGCAACTCACCATCACGCGCCTCAATCGCGCGACAGATGAACGCGAGATGTCGATCTTTAGGGCATACATCAAGCGCGTCGGCTACCGCGTGAGCAGCAGCACGCCGGCAGAGATCGAGCCTGGCATCAATAGTTGGGTGGGGCACCGGCTGCAACTGGTGAAGCTGGAGCCGGTGCATCCGGCGGCGAAACAGGAGTCGTTGTTCTGATGGCGGCTATCACCACCGGCATCCGCAGCAGTGTCGACAAAGCCTTCGAGGGTTTCATCGGGCAGACTAACGCTGTGTATGCCGTCAAACGCTCACTGGCAATCGCGCTCAGTCGCGAGCCGGTCTACCTCGACCGCACATTTCTGTTGCTGGGTCCGGCCAGCACGGGCAAGACCGATCTGTCGAAGCGCGTCGCCGGCGCGCTGGGTGTGCCATTCATCCGGCTCGACGGCCACGCGGTGAAGACACGTGAAGAATTGTTCGACATGATCGATGAGAAATTGCTCGCGGCGAAGCAATGCGCCAAGCACGCCGGAGAGCAAAGCGGGATGCGCGTCTTGGAATACCCGCCATTTGCGGTGATGATCGATGAAGTGCACACGCTCGGTCTGCGCACGCAGGAGAGCCTGCTCACCGCGTTGGAGAGCGACGACCGCAGCGTCGTCATCAAGGGCCGCGATGGTCGCTTCGTGGCAACACTGAAGCAGGCTTTCTTCATCTTCGCCACCACAAAACCGAGCGAACTGGACGACGCATTCAGATCTCGCTGCACCGAGATCGTCCTGCAACGCTACAGCGTCGCCGAAGTTGCCCAGATCGTTGCTCGCCAATTCAGTGATCTGCCTGCGGAGATTCACACCCGCATCGCCATGTGTGGCCGGCGCGTCCCGCGCATCGCGCTCGACATCGCCCGTGATGTGCGTGACGAGATCGCCATCAGCGACGGCGACCACATCGATGCCTGCGTGCGCCGGGTCATGCTGGGGCGCGGCATTGTCTCGCGCAATGGCTTGACCCTGCACGACCTGCAATACCTCGAAGTGCTCGCGCGTGAGAACGGACCAATCGGCGAGCGCCGGCTGCTGTCGATGCTGCCCGATGTCGAATCCGAGCGCGTGCGTGATGAGATCGAGCCGTATCTCGTGCAACTCGGCTATGTGCGCCAGTTGCGCGATGGACGCGAGATCACGCGCGCCAACGTCATCGATCCGGAAGGGTGGAGTGGGCGCGATGTGCTGGAGAAACTGAAAGAGAGCCTCAAAGAAACGCTGCAATCTTCGCTGTTTGCACAGGAGTCATTTTGAACAAACCCGAACCGACTCGCGAACTCGTCATCGAACCATCCGAACAATGCGACCGCTGCCTGATGCTGTATGCCGTCAGCGCGCCGGCACGCGCATTTATCAAAACAGATTGTGCAAGCTTCGGCATCCTGAAACCGGTGGACCTGAATCCAGAACGCCCGCCGCAGGTTCTCAGCATCATCCTGGGCAGGCCGGCTGAGTCGCCGCCCACGCCGGCGCCGGAGAGCATCGTGTATTCACTGCACGTCTGGCCAAACTACGACCTGCAGCAGGTGCGCACGTGGCTGGAATCCTGGCCGCACGTGGGTGTGTTGTTCGAGCAGGCAATAAACGAGGTGATCGATGGTCATCACTGAAGACGCACGTGTTGAGTGCATGGCGGCTGCATTCGCCGCCAAACATCACAGCGGTCAGTCTGACCGCAGCGGGCGCAGCTATATCAGCCACATCGCGCGCGTCGTTGCGCAACTGCACGACCCAACTGACCGCATTGTCGCGTGGCTGCACGATGTGGTCGAGGACACCGATGTCACCGTCGAAGACATCATCAATTTCTTTGGCGACGAGGTCGCTGACGCGGTCGATGCGATCACGCATCGCAACAACGAACCGCAGATCGTCTACATCCGCCGCGTGCGCGCCAACCCGATTGCGCGTCGCGTGAAGATCGCCGACTCGACTGACAACTCAGCCGAGTGGCGTCATGTCGATCTACCTGCGGATGTCGCGCAGCGATTCCGCGAGAAATATGCGCGCTACCTGAACTGGCTGCGCGCTGAGGAGCTACCGTGACCCTGCGCCGCTACCGCAACCCGAAGCTGCGCCAGCGCATTCGCGACTTGCGCCGCGCTGAGAACTGCGAGCGCAAGACGCACTTCGAGACGCGCGAGGCGGCCAGTGCTGTGCGCACCGAGATGACGCACGGACATGACAGCCGGCTGGCGATCTACGTTTGTCCGGTCTGCGGCAAGTTCGTGTTGGGCAGTGATCGGAAACGAGCGAGGAAGATGAGATGAGCGAGCCACTCGATTTAACCATCACACTAAAAAAATTCGGCAGCCGTTGGGAATGGCACATCTCACAAAGAATCATCCATCGCAACGAATGGCATTCGACTCGCGATTGCGGAATAGCGATGACGCGCGAGGAAGCCATCGCTGCGGCCAATGCGAGCTACGACCGCCTACAGGAGAAAGCGGTGAAGGACGCAGAGGAAGTCGCACTCATCACACAAAAATTTGACCGCGAGGCTGCGCAGTGGGCAGCGGAGAGGAAGCATGAATAATCTGCCAATCAAAAATCGCACCAGCACGGTGCCACCGGAGCGCACCGCCGCGCGCATTGAGGAGATGTTGGCGAAGGCCGGCGCATCCGACATTCGCAAGCGTTACGAGTCCGGCGAGTTGCGCGGCCTCGACTTCATCATCCCGATTGAACATGGCGAGATGAGTTTCAGAATGCCGGTCGACAGCGAGGCGGCGTATCAGGTGCTTTACAACGACCGGCGGGCGCGCCGGCTTTCCACGACCCTCGCGCAGCAAAAGAACCTGCGCGATCAGGCCAAACGCACCGCGTGGAAACTGGCGCAAGAGTGGCTGGAGATTCAACTCGCGATGGTCGCCATGCAGCAGGCTGAGATCGTGCAGGTGTTGCTGCCGTATGCGGTGCGTGGTGACCAGACCTTCTTTCAAGCATTCAAGCGCGCCGGCTATGCGGGACTGCTGGCCGCGCCGACGCATGAGAGTGACGATCCGACGCTCAATGAGGGGGGGCGATGTATAGAGTAACAGTTGAGATCGTCCCTCACGGCGACGAGCGCAACAAGCGCGTAGTCGCCACGATGGAGATTGCCAACGACGGCACCGGCGACGAGATCGCCGGCAACTACATCTACCGGTTGAATGAGACCGAGCGTGGCGCATATGCGCCAGCGGAGAAGGACGGACGCATTGTGAACCACATCCGCAACAGCAGCGTGTTCACGCTCATCCGCATGGTGTTGATGGACGCGCATGGCATTCTCGCTTGAGCGTGGTCAGTTTTGTTTAATTTAAGTCCAGTTAAAGGAAGGAATACATGAGTGAACAAGAACAAACAACAGCAGTTTTCGAATCGTGGGCGCTGGTCGAACTGATGGGCCGGCAGCGCATCGTCGGCAAGGCAAAGGAAGAAACGCACTTCGGCGCGCCGCTCCTGCGCATCGACGTGCCGGCCACTGAAGACGCTGACGCCTATACCAAGTTCTTTGGGGGTGGGGCGATCTATTGCATTACGCCAGTCAGCGAGGCTGTTGCGCTGCGCCTGCTTGCCAACATTCGCACCGAACCGGTGCCGGCGTGGGATTTGCGCACGCCGGCGGAGACACCGGCACTCACGCTGGGGCTAGGCGGTGGCGATATTGATGAAGATGTTTTCGAAGACGAGGACGAACCAGACGACAGTGATGAATTGTGAATTGAGGATTTCGATTTCGGAATGGAGAAAGTATGGAAGTTGAAGGCAAAGTATACGAGGTTGGCGCAGTCATAGCAGATCGTCAGGCGCGCACCGTTGGCGATGGCGTTGTTGTTGAGGTTGAGGATCGCGACGTGATGAAGCGGGTAATGCCATACACGTCGGCCATTCTGCTGACAGATTCCGATGCTCGCGCGTATGTCGAGGACAAACAGCTTGCCTCAGACCTTATCAATTACCTGACCGCAGTCGGCACCGATTTTTCGCAATACGGCAATAAGCACGTGGTCGAGATTGCCATCGCCGAACTGCGAAAACTGCAATGGGCGTCCGGCGCGGTTGCCGGCGACGTGGTCGCCGAGAAGTTTCTGTTCGATGTGGGGCAGGAACTACAGCGTGCCCGCGAGACACACCCGCGGATGCACAGCCTACACGAGGCATACGCCGTGATCCTTGAAGAGCTTGATGAATTCAAGGCGCATGTGTGGGAGAAGCAATCCAAGCGCGATCCAAGGAAGGTCTACATCGAGCTGATGCAACTCGCCGCGATGGTTGCACGCTGCGTGGCGGACTGCGGGCCGGACGAGTTCAGGAAGTAAGGAGTCATGATCGAGCACGTTTCTAGTGTCCGAAAATCCACATTTCCGGCCACCGACACGGCCTTACATTATTTATAGGAATGTAAGGAACGGCGATTCTGAACTGTAAATTGAGAAATTGGAGATTGGAGAACTGAGAATGTCGAATTTGCCAGCCGTCCCGGTCGACCTCGGCGAGATGGCCAATCGCGTGGCCGCCGGCGCTGTATTCGATCTGTATGCCGACGAGATGTCGCAGGCCACGCTAGAGACACAGGTCGATGCGCTTAACCTGTTCGCGCGCTATCTAGGCGAGAAGAAGCACGCGACCAGCGGCCCGCGTCTAGCCACGGATCCAGCCGAGTGGCGTGTCGTCTCCTGGGGACTCGTCGAGGGCTTCAAGCAGTGGATGAAAAAGGAGCAGGGCTTTGCCATCGGCACGATCAACAATCGACTGAGCGTGGTGCGCACCTATGCCGCCCTCGCCCACAAAGCCGGCGTGATTGAGCCGAAGGAGGCGTCACTGATTGCCGCCGTGAACAATATCGCCTCGGCCGCCGGCATGAACATCGACGCCCAGCGTGAGAAGACCCGCGTGAGCAAGAAGAAAGCAAACTTCAACACACTCACGCGCCAAGAGGTGCAGGCACTGCTCGATCAGCCTGACACACCGCGCGGCCGGCGCGACAGTGTTGTGATCGCAACACTCTACTACTTCGGCACGCGCGCCGAGGAAGCTGCCGGTATCCAGGTGAGCGACGTGAACATGGGCGGCGGCCTGGTGCACATCTTCCGCCCGAAGGTCAAAGGCACCGACCAAGCGCATGGCGTCTACGACCTGAACGCACCGGAGTTTGCGCCGGCACGCCAGGCATATGAGCAATATCACCGGCACGATGCGCCGCCCATCGGCATGTTCTTTCGTGGCTCGATCCAGAACAGCGACGAGCTGGGTGACCATCCGATGACGCGTGTCACCATCTCGCAGCTCGTGGCCACGCTGGGCCGGCGTCTCGGTTTCAACAACCTGAGCGCGCACGATCTGCGCCACACCGGCGCCACGCACATCGCGGCAACGGACAACAACCTGGTGCGCTTGCGTGACTGGGGCGGCTGGAACTCGATTCAGATGCCGGCGCGCTACGCCAAGCGCGCGAAGACGGCGAATGAAGGCGTGAGGTTTGGTTAATCCGATGTAAGGAAACTTATATCGGAATACGAGAGAGCAATGTTGGATGAACAACTAATTGGCCGCGATCTTGACGAGGCGTTGGCACTGGCGATGGGCTACGAATACGTTGACGCGCCGGCGCAACTGAAGGACGCCGGCATTCTGGGAAAGCTGTGGCACTCTCCCGATGGAATATGGCGGCTGGATGGTCTGCCACTATTCCATCGTGGCCTCAATGAAATGCACATAGTTGAATCCGAGATCGAGCGGCGCGGGTTAGTCGATGACTACGTGCGGGAGTTGGTGCAGATAGCAGCCGCCGACAAAAACGTATTGTCTGATCTTCGCTGGCTGACCATTCACGCCACCGCCGGGCAAAAGGCACGCGCCGCACTTGTCGTGCTGACAGGCGCGAAGGGGTAACAATGAGAGACCCAAACCGGATACTCATCATCGTCTCGAAGTTGATGACAGCATGGACGGCCGCGCCCGATTTGCGGCTGGGGCAACTCATCAGCAACGCCCATGCCCGAATCATGGGCAACTCGGCGGAGTTGTTTTACGTCGAAGACGAGTTTCTGTCTGCTGGACTGGACGACATCATCGCCGCGCAAAACCCACGCGAGATCACCCGTCTTCGCGCCGACGTTAAGCGCATCGGCCACGAGCGCGACCAAATGGTCGCGGCGAATGTCGAGTTGCAACAACGCCTTACCTCGACAATAGAAGTCCTGGAATTTGGTGAGTTCGTCGTTCTCAATGCTCAACAATATCTTCCTGGGGCGACTGGCATCGAGCGCGATGCAAATAAGTTCATGGATCAGTGCGACGCGCTATTGCATTCGAAGGAGGGAACATGACCCAACTCGGACAGGACATCCTCAATGCAACGTTGGGCAACGCGCAGATGCTGCTGCTGGTGCCGGCGTCATGCCGCCCCACCCTCACATTGACCCGCGCCGACGGCTCGACTGAGATTCGTGAGCTGGGCGACGTGGCGGTGGTGCCAGTGATCGACATGCCGGCAGAGATTACCGATGCAACGGAGATTGAAGATGAAGGTGCGTGAATTGCTTTCCCGCCGGCGATTGCGACAACGCCAGTCGCCGCGCAAGACTGTTGCCAGAGCTTTCGCAGAACTCATCGCGCTATTCAATGCTTGACCTGTTCATTGGCGTGCCGCGCGTGTCGAGCGATGAGCAAAAAAAAGGCGACTCGCTCCAGATACAAGAGCGCGACATGCGCACCTACGCAGAGCGTCTGGGTGCGCAGCGCGTGCTCATTATTCCCGACGACATCACCGGCGTCATGCCCATCCGCCAGCGACCAGGTGGTCGCCGGCTGTATGCGCACATCGATCAACGCCCTGCCAATTGCGCGGTGTGTTTTGCAGACACATCGCGTGTTGCCCGCGACATCGACGTGTTTGAGGTCGTGCAGCTCATGCGCGATCTGCGCATCGCCGGCATTGATTTCCACATTCTCAATCGCGGACGCATCGACCTGAACGACCCGTTCAGCAAGGTGCTGGTATTCATGGAAGGCGCTGCTGCCGGCGCCGACAACCTGCAACGTACGAAGAAAGGCACAGACGGGCGACATTCGAAAGCGCGGCGCGGCGCAATCGTCGGCAACGGACGCCCGCCATATTGCTTCGACAAAACCGGGGCGCGCCGCGATCTGGACTACGCCATCAACACGCAGCGTGCCGATTACATTCGCCGCGCTGCCGATCTGATCATCAATCACGGCTATAGCACCGAAGGTGCCGCCAGATGGCTGCAAGTGCAGGGCGCGCCGGTGCCTGCTACGCTGTATGGCCGCGCTTCACGCGGTTGGTATCAATCCTCACTGCTGAAAATCTTGCGCAACAAGTCGCTGATTGGAATTTTCAGGCATGGCAACATCGAGATCAGGCGTGAGGATTTGCGCATCGTGGACGACGCGACATTTGAGGCACTGTCGCGCGCGCTGATCGACAATCGCACCATCGCCAAACACGCCAAGCAGGACTATTTACTGAGCAGCCGATTGCGCTGCTCGTGTGGCCGATGCATGGCTGGGAGAGTCAGCAACAATGCGCGCACCTACTATCACTGCACCAGCATCGACAATCGGCGCTTGCTGAAGCCGTGCGGCCAGCGCCTCGTTCGCACTAATGGCGATTACGGCATCGATGGGCGTGTGTGGGACGCAATCTGTGAATGGTGCAGTGACGAGGACCGCATCAGGCTGGGCGTGCAGGAACACAACGCGCATCAGACCGCTCAACTCGACCCCATGCGCGATGAGATACGTCAGATTGAGTCTGACTTGGCGCGCGCCCGCACGCGCATGAACCGGCTCGATGCGGCTATTGGCGACGCGAGTGAGGATGCGGCGGCTGTGCTGCAATCGCATCTGGTCGATGCCGCTGAGAAGGTTGCTGCGCTGGAGCGCCGGCACAACGCGCTTGTGCATCAGGTGTCACATCCGCTGAATGAACTAGATGAGGCCAGCGTCATTGAGCAAATCAGGCGCACGCGGGAGGGGCTTGCACATGCCGACTTCGCAAAACGCCGCGAGGTGCTGCGCATATTCGATGTGCAGTGCTACCTCTCCGGCCGCGAGCCCGGCTCACGGCGCGTGACAATCACGCTCGGAATACTAGAATCAGTGAATCTGTATGTCGATGAGGTGTAGGTTTGGAATCACGCTTTAACAAGATGGCGCAAGTCATCGTGAACTATTCGCTCGAAGTGAAGCCCGGCCAGACGGTGTATGTGTGGAGCCAGAGCAACGCCGCACCGCTGATGCTGGAGTGCTATCGTGAAGTCTTGAAGGCCGGCGGCAACGCCTTCTTGCGCGCTGATCTGCCCGGCGCGCAGGAAATTTTTTACGAGACTGCGCAAGATGCGCAGCTCGATTTTGTCTCGCCGGTCGATCAGGTCTCGGTCGAAGAGGGCAAATTCGATGCCTATCTGCGCATCGGCGCGGAGACGAACACCCGCCGGCTCAGTAGCGTCGATCCGACCAAGTTGCAGCGCCAGCAGGCCGCGCACAGTCCAATTCTGGCCAAGCGCATGAGCCGCAGCGCCGAGGGCAATTACAACTGGTGCGTTACCCTCTTCCCCACCGAAGCCTACGCGATGGACGCCGAGATGAGCCTTGCGGAATACACTGAATTTCTTTTCAGCGCGTGCCTCGTGAATGACGATGATCCGGTGGCGCGCTGGAAGGAGATCGGCCAGAAACAGCAGCGCTACATCGACTTTCTGCATGACAAGAAAGTATTGACGGTGCAAGGCGCAAATGCCGATCTGACCATGCGCATCGAAGGCCGCACCTGGCGCAACAGTCAGGGCCGGCGCAACTTCCCTGATGGCGAAGTCTTCACCGGCCCGCATGAAGACTCAGTCAACGGTTGGGTACGCTACACCTACCCGGGCGTATATCAAGGCCGCGAAGTCAATGGCATCGAACTGCGCTTTGAAAATGGCCGCGTGGTGAAGGCAACCGCCGAGAAGAACGAAGATTTCCTCAACAAAGTGCTGGACACAGATCACGGCGCGCGCACGCTCGGCGAATTCGCCATTGGCACGAACTACGGCATTACTCGGTTTAGCCGCAACACCCTGTTCGATGAGAAGATCGGCGGCACGTTCCACATGGCATGCGGCGCCGGCTACCCCGACACAGGGAACACCAACAAGAGCGCCGTGCATTGGGATATGATCGCCGGCGCGCAGGACGCTGAGATCGCCGCCGACGGCATCGTGTTCTATCGCAACGGGCAGTTCATCATATGAATATCCCCGGCCTCATCATGCTCTTCGTCGCGGCATTCATCGGCGGCGCCATCAACTCGGTCGCCGGCGGCGGCAGCCTGATCGCCTTTCCTGCGTTGGTCGTCTTTGGCATCGACAAGATCGTGGCGAACGCGACCAACACCGCCGCGCTGTGGCCCGGCACCATCGGCAGCACATGGGCATACCGCGAAGACTTGAAGCCGATGAAGAGTCTGCTCGTTTTGCTGATCATTCCCAGCTTTGTTGGCGGGTTGCTTGGCGCACTGTTGCTCACGCGCACGCCGCCGGAGTTGTTCGGCAGAATTGTGCCTCTGCTGGTGTTATTCGCCACCATGCTGTTCGCTTTTCGCGATTTCTTTAATCGCTTCGCAGCGAAGAACATGAACGCCGATGAAGGCCATGTCTCGCGCGGCACGCGCATTTGGGGCATTTTGTTTCAATTGTTTGTGGCGACCTATGGCGGCTACTTCGGCGCCGGCATCGGCATCCTCATGCTCGCCTCGCTCAGTTTGATGGGTCTGCGCGACATCCACCGCATGAACGCGCTGAAGACATCGCTCTCATTCGTCATCAACGGCACAGCGCTGCTTTCCTTTGCCATCGCCGGCATCGTCGATTGGCCGCTGGCGATATTGATGGGCATCGGCGGCATGTTCGGCGGTTACTTCGGCGCGCGCTACGCCAAGCGCGTGCCGCAGCAATATTTGCGCATCTTCGTCGTGGTTATGGGTTTGGTTGCATCGGCGTATTTGTTCGCCAGATCAATATAAATAAATCGCAACAGCATCGGTGTAACTTGAACTGTTTCACAGTTGATCTCATTATTTTGAACAAATTCCGACCTCTGCGCTTGACAAATCAACTTTGGTACGTACCCCATTTGGTGGACAAGGAGATAAGTTACCATGTCCAGTGAAATGAGCGAGAAACGACGACGATTCACACGCGAGTTCAAGGCCGAAGCGGTCAAGCTGTCGGAGCGGGGTGACAAGACAATTCGGCAGGTGGCGGCCGTTTGGGGATCCATGAGAAAGAACTGCATCGGTGGCGGCGAGAATATCGCCAAGCGCATCGGCAGGGCACGACGTTCGCGCCGGGGAACGGGACGATTGGTTCTGCGGTGGCCTATTCGTTGGGCGGACAACCCATCTCCGTCGTTGCAAACGTCATTCATTCCAATGCCGGATCCTCCGATGCCTGGATGGTCACAACCGCAATCAACAGATGAAGCGGTGATGTCGTGCATTACACTGATCCATTTTGTCGTTCGCTACACGGCGAAATGAAACAAGCACAGGAATAGCCTGTGTTTGTGTGTTTATCCGGCGCTCACAATCCGGCGCTACAATAAGCCGTTCACAGGCGATGTTGAGCGCAATCGATGAGCATGCCAGCAAGACGGTGTCATCGCCCGAAGACCTGCTTCGCCTCATGCAGCCGAGAAGCAGCAGCGATGACTTGACGCTCGTTGAACGCGCCTACACTCTGGCCGAGGCTGCGCACAAAAACCAGCAGCGCTCCTCTGGCGAGCCGTACATCACCCACCCGCTGGCCGTCGCCGGCATCCTGACCGAAACCAAGCTTGACGCGCCGACGATTGCAGCAGCCCTTCTGCACGACGTGGCCGAGGACACGCAGGTCACGCTGGATGACATTCGCGCCCAATTCGGCGCAGAGATCGCATCGCTTGTCGATGCCGTCACCAAGCTGAGCAAGCGCGAGAGCATCGCCAGAGAATTCACCGCCGGCGGCAATGCCAAGGACCAGCAATCCGAGACCTTCAATTACCGCACCGATCGTGATGCCGAGTCGCTGCGCAAGATGATGCTGGGATTGGTGAAGGATGTGCGCGTGGTGTTAATCAAGCTGGCTGACCGGCTGCACAACATGCGCACGATGGATGCGATGCCGGCGGAGAAGCAACGCCGCATCGCCCGCGAAACACTCGACATCTACGCGCCGCTTGCCAACCGGCTCGGTATTTGGGAATGGAAGCAGGAACTTGAGGATCTTGGCTTCCGCTATTCGGATCCAGAGCAATACGCGCACCTGGTGAAGATGATGGAAACCGGCGAGATGGTGCGTGAGCAGCGCGTGCGCCGCTACATCGACATTCTGCGCGACAGCCTCGCAGAAGCCGGCATCAAAGACGTCGAGATCACCGGTCGCACCAAGCAGATCTACAGCATCTGGCGCAAGATGCAGCGCAAGAACATCTCCTTCGACCAGATCAACGACACGCAAGCCATTCGCGTCATCATCGAGGATGGCAGCGATGAGATGGAGCCGGAGCCGGCGAAGACGATCATCCTCGGTGAAGAGCAGCATGGCGCAACAGTCAATGCGCCAATGGGGACGGAAGAGGACGCCGGAGAGATCGACGTGCAGCAGGTTGCCAGTCAACTCAACGAGATGGCGCGCGAGGATCGCGCCATCAAGGAGCGCGCGCGCCGGCTGGCAGAGAAAGACTTGCTCATGGCACAGCCGGCTGTGCAGAGTTGCTATGTCGCGCTCGGCATCGTGCATCGCCTGTGGAAACCCATCCCTGGTGAAATTGACGACTACATCGGAGTGCCGAAGGACAACCGCTATCAAAGCCTGCACACCGCCGTCATCACCAACGACGGCAAGACGCTCGAAGTGCAGATTCGCACACGCGCCATGCATCGCGCCGCCGAATTTGGCGTGGCTGCGCACTGGCTCTACAAGGACAGCAGCGCGCAAGTCAGCGGCGAATACCAAAAACACATCGATCAACTGCGCGAGGCGATCAGGACCATCGGCAGCGACGCTGAAGATGCCATCGACTTTGTCGATGCCTTGAAGACAGATCAGTTCACTGCAACAGTCTTCTGCTTCACGCCAAAGGGCAAGTTGATCGAGTTGCCAACCAACTCCACCATTCTCGACTTCGCCTATCGCATCCATTCCGACATCGGCGATCACTGCCGAGGCGGCAAGGTGAACGGCGTCATCATGCCGTTGACCTACAAGTTGCAAAACGGTGATCAAGTGGAGGTGATTACACGCGCCAATGCCACTCCCAGTCGTGATTGGCTGCACGACCCGGCCTATGTGGCAACCAATGCCGCGCGCAGCAAGATCCGCCAATGGTTCCGCAAGCAGGATCGCGCACAAAACATCATCGGCGGTCGCGAAATCATCGAGCGCGAGATGAAGAAGCTTGGCGTCTCAGACTGGCTGAAGCTCGAAGACGTATTTCGCTTGTATAAAGTCGTGCCGGGCAAGGAGGATGACTTCCTGGAGAAGGTGGGCTACGGCACCTTCACAGCGACGAGTGTGTCATCGCGCATCGTGGAGGAGGAGCGCCGGCGCGACAAAGAGCGCAAGGAGCGTCTGCATGGGTTGACTCACCTTGTGCCGCTATTCCGACCCAAGCAAACCAATGCGAAGTCGCCGAAGAAAGGTGAGTTCATCGTCGCCGGCGTGCATGGCATGCATTGTGAGGTGTCGCAATGTTGCAAGCCCATCCCTGGCGACCCAGTCATCGGTTATATCTCGCGTGGACAAGGCGTAAAGGTGCATCGCCGCGGTTGCAAGAATATTCAAAATGCCGAAGAGGAGCGCCTGATCGCGGTGGTGTATGTCGGCGCAAGCGACGAAACCTACCCCGTGCAGTTCCTCGTCGTCGCTGCCGAGCGCACTGGCATGTTAGCCGACCTCACGCGTGTGCTGGCTGAAAATCATATCAACATCACCGATGTTAACATCACCAAACGCGACCTTCGCACCGGCGAAGTGGTCATCCACCTCAAGACAGAGCTTTCGTCTGCACAACAGATTTCGACTGTGATGTATCGCTTAAAGGAGGTTCCCAACGTGTTCGAAGTCACGCGCATGACCAATGGTCGTTGATCCTCCTTCGCTCCCGGAAAGCCAGCATCACGAAGAGGGTGTTGACTACCGCAGCTTCGACATCCGTGGCAGTCACGCGCATCTCGGTTGCGAATTGGGCAACGCCGACCCGCCGTTTGCAGTGCAATTCTGGTGGTGGCCGCCACCGCCGGCGCCCTTTGCCGCTGCCTGCCGCGATGTCGTTCACAACTTCCATCCCCACCTGCTCGATGAATTCGAGGCCTATGCTGATACCCAGCAGTTGAGCGCGCGCGACCTGTGGCAAAAGTGTTGCCGTGTCAATTTGAAGGCAAAACTCCCCGCACTCCCGCTCTCGCCCAAGGGGATGAGGAGCGCGGGTCTGGAAATGGGCGAGGGCTGCTCGACCTTTGTGCATTTTCTCTCCTCATCGGCCGGGAGAGGGCTAGATGGTGATGAGCGCGTCATCGTCGGCCGCAACTACGATTACCTGCCACAGCAGGTGCGCCGGCAGCGCATACGCTTCACACCAGACGGCTGCGCCTATGCTTCCATCGGCGCGCGCGGCAGCGTGCCATGCGGTCGCTACGATGGCATGAATGAACATGGCTTGTTCGCCTCGTTGCATGTGGTGATGACCGATACGCCGGCTGCTGATGAAGTGCAACCCGGCGTGCCATTTCATCTTGCCGTGCGCATCGTGCTGGAGTTGTGTCACACTGCGCGCGAAGCGCGCGACTTGCTGTCGCGCATGCCGCATCTCAGCTCACTCAACTTTCTGGTCGCCGACGCAAAGGACGCCTTTGTGATCGAGGCTGACCCGCGCCGCGTACGGGTGCTGCCACGCGAAGGAGACGTCCTCGCCGCGACCAATCACTATCGCCACCCCGACATGCGGCCGCTGCAAGGCGCGCGGCATTTTGAAAATTCAGAATGCCGGCTTGCGTTCTTGCAAGGCGCTGATGCGCGCAGATCGGACGGCGAGGCGGCCGGGTTGATCGACCGATGGGATGATCGGTTCTTCCTATCGGTCGATGCGCTGCTCAACCACGCCGGCACCATCATGGCCGACCGCACTGCGCCGGTATGCGGCATGAGCGGTTCACTCACCACGCTGTGGTCATGCGTGGCAGAGTTGACGACGAAGCGCATTCGCTATGCCGCCGGCGCGCCCGGCATCGCACCCTACGAAGCGTTATTTGCGCTTTAGCTTCAGATGCGCCGCGCCTGCCAGGCTTCGCGCATGCTGAAAATGGCTTCCAGCGCGCCGCCGGCCACTGCCAGCGCCTTGTCTGAAATGGTCCAGCAGAAGCGCTGCTCGCCACGCGGGTCGATGTCGGCCACTTTGACATTCTCCTGCACCGGCATATCGTGCAGCAGTCCGCGCACAACGCCTGTGAGCGTGGCGCGCACCGGCTCGTTCTCTACCTGCGCAATCACATCGCCCTCTTTCACGCGGTCGCCAATGGCCTTGCGGCCATAGAAGCGGCCGGCCTTCGGCGCGCGAATGACGCGCCTTTCATCTTCACCGCCCACTTTGCCCGGCACATCGGTGTTTGGCGCGGCGCTGCCCACCCACAATACGCGCCCCAGATCATGGCCGCGCTGCGTTTCAATCACGGCATGGCAGTGTGTGCCGGCGGTGAAACCCGGCCCCAGCGCCACCACACACGGCGCATCGGTGATGAGCGTGCCGGCGACGTTGCGCTTGGCCAGGATCGCATCGACCACGATCTCCGGCTGCAGCGCTTCAATCACGCGGCCCTTGGGGTCGGCCACCACCGGCAGGGTATTGCGTTGCCACAGGTAGATAGCTTCGTCGGCATAGAACACGCGCTCGCATTGCACACCGTCCACCGTGATGCGGCCATCGTAGAGCGACGATGCAAAGGCAACTGCGCGGCGAATGACCATCGGCTTGTCGAGGTCAGTGCAAAGCACGCGAAAGCCGCACTTCCACAGGCGCCAGGCCACGCCAGTGCCGAGATCGCCGGCGCCCTTCACCACAACCACAGGAATATCACGGGGCATCGAAGGGATTGTAGCTGTGCGCATGCTCGCAGGCACGCATCAATCAAGGCACTCGCCCAGATCCCTCATGCCGCTGAGGCGAGCGGCCGGGGCTGTTGCCTCAGTCGTAGAACACGCTCGAAGGCAAGGGCAAAGCAAATGGCGCAGAAGAGGAACAGGGCGGCAAAGCCGAATCGGTCGACAATCAGGCCGACCAGGCTGGCGAGCAGCATGGCGATGCCTAGCAAGGTGTTGAGCAGTCCGAAGTAGAGCGGCCCCTGCCCTGCCGGCACAATCTCGATCATCTGTGGCGTGGTGCTGACGCCAACACCACTGCTGATGATGCCGCCCAGCGCGTAGGCTGCCGGCAACAGCCACATTGCACTGCTACCCCATTGCACCAGCGCCAGCCCGATGCCGCATAGCGCCAGGCCAAAGCCGCTGCACAACGCCAGCACCATACGGCTGCTGCGCCGGTCATTGATGCGCGCCCAAACCAGATTCGACAGCAAGCCGGCAATGAGCGACACCGGCACCAGCGCGCCGATCGTCGCGTCGCTCACGTGCAGCACGCGCTTGGCATACACCGTGACGAACGGGATGCTGGTGAGCGCGAACAGCAGCGCAATGCGCATGAACAAGAACCTCAGGAAACGCGGGTCGCCTTTCAGCACTTCTTTTGCGCGGCCAAACTGCATCTGCAACGGCGTGGCACGCGCCGGCACCGCATCTGGCTGCTCCTTGATGAAGGTGAACACAACGCAGCCGGCGATGAAGAAGATGGTGGAGATGGCGAACAATAGCGCGTAGTTGTCGGGGAAATGCAGCGCAAGGCCAAAGACATTGCCGGCAAGGACGACGCCGACCAGGCCGCTGGCAAGGATGCTGAGACCGCCGCCGATGAACAGGCGCAGCCCAAAGAGCAGGCCAAGTCGCTTGTGTGGAATCACCTTTTGCGTGACGGTCATAAACGGCAATCCGGCAAAGCCGGCGGAGATCGAGATCAACGTCATGAAGCCGAAGAACGCGATCAACAGCACGCCGAATTGATCGATGAGAAACATGCTCAACACCAACAGGATCCAGCCGGCGCTGCGAACGTAGGTCATCGCGGCATAGATGCGCACCTTCACCGGCTGGCGCTCCACCCACGGCGAGATGAATAGTTGTGGCAGGAACCAGCCCGTGTCGCGCAGTGGCGCCAGCAGACCGATCAACACGTTCGATGGCGTGAGCTGGCTGAGGAAGGCGGTCACCACCAGATTTGGGTCGGTGAATGCTTCGGCGATGAAGAACAGAACGCCATTCACGACGTGCAGGATGAAATTGCGGCGATCGGTCTGCATGGAATTGCGCGATTGTGTGGTTGATGGTTGAACTGCTCTGCTGGCCGTTGAGTCAATGGCACAGTGACTCGATCGCCCAATGGCTCGGATTCTATAATGCCTGCATGCCGAACGAAGAATCGAAGCTGGTGCTGGTGGTCGATGACGAGCCGCGCATGATCAATTTCATCCGCATGAACCTGGAGTTGGAGAATTTCCGAGTGGTGCCGGCGGAGAACGGGTTGGAAGCTGTGCGCAAGGTGCGCGAACTACTGCCCGATTGCGTGCTGCTTGATGTAATGATGCCAGAGATGGACGGCTTCGAGACACTACGCTCGATCCGCGAGGAGAGCAGCGTGCCGGTCATCATGCTGACCGCAAAAGGCGAAGAGGACGACAAAGTGAAGGGACTCTCGCTCGGCGCGGACGACTATGTGACCAAGCCATTCAGCCCGCGCGAACTGGTGACGCGGGTGAAGGCGGTGATTCGGCGCGCAGAGTTGCCGGCGCAGGTGGAGAAGGCGCCCATCCAGATCGACGAGCGGCTGTCGATCGACTTCAATCGGCGCGAGGTGATCGTGGATGGCAAGCCGATCAAGCTGCGCCCAACTGAATGGCGCCTGTTGTATCACCTGGTGCAAAACGCCGGCTGGGTCGTGCCGCACGAAACACTGCTCAGCAAGGTATGGGGCTGGGAATATCGCGACGAGACGCAATACCTGCGGCTCTACATCACCTATCTGCGCCAGAAGATTGAGAAAGACCTCGCCCACCCAAAATACATTTTGACCGAGCGCGGCACCGGCTATCGCTTCTACGATTTCAAGAAGAAGTAGCCGAGCAAGAGGGGACTCCATGCATGTCGCCGGCGATCAAAACCCGACCGGCCGCGCCATGCAACTGCAATTGTTGCCAGCAGTGGAATTAATGTGGACACTCATCAATATTCTGCACTCCAAATCAAACTTGCCGCAAGAGACAATGGATATTGAAACGACTGCAATTACGCCTCGAAACGCAACACATTCGTTTCTTTTGGGTGGAAATCTAACAAGCAACAACACCTTTTACTAGAAACTCAGTCGAATGTGCAGTGTTGTATCGCTACGTTATTACGTTCATGTGGTATGATTGCGTTTTAATGAGCAGGATGCGCAGTTGCGAACAATGAAGCTATTTCAACGCCTGCCTACCACACTTGAGGTTGCAATATGACTGCACAGGATGACATCAGCACATCCACATCTGGCACACTTTTGATCGTAGGTGGCGGCGCAATGAGTGAGGCGGCGGCGCAGCGCATCGCATCGCGTGGCTACGATATCGACAAGGCGCATGGCGCGCGCGAGGCGGTCTCACGCGTCAGCAATGGCGATGCGACCATCATTCTGCTCGATCTCACCACCGGCCAAACCTCGCTCGATCTGGGCGACACGCTGATGGGGTTGCCGGCTTGTCCACCCATCATCGTGCTGGATCACGAGCCAAAGATTGAGCGCGTCGTCGACGCGCTGCGCATTGGCGTGGTCGACTACCTCACCGTCGCCGATGGCGAGAATGAGATTGTCGACCGGCTGACGACGCAGTTGGCCAAGGCACAGGCGCACACCGCGCGCGCCGCCGCCACCCGCACCGAGGCGCCGGCGCGTCCGCGCGAGTTCGTCAACGGCAACGCCAACTCCATCCTGCCCGGCCTCGACCTAAACGCTGCCCGCCGCATGCTGATCATCGAGGATGTTCCCATCCTGCTGTCGTCGATCGAGTTGAACTTGATCGAGGCATTGATCCAGCGTGCGCCGAACCTGGTGACCTACGAGGAGATGGCGCGCGTGGCCTTCCCCAGCACCAATGACGTGGAGCATGCCCTGCGGCTGTTGCGCCCACACATTGCGCGGCTGCGCCGCAAGTTCGAAAGCGTTCACAACACGCGCTGGCGCATCTCCAATTTTCGCGGGCAAGGCTACGTGTTGCAGCGCATCGGCGCGCCGGTCAATCTTGGCTTGCGCGGCCGGCCCATGCGCGACGACACCCCTTCGGGCAATGCCTAAACCTCTATCTTGACTACAAAAAGAGCAGCTTGAAGCTGCTCTTTTTTATTGCCCGATGGCTTCAGTGATCGAGTCGCCACAGCGCACCACGCGCACCACCGCGCCACTATGCCCCAATGCAGCGATGACATCCTGGCTGCCGACATCACTGCCAAAGGACGCGCGATCAAGGACGATGGCAACCATGCGCAGTCCGCCGCGCGCCGCGCGCTGCACGCCGGCGACCCACGCCACATCTGGTGACGCAGTAATCACCACCACGGTTGAGCCGCGCGGCAAAAACAGCACTTCATTTTGCAACACGCGGTCGAACGGCATCTCGCCGGCGGCGCGAATGACCGCCAGCGTCTCCATGATCTTCGTGCGCTGACGCTCGCCGCGCTCGGCGGGAATCACCTCGCGATGCTTGCCGTGCGCCACCAGCCCCACCAGCCGGTCTTGCTGCAAAAAGTGATCGGCCACCGAAGCAGCCATTGAGATGGCGTATTCCTCAGTCTCCGCCGGCAATTGGAAGGGTGCGCCGTCGTCCAGCGCCGGCAGTTGCGCCGCCTCCGCATCGGCCTCAGCCAACGCCAGCGGCGACACATGCGCGCTGCCTTGCAGATCGACCACCACCCATACATCAGACATCGGGTCGAGTTCAAACTCCTTTACCGTCAAGCGTTGCCGGCGCGCGCTGCTCGGCCAGTGGATGCGATTGATGCTGTCGCCGGCCACATAGTCGCGCACAGTGGCAGCGTTGGTGGTGACGTAGTGGGTGCGCCGGCGCAACGCCTCGCCACCCGGCATAAACGTGGGGGGCAAGGGGAAGTCATGCAGTGCGTAAGTCGCCGGATATACCAGCAGGGTGTTGACGTTGTAGACGCGACGCTCGCGCTCATAGATGCCAAGCGGGTCACCGCTTTTCACCGTGATTGGGCCGAGCGCAAAGCGGCCACGCTCCAGGCATCGCGTGCGCACGCGCCAGCCACGCCACTGATTGCCGCCCAGCATGCCCAGCACACGGCTTGCGGCATGCTCCGGCAGGGTGGAATGATCACACACTTCCACCCATAGTTTGGGCAGAGCGCTGAGGTTGGCGAGCTGAAATTCCTCTTCAAGAAACTGGCCGGCCTGCGTCACCTTGCTGAAGGTGCGTCGGCGAATGCGCAACCAGTTCACGCCCGTCCACGCCCACAGGATGGGGATGATGATGAGCATGAACAGCGCGCCGGCGAAGGCCCAGAACAGGCCGCGCTGCGTGCCAAGCGCACCGGCCAGCGCCAGCAGAAACAAAATCCAAACGACGCGATAGCGGGTCATCAGAGTGTGCAATGAGAAATGACAAACTGGATTTCAGGTTTGTCACCCCAGATTCCCTATTTGACCTTTGCGCCAGGCACCGGCATCGAGCGCAACACTTCACCCAGAATATCGCCGGCGGCGATGCCCTTGATACGCGCAGACGGGCTGAGGATGATGCGATGACCCAGCGCCGGCTCGGCCAGCGCCTTCACATCATCCGGGATGACATAGTCACGACCATGCAACGCCGCGCGCGCCTGCGCCGTGCGATACAGCGTGAGTGCGCCACGCGGCGACGCGCCGAGGTAGACGTCGGCGTGCCGGCGGGTCGCCTCGACGATTTGCACGATGTACTGTTTGATCAGCGTGTCGGCATACACGCCCTTCAGCATTTCCTGCACCTGCACCAGGTCGCTTGCCTGAGTGATCTGCTGCAAGCTCTCAATAGGATGGCTGTACTGCTGCGCATCGAGAATGCGCATCTGCTCTTCCGGTGTGGGGTAGCCCAGCGACACCCGCATCAGGAAACGGTCGAGTTGCGCTTCGGGCAGCGGAAATGTGCCCTCGTATTCGATCGGGTTCTGGGTCGCCAGCACAAGGAACGGCGTGAACAATGGGCGCGTCACACCATCCACGGTCACCTGCCGCTCCTCCATCGCCTCCAGCAACGCGGCCTGCGTCTTCGGTGTGGCGCGGTTGATCTCATCGGCCAGCACGATCTGCGCCATGATGGGGCCGGGGCGAAACTCAAATTCGCCTGTCTTCTGGTTGTAGATTGAGGTGCCGGTCACATCGCTGGGCAGCATGTCCGGCGTGAACTGGATGCGCTTGAAGGCGCCGCCGACTGATTTTGCCAGCGCCTTCGCCAGCATGGTCTTGCCCACGCCGGGCACATCTTCGATCAACAAGTGGCCCTGGCACAGCAGGCAGATGGCTGTCAATTCGACCATGTCATGCTTGCCGACAATGACTTTCTCAACATTGTCAATCAGCATGGTGGCGAGATCGCGGACTTGTTGCATGGTTATGGTTATATGACTTTGTTGAGCGCCTCAATCGCAGCATCGTAGTCAGGGTGCTGCGCAATTTCCGGCACATATTCAGCGTAGGCGATTTTGCCGGCCTTGTCGACAACGAAGATGGCGCGTTGCTCGATACGCATCTCTTTTACGTGGGTGCCGACGGCGCTGCCAAACGCCATACCGGCGTGATCAGACAGCACGGTGATGTTTCTCACCTCGGTATCAATCACCCAGCGACGTTGCGCCCAGGGCAAGTCGCTGCTCACTGTCAATACCTTGACCCGGCCGGCCAGCTTCTCGGCCTCACCGCTGAAGCGCTTGGTCTGCGCATCACAGATGCCGGTGTCGAGCGATGGCACCACGCTGACGAGCAGCGGCGTGCCTTTCAAATCACCCAAATCCACCTCGCTCCAGTCCGGGGCTGCCAGCCTTACCTCAGGGAAATCGTCGCCTGGCTTCAACTTCGGGCCGATGACCGTCAGTTTGTTTCCCTTGAACGTCAACTCATCGGTTCTCTCAATCGACATGCATGCACTCCACACGGTGATAGATGATGAAACATCCTACCATCGCGATGCGTAAAGCGCCGGCGCGGCTTACAGCACTCTCATGTTGAATCCCCTTCGGCCAGCAATCGCAATCCCAACTTCACGCGCCGCTCCGGTTCGGCAAACCGCGCATAGGCTAATGCGACCACGCCGGCCAGCCTCACCACCCGCTGCATTTCCACGCAAGCCGACTCGCGCTGATAGCCTTCCAGAAACCGCCTCCAGATGTCGATCTGCGCGCGATCAGCCAGGCGGAAATAGACCTGCGCGAGGTCGTGGTAGCGCGAGCCGACACCGATGCCCTCAAAATCGATAAACACAATCGACCCATCCCGCCTCTCAATGAACTGCGGCTCAGTAAGGATTAGCGCATCCGATGGATATTCCTCTGCCAGCGCGACAGCCATCCAACGACAGATGTCGTCCGGCACCTGAACGCCTTCTGCCATCTCCACGAGCCAACTGATGCCGGTGGTGCAGAGGTGCGGAAAGGTCTGCTGTCGGTCATGCAGCTGCCTGAGCGTCTCGCCGACGCGAAAGGCGTTGGTCCGGGTAAAGCCTTCATGCCCTGCGACGTAATCCATGCGCAATGCCGGCGGGTCGATGCGGTAAATGCGCGGCAATATATCAAGCGCTTGCGACAGGGAAATAAGGTCATTCTGGCGTTGGTGGTCCTGCACAAACGCCACATCGCTGCTGATTTTCACAACGATATTGCCTTCACGGCGAAGCGTCGAGCCGCTATGGCCTTGATTCATCATGAGACTGCTATTGCAGCCGGCGTTGCAAGTCCTCGAAGTTCTGCACGGTCGCCATGCTGCGCAAAAAATCGCCGAGGCTGGCGTGACGGTTACGGTACGCCTGCACCGCAGGTCCCACCGGATCCTTGCCGGCTGTCGGCGCGCCGCCCGGTTCGGCGTTGTATGCGCCGTGAAATGCAAAATAGGCCTGATTCAACTTGCGAATCTGGTAGCCGTTCTGCACAAAAAGCTGCCGGCGCTGCTCCATATAGCGCTCGGCTTCATCGATCTTGCCCTGTGCAAGCAATTCATCGGCGCGCTCGCGCGTCTCGCGCATCTCGCTGCGAAAGTCAAATGTGGGCGGCTCGGCCTTCTGCGCAGGTGTTGTGGTCGCCGGCGCTTGCGATGGGCGAATGGCGTCGAGCAGATCGGGGTAATAGCGCCTGGCCACGCGCTCGCGAATCTCGCCCTCAGCGATGTCCGCCGTCGTCTCATTCATGATGCGATCCTGCGGATTCTCTGCATAGTTCCAGCCGATAGGCGAAAGTGTGGCTAAAAGGAAGTTATGCACCCACTCATGGCCGGCCACGCCCAGCAACCACAACAGCGCCGGCGTCTCCGGCAGCATGGTTGGGTATGCGCCCAGCCCGCCGATTGGCACGACGATGGATGAGACATTGAAGCGCGCATCCACTTCGCGCTCGATGCGATCATGCACTTCCACGGACAGGCCAGTCGCCAATTCGCGCGACGCGATGCGCTCAATGCGGTCGCGGCGCGAGATGACCAGCAGATCGGGCAGCTCGGTAAAGCGGAATCGCAGCGGTGGCAGCACCTGGCCGCCCACCGCAAAACCTTCCTCGCGCAGCACGCTCTCCACCTGCTCCTGAATGATGGCCTCAACCAGATTCTGGCGCGCATTCAACCAGTTGCGGATCGTTTGCCGCTCGGCGCGCAGGCCGGCGGTGCTGCCTTGCGGATCGGCATTGTTGGGGTCGACGAAGGCGCGCATGATCTTCGCCTCGATCTGCTGAAATGCGGCAACCTGCCCTGCATATTCGCGCACAAACGCGATCTGTTGCGCTTCGGTCATGCTGTTCTGTGGCAGAATGAGCTCATAGCCGATCTTGGCAGCAAACGCATTCAGCCACCAGCCGGCAAAATCAAACTGCTTGCCGGCCAACAGGCGATCGAGGTTGGAATCGCGATCCGCCGGCGGCGGCACATCAAACCGCAACAGTGCGAGCAGCAGAGCAGCTGCAATGAGCGTCGGCAGCACATGCAACCGAAACGCGCGCCAGACTCTGCCGATGGGTCGCGCAATCATCCACACGCTTTTCACAGCTCACACTTCATGATTCAATTTCAAAGCGCCATATCTTGGACGGAGAACGATATCTCTCGCCATACCTAGCCTTTTCATCTACCGTCAAGCCATCAACTTGCGCTTAAGTAAAACCTCAAACTTGCCATAACGACCTCGAAATGTGGACAACCCTGTATGCAACTGGGGATAAGGTAAAGCGTTTGGGGATAAACCACCCATGTTCCATCTTGTTTCAATCCCCAAAAATCGTGCATTTCTAAACGCAATTGAATATTTGTTGCAGCAAAATCAGTGGTTTCCTAGCCCAATGCCTCACCGGCATCAAACAACAAATGCGACACAGGTGTTATCGGTGTCGAGCTATCCGAGACGCATCGACGATTATATGATTTGACTGCTGCAACAAGGAATCGTTTATTGACTGCTCATGAGTGACAACCTCTTTCATGTCAGCGAGCAAGTTGGCATCTCCCGCTTCCAGCCGCGGCCACACGCACGCTTCCCTGGCGAGGCGGTGGTTTGGGCGGTCGATGCTGCGCGCCTGCACACCTATCTGTTGCCGCGTGATTGTCCGCGCATTGCGCTCTACCCTCAGCCCGACAGCACCGAAGTCGACAAACTGCGCTTTATGGGCAGCACCACTGCGCCGTGCGTGTTGGCAATCGAATCTGCGTGGCTGGCGCAGGCCATGCAGCACCGTCTCTATCTCTACACGTTGCCGGCGGCGACCTTCACGCTTATAGATGACATCGCCGGCCACCACGCCTCGCGCCATGCCGTAACACCCATCGACATGCGCGCCATCGACCAACCACTACTGGAATTGGCGCAACGCAATGTCGAGTTGCGCTTGATGCCGTCGTTATGGGAACTACGCGAGGCAGCCATCGATTCGAGCATGCACTTCTCGATCACGCGCATGAGAAATGCCGCGCCTGCGCCGGCTGGCTTCGTGTCAAAATATCCGGTATAGGTGTCGTCAATGCAATACGCACTGCTCGCACAACCCGCGCCATATCAGGCTACCCTCGACACGCCGCTGGGCCGGCTGTTGATCGAGGGTCACCGCGAAGCGATCACTGCCGTGCGCTGGGTGAAGCCGGACGTGCCGACAGGCAAGGGCTGCAAGGTGGTGATTCAGGCGCGCAAGCAACTGCGCGAATATTTCAAGGGCAAGCGCCAGACCTTCGACGTGCCGATTGACTTGAGCCGGCTGACCGATTTTCAGCGCGCAGTGCTGGCACACGTGGCGGCGGTGGGCTATGGCGAAACGACGACCTACGGCGAGATCGCGCGCAAGTTGCATAAAGCCGCTGCGCCCCGCGCCGTGGGCCAGGCCAACGCGCGCAACCCAATCAACATCATCGTGCCGTGCCACCGCGTGCTGAGCGTGAGTGGCAAGCTCACCGGCTATGCCGGCGGGGTGAAGGCAAAGGAATGGCTCTTGCAGCACGAGCGGGCGCTGCTGGTTTGAGATGAAGATCTGCATTGACTGCCGGCTGATGTATTACCGTACCGCCGGCATTTCGCATTACACGCGCCGGTTGACGCAGGCGCTGGCTGCCTTGCCGGAGGCCGGTCAAACATTCAGCCTGGCGGTGCTGATGGATCGCCGCGATGCCAGCATCGATTGGCTGCCGGCCAGCGTGAAGGTCATTCGCACGATCACACCGGCGCATCACAAGCTTGAGCCGCTCGCATTGCCGGCTGAACTTGCCGCGCTGCAAATTCAGCCGGCAAGGTTCAACGTTCTCCATTCACCCGACTTCATCACCTGCGCCGGCGCATTCAAGAAAATCATCACCATTCACGACCTGTATTTCATGGAGCACCCCGAGGTGATGAGCGCCGACGGCACCCGCTACTATGGTCGCATCCGCTGGAGCGCACAGCAGGCCGATTGCATCATCGCCGTCTCGCGCTTCACCCGTGATGACATCTTGCGCCTGATACCCGGCATCGGCCAAGACAAAATTGCTGTCATTCACGAGGCCGCCGACGAGCCAAAAAGTTGTGAAGTCAAAACACAGGGTGCAAAATCGCTACTGTTCGTCGGCACGCTGGAGCCGCGCAAAAACATCATGACCCTGCTGAAGGCGCTGCAGCGCTTGCCGGCAGAAGTGAGCCTGACCGTGGCCGGCGCGGCCGGCTGGGGCGAAGGGGACGCGCGGCAGATGGCAAGCGACCTCAACGTGATAGACCGCGTGATATTTGCCGGCCGCGTGAGCGATGCCGAACTCGACGCGCTGTATCGGCATGCGCGGCTGCTGGCAATGCCGTCGCTGTACGAAGGCTTTGGCTTGCCTGTGCTGGAGGCGATGGCGCGCGGCACGCCAGTGGTGTGCAGCAACGCCGGCGCGCTGCCCGAGGTCGCCGGCGATGCCGCCTTGCTGCACGATCCGCTCGATGACGCAGCGCTCGCACAGCACATTGGCGCGCTGTGGCACAACGACACTTTGCATGCCGCCTACCGCCGGCGGGGCATCGCGCGCGCCGCGCAGTTCTCATGGCAACGCGCAGCCCGGGAGACGCTGAACATCTATAAAATGGCGCTCGGTCACGTGCGCCGCGCGTCAGAGAGTGCATCGCACAACTAACCCATGCGCATTCTCTTCCTCACCCCACAGATGCCCTTCCCGCCACAGCAAGGCACGGCCCTGCGCAACTGGGGTCTGCTCTCGCGGCTGGCCGGCAACCACGAGACATGGCTGCTCTCGTTCGACGAGCGTGGCGCAAATCAGCCTGTGCCGGCAGAGGTGCAGCGCGCCTGCAGGGAAGTGCAGACTGTGCCGGTGCCGGCACGCACCATCGCAGACCGCTTGCGCACGCTCGCCATGTCGTCACTGCCCGACATGGCGTGGCGGCTGTGGTCGCCGGCGTTCCAGCACGCGCTGGGTTTGTGGCTGCGCGATCACCACTTCGACATCGTGCAGGTCGAGGGCATCGAACTGGCGCGCTACCTGATCGACGCGCAGCATGCCGCCATCCCGCGCAACGCGCAATTTGTCTTCGACGATCACAATTGCGAATATGTCCTGCAGAAACGCACCTACGAAGCCGATTTGAAGCGCGGCCGGCTGCACGGCGCGACCTACTCTTTTGTGCAGTGGCAACGGCTGCGCGGCTTTGAGCGCGCCGCGATCCATGCCGCCGATGCGACGCTGGCTGTCTCACCACAGGACGCTGCGCTGCTGCGCCAGCTTGCGCCGAACAAGCCGGTCGAGGTGATCTACAACGGCATCGACGTGGCGGGCTACAGCGCCTTTGGTGCGCCGGCGCAACATGGCACGCCCACCATCATCTTCACCGGCAAGATGGACTTCCGCCCCAACATTGAGGCGATGCTGTGGTTTGCGCGCGAGGCCTGGCCGGCAGTCAAGCAGGCCATCCCTGCCGCGCAATTGCGCATCGTCGGCCAGAAGCCCAGCACGCGACTGGACGTGCTGCGAAATGACCCTGACATCACCATCACCGGGCGGGTGGATGACGTGCGACCGCACATCGCAGCGTCTGATGTATATATCGCGCCGCTGCTGGCCGGCGGCGGCACGCGCTTCAAGTTGCTGGAAGCCATGGCAATGCGCAAGGCGATTGTGACGACGGCGCTGGGCTGCGAGGGATTTGACGTGCAACCCGGGCGCGAGATGATGATCGCCGACACGGGCAACGACTTCGCCGGCGCGGTGATTGAACTGCTGCGCAGCGAGGCTCGCCGGCGACAACTTGGCGAGCGCGCCTTCACCTTCGTCTCAGCCACCTACGACTGGAAAGCCATCGTGCCAAATCTGGAACAGGTGTATCGCCGGCTAAAAAAGAAGTAGCATGCCTTCCATTTCCGACCTTCCTGCCATCATCGCCGCCCTGCCCACAGCAAAGCGCACGCGGCTGGAGCGCATCTTCCGCGTCGACGAGGCGCAGGGCGAAGTGCGCATCCCCGACACCATGCGCGACTGGGTGACGCAACACTTCGGCTCAGTCGAGGCAGCACAACACCAGCGCATCATCCGCGTGACCAATGTGTGGACGTGGGAGGGTGCGCTGTACAACCCGTTGCGCGGCCGGCGGCCCATGCAGCTGCGCAGCGATGGCGAGATGAGCAGGCTGCCGGCAAACGACGTATTCGCCGACCCGCTTCGCGCCACCAGTGAAGATGTGTTTGGCCGCGTGCGAGGGGCGCATTGCATCACCGCCAGCAACATCTCGCGCTGGGAAGGCTGGTGCGCCGTGTGCATCTTCGACGAGCCGGACGTGCTGAAACTGACGCAGGCGCAGGCGCGCGACTACTTTCACACTTCACTGCAATGGGCTACGCTCGCCAACCAGCACGATCCGCTCGCGCGCAACTTCATCTGGATGTGGAACGGCGGGTTGAAGGGCGGCGCATCGGTGCCGCACGCGCACGCGCAGATGGCGCTGGGACATGGCATGCACTACGCCGGCGTTGAGGCGCTGCGCCGCGCAGCTGCTGCCTATCGCGAACGCCATCAAGCCGATTATTTCGAGGACCTGATCGCCATCCACGAAGATATCGGGCTGGATGTGACGCTGGGCAAACTGCGCGGCTTTTTCTATCTGGCGGCGCTGCGCTCCGGCGATATGCTGGTGTTTGGAGACAGCTTCAACGACGACCTGGCAGATGCGCTGCACGCCGGCTTGCGCGGGTTGATCGACCGCGCCGGCACGACTGCATTCATCGCCGGCGTGTTGATGCCGCCTCTCACCCCCAACTCTTCCGCCAACGGAAGAATTGGGGAGTCGGCAGATTGGTCGCACTTCCCGCATATCCTGCGCATCACCGATCGCGGGCCGGCGCACATGATCTCATCCGATGTCGGCGCAATCGACCTGTACGCGCATCGCGTCATCACACTTGACCCATACGTGGTGCGGGCGCAATTGCTGGGGAATGTGTGAGGATCGAAAGCCTCGTCGCTTCATCGTCAGGATCTGCGACGCGCTTTGCCTCAAAGTTACAACACGATCTTATCGCTGATGAACCACGTCATCACGGTGATTAGGCCGATGAGGATGACTGGGTCGTGCATGGCCTCACGGTCATTCAACACATGCGCCTTGCGGCTGAGGATGTTCCAGAGTTGCTCAGCGCACATCATCGGCGCAAGCACCAGCGGCACGATCAACAGCCACAGCGGAATCATCTCCATCCACAAAAACACGCCCAGCATGACGACGGCAACAACCAGCGAGATCACCATCAACACCTTCGTCCACTTCACGCCGATCAGGTCGGCAGTGTGACGAATGCCGGCCTTCTTGTCCACTTCGATGTCGCGCAGTTCGTTGTTCAATTCGCCGTAGACGCTGATCATGACGGTGAAGAGGAAGAACGTCCAGCTATACGGCTGGCCTTGATTGAAGGCGAAGTAGGCGCACAGGAATTGCAGGCCGGCGAGCGAAAGCGAGTGCGAGATCAAATCGGCCACCGGCACGGCCTTCAAGCGCGCCACACGCCATGAATACAAAAACGCCAGCGCCAGGCACAGTGCACCCAGCAAAAACGTCATGCCGCCCAGCGTGCCATACAGACCCAGCACCAGCAGGCCAACCAGTGCGCAGGCCAGCTTGCCCATGCGCGGCGAGATCATGCCGGCGCTGATGGGGTTGCGCTGTGCCTTCTTTGCATCTAGCGCGTCGTCCGGCGCATCCTCGACGTCGTTGTACATGAATGCAAAGCCGACCACCAGAATGTTGGCGACAAACACAGTGAGCAGACGAATGTCGAATACACCACCGCCGAACTTTGCGCCCAGCAGGGTGGTGACTGCGACAAACAGGACATACTCGCGATAGCGCGTCAGTTGCAGCAACCCTTTCACCGGCTGGCGCACGCCGCGGCACCACGCTTTGGTTCTGTTAATCATTGTGAGAATTATATGAGCGAGCCGCGCCGGCGGTATGACCGAAAGGCCGAACTGAAAAGGCGGCCAAAAAGAACCCACAGGCTGGGTTTCGAGAGGCACGCTTGACTCGAAAACAGTTCCGGTCTCTTGAGAGACTTAAAAAATCACGGCGATCCGATGCCCACCGCCACGCGTTCGCTCTCGGTTCGGTTGCCGGCGCCATCATAGGCCACGGCGTAGAACTCCACGCGGCCGCCGGCACGGATCGTCCATTTCACCGAGAACGGCGCAACCGTCTTCGTGCCAAGCAATTCGCCATTGACGAAGAACTCAACCTTGCTGATGGAGTTGTCATCCTGCACGTCGGCGGTGATGTCCACCCACTCATCCTGCGGCGGACGGAACACCTCGCCAGGTTGCGGCTGCGTCAGTCGGATTTGCGGCGGCGTATTGTCGATGGTCACACGCGACACGCTTTCGGTGACATTGCCGTTGTTCTCGAAACGCACGACGCGAATGGAGTATTGCCCTGGCGCAAGGCCGGCGATGTTCCAATTCTCCAGCACGCCGTTGTCCATCTGCTCTGGATGATCCGGCCCGATCTGCTGCCAGTGTTCGGGCGCCGGCGCCCATCCTGGTGCGAAGTACACCGCGTAGCGCTGCCAATCGCCGCCCTTCGCGTTGCCGCGAATCTGCACGATGCCGGCGGGCAATTCCTGCGGCGGTGGCGGCGGCACGTTCGGATCTGCCGATGGCGGCGCGGCGATGGTTTGCGTCAGGACAGCGCTGACATAGCCATAGTTGTCCGGCGAGGTGATGGCGACGTCGCCGGCATTCACCAAGCCGCCGAAGCGCGTGTCGAAGTCAGTCGGCGCAATCGGCATTTTGGCCTGCTCCTCCGGCGTGAGCGATGCGTACCAATCCTGCGCCTGGGGCGGGAAAACATACATCGGCCGCACTTCCACCAACTCTTGCGGCGTGCCAGGCAGCGCCAGTTTGCCGGTTTCCTTGTTGATGGGGAAGTTCTGCACGATGGTGCTTTGCATGGTCGGCTCGGTGCCGGGCATAAACATCTCCGAACGACTGGGGCAAACACCATTCGCCAGCAAGCCGTCGATCTGGCAAATCGCCACGTCCACAAGGCCATCGGGACGAATAAATTCGCGGATGGGTTTGTCGCTATGCAAATATTCCATCACGTCATTCCAGATTGGCGCAGCGCCGGAGAGGCCGGTGACGCCGCGGCTCATGGGATGGTTGTCGGTGTTGCCCACCCACACGCCGACAGTGTAGTCCGGTGTGAAGCCCATCGTCCAGTTGTCGCGATAGTCGTTGGTAGTGCCTGTCTTCACCGCCGCCGGCCGGCCATTGCTCAGGTCCAGGACAGAGGGATAGCCGAACGCCGCCGCGCGCGCCTGCCCATCCGACAGCACGCTTTTCAACATGTAGATGTATCTTGCGCTATCGGGGCCGAGCAGGCTGGGGTTCACTGCCGGCTTGTATTCATACAACAACTTGCCCTTGCTGTCTTCCACCCGCGTGATGGCAACCGGGTCGAGATCGCGGAAGCCGTACCGCTTTTGGGAGGCTGGCCGCGGCGCGCCGATCATCGTGCCATCATTGGCAATGGTGGCGTAGGCATAGGTCATATCCAGCAACTTCACTTCGCCGCCACCGAGCGTGAGCGCCAGGCCATAGAACTCCAACCCGCGATCGAGGTCGGTGATGCCAAGCTTATGCGACAGGCGAATGACGTTGCCGATGCCGGCGCGCTGCATTGCGTCGACTGCCGGAATGTTGTAGGAGCGCGCCAACGCCTCGCGCAAAAGCGTGGGGCCATGAAACTTGCGGTCGTAGTTTTCAGGGATGTAAGGCTCCAAGCCGCCGCTGTCGAAGGTGGTGCGCAAATCCCAGAATAAAGTCGCCGGCGATGCGCCCTGCCGCAGCAATTCGAGATACGTCAGCGGCTTGAACGACGAGCCCGGCTGGCGCAAACCGGTTGCCACGTTGAACTGGCCATCGATGTTGTTGTTGAAGTAGTCGAGGCTGCCGACCATTGCCAGAATCTCGCCGGTGTCCTGCTTGATCACCACGACCGAGGCGTTGTTGACGTCCTTGTTGTCTGCCTGCAGCGCCGCCACGCGCTGATTGGCGAATTCACGCGTCGCAGTGTCGATATCCGAGTCGAGCGTGGTGAAGATCCGCAGTCCGCCGCGCTCCACCAGACTGGTGGCTGCATCGACGCCAATGCCGAGATGATCTGCCAGAATCTCAATCGCCTTGTCTTTGGCATACACCGAAAAATGCGGCGACTTGATGTTGAAGCGCTGCGTCTTGCTGGCGTATTGCAGCGGTTGCAGCTTCGCCTCGGCTGCCTGCGCCGCACTCACATCGCAGCCCGGCACGCCAAATGCCGTGCGCTCCACCATCAAATCCAGCACCAGGTTCTGACGGAATTTAGCCTCGTTGGGGTTGGTGAAGGGGTTTTGCTTGGGGAATTGCGGGATCGGCGCAAGCATGGCCGCCTCGGCCAGCGTCAGATCCTTCGCATTTTTGTTGAAGTACACCCGCGAAGCCGCCTCAATGCCATACGCCAGGCTACCATAGAAGTTGGTGTTGAGATACCACTCCAGAATGTCGCGCTTGTCATAGCGACGAGTCACCTCGGCGGCCAGCAGCACCTCTTTGATCTTCACCGCGATGGTGCGGTTTGGGCCGGCGCGCTCTTCTGGCGGCAGGATCACGGCTTTCACCAATTGCTGCGTGATGCCCGATCCGCCCTGCGTGGCGCCACCCTGCAATGTCGCCACAAACGCGCGCGCGATGCCGCGCAGGTCGAAGCCTTGATTTTCCCAGAATGTCTTGTCTTCGATCGCGACGGTGGCGCAGATCAGATACGGCGAGATATCGCTCAACTTGATCCACTGACGGTCGCCGCCGGTGGGATCGATGATTTCATAGAGTTGGTTGCCTTTGCGGTCGTAAATCTTGGTGGTCTGAAAGTCGCGCTCGACCTTCTTGATTTGCGTCGGGTCAGGCAGGTCGCTGGTGAAAGAGGCGTAGACCGCGCCGGCGGCCAAAGCCACGCTGGCCGGCACGGCGATCAGCACCGCGAGAAAAATGATGAACGCCGGCACGAGGATCTGAAACAGGCGCTGAAAGGGGCCGGTCTTGGCAGCTTTGCGCCGGCGCTGGCGCATGCGAATGAGATGATTTGCATTCATGCAGTCAGCGGGCAATCATACACACCCAAAGCCGGCGTTTGACAAACGCTCATGCCGCATTCACCATCCGCCCTTTGGGTTCGTCAGATTTGACTGACCTGTTGATCTGACGACCTGACCGATCTGAAACATATGAAATACAAACCGATGACCGAGGCGATGTACAACTACATCATCGACAACTTTGCGCAGGAAGACGATCTGCTCAAGCGCATGCCGGCCGCCGCTGAGGCGAAGGGCATCCCCCAAATCCACATCTCGCCGGAGCAGGGCAAATTCCTGCAGGTGATGATGGCTGCAATCGGCGCGAAGCGCGTACTGGAAGTTGGCTCGCTGTTCGGCTACAGCACGCTGTGGATGGCGCGCGCGCTGCCGGTTGACGGCAAACTGATCGCGCTGGAGTTGAACCCGCTGCACGCGCAAACCACCCGCGAGAACATCGCTGCCGCCGGCCTCTCTGACCGCGTGGATGTACGCGTGGGCGACGCCGGCAAGCTGCTCGCCACGCTCGATAGTGAAGCGCCGTTCGATCTGGCGTTCATCGACGCCGACAAAGCCGGCTACGTCAACTACATCGATCACGCGTTGCGGCTGGTGCGCAAAGGCGGCATGATCATCGGCGACAACGCCAGCGCCAACTACGGCGTGTGGCAGACCGACCCGCCGGCGGGGGAGCGCGAGTACATCTCGCACATTCGCGCGTTCAATGCGCGCATGGCCGCTGAGCCGCGCTTGATCTCGCTGCTCGTGCCGATCAGCGACGGCATGTGCGTGGGTGTGGTGAAGTGAGCGAGTAGTGGGTGAAGGAATGAGGGGGATAATAAGAGGGGATAAAGAGATCATGAGCGCGCGAACTGCGCCATTCAGACTGAGTGTTGCGGGCTGTTGGGCAACATGTTGAATCAAGCGCGTTTCCTCTTCGCCGGCGCACCTTTCCCTCTCGCCTTCCCTGCTGGCTTGCGCTCGCGCTTGCGAATGGCCGCCGGCCTCGTCCACGCATGCTGCAGGTCATCGCACATCTGCTCCCACGCGGCGATCAGGTTGTCGTCAAAGTGATCGTCGTCGCTATCGGCAACCATTCCGTTGGCGTCCAGCCACCGCACCAGCCGGCGCGCGCCCTCTTCCCAATGCACGGTGTAGCGGAAACCAAGATCAGCCTTTGCCGCACTGTTGTCGAAGATGTTGTTGAACTGAAAGTTGGTCAGCGTCCAGTGCGCTGCGTCGGCCAGCGTCTCGCTCGGCAACAACTTCGCCAGCACATCGGTGGGAATATGCGCGAAGCGCGGCTCCGGCGCGCTGATGGCCGCAGCTACAAGCTCCAAGTGCTGGTTCCACGTGATGAACTCTTCGCCGGCGACATGGTAGCTTTTGCCAAACGCCTTCGCGTTGCCGATGGCGTTCACGAAGGCGCGCGCCATGTCGCCGGCGTGGCAACTGCACCACAGCGACTGTCCGTCGCCATGCACCACAATTGGCTTGCCCTTGCGAATGCGGTCGATCAGCGTCCTGCGCCCGCGTAGCGAGTCAAGGATGCCAGCACCCTCAGCATAGGTGTAGGCCGGCCGGATCATGGTCACATTCAAATCGCCGCGCTGATGCGCCTTGCGAAAGATGCGCTCGCACTCCACCTTGCCGGCCGCATATGGATTGCGGGCACTTTGCGGCGCATCCTCACGGTAGGGCAGCGCGCCTTGCGGATGCGGATGGGCATAGACATCCACCGTGCTGCAGAAAATATAGTGATCGCAGCGGCCCTGAAAGGCGCGAATGGCGCTCTCGGCGTCCGCCGGCGTGAAGCCAACCATGTCGATTACGCAATCCCAAATGCCGGCGTCGTGCATCTGCTTTTCAAACGCCGTGTAATCGGTGCGGTCAGCGACGATCGTCGGCACGTCACGCTCAAACGCGACACCGCCGAAGCCGGCGCCGCGCTTGCCGCGATTGACATGCCGCACATCATCACCACGCGCCAGCAGTTGCTGCGTGATGCGCGTGCTGATCAACCCCGTCCCGCCGATGATGAGAATACTCATGATTGAGGCAGGTTATATCCCTGATCGGCGATTGTGAGTCCGGTTTTATTGCTGTCAAAGATCAAGTTGAGACGCCCGGCTTTCATTGCCCCTCACTGATCGTCACATTCAGCGGGCCGGCGCCGGCTTGCGCATGGCACTGCTCACACGCCGGCTTCACCACATTTTGCAGATCCAGATAGTTTGGCGCTTCGGTGCTGCGATGCGCTTGATGGCAACTGCTGCATTGCACGGTCGTGTTATATCGCAACAGGCCTTGGGCCACCACCGCCTGCGGGTCGGCCGCGCCCGCCGGCGGAATCAACCGCGCGCCACTCTTCCACGCCTCATACACCGCTGGCAGCGTGTTGTGCAGATGGTTCTGTTGGCCGGCCACCAACAGCGTTTGCTGATGGCACCCGATGCAACTGGCATTGGTCAATGCCGGCTCATGCAATGCCAATGATGTTTGCGGCACTGTGCGCGTGATCCCGCTCACGACCGTCGTGGTGATGGCGGTTTTTTCAAGGCGCGTGTCATCGACGCCGGCCAGCCAGCGCAGCAACATGCGCCCGCTCAGTCCAAAAGTCTCGATGCGCTGGCGCAAGCTGTCGTCGCCGCGATGGCAATCGATGCAGCGAAGCTCGCCATTTTGCCCGCGTATTTGCTGGTAATGGAAACTGGCGAGATCGATGGCCAGCGCACCACCGACAGAGGCCTCAGCCCGCTGCACATATGCTGCATGCTGCGGCGTATGACAGTCCAGGCAGAAGCTGTCCCGCTGTTGCTGCTCGCTCACAAAGAGGAAACTGCCGACGCCGGCCGCAATGAAGAAGACCGCGACAAGCACGAGGAGAAAAGGCATGGGTGAGCGCCGACGCCGGCGATACAACCAGCCTTCCAGCGAGAAGTCTTCGTCGTAATCGTCGGGCAACTCGTACTCGTCGTTGACGTAGCGTGGCACGTTTGTGATGGGGAGATGGAGTGGTGAAGGAGAAGGTGGAGATTTCTTCCCATCCTCTCATCCCGCCACCACCGCATCAAAAATCAGGCCGGCGCCGCCACTGCCGGCGCAGAGGGCCGGCGCACGACATGGTTGAACAAGATCAGGGCTATGCCGAAGGCGATGATGCCGAAGGAAACGAGCACCGCTGTCGGCAGCGCGCCGACCGTCCACGCATCGGGACGGAAGAAGAATTCAACCCAGGCGCGGCCAAGGCCATACCAGATGAAGTACATGCCGCTCAGGTCGCCATCGCGCAACCGGCTTTCAAACCGCCGCGCCACCCACATCAACCCGATGAAGCCAAAGAAATTCCACACCGATTCGTAGAAGAAGGTGGGGTGAAAACGCGTTTCGGGCGGGTAGGTCTGCATATCGGTAAAGTCGACCTTGGGCGTGCGGATGCGATATTCAGGCGCAATGGTGACGCCCCACCACGATAAGCCGGTTGGCCCGCCATACAACTCCTGGTTGAAGTAATTGCCCCAGCGGCCGATGGCCTGTGCAAGTGCAACGCCCGGCACAGCGCAATCGGCCACGCGCCAGAACGTCAAGCGATGCCGGCGGCACACAAAGAGAATGCCGATGATGCCCCCAACGATGCCGCCGTAAATGCCCAGTCCGCCATTCCAGATCGCCAGGATTTGCAGCGGGTTCTGGCTGTAATAAGCCCAACCGCTGTTGCTGCCGTCATTGGGCGCAGAGAACACGTGATACAGCCGCGCGCCAATGATGCCAAACAGGATGACCCACAGCACGCCATCCCATACAATGGCTGGGTCCATATGCTTGCGCTTGAATTCAAGCGCGGCGATGTAGGCTGCGATGATCATGCCCAGCGTGATGATGATGCCGTACCAATGCACCTTCAGCGGGCCAAGTTCCAGGGCAATGCGAGGATCCATTTCGCGATTATACGGATGCGACAAGCGCGAGGCGCAGCATGCATGACTGGCAGCAAGAGGTGATGTTCATCCGCCGGTGAAGGGGGAATTTACTCACATGCGCCACTCACACGGGTGTGGTAATGTGGCGCTGTCCGTCTTGCGGCCTTTGGTTTCACTCCCTCGGTTTGCAAGGCAGCCTATCTCCCAAAGTCACGCACAACAACGCAGAGAAAAAGCAAAGCCCATGTCACTCACGCAGCCTGTCTCCTCGACTGCGCCCCAGAGCGCCCACACGTCACCTGTCGCCCCCATTGCCAAATTGCATCCCGTCAAATCATTGCCGTTCACGCAGCAACTCGGCTTCCGCAAGGAAGTGGTGCGGCGTGTGGATGCGCACCTGAAGGCCAACAGCCTGCGCCAGCGCGATTTGCCGGCGATGTATGTGAAGGTCACCGTCTGCCTGCTGTGGTGGGCGGTCAGTTACGCGCTGATGCTGTATAGCGGCATCGCTGGCTGGAGCGTGTGGGTCACACTGGCGTTTGCGCTGGCGTTTGGCATCGGCGCCGGCGCAGTGGCGTTCAACATCATGCACGACGCCAACCACAATGGTCTGTCAAACAACGCAAAGATCAACCGGCTGTTCAGCTACACCATCGATCTGGTCGGCCTGAGCAGCTTTATCTGGCGTCAGCAGCACAACATCTGGCATCACACCTACACCAATGTCGCCGGCCTCGACGAAGGGCTGGAGATGGACGGCTGGGTGCGCAACAGCCCGCGCGACTTCTGGAAACCGATGCACCGCTATCAGCATCTCTACGCGCCGCTGGTGTATGCCTTCGCCGGCATCGGGCTGATCTGCATCCGCAACTTCCAGGTGTATTTCACCGGCAAGTCGGGCGATTCCTTCCAATACCCGCCGATGTCGCGCAACGACAAGATTACCTTCTGGGCATTCCGCCTTTTCAATTTGATGATCTACATCGTGCTGCCGGCGTTGGTCTTCGGGTTGTTGCCGGCCATCGGCATCTTCTTCCTCGTCGCGTCGGTCACCGGTCTGATCATCGTCACCATCCTGCAAATGGCGCACGTCATGGAAGAGGTGGATTTCCCTGAGCCAAGCGGCGACCCGCTGAAGATCGCAAACGAGTGGGCGATTCACGAGGTGCAGACCACCAGCAACTTCGCGCCAAACAACGCAGTGGTGAATTGGTATGTCGGCGGACTAAACTACCAGATTGAGCACCATCTCTTCCCGCATATGTGCCATCTGCTGTATCCGAAGATTGCACCCATTGTGGCGCAGACGTGCGAGGATTTTGGGCTGACCTACAAAGTCTATCCGACCTTCCGCGAGGCTGTGTTGAATCACTGGCGATCGATTCGGGAATTTGGGAAGCGACCCGAAGTGACGCCGGCGTAGCGCACACAAAACAAAACGCCACACGAGCGATAAATGCTCGTGTGGCGTTTTTTGTTTCCCAGCAGCGACAATCAGCGCGCCGGCATCAACTCAAGCAATTCCTGCGACCATTGCAGCCTTCGGTCGCGCAATTCGATGTCCACACGCATCATGCTCATTTGCCGGCTCATGCGCGTGGTGTTCAACTGGTTGTCCAACTGCACCACCGCTTCATGATGCACATCAGCTAGCGCATCGCTACGCGTGCTGCGGTAGAGCCGGTTCAACATCTTGTGGGCTTCACGCAACTGCGTGACAGACTGAATTTCACCAGCAAGCCGCACGGCATCCTCGAACTTGCAAATGGCTTCGTGCAACTGGTTGCTGAGCAGCACCAGCCGGCCCAGATCGAGCAGCGCAAACACACCAACCTCTTTGCTGCCGGCTTTTGACAGGCTGATTGAGAGACTCTCGTCGAAAGAACTCTTCGCCAGTACAAGGCGATTCATCTGCATGTGAATGACGCCGGCGGTGTGCAGGAATTGCGCGCGCCACACTTGCCAGCCTGGATCGCAAGCAGACAGCGCAGCCGTCACCCACGTCATAGCTTCCTCAGCGCGCCCCAGCCTCACCAGCACATCGGCGATGTTGTTCTTGTCGTTGATGTGATTGACGTGCCCCAACAATGCGTGCGCCTGATGAGCCTGCTCATAGTACTCATGGGCTTCCACGTAATTGCCCATGTGCACGGACAGCACGCCCATTTCGTTCAGATAATCCGCCTCGCGAAGTTTGTCGCCACGCGCGCGCGCCAATGCCAGCAATTCGCGCCACAGCGATTCCGCGCGCGAGAAATTGCCGGCCATGCGCTCAGCGATGGCCAGCACATAGATGGCGCGCATCACCAGCACGGGATCACCCAGCCGCTCGGCCAGATAACGCGCCTCGTGCGCCTCCATCACAGCTGCGTCGAACATGCCATCGCTCAGATGCAACCAACTCAATCGCGCCAGGCTGATGGCAACACCATGATGATGTCGAAGCAACCGCGCCAGCGTATAGGCTTCTTTGGAAAGCGCCATCGCCTGCCCCACGTCCGAGCGCGAGAGGAGTTGCGCCTGCGCGTTCAACGCATCGATCAACTCAGTTGAAGGCGCCGGGTGCGCCCGCAGTTGCACGATCTGCGCCTGAAGCTGGTCTGATTCTGATTGCAGATTTGGGTTGTTTTGTTGCGTCATATCCATGCTCACAGGGCAATCAACAAAGTGAGAAGTAAAACACGAATCACAGACTTACTGGGCAATAAGTGCGAGCAGTATATGTCTGTTTTCTCAAAAGAAGCTCAACTAAAGTATAGATTTTTTTGCAAACTTTGTGTCAATGAATGCAACGCCAGAAGAACAAGACAACCCTCTGCATATGCCGCACGAAGAAACCGCAAGATAGTTCTAGAACCACATAGATAGTGACAAATTGATGCGCAGAAATCCTCGCTATTCACTATAATGAATATGTGAACTGCAATGATGTAGTTCCAATCAGTTGTAACAGGAGAAAGATCATGTCTAAATTTGTACGCATCATTCCAACCACATTCGGCCCTAGCTCGCCTGGCCCAAACGGTCGTGGCCCCAGCTCGCCCGGTCCGAACGGTCGTGGCCCCAGTTCGCCCGGCCCGAACGGTCGTGGCCCCAGTTCGCCCGGCCCGAACTCACTGTGAATCACGCCTTCCATCCAACAACTCATTTTCAAGATCAGCCCATCACTCAAAGAGGAACCCTAACCATGAACACATTTACACGCGCCACCTTGACTGCATTCGGCCCCAGCTCGCCCGGCCCGAACAACCTTGGCCCTAGCTCACCTGGTCCCAACGGTCATGGCCCTAGCTCGCCCGGCCCGAATGGGCGCGGCCCCAGTTCGCCCGGCCCGAACTCACTGTGAATCACGCCTTCCATCCAACAACTCATTTTCAAGATCAGCCCATCACTCAAAGAGGAACCCTAACCATGAACACATTTGCACGCGCCACCTTGACTGCATTCGGCCCCAGCTCACCCGGCCCGAACGGTCGTGGCCCCAGTTCGCCTGGTCCGAACGGTCATGGCCCCAGCTCGCCCGGCCCGAACGGGCGATAGGAAATGTGCGCCGAGTTTGCAAATCGTTGCGCCACCAGTTACCAACCATTTACCGGACAGACACACAGGAGAACACATCAGAACACATCGTCGCATTCATCGCTGCAAGACGAAATGAAGCGCTCGATATCTATATCGAGCGCTTCATGTGATAGTTGCTGCCTGCCGATAACGGCTTAGTCTTCCACCACCACCATCCTCATCAGATAGTCATTGCTGCTGAGCGCGATGGCTTCATCACCGCCGGCAGGCCGGCCACGCCGCGTCAAGTTCTTCGCCTTCAGACTCTTTGCATTGTTCTTCATCGTCACATAGACGATGGTGTCTTCGGCATTCGCGATCACCGCGTCGGCCACCGTCGCATCGCGCACCAGTTTGGCCGTAATCACACCTTTGCCAGCGCGCCCCTGCACCGGATAATCCTTGAATGCAATGCGCTTGGCGCGGCCATCGGTTGTCCCAAGCACAATGTCGAGTTCCCTGCCACTCTCATCAGCGATGCCCATGCTCATCACGATGTCACCTGTTTCAAGCTTGATGCCGACCACCCCGCCAGCGGGCAACCCCATCGGGCGCACATCCTCCTGCTTGAAGCGGATTGCCATGCCCTGCTGCGTAAACAGCATCAGGTCTTCGTGACCCTGCACCAGCCGCGCGCTGATGGCGCTGTCGCCTTCGACTACACCAATCGCGGGGAAGGACTGACCAGGCGCGCCCGGCAAAATGGCAGCGCTGCTGCGCTTGATCATGCCATTTGCGGTGGCGCACACCATGAACGGGCCGGCTTCGTCTTCACCCTTTTCACCCTTCTTCACCGCAGTCCGATCAACGCTGAACGCGCCGACGACATCATCACTCTGCGGAAACGCGCTGATGGTCGACAGCACGGCGCCCTGCCCGCGCACCACGTCCTCCTGTGGCAGGTTGCCCACATTCAACACCACGCCGCGCCCAGAGGAGCCGATGACGTAGACGAGTTCCTTTGTGGTGGTTTTGACCACCGCCGCCGGCACCACCTCTGCCGCGCTGGTCACGCGCGGCATCTCGCTCACGCGGCCAATCTTGCCATTCTGGCCGACGATCACATAGACCTCCTGCTTGCCGAGCAACTCGTGCGCAGTAAGTGGGAAGTCCGTTGTGTCGGCCCTGTCATTCGCCTTGCCGTTCTTGCTGTCGGCGTGGCTCTTGCCTCTGACCTCCTGGTTCCTGGCCTTTGAATCGTGCTTTTCATCCAGCTTGCCCACGATGGACGTGCGGCGCGAATCGCCGTATTTGTCCTTCAGCGCGCCAAGTTCGTCCTTGATCACGCCGAGGATCTTGATCGGATTCTTGAGCAGATCTTCGAGATGCTTGATCAACTTGCGCTTTTCAGCCAGTTCCTCTTCGAGACGCTTGCGATCGAGTTGGGTGAGCCGGCGCAGCGGCATGTCCAAAATCGCCTGCGCCTGCACTTCGCTGAACTTCAAGTCCTTGATCAAGCCGGCCTTCGCTGTCTCCGTGTCGCGGCTGCTGCGGATGAGCTTGATGATGCGATCGATCATGTCGAGCGCGCGCACCAGGCCTTCAAGGATGTGCGCGCGGCGCTTCGCCTCATCGAGGTCATATTCGCTGCGCCGGCGAATCACCACCACGCGATGCTCGATGAACACCTGCAGCATCTTGCGCAGTGACAGAATGCGCGGCTCGCCATTCACCAGCGCCAGCATGATGATGCCAAACGTGGTGCGCATGTTGGTGTATTTGTAGAGCGCAGCCAGCACTTTGCGCGGCTCGTCATTCTTGTTGATGTCGATGACGATGCGCATCCCGCGCCGGTCGCTCTCATCATGGATATCCGTGATGCCGGTGATCTTCTCGTCGCGCACCAGGTCTGCGATGCGCTCAATCAGCGCGCTCTTGTTCACCGCATACGGCAACTCGGTCACGATGATGTGGTTGCGGCCGCGCGTGCCTTCCTCCAGATGCGCTTTGGCCTGCACCACCAGCTTGCCGCGCCCGGTGGCATACGCGCTGCGAATGGCATCGCCGCCTTCGATCTTGTCGTTGTGACGAAAGACGATGCCGCCGGTGGGAAAATCCGGCCCCTTGACGAACTTCATCAAGTCTTCGACGTCAACTTCCGCCTCTGGCACCGCCCACTCTTGCATCTTCTTCGCCGCGCCGCGCGTCTCACCGATGCGGTCGAGCATCAGCACGATGGCATCGACGATTTCGTTCAGGTTATGCGGCGGGATGTTGGTGGCCATGCCGACGGCGATGCCAGTGGCGCCATTCAAAATCAGATTCGGGATGGCCGCCGGCAACACGGCCGGCTCGCGCTGGGTGCCGTCGTAGTTGTCGGCAAAGTCGACCGTGTTCTTTTCAAGGTCAGCCAACACTTCCATCGCCGGCTTGCTCAGGCGCGCCTCGGTGTAGCGCATGGCCGCCGGCGGATCACCGTCCACGCTGCCAAAGTTGCCCTGCCCATCCACCAGCAGATAGCGCATCGAAAAGTCCTGCGCCATGCGCGCCATCGCGTCATAGACCGACTGATCGCCATGCGGGTGATATTTGCCCAACACGTCGCCGACGATGCGCGCGCTCTTGCGATACGGAGAATCAGGGCGCAGGCCTGTGTCGTGCATCACGAACAAAATGCGCCGCTGCACCGGCTTCAAGCCGTCGCGGGCATCGGGCAGGGCGCGGCTGACGATGACCGACATCGCATAGGACAGGTAGCTGTCCTGCATTTGCTCGTTGATGTCGGCGCGGCGAATCCTGCCGAAGCGGTTGTCCTCCAGTTCCAGTGGCGCCTGATAAGCGCCGTGGGCAGAGGCGGAAGTTTTCTTGGCCATAGGACGTTTGTTCTAGCGATGCGATGAATTATACGCAGACCGACGATTGGGCGAATGGCGCAGATGGATGAGGCCTCTATAATGTTTTTCGTTCAAGGAAGAACACCCTCATGCGCCGGCTGCTCGGCTTTCTCAAACCGCACAAAAAACTCCTGATTGCGCTGGTCTTCATCAACTTGCTGCTCTCAGCCATGCTGACCATCGCGCCGTTGGTCACCAAGGCCATCGTCGACAACGTCATCGGGGAGCAGCAGATCGACCTGCTGCTGCCGTATCTCGGCCTGCTGTTGCTCGTTACAGCAACACGCGCCATCGCCACATATTTCTATTCCTACGGTCAGAACCGCATCGGTCAACTGGTGATGACCGATGTGCGGCTGATGCTCTACCGCAAGCTGCTCGCGCTGCAATATGCCTTTTACGACAAGGAGCAGACCGGCCGGCTGATGAGTCGCATCAGCAGCGACGTGGAAAGCACGCGCATCTTCCTCTCGCAGATCATGGTCGAGAGCATGAGCCACGTCATGACGATCTGCTTCGCCACCTACGCCATCTTCCAGCAGGATGCGCTGCTGGCTGCCCTGGTGATCGGGCCGATGCTGGCTTCTGGGCTGGGTATGTTCTTTGCCCACCGCGCGCTGCGCCCGCACCAAGCTGATTCGCACGAGCGCTTCGCCATGCTCTCGGCGCAGTTGCAGGACAACCTCGCCGGCATCAAGGTGGTCAAGGCCTACGCGCAGGAAGCGCAGGAAGAGAAGAAATTCGACCGGGCCATCGACCACGTGCGAGAGGGCAACCTCATCGTGCAGGACATCTGGAACAAGCGCTGGGCCATCATCGCCAGCCTGGGTCGGTTCATGCAACTCGGACTGATCGGTCTGGGTGGCTACCGCGTGATGGCCGGCGACATGACGCTCGGCACGCTCGTCGCCGTCATCAGCCTGAGCATGTTGTTGCTTGGTGCGGTGAACGCACTTGGCACGCAGCTCAACGCCTTCAGCCAAACTTCAACCGCTGCGGTGCGCATCTTCGAGTTGCTGGATGAGCCGGTGACGATCAAGTCGCCCTTGCTGGAGTCGGGCAAGACGCCGCCGGCGGTGACAAGGGGCGAAGTGACCCTCGAAAAAGTCAACTTCACCTACCCAACCGCATCAGCGCGGGCGCTGCACGATATCAACCTGCGTGTGCCGGCCGGCACCTCGCTCGCCATCGTCGGCGCCACCGGCAGCGGCAAAAGCACGCTCATTCACCTGATCGGCCGCTTCTACGATGTCACCAGCGGCCTGGTGATGGTGGACGGCGTGGATGTGCGCAGCTACGACCTGCAGGAATTGCGCAGCCACATCGGCATGGTGGCGCAGGACACACTGCTGTTCTCGGCATCACTGGCAGACAACATCGCGTTTGGCCGGCCAGGCGCCACACAGAAAGAAATTGAGCATGCGGCGAAGCTGGCCCAGGCGCATGAGTTCATCTCCAAACTGCCGGATGGCTACAGCACCTTTGTCGGCGAGCGCGGTCTCGGCTTGTCCGGCGGACAGCGTCAGCGCGTCGCCATCGCCCGCGCCATCCTGCTCGACCCCAAAATCCTGATCCTCGACGACTCGATGAGCGCGGTGGATGCGCACACCGAAAAGCTGCTGCAAGCGGCAGTCAGGGAGGTGATGCGCGGGCGCACGACCATCATGATTGCGCATCGCCTGTCGACAGTCGAGAGCGCCGACCACATCATCGTGCTGAAGGACGGGCGCATCATCGAGGAAGGCACGCACGAGCAACTGATGCGCGTCAGCGGCTACTATCGCGATGTGCTGGAAATGCAGCGCATGAGCGGCGCCGGCGCGATGCCGGAGGCGCCAGTGTTGAGGCCGGTTTTCGGCGATTAAGGATTCACCTCTCGCAAAGGCGCAAAACCGCCAGGTGTTCTTCATGGCGCTTTTGCATCTTTGCGAGCGACTTTTGATTATTCATGCTCAGAACCATCACCGGCCGCCGCACCAGCATCGTCCACAGCGACGAGCCACCGCCACTGCCGCCCAAGCAGACACTCGCGCGCGTCTTCACCTACCTGCGTCCGTATCGCAAGCGCATGGCGCTCACCGTGTCCATCTACATGGCCTGTGTCATCGTCTCGCAACTGTATCCGTTCATCGACCGCACCCTGATCGACCAGCACATCGCAGTCAACAAGCCGGATGGCTTCGTGCCGATTCTGATCGCCGCAGCAGCGCTGCACGCGGTCAATTACTTCGGCGTGTTCATTCGCTCCATGCTGCTGTCGCGCATCAGCGTCAACATACTGGTGGATTTGCGCCGGCAACTGTTCGAACACGTGCAACAGCTATCGTTCAAGTTCCATGACGCCGAGCCGGTGGGCAAGACCATGACGCGCTTCATGGGCGACGCGCGTGCCATCAACGACTTTCTGAGCAACCAGGTGGCGGGGCTGTTCAATGACATCACCGCCGGCATCGTGGTTGTCATTCTCATGCTCGCCATCAACCCCCCGCTCACGCTGATCGCGCTTGGCACGCTGCCGGTGCTGACGCTTGTGGGCCTGTACATGCGGCCGCGGCTCTACGACGGCTGGGAGCGCGTGAGCGAAAATATGACGCGCTTCAACATCTTCCTGGCCGAAAACATCGCCGGCATGCGAATCATCCAGGCCTTCAGCCGCGAGAAGGTTAATCTTGAGCAATTCCATGAAGCCAACCGGCGCGTGGTGACCGAGTGGATGAAGGTGATCAAGTTGCAGGCATGGTTCTCGCCGCTGGTTGAAATCACGCGCTCAGTCGCGCTGGTGATCGTGCTGTATGCCGCAGCCAACAACCTCGGCATCGCTGTTGGCCTCACCGTCGGCACCCTGGTTGCCTTCACTGCCTACATCAACGCGTTGTGGGCGCCCATCAGCACGCTGACCAACATGTATGTGGTGCTGCAATCGGTGCTGACCTCAGCCAACAAGATATTCAGGCTGCTCGACACGCAGCCCGTGATTATGGACGCGCCAAACGCGCGCATTCTGCCGCGTGTAAGTGGCGAGGTAATCTTCGATCATGTCAACTTCGGCTACGACGACACGCGGCTGGTGCTGAAGGACATCACGCTAAACATCGCACCCGGTCAACTCATTGCATTGGTCGGACAAACCGGCAGCGGCAAGACGACCATCGCCTCGCTGCTGTGCCGCTTCTATGATGTGACCGGCGGGCGCATCACGATCGACGGCTACGATGTGCGCACGGTGACGCAGCAATCGTTGCGCTCACAGATCGGCGTGGTGTTGCAGGAGCCGTTCATCTTCAGCGACACGATTGCAAACAACATCCGCTATGGCCGGCCCGATGCGACCATGGATGAAGTGATCGCCGCCGCCAAGCTTGCCAACTGCCACGAGTTCATCATGAAGCAGGGCCATGGCTATGACACCCTGGCGCAGGAGCGCGGCTCGCAATTTTCAGTCGGCCAGCGCCAGTTGCTCAGCATCGCGCGCGCCATCCTCGCTGACCCGGGCATCCTCGTGCTGGACGAAGCGACATCGGCGGTGGATACCGAGACTGAGGCGCTGATTCAGGACGCCTTCGAGAAGTTGATGAAGGGTCGCACGGCATTCGTGATTGCCCACCGGCTATCGACCATTCGCAAGGCTGACCAGATCGTGGTGTTGAAGGACGGGCAGATTGTGGAGTTGGGCAACCATGCACAGTTGATGCAGGGCGCCGGCTACTATGCCTCGCTGGTGAAGGCGCAGGCCACCGGCGAGCACTGAGCGCAAATGCGCGGCGCACGTCACGCATGCCGGACTCACACCAGCGCGGCGATGGAAGGTTGATGCGCCAGCACCCACTCAGCCAGCTCATCGCGATCGATCAAGGTGCAGCCGGCGCTGGCGGCCAGCGCAATCGCATCCTTGCGAAAGAGGCCATTCGTCACCACCATCGCTGCCTCGCATCGGTAATGCGCCTGGTTGCGAATGGCTTCATCCACCACGCGCGGCGAAAGCTCCTTGCGATAGCGCATGACCACGACCGATGTGCGCATGTCATCCTTTGTCGCCACCAGGTCTGTGCCAATGTCATTCACCGACACCACCGCCGGCACGTCCGTCGCGTAGCCCTGTTGCGCCATCAGCTTGCGCACATAGTCACGGAATTGCAGCATCGTCATGCCATCGACGCCGGCGGCTTCAATCACGCCCTCCGTCTTCATCGTGCGCTGGCGCCTGCCCTCAGACTCGCGGGTGAAGGCAGCAAAGGCCCAGACGGCGAACACAAACAACAGCCCCAGCGGCACAAGCACGCACAGCGCCACCGGCTGCCGCAGAAAATCAATCGGTTGCAGGTTCATGCATGCCCATTGTATTTTTGCAGGCCGACGATTCCAAGCCGGTGTTAGCCGATATCAGGCGAGGCGCGCTGCGTTCGCCGCCTCCACCCACTGCCCAATTGCCAGCGCCCGCGCATCTTCACCAAAAGGCGTAACCACCTGCGCGTTTACCGGCAAGCCGGCGATACGCGCAAAGGGCAGCGACAGCGCCGGCACACCGGCAAATGCAAATGGCGCGCTCAATTTCAGAATCGCCGACCTCACATTTTGCCGGCCGCTCTCCAGGTCGACTTCAGTCTCGCCGCGCACTGGCGCGACACAGGGTGATGCCGGCAACAGCAGCGCATCTGCGCCGGCCAGGCTGCGATGAATGGCCTCCCGCATCTCGAGCTGCTGCTGTCGCGCCGTCAGATATTCCACCGCTGCAGGCTGGTAACCGCGCATCAGCGCATCGCGCACATTTGGCGCAAAGGCATTTGGCTCGCTCTCCAGCACCTTGCGATGCACCATCACCGATTCGGCGCGTATCGGCGGAAATGCATCCGCCGCATCGATGATGTCCAGATCGATATCGATGATCTTCGCGCCGTGCGCCTTTAGATGAGCGACGAAAGCCAGAAATTCCCGATGCACGTCTGCTGTGAGCACGCCATCGAGGTATCTATGCGGGACGCCCAGAGTGGGAGTCTTGAGATCTGCCAGACCTTGAACAGCAGCCTGATCTTCGCGAATCAGCGCTGCAAACAACATCGCCGCATCAGCCACGCTGCGCGCCAGCGGGCCGGCGTGATCCATGCTGGGCATCAGTGGCAACGCGCCTTCGAGCGACACGCGCCCCCACGACGGCTTGAAGCCGGCCACGCCACAGAACGATGCCGGCAGACGAATGGAGCCGGCAGTGTCGCTGCCAAGTGAGCCATAGCCGATGCCGGCTGCCACCGCGGCCGCCGAACCACTCGATGAGCCGCCGCTCTGTCGCGCTGGGTCATGCGGGTTTTTTACGTCGCCGGTCCAGGGGTTCTCGCCGTTCAAGCCGAGCGCCACTTCCTGCATGTTGGTCTTTGCAAGGATGATGGCGCCGGCATCGCGCAGGGCTGCCACCGCCGGCGCTTCATCCGGCAGGATGCGCGGCAGCGGCGCGCGGGCACCGGCGCGGGTGGGCATGCCGCGCACATTGAATAGATCCTTCACCGTGATGGGGATGCCGTGCAGCGGGCCGCGCAGGTTGCCGCCGCGCGCGTCGCGGTCGAGATCGCCGGCTTCGCGCAGCGCGCGCTCGGCGTCGAGAAAAGCGATTGTGTTGAGGTCGAGGCATCGTTCGATCTGCGTGAGCGCATGTTCGACAAGGCGGGTGGCGGTGAGCGCGCCGGCTTGCACAGCCTGCGCGGCTTCGATCAGGCCGGCGGGGATGGCATGGGTCATGGCCTATTTATAACGGCATTTGCGATTTTGACATTTCGATCTGGAGTCGCTCCATGCGTCAGCCGCCAGAAAATCTTCCCAACAAAAAAGGCGCAGAGAAGATCTCTGCGCCTTTGCTGCCTTGCGCCTTCGCGCGAAATGCTACTTGCCGCCAATCGCCGTCGCCGGCAGCATCTCCTTGCGGCCAAGATTGCGCAGTTCGCGCCAGTGGCTCATAAACGCGCCGCGCCAAGTCGGATAGCTATAGTACTTGACGCCGAATTCGTCGCACGTCTTCTGCACGATCGGCGCGAGTTGCGGATAGTTGATATGGCAGATGTGCGGCAAAAGGTGATGCTCGATCTGGAAATTCAACCCGCCGATGTACCAATTCAAAACGCTATTGCGCGGCGCAAAGTTCACCGTGGTCTGCACCTCGTGGATTGCCCACTCGTTTGCCATCTGCAGCGGGTCACCCGAAGGTTCGGGAAATTCAGCAGCTTCCATGATGTGCGCAAGCTGGAACACCAGGCTGGTGAGCATGCCGACGATGAGCAACACCAGCGACGCGCCGATCAACACCTGCCACCATGGGAATACCAGCATGGGTAGCGCGATCATGACCGTAAAGAAGAAGGCCTTGCCGGCCCAGAACACGATCTTGTCGTTGCGCATCATCTTCGGATACACATGCGTCGCATCGGACTTGCCGAAAAAAATCATCAAGAAATCGCGGATGATGAAGTCAAAGCCGATGAAACTGTAGACGAGAGGGAAGTACCAGTGCTGGGCGCGGAAGATCGGCTTCCACGGCTCATGCGGTGAGAGGCGCATCGTGCCATAGGTCTCCACATCGTCATCGAGGCCGGCGATGTTGGTGTAGGTGTGATGCCACACATTGTGCTTCGTGCGCCAGCGAAACCCGCTGATGCCCAGGAATTCGGCGCTGAAACTCAATATCTTGTTCACGCGCGGGTTGTTTGAGTAGCCGTTGTGATTGGCGTCATGCATCACGTTGAAACCGATGGCGGCAATGCTTACCGCCCACACAAGCAGCAGGATGACATTGACCCACACCGGAAATCCACCCAGCATCAACAGCAGATATGCCGCGAGCCACCACGCAAACACGATGACGGTTTTGACGTACATCGCCGGCACGTCGCGCGCCGGCAATTTGTTCTCTTTCAGATGTTGATCGACCCGCTCATTTAGCACCTTGCGAAAACCGACGGACTTGGTGAAGGGGAGCGAGCGGACAGGATTTTTCTTGACGATTGACACGGAACTCTCTCTTTATTGTGATATGTGGTGTGATGGTGCTTTCAAGGCGTTGTACGTTGATCTGCGTTCACGAACTCACCGCGATTGATGCGACTGCAATGCGTTCAACAGACGTTCTGGCGTCACAGGCACCTCATTGATCCACACGCCAATGGCATCGTGGATGGCCGCAACCACCGCCGGCGCAACCACCAGCAAAGGCATCTCGGCCATGCCGCGAATGCCCAGCGCGCCTTGTGGGTCGGGATTCTCCACGATGACGGATTCAACTTCATCTGGAACATCTAACACCGAAGGGATGAGATAGGTGCTGAAGTGCGAGGTCAACACCTCGCCGCCGCGCGTGACGAAATGCTCAAGGTTCGTCCAGCCCAATCCCTGCACCACGCCGCCTTCGATCTGGCCAGTCACCTGTTGCGGATTCACTGCCTTGCCCACGTCGTTGGCGCTCACCAGCCTCAACACATGCACGCGGCCGGTTTCGGTATCCACTTCCACCTCGGCGCTCTGCGCCACGTAGCCATAGGTGATGTTGGGATCAGCGTAGCCAGTCTCATCATCCATCATGGTGGTGGCGCGCGGGCGATAGACGTGATGCGCGATCGCCGGCCGCTCTTCGTCCCGCCACTTTTTCAGCGCATCGCTCGCCGCGCCCTGGATGGAATGCGCGGCCATGAAGGTGAGCCGCGAAGCCGAAGCGCTGCCGCTGCTGCCGCTGCTGGCAGTGTCGCTCAACACCAGTTCGATCTTTTCGGGCGGCAAATGCAGCATCTCAGCGGCCATCTGCAAAAAGACGGTGTGCGCGCCCTGACCGCAGTCTGCGCCGGCATGCCGCACCACCGCGCGCTCAATTCGTCCATCGCCGTGCAACTCTACTGTTGCTTCGCAGCGCTCTGGCGCGCCAAACGAGAAGCCGATGTTCTTGTGGCCAGCGGCAAAACCTCGCCCGCGCTTGACTGAGGCGCCACTCGGCTCGCGGCGCGCGGTGCGGGATGCGTGCGCCACACACGCATCAATCGTCTCGATCACCGTGCAGCCGGGTGGGATGGGCGTCTGGTTCACGGTGATGCTGCCCTCGCGCAGCGCGTTCTTGCGCCGCAACTCCACCGCGTCCATCTTCAGCGCGGCAGCCAGCTTGTTTATTTGCGTCTCAGCCACAAACAGGGCTTGCGGCGCGCCAAAACCGCGAAAAGCGCCGCTCGGCACGTTGTTGGTGACAACGGCCATCGCGTCGATGGCGACATTGGGAATCTCGTACGGGCCGGCAGCCATCACCGCTGCATTGCCCAGCACCTTGGTCGAGGTGTAGGCATAGGGGCCGGCGTCCGCGCGCGCCTCGATCTGCGCCGCCAGCAATTTGCCATCCTTCGTCGCGCCCAGCTTCGCGTGGAACCACATCGGGTGGCGCTTGTGATGGCCGATGATGCTTTCCTCGCGCGTCCACACGATCTTTACCGGTCGCTGCAAGCGCTGCGCCGCCAGCGCCAGCACGATCTGCACGCTCATGTCTTCGCGTCCGCCGAAGGCGCCGCCGATGGCTGGATAAATCACGCGCACCTGCTCTTCCGGCAAATTCAGTGCGTGAGCGATCTGCTGCTGATCCTCGTGTGTCCACTGGCCGGCCACCTGCACGGTGATGCGCCCGATCTCGTCGATGTAGGCAAGGCCGGCTTCAGGCTGCAAATAGGCGTGCTCCTGCGCGCCGGTGGTGTAGATGTCCTCAATGATGACGTCGGCTTGCGCAAAGGCCGTATCGACATTGCCGCGCCGAATGCGATAGCGCTTCATCACATTGCCGGCGTAGTGCGGATGCAATTGCGGAGCATCGGGATTCAGCGCGGCATGCATGTCAACAAGCGCCGGCAGATCTTCGTACTCCACGCGAATCAAATCGCGCGCATGCTCGGCGAGCTTTTCGGTCTCTGCTACGATCAACGCGATCTTCTCGCCGACATGACGCACGACTCCGTCAAAATCTTCATGCGCCTCACCCACGCGAGGGCGAGAATCGGCGGCGGTCACCATCACCGGCGCGTCGAACAGCACGAGGCCATACTCGTTGTTCGGCACGTCAGCGCCAGTGAAGACGCCCAGCACGCCCGACGCTTGCAGCGCCTCACGGGTGTCAATGGATTTCACACGGGCGTGAGGCCGGCGCGCAAACAGCACCTTTGCATGCGCCATGCCAGGCATGGCAAGGTCGCCCGGGTAGAGCACACTGCCAGTCACCTTCGCCCGCGCGTCGATGCGTGGCATGGAAACGCCAATGGTCATTGTGCAATTTTACTTGTCCGGGCGCGGGCTGCAGATTTTGAAGCTCCAACCGCTCAACCCACATCCTACAACCTCGAATTCATGATCTTCAGTGGTAGTCTCGATGTCCATGCCAACCCATCCTCGCAGTGTGTGGCTGGTTCGCCATGGCCAGACCGACTGGAATGCGCAGCGCCGCTATCTCAGCTTCACCGATCGCCCATTGACTGCATTCGGCGCGCAACAGGCGAATGCGCTCGCCGGCTTCTTTCACGTGCGCGCGATCGACGCTGTGGTGCATTCCGGCCTGGCGCGCACCGAGGCCACCGCACGTGCCATTGCCGGCGCGCGACCTATCTCGATGCAGTGCGATACGCGCTGGCAAGAGGCGTCGCATGGATTGTGGGAAGGGCTGACCTACCGCGAGGTGATGAGGCAATTCCCAGACGATGCCCGCCGGCGGTTCGCTGATCCGATTCGCAATGCGCCCTGTCAGGGCGAGTCGCTTGAGCAGATGGCACAGCGCGCGCACGCAGCGTGGCAGACACTGGGCGCGCAGTTCGCCGGCCAGCGCGTGGTGGTTGTGGCGCACGCCGGCGTCATTCAGGCGCTGCTGTGCATACTGATGAACACGCCGCTGAGTGAGCATTGGCGCTGGCGCATCGACGCCGGCAGCGCCACCGGTCTCGACTGCTACCCCACCACGACAATCCTGCGCGCAGTCAATATCGTGCCGCGATGGGCATTGGAGATAAAAGATTTGAGATGACGACCTCCTTCTTCGAAGCGATACGCTTTCTGACGTTGATCCCATTGCCATTCATGCCGGCGATGACCAGTGACAACTACGAGAAGACCATCGCCCGATCGATGGCATGGTTCCCGGCGGTCGGCCTGCTCATTGGCCTCATCGCAGTGGTCGTTGGCGGAGTCTTCGGCCTTTTCTGGAACGAATGGGCGCGGGCGGTGGCGGTGGTCATCGCCATCGGCATCGTCACATCGGGGCTGCATCTGGATGGCCTGAGCGACACCTTTGACGCGGTGATGAGCTGGCGGCCGCGCGAGCGCAAGCTGGAAATCATGAAGGACAGCCGCATCGGCGCGATGGGCGCGATTGCGCTGATTGCAGTGCTGTTACTGAAGGTGGGGTTCATCGCAGCCGCCGGCGACAACTGGTGGCGGGCTGTGCTGTTCGCGACGGTGCTGGGCCGCTGGGTCGATCTCTACGGCATCTTCTTCTTTCCAGCGGCGCGCGAGGGCGGCCTCGGGCGCAATTTTCGCGATTTCATTCAGCGGCGCGATTTTGTGTTTGCCACCGTGTTGATGAGCTTGCTGTGCGTGTTGATCAGCGTGGCGGGGGCGCCAGTGGCAGCATGGCCGGCGGCGCTGCTGCGCGCGGCAATTACGTTCGTGCTGGCGCTGTTGGTGACGCACGTGCTGTGCCGGCGATGGACGCGCTCACTCGGCGGCCTCACCGGCGACATCTACGGCGCGCTGTGCGAGATCGGTGAAACGGTCGCGCTGGCTGCGATGAGCGCAACATTCAGATGAAAGAAACGCGTGGAATGCGCGAGGCTGAAAATCTGCAAACGCAGAGCGAGAAACGCAACGCGCAGTCTTGGCGACTGACTTTGCGCCCTCCGCTCTGCGTTTTTCTTACTGCTTCGTCGCCACAAAGGTCAACGCCAGCGCCACCTCATCCGTCACATCGGCTACGCTCGGCACAGACGGAATCGTGAGTTGAAACAGGCCGCGCGTAGTGTTGGCCGTGGCTGTGCCTTCGATTTCGGTTTCCGACTTGGCATTTGCAGTCACGTCGAAAGTGACCGGATTGGTAATGTTGCGCACAGTCAGGTTGCCGATGATCTTGAAGGTCAGCGTGTCGCCGGCTTTCACGCTCGCTGGCAACCCCTCAATTGCCGTCGGCTCAAAGGTCACCAGCGGAAATTGATCGGTTTGCAAGATGAAGCGGCGAATCGCGCCGTTGCGGCGATCATTGTCGGTCTTGAAGTCGGTCGCGTCGATCTCGATCTTCCCTATTTTCGTGTTGGCTGGATTGGCCCAATCGATCATGATCTGACCGCTGATTTTTGAGGTCGTGCCAACCACAGTGTTCGGGTTGCCCAACAACTTCTCATCCAGCGTGAAGCTGACCTGCGAACGGGTGCTGTCGATCACAAAGGTTGCCGCATCGGCTGTCGTCGCCGGCGCCTCAGTGGCCGCAACAGCCTCGGTGGGCGCTTCTGTTGCAGCCGGCGCTTCGGTTGCCGCAGCTGCTTCGGTCGGCGCCTCCGTTGCGGCGGGTGCTTCAGTGGCCGCCGGCGCGCTTGTGGCTGCAGGAACAGCCGTCGGCGCAGTTGCCGGCGCGCCGCATGCTGCCAAGATTAACCCGCTTGCCAGTGCAACCATCAAAAAGCGTGCTTTATTTTTCATTCGATTCATATTTGGTCCTCCGCAGAACGCGGGTAACACTATGCAATCGAGGTGAAATTTCGACTGTGGATAAATGAGTGCAGGCTAAGACCACAAGGTCTATCCACACCCGAAGCGAGGTCGCTTACAGATCACGCGATCGTGAAGCCATTCATCTGCTGGTCAAAGAGCCACTTTGGCGATGGCCGCTTCCACCACATCCATGCCTTCGTGCAACTGCGCCTCCGTCATCACCAGCGGGAACAAAAAGCGTAAGCCGTTGCTGTAGAGGCCGCAGCGGATTGACAGCACGCCATTGCGCGCCATGTCCTGCACAATCGCAACGGTCTTTGCCGCATCCAACGGCTGCCTGGTCTTGCGATCTGCCACAAATTCCATCGCCAGCATCGCGCCCAACCCGCGCACATCACCGATGATGTCGTGCTTGTCCTGCATCTGTTTCAGGCGCTCACAGGCGAGGCCGCCCAGATGCACTGCGCGCCGGCACAGGTCGTCGCGCTCGATCAACTCGATCGCCTTCAGCGCAGCGGCGCACGCCACCGGATTGCCGCTATAGGTGCCGCCCAGCCCGCCGACATGCACCTTGTCCATGATCTCGGCCCGGCCTACCGTCGCCGCTACTGGCATGCCTGCGCCCATGCTCTTGGCCATGGTGATGAGGTCCGGCTCGACGTCGTAATGCTCGATGGCGAACATTTTGCCAGTGCGCGCAAAGCCGGCTTGCACTTCATCGGCGATCAGCAAGATGCCATGCCGGCTGCACGTTTCGCGCAGCCGGCGCATGAACTCGCGCGGCGTGGGGATGAAGCCGCCTTCGCCCTGCACCGGCTCGATGATGACAGCGGCCACATGCTCCGGCATCACATCGGCGATCAAGAAGCGCTCAAACGCCTCCCATGCCAGATCCACTTTCTGCGCATCGCTCAGGCCGGCGCCGATGCCCATGCGATACAGATAGGGAAATTGCGCGCGATAAACCTCTGGCACAAACGGGCCAAAGCCCTTCTTGAACAGCGCGTATTTGCTGGTCAGCGTTTGGGTCAGCAGCGTGCGTCCATGATATGCGCCCTCGAAAGCGATGATGGCTGGCCGGCCTGTCGCCGCGCGCGCGATCTGAATCGATTGCTCCACCGCTTCCGCCCCGGTGTTGGTGATCATGGCCTTCTTCGCGCCGCCAATCGGCACGATGCTGTTCAGTTTCTCGGCCAGTTGCACATGCGGCTCGGTTGTTGCGACAAGGCCGCACACGTGGATCATTTGCTCGGCCTGTTGCTTGATCGCCTCAACCACCTCAGCCGGCGTGTGGCCAACATTCAACACGCCGATGCCGCCGGCAAAATCGAGCAGCCAGTTGCCATCCACATCTTCTATCAATGCGCCATGCGCCCGCTTCACTGCGATATTGGTGGCTTTGCCGTAGCCGGCAGGCATGGCGGCCTCGCGCCGCGCAATCAGTTCGCGGCTCTTCGGGCCGGGCAACTCGGTCTTGATCTGGATCGATTTGGTGGCTTGACTCATGGGGCAAGCTTACATCGAATAGCCTGCCGCTCAAGCTGCCCTCAGCCTCAATTCGCAATTTGCTTTATCAACAACCTCGCCGGCATCAGCGTTGTTTCATGCTCTTCTCAGTTTCATGCAGAGAATCAGCCATTGAGACGCACGATTGCGCAGCGCCTTTGTTGTTGCGTCATCGCTGACAAAATGCGGAGAGGTTCTTCGACGTGAGATTTCCGAGTGCGACTGTTACTGCCCTGATCACTGCGCCCTGCGAGGCGTTGTTCGCCATCGTCAGCGACCCTACACGCCACCCCAGCATCGCCGGCAGCGGCGCAGTCATGGAATGCGAATGGCTCTCCGAAATGCCCATTCGTGCCGGCTCGGTGTTCAAGTCGCGACAGTGCGTCGGTTGGTTTCAATATTTCAC
>CAZPVX010000007.1:0-19613 GCA_964590135.1 uncultured Anaerolineae bacterium | reverse complement strand
AAATCCTTGAACCGCCCCATCGGTTTATCTGGCTGTCCGGCCCTGGCTTCAAGAAGCCTCCGTTCGGCCAACTGTGGGGCTTCGAGTTGACGCCAGTCGATGCGCGCTCGACGCTCGTTTCAAACCTGATGCAGATCCCCTACATGCCGGCACTCTCGACACGGCCCTTTGCCCGCATCACCGACAGCATTCTTGCGCGTGAACTGGCAAACATGCAGCCCACGCTGCACCGGCTGGCAAAAGTCGCGCACGCCGAGGTCATTGGAGAGTTGCAGATCGCGCGTGAATGGCGGCCGGCCATTGCCGAGTTCCGCCATCAAACTTCATCCATGCAGGCCACGCCGGCCAGATAAGACACTCAAAATCAAGGGAATCAAGGTAGGTATAATCCGCCAGCCATGAACGTTTTTCTCAGCATCGCACAAATCCTGCTTGGCGTCGCGCTCATCGCCGGAGTCCTATTGCAGGCCAAAGGTGAAGAATTAGGCGGCGTGTTCGGCGGCACGCAGGGCGTATACCAAACGCGGCGCGGCATCGACCGGCTGCTGTTCACCATCACCATCGTAATCGCTGTCGCATTCTTCGTGCTCGCAATTATCAACGTGATCTACTTCTCCACGCCGCAGTAGACCAGAGATTGGGTGACTGGGTGATCAGGTGGTTGGGTGTTTGAGCGGCATGCCAGATGGCTCAATGACCCAATCGCTCAATGACAAAATCTCCTTTCTCTGATCCCCAATCTCTACCTGTATGAGAACGCTTCGATTGCCGCTGCTCTTCATCGTGTTGGGGGTGGCGGCAATTGCATTTCTGGTCTATCAGTTCATCGTGCCGCGCAGCACGATGGTGGTGCCGGCAGAAGGCGGCACCTACATCGAAGGCGTCGCCGGCACCCCAAAGCACATCAACCCGCTGCTGTGCCAGTTGAACGAGGCCGACCGCGATCTTTGCAACCTCGTCTTCGAGGGGCTGACACGCTTGAACGAAGCCGGCGAGGCCGTGCCGGCGCTCGCGGAGACGTGGAACATCTCCGACAACGGCATCACCTACACCTTCAAGCTGCGCGACGATGCGAAGTGGGAAGATGGCACGCCGGTTACCGCCGCCGACGTAGTCTTCACCACAGAGCTATTGCGCGACCAGGGCTACCCCGGCCGGCGCGACATCGGCGATCTGTGGAAGCAGGTCACGGTGAACAAGATTGATGATCGCACGGTCGAATTTGCATTGCAACAACCTTTTGCGCCGTTCATCGACTATACAGCCATCGGTCTGCTGCCCAGCCACATTTTGTCCGGCACGGCTGCGTCGCAGCTCGACAAAATCCCCTTCAACCAACAGCCAAAAGGCAACGGGCCCTGGCGCGTGGCCGAGGTGAACACATCGGGTGGACGCATCACCTCAGTTGGGTTGGAGCCATCGCCCACCTACGCCGGCGAGAGCAAGCCGAAGTTGGGCCGGTTGGTGATGCGCTACTACCCCACCTCGCAGGCCGTGCTGGACGCCTATCGCAGCGGCGATGTGGATGGCATGGCAAACCTGATGCCCGAAGATGTTGTCAAGGCAGAGGAGAGCAGCGACGCCACGCTGTATGCCATGCCGCAGTCGCGCTTCGTCTCGCTCATGTTCAACATGCGCCAGGACAGTGGCGCGCCGGCGCTTGCCGAGTTGCCGGTGCGCCAGGCGCTGATGTACGCGCTGGATCGTGACGCGATCATCCGCGACGTGCTGGGAGGGCAGGGTGTGCGCGGCGAGGTGCCGTTCATCCCCGGCACATGGGCCTTCGACACCAGCCAGCCGTTGCGCGGGCATGACCTGGAGCGCGCGAAACAGTTGCTGCAGAACGCCGGCTATTCCCTCACCACCGTCGCGCCGTCGAATGTGGAAGTGTGGCAGAAGGATGGCGAGCCGATTGCCTTCACTCTGCTCACCCCTGAGGCCGGCATCTATCCAAAGGTGGCCGAGGCAGTGGCGAAGCAATGGCGCGAATTGGGCGTGCAAGTCACCGTGGTGCCAGTGCGCAACATGGTGAAGAACTTCCTCTCGACAAAACAGTTCCAGGTTGCGCTGACCGAAACTCTGCTGGACGGAGACCCAGATCCATATCCGATGTGGCACGAGGGGCAAGCCACCGCCGGCCAGAACTTCACCGGTTGGGCCAACAGTGATGCCAGCAAGTTGCTGGAACAGGCGCGCACTACAACCGACCGTGCCAAGCGCTTCGAGGCATATCGCCAATTCCAGCAGAAATTTGTCGATGACATTCCGACGCTGGTGCTGTATTACCCGACTTACGAGTATTTCGTCTCGCCGCGCGTCAAGAATGTGCAAGTCGCACCCATCGTCTATCCCAGCGATCGCCTGCGCAGCCTGAACGACTGGCTGATCAACACGCGGCGTGTGCTGTTGAATCAAGTGACGCCGGCGCCCTGAGGGAGAACAGGAAGCCAGGAAAGTGAGCAGGGAGCATCATGCGCTCTCGCCAGCGCCCTTTCTCCGCAACGCCCGCCATAGCACCGTGAGATACAAGGCGAGGCCGAAGGTGAGGTAGCTCACTTGCCGGATGTCAAAGACGCCGCTGCGCGCGATCAAGTCGCCGAGCGCGGGGATGATCAGTCGGTCGTAGAGGGAGATGATCACCGCGCCGGCCATCACCCCCGGCACGCTGCCGGCGCCACCCAGCACCACCATCGCCAGCACCATCATCGAGATGCGGAAATCCGCGCTATCGGGGTCGACATAGTTGAAGCTGCTGACGTAGAGCGCGCCGGCGACGCCGGCGATGCCCGTGCCAAGGATGAAAGCCATGCGTTTGTAGTGCGCGGTATTCACGCCGCTGCTTTGCGCCGCCAGTTCGTCATCGCCCATCGCCAAAAAGGCGCGCCCAACCCGCGAGCGCAACAAGCGCAAACTGGCAATGGCGACCAGCGTTACCACAGCCAGCGCGAGCAGGTAACGCGCCGCCGGCGTATTCAGCGATCGTGTGAGGATCACCGGCGGCGGCACGGTGGCGATGCCGTTACTGCCGCCGGTGATCGCATCCACATTCACTATCACCTGCCGCACGATCAGCCCGAAGGCCAGCGTGACGATGGCGAGATAGTCGCTCCGCATGCGTGACACGAGCAGCGCGTTCACCACGCCAAACAGCGCTGCCACGCCTGCGCTGATGGCCATCACCGGCAGAAAATCGATCGGGCCCTGCCAGCCCAGCGCCAGGCGCAACGCGCTGAACGGCTGCGTAAGCAGCGCCGCCGTGTATGCACCGACGCCAAAGTTCACTGCATAACCGAGGTCGAGCAGGCCGGCGAAACCGAGCAGAATGTTCAACCCCAGCGCGAGCAGCACGAACACCAGCACACTCGTGGCAATGACAGGCTGATATATGCCAAGCGCCGGCCCCCACAGGGGATAGAGCAATAGTGCAACAAACAACGTCAACGCCGCCCATTTTGCCCGCTTCGACTGCAGTCCGCGCGAGGCGACAGTCAGGGCATCTCGGGCGGAGAATGCGTCGGCGGCGTCATCGACATGGCCGGCGATGCCGCCCGGCCGCACAATCAGCAGCACGATCAGCATGCCATACACCACCACCGGCGTCCAGCGCGCGTCGAGGAAGAAATCGCTGAAGGCGGCGATCAATCCGAGAAAGAGACCGCCTGCAAGTGCGCCGATGGGGCTGCCGATGCCGCCGAGGATGGCTGCTGCAAACGCCAGCAAGCCGCTCTGCGCGCCGTGCTGACCGAAGGGGCGCGCATAGTAGATGGCGAACACGAAGGCTGCAGCGCCGGCCAGCCCGCCACCCAGCGCAAAAGTCTTCAGCATGGTGCGGTCGAAGTGGATGCCGCTCAGTTGCGCCAGCATTTCACTCTCACTGGCGGCGCGAATGGCGCGGCCTGTGAGCGAGCGCCGCAGATACGCGCTCACACCGAATGCAAAGGCGATGGCAATCAGCAGCGCGATGACATCCTTCACATCCAGCACGATGCTGGTTTGAACGCCGAGCGCAGCGAAGAGGTCAACGCTGGGCAAAAGGTCGGGAATGCGGTCGGTCGGCACTTCCGGCAGGCCGGGCACGCTGCGGTGTTCTCCCGGCACCCAACTGCGCGAGGTGGTGCGCCAGATGAGCGAGATTTGATACAGCACGAACGACAACCCCAGCGTGGCAATGAGCGGCGCAAGGCGCGAGCGGTTGCGAAAGGGCTTGAAGGCGAGGCGCTCGATGCCGGCGTTCAGCCCTGCGCCGAAACAGATCGATGCGACGAGGGTGACGGCAAGGCCGGCGATCAGCAGCGCCGGCGGCATGTCTGGCTTCAGGAATAGCGCGCTCACCAGTGTCGTCACCAGCACCGTCGCCAGCGAGAACACATCCCCCTGCGCAAGGTTGAGGATGCGCACCGTGCCGAAGACGAGGCTGACGCCGATGGCGCTCAACGCGATCATCGCGCCATTGTGCAGGCCAATGAAGATCAGCGTGAGCAGGACCGACGGATCCATGTGAAATGAGAACTGCCCGCGCAAACATCGTTTAGTGCGTCAGCATTCCACATTGAAGCTGTCTGCGCAGGCAGTCAACACGACACGCGATTCAATCAATGTTCGCCGAGGTAGGCTGCTTTCACGGACGGGTTGTTGAGCAGGCTTTTGCCCTCGCCCACCAGCGCGATCTCGCCGGTCTCCAGCACATAGCCGCGATTGGCGATGCCAAGCGCGAGGCGCGCGTTTTGCTCCACCAGCAAAATCGTCGTGCCATCGCCATTCAGCGTGCGAATGATGTCGAAGATCTGGTCGACAAGAATGGGCGCGAGACCCATCGACGGCTCATCGAGCAACATCAGGCGCGGGCGCGCCATCAGCGCGCGCCCCATCGACAGCATCTGCTGCTCTCCACCAGAGAGTGTGCCGCCGCGCTGGCTGATGCGCTCCTTCAAACGTGGAAAGAGCGAGAAGACATGCTCCATGTCTCGCGCAATGCCATCTTTGTCCTTGCGCTGATATGCGCCCATCTCGAGATTTTCGCGCACGGTCATCTTGCTGAAGATCAGCCGGCCTTCCGGCGACTGGCTGATGCCGCGCTGCACGATCTCGTGCGGCTGCAGCCTGGTCAGCTCTTCACCGCGCAAGACGATGGAACCTTCGCGCGGGCGCAGCAGCCCTTGAATCGTGCGCAGCGTGGTGGTCTTGCCAGCGCCGTTGCTGCCGATCAGCGTGACAATTTCGCCCTCATGCACAACGATGCTGATGCCCTTCAGCGCATGGATGTTGCCGTAGTAGGTGTGGACGTTTTTGAGTTCCAGCATATTTTTACGCCCCTTCCGCTGCCGCACCCTGGCCAAGATAGGCTTCAATGACCTGCGGGTTGTTCTGCACTTCCTTCGGCAGCCCCTCGGCGATCTTCTCGCCATGATCCAGCACGCTGACGCGATCGCTGATGCCCATCACCACTTTCATATCGTGCTCGATCAGCAGCACAGTGATGCCGAGTTCCTTGCGCACGCGCTGCACGAGGCGGGTGAGGTCGGCCTTCTCCTGCGGGTTCATGCCGGCGGTCGGCTCATCCAGCAACAGCAGTTTGGGATCGGACACGAGCGCGCGGGCAATCTCCAACCGCCGCTGCAAGCCGTACGCCAGGTTGCGCGCTGCCGTGTCAGCATAGCCGCGCCCCAATCCCGCGAAATCCAGCACATCGAGCGACTTGTTTACTGCTGCGCGCTCTTCGTGCAACATGCCGGGTGTGTGGAGGAACGAGGCGATGACGCCGGCATTCAGCCGGCGATGCATGCCCACCATCACATTCTCCAGCGCGCTCATCTGCCCGAACAAGCGAATATTCTGGAAGGTGCGGCTGATGCCGCGCTCCTGCACCAAGTCGGGGCGCATGCCGGCGATGGAGTTGCCATCGAAGACGATCTCGCCTTCGGTGGGAGTGTAGACGCCGGTGATCATGTTGAAGAAAGTCGTCTTGCCGGCGCCGTTCGGGCCGATCAGGCCGACAACCATGCCTTTCTCGATGTCGAAGTCCACGCGGTTGACGGCCACCAGACCGCCAAAGCGCTTGGTGACATTGACCACTGAGAGAATCTTTTCAGCCATGTTTGTCAGCCCTTGTATTTGATGATGCCGGCGGGGATGAGGCCTTGCGGGCGCACCCGCATCATGATGACCAGAATCAGACCAAACAGCATCAGCTTGTATTGCGTCGGATCCAGCAGGCTCTTGATGAAGTTCTCGAAGCCCGGGGCATTGATCCACTTCAAAACGGTCACCTGCAAGACGCCGCCCACGAGGCGCTGCATTTCATCCAGCAGCAGAGGGTCCACCAGCTTGATCAACAGCGCGCCGAGGATGACCCCCGGGATGCTACCAGAACCGCCAAGGATCACCATCGACAGCACGATGACCGAGATCGAGAAGTCAAAGGCATCTGGCGAGATGAACGACACATAGCTGGCATAGAACGCGCCGGCGAAGCCAGAGAACATCGCACCGATCATGAATGCAGCCAGCTTGGTTCGCACCACCGGCACACCCATCGCGCTGGCAGCCAATTCGTCCTCTCGCATGCCCACCCATGCGCGCCCCATGCGGCTGCGGCGCAGATGGTTGATGAAGAATGCAGACAGCGCCACCATGATCAGAATGAGGAAATACCATGGGATGTATTTGCCCGTTTCGAATACGTAGCCCAACACTTCTGGCCGGCCAATCGGGTTGATGCCTTGCACACCATTGGTGATGTTCAATGGGAACGTGCCGCAGCCGACGAGACACAGCGCATCCTGTGGCCGGCCCTGCAAAGCTGTGACGACTTCGCTGATCGGCTCATAGATCTTCACCGCTTCCAGGTTGCGGAACACGATCGGCACGATCTCGCCGAAGCCCAGGGTGACGATGGCGAGGTAGTCGCCGCGCAGCGGGATGACTGGCGCGCCGAGGATCAGGCCGAAGAGCGCCGCAGCCGCGCCGGCAATAAACACGATGAACCAGAATGGCACGTCCAAATGGAACTGTGGCGAATTCAAGAAGGCTGCCGTGTAGCCACCGATGGCGAAGAACGCCACATAGCCAAGATCCAGCAAACCTGCATAGCCGGCCACGATGTTCAGGCCCAACGCCTGCAACGTGTAGATCATGGCGACCACCATCGCGCTTGTCCAGATGATGTCGAGGCCTGTGCTCTGGTTGAAGAAGGGAAACACGACGGCCGCGATGCCCAACAATGCCAGAGGGCCATAGCGACTCACCCGCTCATTCTCACTGGCGCGCGTCCAAGCCAGCGAGAAGGCTGCAAGCGTGCCCAAACCCAGCGCCACTGCGTAGACCAGCAGCGTGTTTGAGGCTTTCGGCACATCGGTCAGCCCGGGCAGCGTGACGATGACATTGTTGTGAAACCAGCCGGCGACCACAGTTAGCGCCGCAGCGATGAAGCCGGTGAAAAGCGCGCGTCGCGCGCCAGCCTTCGTTGGTTCGACAGTGAAACCGATGAACGCGCCGGCGATGACGGCAAAGACGATATTCGACCAGCCGCCCATGATGAGCGCCAGTGCCGCGCCCAGCAATGCCGCAATCCATTCGGTCTTGGTGAGAAGCTTGCCTTTCATGTTTCACCTATGCTTTTTCGCCGCCTTCCGAACCCAGCAGACCGGTGGGGCGGAAGAGCATGACCAGCACCAGCACGAGGAACACCCATGCATTTGTCCAGCGCACCGAGAGGAACTGATCGCTGAAGGCGGCCATCACGCCGATGATGATGCCGCCGAGGGCTGCGCCGGTGATGTTGCCGATGCCGCCCAGCACAGCGGCGGTGAAGGAGCGCAGGCCGGCGGTGAAGCCCATCGTGAATACTGCGCTGCCGTTGTAGATGCCGGTCATCATGCCGGCCGCGCCGGCCAGCATGCCGCCAATTGCAAACGTCAACGCGATGATGCGGTCGATGTTGATGCCCATGATGGCTGCGGCGTCGCGGTTCTGCGCGGTTGCGCGCATGGCTTTGCCCAGCCGCGTGTTCTGCACGAACCAGCGCAGCGCCAGCACCAGCACGAGCGCGACCACGATCACGAGCACGTCTTTGATGGTGATGCGGATGCGGGTGCGTTGTTCATTCTCAGTGTTGCTGCCTGCTGCAGCGCCGTCTCCCGCCGTGTCGCCCAACGGGTTCTCGCCGCTTTCAGCCTGCATGGTGGCAATGATGTCGGGGGTGGGCTCCTCGGTGACGTCGGCAGCCACGGCGCCGGCTGCGGCTGCATCATCGACAACAGGCGACTCGGGGGTGGCCTCTTCGGCTGCCGCACCAACTTCCGGCGTTTCAACGGCATCCCCAGGCGTCACTTGCGCGTCAAGCGTCGCTTGCGCATCCATCGTCGCCACGATCATGGCATCAGCGGTGGCAGCGATGTCGTCGGGGCTGATCTCACCCTGGGCTTGCGAGCCGGCGGGGGCATCTGGCTCTGCCGGCGGCGGGAAGATGACGTCCATCAGATTGTCGTTGTTCAGCATCGCCGGGAAGCTCTTCGGCGCGGCGTTATTCGAGCCAAGCACGCCAAATACGGCGAATTGCTCGCCGGCCTGCGTCAGCTTGCCGAACGAGGCAATTTGCAGGCCGACATTCTGCAAAATGAACGACATGCCGATGGCACTGATCAGCACGATGATCTTGGGTGCTTTCCGCAACGGCCTGTATGCTACACGCTCGATAAATACATTGAGCGCCGCGCAGAGGATCATCGGCGGGATGAAGCAAATCACAATCGCCCACCACGGCACAGTCTGACCACCGGTGGGAGTGAGGATGATGAAAGGTGAGAGCGAGAGCAGCGCGGTGAAGGTGCCGAGCATAAACACGTCGCCGTGCGCAAAGTTCACCAATTCAATGATGCCGTAGACCAGCGTGTAGCCCAGCGCGATGATGACGAGGATCGCGCCATTGGCAAGGCCGTTGATCAATTGCTGGAGCAGGATGGCCGGGTCGTTGGCGATGATGTTCCAGATCTTGACGAGGTCGAGGCCGGCGGGCTGGCCAGCGAGCAAGATCAAATATGCCGCCGGAATCAACACCAGCAGGCGCAGCAGGCGCTCGCGCGTTTTACTTTTGGCAGTGGATGCAGAATAGGTCGCTTGCATATGGTTGCGCAATGAGGGCGCTAACGCGAGTCTCGTGAAGGCATAGCAGGTTTGCCGGCGGTGCCGGCCGATATGGGGACCCTGTCAGGCGCGTGTGCAATGACAACGAAGGCGCAGCGGTTTAGCGCTGCGCCCTCCTTGTGATTCGATCAGTCGACAAACAAAAAGGCGGAGCGCATTTGCGCTTCGCCTTTCTTCCATAGCTTACGGGAACTTCAGCAAGCCGGTTTCCTTCCACTCGCCCTTGACCACACGGTTGCCCAGCATGTCCGAGAGGGTGGTGTCGCCGTTGACCGTGAACGACCAGGTGCCGAGGACACCCTTGAAGTTCTTGGTGGCCATCATGGCATCCAAGATGGCCTGGCGATCCTTCGTGCACACGGTGCTGAGGGCTTTCAGGACGACGCTGGCAGCCTCATAGCCGTAGATGGCATAGGCTTCCGGCGCGCTCTTGTACTTGGCTTGGTAGTCCTTGTAGAACTTTTGGCCGGCGGCGGGCAATCTGTTGCGCGGCGTGCCGGCGATGGTGGCCAGCACGCCATTGGCGATGTCTGTGCCAGCGGCCTCGATGAAGGCCTTCTCAAGGATGCCGTCAGCGCCCATGAACAGCGCCTTGATGCCGGCCGCGCGCAGGTCCTTCAACAGTTGGCCGGCGTTGTTCTGGGTGATGCCGCCGAAGTAAATCAACTGCGGGTTAGTGGCCTTGATCTTCGCGGCCAGCGCCTTGTAGTCAGATGCCTTGCCGTCGATGCCATCGCGACCCAGCACCTTCAGGCCGATCTCGCGGGCTGTCTTCTCGAACACGTCAGCCAGACCCTTGCCATAGACCTGCTGGTCATCAAGGATGAAGACGCTGCGCACGCCGAGCGACTTGGCCCACTTGGCACCCACGGCGCCCTGGATGTCATCAGCCGTCACCACGCGCATGTAGTTGCGCTCGCCGGTGGGGTAATACACATCCGGCTCGCCCGGGTTGGCCGGCTTGGTCAGGCCGACGGCGGTGTTGGCCGGGCTGATCATCGCCAGCGGAGGGTTGGCCTGGTTCAGGATCGGGATGGAGATCTTGGCAGCGCCGGAGTTGAAGGTGCCGATGTAGGCCATGGCGTCGGGGTCGGCGACAGCCTTGTTGGCGTTCTCCTGCTCCTTGGCCTCATCCCACTGGCCCTTGGCGGCAGTGGCATCGTCGAGTGACACGTGCTCAATCTTGAACTTGCCGTCGCAGATCAAGCCATCCTTGGTCTTCTGCTCAATGGCCATGTTGATGGCGTTGACGACGGTGATGTTCTGTGCGGCTGCCGAGCCGGTGAGGGGGAGGCTCGAGTAGATGCGAATGATCCCAGGCTCTTGCGCCATGCTGACGCCTGGGATCAAAAGGGTGCCGGCCACAATGGCGCTGGCAACCGACGCAGACACGATCTTTCTGCTCTTCATACAATCTTCGCTCCTTTTTCGGTACGTTGGAACTCCAACGGCTTTGGGTGGGCGGGATTCTAGCATGGGGGTTTGGCTTGTCAAACTTTCTGCGGCCGCGCCATAAACGTGCAACCAACACCGAACAACCCCGCAGTTCTATGCGCTCCGTTCTCCATATAATCACCCCTGCAATGCCGACACGCATTCTGGCCATCGAAACTTCGTGCGATGAAACTGCCGCCGCGATCATTGAGGATGGCCGCTTCATCCGCTCCAACGTCGTTGCCTCACAGATCGATCTGCACAAACAGTATGGCGGCGTCTTCCCAGAGATGGCATCGCGCGCGCATATCGAGGCGATCGCGCCAACCATCGACGCCGCCATGACCGACGCCGGCGCCACATGGGACACCATCACCGCCATCGCCGTGACGAGGGGGCCGGGTCTGCCTGGCGCGCTCGTCGTCGGCGTGAACGCAGCCAAGGGTATCTGCCTCGCGCGCAATCTGCCGCTGATCGGCATCAATCACCTTGAAGGCCACATCTACGCGCACTGGCTGGAGATTGAATCACACCCGTCGTCGGTGCTGAAGTTGCTGCACTCGGCCAACCCATTTCCGCTGCTCGTGCTGATCGTAAGTGGCGGGCACACCGAACTGGTGTTGATGCGCGATCACGGCGTGTATGAGTTGCTTGGCCACACAGTGGATGATGCGGTGGGTGAAGCATTCGACAAAGTGGCGCGCTTGCTGGGCTTGGGCTACCCGGGCGGGCCGGCGATTCAAAAGGCCGCCGAAGCCGGCGCGCCGCGCTTCAAATTCTCAAGGCCGCGCGTCTCGCTTGGCGCCAAGACCGCTCGCGCCACCACCGACGAATACATGTTCTCGTTCAGCGGCGCAAAGACGGCCGCCATGCACCTGGTGCGCGACAACGGCGGCAGCATCGACGGCAAACTCACGCCCTACACGCCAGTCGCCGACATTGCCGCCAGCTTTCAGGAAGCCGTCACCGATTGGCTGGTGGAGAAAACCGTGCGCGCTGCGGATGCCTTTGGCGCCAAGGCGGTGCTGGTGGGCGGCGGCGTCAGCGCGAACAAGTTGCTGCGCGAGAAGATGGGCGCGAAGTTTGGCGTGGCAGCCAGCTTCCCGCCCTTGTTCCTCTGCACCGACAACGCCGCCATGATCGGCGCAGCCGCGCACTACGCCTTCACCCGCGGCCAGCGCGACGATTTGTCACTGGATATCGCGCCAGACCTCAAACTTGGGTGATACATTCGTTGACATCGACATTAACGTCAGCGTTCATGCAGACACAGACACACAGATGAGTGACACACAGTACGAAGTCGTCATCGGCATGGAGACGCATGTCGAGTTGGATACCTTGAGCAAGATGTTCTGCGCGTGCAGCGCGCATTTCTTCGGCGCGGAACCAAACACGCATGTTTGCCCCACTTGCATGGCGCTGCCGGGCGCGCTGCCGGTCATCAACCAGCGCGCGGTGGAATACGCCATGAAGGTCGGCCTGGCGCTGAACTGCCAGATTGCGCGGCACACGTTCTGGGAGCGCAAGTCATACTGGTATCCCGACCTGCCGAAGGGATACCAGATTACGCAGTATCAATATCCGCTCAACTACGACGGCTTCATCGATGTGGATGTGCGCGACCTGAGCAGCGGCAATTGGGCAGAGCAGGCCGAGCGGGTGCGCATTCGCATTCGGCGCGCGCATCTTGAAGAGGACACCGGCAAACTCACCCACGCCGGCAACCGCAGCTTCGTCGACTACAACCGCAGCGGCGTGCCATTGCTGGAGATCGTGACCGAGCCGGACATTCACAGCGCGGACGAGGCGTATGCATATCTCAGCGCGCTGCAAGGGATCGTGCGCTATCTGGGCGTGAGCACCGGTGACATGGAAAAAGGCGCGATGCGCTGCGAGCCAAACATGAGCCTGCGTCCCAGGGGCAGCGATGCCTTCGGCGTGAAGGTCGAAATCAAAAATCTGAACTCGTTGCGTGCCGTGCGCGATTCAATCGCCTATGAGATCAAACGACATACTGAATTGCTCAATCGCGGCGAGCAAGTGCGACAAGTGACGCTGGGCTGGGACGACGTGCGTGGCGTGACCTTCGTGCAACGCGACAAAGAGGACGCGCACGATTACCGCTACTTCCCCGAACCCGACCTGCCGCCGCTGGATGTGAGCGACGAATGGCTGGCGCAGGTGAAAGTGCAGGTGCCAGAGTTGGCTCTGTCGCGCCATGATCGCTATCGCAGGGACTATGGATTCTCGTCATACGATGCGACGATCCTTTCAAGTGATCGCGCCGTGTCGGATTGGTTTGAAGCAGCCATTGCTGAGGGGAGCAGCAACCGGCCGATCGCCCCTACCGCCAAAGCTGCGTCGAACTGGATTCAAGGCGAGGTATTCCGCCTGATGAAGACGAATGGCATCCCGAACAACGAGATCGATTCGATCAAGGTGACGCCGGCGCAGTTGGCCGGCCTGATCGCGTTGGTCGAAAGCGGCGCGATCAACAACAACACCGCCAAAACCGTCTTCGAAGAGATGTTCGCCACCGGCGCGGACGCGAAAGCCATCGTTGAGGCAAAGGGGCTGGCGCAGGTGAGCGACGCCGGCGCGCTGCAGACGCTGATAGACGATGTAATCTCTGCCAACCCGCAGCAGGTGCAAAACTACCTTAAAGGGCAGGACAAACTGTTCGGTTTCTTCGTCGGCCAGGTGATGAAGGCGACCAAGGGCAAGGGCAACGCCCAGCTCATCAACCAGATGCTGAAGGCCGCGTTGGACAAGCTGAAGGTGTAGTGTGGGTTACAGCAAAAGAATATGCCATCCCGCGCCTGGATCGCCCTTTGGACAGCGCGCATTTTGGGCATTGATGACGTGCTTGCTGCTGGCCGGCTGCACGCTGCCGCCGGCCCCGCCGCCCAAACACGCCGGCACCACCTATGGCCTGCCCGATGTCGTCGAATACAACCTCGGCGACGCCACCATCACGCAGACAAACTTCCCAGAAGACAGTCGCTTTCGCAACATGCCGGTGCGACTGAACGGCATCATCGCCGTGCCAACGGCACAGCCAGTCCCGCGCCCGATCGTGCTGATCATGCATGGCACGCACCCAGGCTGCCCCGTAGATGCAATCAGCCATGTCGATACCTGGCCCTGCGCGCCTGAAGTTGAACAAGCCAACTATCGCGGCTTCGCCTGGCTCGCGCGCCAGTTGGCCGCGCGTGGCTATGTGGCGCTGTCGATCAACTTGAACGCTGAGCACACTTTCGGCTTCGGCGAGGCGCCGTCCAACACGCGCCTGCCACAGATCGTCGATTTGCATCTGAAGGCGCTGACCAAAGCGATCGCCGGCGGCGAAAACAAATTCGGCGTGCCGTTGCAGGACCGCGCCAACCCGCGCCGGCTTGCGATCATCGGGCATTCCCGCGGCGGCGAAAGCGCCTACTGGCTGGCACGCGACGGCGGCCTGGCTGCGCCAAACGCCTTCGACAAATTTGGCTATGGGCCGGCTGCCGGTGTGCTGCTGGTTGCGCCGGCAGCTGCATCTCTGGCGTCCACCTTTTCACCCGTGCCAATGGCAATCGTGCTGCCGGCTTGCGATGGCGACGTGATCGACCAGAATGGTCAGTTCTTCTTTGAAACCACACGGCTGGCGCAGACGTCTTCGCAGTGGGTGACGTCGGTCTGGCTGGAGCGCGCCAATCACAACGCCTTCAACAGCCTGTTGGGCGCCGACATGTTCCTGACGAACAAGCGCGCCGACTGTGCGACGCTGATGCCAGCCGAAGTGCAACGCGGCTTCCTCGCGGCCTACGCCGGCGATTTCCTGACAGCAGTATTTGCGCAAGACACATTGGCAACAAAAGAGGCGATGGCGCGCATGGGATTGGATGCCAGTCAACCTGCGCCGGCGACGCTGTATGGCAACGCAGCGCGGGTGATGTGGCGGCCGGCAAACGATCAGCGCCAGACATTGCTCGTGCCGGCGAGCGATGCCGAGCTGACGACAAACCTCGCCGGCGGCGCAGTGACCACGCAGGCCAGCGCAACCCATTTTTGCGAGGCCGGTTTCTACTCGCCCATGCAAAAGCCGGGCAGCGAGCCATGCCAGCGCGTGAACGTGATAGTGCCGGGGCAGCCGGCGCACGCGGCCATTTCCTGGCCGCAAGTTGGCGGTGAATGGCGCTTTGCCCTGCCAAAAGACCTTGATGCAACTGCATTCGCCATGTTAAGTCTGCGCGCCACGGTCGATCCGTTATCGCCACTGAATACGATGGGCAGCCCGCAGGTTTTTACGCTGCGCTTGACTGATGCCGCCGGCAAAGTGGCTGCGGTGACGACACGCCTGGACGAGCCGGCGTTGCAATTTCCCGCCGGCGAAGCCGAAGCTGACACTTTCTTCGGCCAGTTGTTCACTGGCCGTGCGCCGATGACTGATCTGCGCGTGCCGCTCAGTCAATTCGTCGGCATCAACTTGAAAACCGTGCGCGAAGTGGCGCTGGTGTTCGATCAAACGCCGAGCGGCGCGCTGTTTGTGGCGGACCTGGCCTTTGTGAAAGCGCCCTAAAAAAAAGTCAACGAGCCCCTTCGAGAGAGCTGTTCACTGTCGCTCACGCAAGCGCGTCATCCGGCGTCTGTGACATGTCGTCCTCATTTGCGGCGGTCTGCATGCTGGCCCGCCGCAGCGCCTCGCGCGCAGCGATCTGCTCGGCTGTCTGCTTGCTGGTGCCGCTGCCAGTGGCGATGATGGAATCGCCCAGCCAAACCGCGACGGTGAAAACCTTTGCATGATCCGGCCCCTCAGCGCCAACAAGGCGATAGCGCGGAGTGATGCCGAGCGTGCTTTGCGCCCATTCTTGCAGTTGGCTCTTGGCGTCGCGGTCAAGGTTGCTCTGAATAATCGCCGGCGTCGCACGCTCCAGAAATGGCACCAGATAATCATGCGCGGCATTCAAGCCCTGATCGAGATACAACGCGCCAAGCAACGCTTCAAAGGCGTCGCCGAGGATGTTGGCGCGATTGCGGCCGCCGGTGTCGATTTCGCCTTTGCCCAATCGCAGATGTTCGGGCAGACCGCATTGCCGCGCAAAGTCGGCCAGCGCACTCACCTTCACCAGCGCCGCCCTCATACTGGTCAGCTTGCCTTCATCCAGGTCAGGGAACTTTTCGTACAGCCACGCACCGGCGATGAAATCCACCACTGCATCGCCGAGAAACTCCAATCGCTCATTGTCCTGCGCCGGCGCCGGCTCGTTCAGATGCTCGTTGGCATATGACGAGTGCGTCAGCGCGCGCTCCAGCAATTGCAGATCCTTGAAGGTGGGAAGCATGGGAATTCTGGATTTCAGATTTTGGATTGAACGCCGATTGCGCCCAATCCAAAATCAAAAAATCTGAAATCCAAAACAAGACTTATTCAACAAATCGCTTGAAAATCAGCACGCTATTGTGACCGCCAAAGCCGAAGGAATTGTTCATGGCCATGTCCACCTTTAGTTCGCGCGCTTGATTCGGCACATAGTCGAGATCGCACAGCGGGTCGGCTTCGGTGAAGTTGATTGTCGGCGGCACGATGCCGTGCTGGATGGCATGAACGCACACAGCGGCTTCCAGCGCGCCGGTCGCGCCCATCATGTGGCCGGTCATGCTCTTGGTGCTGCTCATGGGGATCTGGTAGGCGCGCGCGCCGAGCGCCGCCTTCACGGCGGCAGTCTCAGCCGTGTCGTTCAGCGGCGTAGCCGTGCCGTGCGCGTTGATGTAGTCGATGTCCTCCGGCGACACCTGCGCCTGCTTCATCGCGCGCTGGATCGCCTTCGACGCGCCCATGCCACCTTCCGCCGGCGCAATCACGTGAAACGCGTCGGTGGTCTGGCCATAGCCGACAATCTCGGCGAGAATGTTCGCGCCGCGCTGCTTTGCAAACTCCAGCTCCTCCAGCACCATCACGCACGCGCCCTCGCCCATCACCACACCGTCGCGATCCTTGCTGAAAGGGCGCGGCGAATTGCAGGGAATGTTGTTGTTGTGGCTGAGCGCGCCGAGGCGGTCGAAGCCGGCCATGCCCAGCACGCTGACGGTGGCATCTGCGCCGCCGGCGATCATGGCGATGGCCGCGCCGCGCCGAATCAACTCGCTGGCCTGGCCGATGCTGTCGTTGCTGGTGGCGCACGCGCTCACCGGTGAATATGACGGCCCGCGCGCACCGATATCGATGGCAACCATGCCGCTCGCGCCGTTGCTCATCACCATCGGGATGCAGAAGGGATTCATGCGCCGCGCACCCTGCTCCTTCAACACGTCATATTGTGCCAGCATGGTGGCAAAACCACCGACAGAAGAGCCGACAATCACGCCAACGTCATCGGCAATGGCTTCGGTGATCTGAAAGCCGGCATTTTTGACGGCCTGCCTGGATGCCGACAGCCCATACTGCTCAAACAAGTCGGTGCGGCGCAGTTCTTTCGGATCGACAGCGGTGGAAGGATCGAAATTCTTTACCTCGCAGGCCACATGCACCGGCAAAATGCTTGGGTCGAAGCGCGTGATGGGGGCGACGCCGGAAACGCCCCTGACAAGCGCATCCCATGTGGTCTGGATGTCCAACCCCAGCGGGGTGACGGCGCCAATGCCTGTGATGACGACTCTTCTGTTTTGCATCCCTGTATTCTCCCTGAAATTGTTCTTGTGGTTGGAGGATACAGGGAATGTAATGGGGAATTGGTAATCCGCAATTGGATTGCATGCCGGCTGCCGTCCATCAATGCCGCGCCGCCATCTTTCCGTTATGCAGACCCTTTTCGAAACTCAGTTGTCCGCACGCGCCACAAGCCCTTCAGGTCTTCAGTGGCGGTGGAAATGATCTTGACCCGTGTATCGAGATCTTCGATCCACTCCACCGGCACCTCCCAGATTCTGTAGCCCTGCTGCTCAGCGCGCAGCAATAGTTCCGAATCGAAGAACCAGCGGTTGTCCTGGATGTGCGGCAGCAGGTCCTTTGCAGCATCACGGGTTATGGCCTTGAAGCCGCACTGCGCGTCGCTGAAGCGCCGGCGTGGAAACATCATTTTCACGATGATGTTGTAGCCCCGTGAAATCACCTCGCGCTTCAACTGTCGCTTCACCCGCGCGCCCTTCATCAGCCGCGAGCCGGTGGCAATCTGATATTCACCCTTGAAAAGCGGATCAACCATCGGCATGAGGTGATTCAAGTTCGTGGACAGATCGACATCCATGTAGCACACCACATCAGCATTGGATTCGAGCCACGACTTGCGCAGCGCGCGTCCGCGCCCCTTTTGATCGAGGTGGATGTAATCGACTTCACCCGGATATTTTGCCTTGAGCTCTTTGGCGATATCAAGCGTGCGGTCGGTGGAGGCGTTGTTGGCGACGACGATGCGCCACTTGTAGGGGCAATTGTTCCGCAGAAACTCGCGCAGTTTGGTGACACTTGGCCCCAGGTCGCGCTCCTCGTTGTAGACCGGAATGATGACGTCGAGCGTCTTTGCCGACAGCGCGGCGGTCGGATTGGCCATTGTGACAGCGGCGATTATATCTTTGTGATACGGTTGATTGATAACCATTGATATCCCCTCCCAGGAGTCAATGTGGACAGGCGAGCTGAACCTCACGCTGATAGTCGCGCCAAATGCAATTTCCTGCTACCCATCAATCTACTTTTACCGCCGGCAATTTCATACTCAGCCGGATGCCAGCGGCGACGCAAATGGCGACCAGGCCAAACACCAATGCATAAGCGAGGTTCGGCAGGCCGCGCACAGTGAAGGCGTCGATGATTATGCCGCCGACCACCGGCGAGAGCGCAACCACCCCGCTGAGCGTGTTGAGCGCGCCGACATACATGGCGCGATGGCGTTGCGGCGCGCTGTCGATGACGTAGCCCATGATGCCTAGCACCAGCGAGTGCTCGATCGCGCCGCGCATGAGGAAGATGATGAAAAAGCCGATCAAGGCGATTTCAGGCGATACACCGAGGGCAACGGCGATGACCACGAAGGCCAATGCGAGAGCCGGCGAGAGAAATTGCAGGCCAGCTGAGGCGCGGATGACGCTGAGGGCGGTGAAGCGGTCGGCCAGCCAGCCAAACACAGCCACGCCGGCCAGCCCGCCTACAATGATAGCGATGTTGAATGTGCCGATGGCGGAGTCGCTCACGCCCAACTGCTCGCGCGCAAACACCAGATAGAACGATGCCGCCATGATTTCAATGCCGGTAAGCGCGCGCACAGCCAGCACGCGCCGCAGCATCTGGTCTTCACGCAGCGATTCCATCAAACTGCTGACGAAATTCGTGCTGGCGGCGTGCTGCTGCTCATCTTCGGCCATCGGTGTTTCGCGCAGGAAAGCGATGATGGCGAGCGAGATCACCATGCACACCCAGGTGCAGATGAAAATGATGGCGTAGTTGTTGGGAAATGCCGGCCCTCCCGGCGAGAGCAATTGCTGCACGATGAGCGCCGCGCCGATGCCGAGCAAGCCGCCCCCAAACTGACCAACAGAAACCACGCGCGCCCTCATGCGCGGGCTGAGCGTGCGGCTCATCATGTCGAACCAGGCCACGCCGGCCAGTGCATCCATCACATTGAAGATCGCCAGCGAGATGATCAGCACCCATACCGTGAGCAACGGATCGACAGCCTGCGTGAGAAACAGCCACACTGCAATGATCAAAAACAGATTGCGCCCGATCAGGCTGGGGATCATCAGGTAGGGTTTCTGCCTGTGCTTGCCGCGCACCATGCGTGCCGCCACCAGTTGCGGCAAAAACCACGACACCGACCACACCATGCCGACCACGCCGATCAGCGTTTTGTCGGTGGTCAACAATGAGGCAAGCCCCACGATCACGGTTGTGATCGGGATGAAGTAGGTGCCGGCCATGAACGCCATCGTGTCGCCCGTGAAGGCAATGACATTGCGCCGCGCATCGAGAGGATGGTCGTTTGGTGGCGCATTGTTGGCAGCTTCAACAAGCGCTTCGACGGGTGTTTCGGCAGTGACTGACACATTGCCAATGATAGCGG
>CAZPVX010000006.1:41682-149867 GCA_964590135.1 uncultured Anaerolineae bacterium | reverse complement strand
AGGTCTAGCATCTCACCTGCAACGGGCGCCAGTTGTTGCGCCAACTCGCTGAGCGCCTGACTCTGGGTGAGGCTTGGCCGCGCCTGGTCGGCTGCGAAATCGATCGGCGGGCGAGTCAGGTAAGTCACCACATCGTCGAGTTTGACCTGGTTTGACTGCATCTGCGGGGCAGCCGGCCAGGCCAGCGCCTGCCACTCGCCGCCGCGCAGGGTGAACTGGATAACCGCCTGAGGATGCTGATATTGCACGGTGATTGTGTCCCCCGAACGTTGGGACGGCATGGCGGCAAACGCAAAGTCGTCAGCCAAAAAGCGAAAGTCACGCTCGATTTGATCCAACAAGGTGCGCAGATCGTCAGTCATGGACGTGCTCCGGAGGAAGGACAGTGTGCCGCGCCTGAGCGTTGATCGCATGCAACCTGGATGGCATCAGCGGGCATGAGATAGGCTCCATCCACGCAAGATGGCGAGCGGCGAGCCACAATGCGGCGATCGGGCGACGAGACAATCAAGGGCAAGGAGATTCCATCCACACCCCGTCGGCCTGCACCCGCCAACAGTAGGTGCCTATGTCTGAACTCTTTAGTTGCACAGTGTTGTTGTCCAGCCAGTGCATTGACCACGCTGCCCGGCTGGACGCGCCGGTCTGCTGCCGGTGCAGCACCGATTGTGTTGCCTTGTTGCGCACTTCGAACACCAGTGTCAGATACTTCGTAGGATCGTCTCGGCTGGTGTTGACAGTGACCACCAGCGCGCGATCCTGCCGCGGCGAGTCGATCACTGCAAGTTCTTCTCCGGAGCGGGCGGATCCGGTCTGGCCAGCGCAACCGCTCAACGTGTAGAGCAAAACCAACATCATAAGGCCCAGAGTTGCCAATCGAGCCGACTTGTGCTGCACTGTTTCAGCCAGAATATCACAATCCATCTGGATCACCGGCGTTGTCATTGCTCACCTCGTGATCACGACCACACCAGCCTGGCTGGTGCGGACACAACATCGTCAGATCGCCACGAACTTGATCTCACTCTGCCGATCAGTCGCCAACGTGAATGGCCACCATTATCTGCTATCTGCCAGGGCAATGGTGAAGAAGCCATGGTTCGCCGTTCGCCTCGACTGTTTCTGCGACTGCTGCCGACAGCCGAAGTACACCCTCAATAAAAAACGCGACATCTTTGTGTGAGGTTCAAAAAACCATCATCCTGGCCGCCTATGGCGAAAGGATAGGGAGTGCTGGAAATCCGTTCATCACCGCAGATGTCGCTCGATGTAACTACTCGCTCGTTGGAAGTCAGAAGAGTCAGCAAGGCTCAGATCGAGGGTCAGACCTGCCGAGTTCTGGCCGCTGCGTTTGCTGAATTGTTCCAGCGAAGCGTATTTCTGAGGGTCTAGCATCGTCAGATGGATATGCTGGCCTGCCAGACCTGATTGCCGATCTGTAGTGGACACCGACCGAATATCGGCAAATGGGATAACGATCCTACGGCGACAATCGGTCAATCCATCGGGATGCAGAAGCAGGATCGGCCGGCTGGCTACATATGACATCACAGCCAGACCCACGACGCCAAACAAGATGGCCAGCACGCCAACCGCGCCTTGGCCGGCTTCAGACCACGGCAACACCGACTTGGCCGGCGGTGGAAGTAGCAACATCAACGCACCTACGACCAGGAAGCCGATACTGCCGCTGATAGCCACGGCCTGTCGCCGCCAACTGCCACGGATGATGAGGATGTCTGGCAGAACTGATGATTCCCTGGTCATGTCACCATTCGAAACGCAATGACGGCGGGGCCATATTATCTGTTTGGCTACAGGCATGCGCTGTGCCATCTTCGAAAAGTCACTCGACGGTGCTTGTGGCCACACCCGTGCTTGCCGGCTCCGGAGTTCCGGCAGGCTCTCCTTCCAACTGTTCGATCACCATGTAGCCATTGCTCGATCCCGGCGCTGAGCTGGTTGAGGTGTTGAGCTTCAGTTGCAGCACCTGATAACGCTGAGCGCCGGCGTGGAACACCGTGCCGACCCGAGTCTCAATCGTCTCCACCTGACCCAGCGCTGCATTGCCCACGCTGATGCGGGCCATGAGGCCGGTCTGCTCGCGCCCCTGATCGTCCAGGTATTGTCCGCTATACACCATCTGAAGGCCCACGTCCCAGCCATCTCCCAAGCGCACGACCGTGGCTTCTGTGACCGACAACTGGCGCGCGAAGGATCCCGCGGCCACACCTGTTTGGTCCTGCTGGCTGCCCTGCAAGCTGGCGCAACCGCCGGGCAGGATGCTTGCCAGCACCATCCATGCCAGCCAGGCAATGACTTGCGCCATGCCGACTCGTCGCGCCGGCCGTCCGGTCGCTTGGCGATGAGCCATGGAGTTGATTGATCGTAGTTGCAAGAGATCCTTCTCGATGGGCGGCCCTGCTGAGGCCGCTAGCTCCTTTTGCAACGCCTCGGTTTTCATGACCTGCTTGCTGCTGGGCGTTGCGATGCGTTTTGCCTTTGTGGCGCGTTTGGGCGCAGTTGACTTGCGCTTGTCCTTCTCTTCCGCGAGTGCCATGCGTGTCCTCCAGAGCGCTCCGAGCGCTAACGCCCTAAGTTTACAAAAAGTCGTTTATCACAACACTCGAAGCGCTTGTCAGTGACGTTGCCCGCCTCGCCTGTTGCCGGCTACGCGCGCCGTCTCGACACGCTCGGCAAGCAAGTGCGGCTGAGAGCCGCCGATGAGATGGTTGAGGGCGAAGCAGTGCGCGTAGAGGATGACGGCGCGCTTGTCGTTGTTACGGCGATGGGTGAGCGCGCCGTCGCGTTTGGCGAGCGGGTTGATTGACTGATGCTACCTACACACCCCCACATCAACGGGCATCCCTGGCCGAGGCGTCGGATTCGATTCGATGCCGGCGGTGCGAGTGGCGACGGAATCGGAACCACCGGATGCGGCTAATTCAAGCGCGAAGACGCAACCCAACCCGCGAAAATCATGCTCGCCGTTGGTCGTGCTGCTCGCTAAGGATTCCTCTTGGTTCCAAGAATCGTCTTGGCGGAGAAGTATTGCCACCAGTTCAACTTTTCTAACTCTTCGACCTTCTGTTGGTAGCTATCCATATCTGGATATTCAATAACGCCCCAGGCGAAGACCGACTCATCTGCCCAGCGCGAATTACATACGATCAGCCGCTTTGCCCCGGCGCGCTTGTCAACTTCTTCAACCTTCGACCGCAAGTTGGCTTGTTCGTCTTTAGAAAGATGATGCCAAGCCTCAGTGTAGCCTGTGCCAAGAACGAGCAGATAAACGGGTTTGGACATTTGTTGATCTCTCCTTTTTGACTCGAGAGCGAATTCGGTTCAACGGTTCTTCGAGGTGACTTCGAAAATACGCCTTGTTTACTTCGATAGGAATGTATCCTTCCCGAACGGGATTGGCTTCACCCCGCCATCACTTCCTCGATCGCGCTGGGGAAGCGCTGCTGAAAGTCAATGATGTGCACCCACTCCGGTGTGACGGCGATGCGCACCATCTTGCCGCCCATCTTCGGGTGATGACCCATCTGGTCAATCTGCGCCAGCCACGCCTTTCCCCCTTCTTCGCCCATGTAGCGCATCATCGCCAGAGCATATTCCGGCACCACGCCATCCACCAAACTGACCTTTGCTGTGCCCCGAATGGTCAGCGCTTTGTAGGGCATCTCGTTCGAGTCAATCGTGACCGCAACTTTTGCGCCATCCTTCAGCACATGCGACTTCGGCGCGTTCGGCGGCGTGCCGAACACCAGATCGTGGCCATCCCAGTGAAAGCCGATCGGGATGACGCGCGGTGTGCCATCGGGCCAGACGTAGGCCAGGCGGGCCGGGATGCGCGAGTGCAGCAATTCCTGCGCGACCGGGTCGTTCAAGAGCGATACGTCGTGTGTCCTTGTGGCCATAGTTGAACCTCCATTTGAAATGCGGTCGGATGGCGTGACGATAAAGCCAGGGCGTTTATTCAGCGTGTCCGCGCTGCGCCATCCGCCGGAATGTGCGGAGATGGAGTCATCGCCGACGCTGGCGCAACGCCTATGCTGATTCGCCTACCACCACGTAGTCCGTGTAGATGGTCGGCGCGCCGATCAATGACGCAAGCTTCCCCCATTCCGCGAACACAGATTCGTAGACCTCTGTGTGGGTTTCTAAGAACCGGCCGGACTCGGCCGAGTTTTGATCTGGAGCAGGAGAATAGCGATTGCGCGCCTCCACGCTCTCAATCTCGACTAGCAGCAGATACTTGCCCTCCCGGTCGCCCCGATCTCCTTTGAGGAGAGACAGTTTCCAGCCCTGGAAAAGTGGAAGATGGGCCACTCTTTCGCGAAAGAACTTCTCGAAATCCTCCCCCTTGACGCCCGTGCGGAGTCCGATCATGTGCATTCCGAATATCTTCGCCATATCAATTCCTCCATGCGCCCCTGCTTCACCTGAGCCGTTCTGCGATTCGTGATCATGCTTTCACCGCCTCTGTCAATCGGGTTAGCAATTGCGGCGTTCCAAACGTGTTTCGCCGGCACATCTCTTGTTCTAACATTTTGTCGGGTTAAAAAGTTGACCTTTCCTGACAACCTGACACAGATTTCTGACATTAGTTCAGACCGGCATAAATCACTGCTGTGAGAGTTGGATCGTCATGGCGACTCAATCACCTGAACATTCCTTCAACATGCTCAGGGTCGGTCTGACCATTCGCGCTACAATCCAGCACAGATGTTCGACCAACCCGGCAAGCTCTACCTGGGGCGCGAATACGACCTCGACGATCAACAGCCCACCGACACACCCATTCTGCTGAGCGCGCGCGATCTGACCACGCATGCCGTGTGCCTGGGCATGACCGGCACCGGCAAGACCGGCCTCGGCATCGTCGTGCTGGAGGAGGCGCTGCTGCAAGGCGTGCCGTGCGTCATCATCGATCCGAAGGGCGACATCACCAACCTGGCGCTGTCGTTCCCGGAGTTGCAGCCGGCGGACTTCCTGGCCTGGCTGGATGCGGATGAGGCGGCGCGTCAAAATCTCTCCCCGCAAGAACTGGCTGAGGCCACCGCGCAGAGATGGCGCGCCGGCTTGCAGCAGTGGGGCATTGGGCCGCAGCGCATCGCTGCCTTGCGCGACTGCGCCAAGTTCGACATCTACACGCCCGGCAGCGACGCCGGCATCCCCGTGAACGTGTTGCAGAGCCTGTCTCCGCCCAATGACCCGAATATCACCTGGGCGCGCAATACCGAAACCCTGCGCGAGCGCATCTCGCAGTTGTGCCAGGCCCTGCTCGAACTCGTCGGCATCGAAGCTGACCCCATGCAAAGCCGCGATCACATTTTGCTGGCGACAATCTTTGAGGCATCCTGGCGGGCCGGCCAGCCGCTCACGCTCACCACGCTCATCCAGCAGATCCAATCGCCGCCGGTCACGCGCATCGGCGCATTCGACATGGATGTGTTCTACCCGCGCAATGAGCGCTTCGATCTGGCAATGCGGCTGAACAACCTGATGGCTTCGCCCTCGTTTGGCGTTTGGACGCAAGGCGTGGCGATGGATATCGCAACCTTCATCAAGCCCGACCGCGCCGCCGGCGGCAGCAACCCAGCCGGCAAGACGCGCTGCGCCATCTTCTACCTTGCGCATCTCGGCGAAGGCGAGCGCCAATTCTTCACCACGCTGCTGCTGTCTCAACTGGTGCTGTGGATGCGCAGCCAGACCGGCACGTCTTCATTGCGCTGTCTGGTGTATTTCGATGAGGTCTATGGCTACTGCCCGCCATATCCGCGCAACCCGCCGACCAAGCAGCCGCTGATGACGATCATCAAGCAGGGCCGCGCCGCCGGCCTCGGCGCATTCCTCGCCACCCAGAATCCGGCTGATCTGGACTACAAGGGGCTGGCGAACATCGGCACATGGTTCATCGGCCGGCTGCGCACCGGGCGTGACCGCGATCGTGCGCTGGAGGGATTGGAGGGCGCCGGCGCCGGCTTCGACCGCAGCCACTTCGAAGGCCCGCTCGGCATCCTGCCACCGCGCGTGTTCCTGCTGCAAAGCGCGACCGGCCGCCCGCGCTTCTTCCAGAGCCGCTGGGCGATGAGCTACCTGCGTGGACCGCTCACGCGCGACCAGATCAGCTTGCTTCAGCCTGACGGGGAAGGGGAGCAAGGGATGCAAGGGGAGCCCGGAGTTTCGATCGCAGAGATCGAAGAAGCTCCGGCTGTGGCGCAATCCCCAGGCCGCAAGCCGCAATTCACAATCGAGAATCGACCCCAGTTGCCACCGGATGTGCGTGAAGTGTTTGTGCCGGCGCGATTGCAATTTGAAGCTCGAAACTCAGCACTTCGCTACGCGCCTCACCTGCTGGCCAGCGCTGCTGTTCGCATCACTGATCGCGCCAGCGGCGTGAACAGCTCCGAGCGCTACACGTTCCTCGTGCCGCTCGGCCATGTGGCGCAGTTGCCGGATTTTGCGCAGGCAACCCTGCGCCCAGACCTTGCGCCATCGGACTTGCAACCCGAACCGTTGCCCGATGTGGATTTTGGGTCATTGCCGGCCGGCATCAACAGCCGCTGGATGAAGCAAGCCGAGCGATTGTTGATCGAGCATGTGTATCGCTTTGGTGTGACTGAGATCTTCTTCAATCGCGCGCTGAAGCTCTACGGTCAGCCCGGCGAGAGCCAGATCGAATTTCGTGAGCGCTGTGAAAATGCCGCCCGCGAGAAGCGCGATGCGGAGGCGCAGAAGGTGCGCGTGCAATATGAGCGCCACATGCAGACCTTGCAGGATCGCGTGGCGCGCGAGCATCGCGAGCTGGCGCAAGATCGCGCCGAACTGGGCGGCCGACAGCGCGAGGAGTTGCTGGGCGGCGTCGAGTCGCTGTTCAATTTCGTGTTTGGCCGGCGGCAGAGCTATGCGGTTGCGTTTGGCGCGCGCCGCCGGCGAGAGGTGGAAAGCGCGCAGCAGGACGTGCGCGAATCCGAGGCAGCCATCGCCAAACTGCAGCAGGATCTGCAGGCGGTGGCCGGCGAATACAAGGATGCCCTCAACGCGCTGAGCGACAAGTGGATGCGCGCGCTCAGCGCCGTGGTGCAGGTGCCGCTCGCGCCAAAGAAGAGCGACATCTTCGTCGATGTAATGGCGCTGGCGTGGGTGGTTGAGTGATGGGGCATTGAGCACACACCTGATCGCTCCATGGCTCAATTCTGCTTCCACGCCCGCCGGCGCAATTCCTTCGGCGACATGCCATAGCGCTGCTTGACCAATCGTGAGAAATGAAACGGCGTCTGGAAGCCGCATTGCTCGGCCACTTCGCTCACCGTCAGCCCGCTTTGCATCAGCAATTCCACACCGCGCCGCAATCGCGCATTCCACACGAAGCGCATCGGCGTGATGCGCAGGTGCTGATTGAACAGCTTCACCAGATGCTGCGGCGTCACGTTGGCCGCCTTCGCAATGTCATCCAGCCTCATCGGCTCTCCCAGATGCGCTTCGATGTGGTGCTGCGCTTTGATCACCGCTGCAGGAGTGAGCAGGCGCAGGGCAGCGCGCTCGGCCTCGAAGAGGTATTCGTGCAGTCCAGCCAGGCCGATCTGCGCCAGCACACCTTGCGCGCCGGCGATGTCGCTGGTTGCAAATGACAATCCCATCTCGATCAGCGTGTGCATCCTCGCGCTGATGGGCAGGCTGAACGGCGCGCCGGCCAGCGCTTCGCGCAATGCCCCATCCACCAGGGATGGATGCACTGCGCACCAGGTGTGATGTGTCTCGCTCTCGACTGAAAATGTGAAATGCTCCAGATGGCCTGGTCGCATGAGAGAAATGTGATTTGCCGGCAGATGCCGCACATCTTCGTCGATCTGGATGCGCGCTTCGCCGGCGTAGATCGCCACGAGCTGGTAGTCGGGCTGAATGCGTGGGCCGCAGATGCCGCCTGCGCCGTAGGTGACATCGCCGAAGGTCACGCGCTCGCTGGCGCGCACGCGATGAATGCTGGATATGTTTTGGAGCAGGTCAGGCATGGATTCCGCTCAGACGAGATGTTATCAAGTTTACGCACCCCTGAAAAAAGGCATCCCGATCGAAGCGCGGCTTGAAATCGACGACCTTGCGCGCGTTGAAACGCCGCGCGCAGTTTGAAGGATGCGGTGCAAAACAGCGCTTCACAGATTGAGGAATATCACATGACCACACAGGAAGCTCAAATGCTCGATCCCCGCGTGCCTTTCCCGCCCTTTGCTTCATGGAAAGGCAGCAAGCCAGCCGGCTGGTTCGACCTGCCGATGACGCCGGCGAAGACACAGTTCTTCAAGGACAACGGATTTCTCGTCATCGAGAGCGGCGCAGACGCCGGCGTGCTGCAGGGTTTGATCCACGAGACGGTGGAGCTATGTCGCGGCGAGCGCGGGCCGATCAAAGGCGTGACGCCGGCGGCCCCCGGCGAGAGCGACGATGATGTGATGCGCCGCTACCTGTGCATCCACTTCCCGCACAAGCTCTCACAGGCCATGCACGCTGCGCTGGCGCTGCCGGCCATCGTCGACGTGTTGACCAGCGTGATCGGCCCGAATGTGAAAGCCATGCAGTCGATGCTGTTCATCAAGGCCAGCGGCAAGCCCGGGCAGGCCTGGCATCAGGATGAGTTTTACATTCCCACCCGCGACCGCTCGCTCACCGGCGCGTGGATCGCAATGGATGATGCGACGGTGGAGAATGGCTGCCTGTGGGTGATCCCGGGCTCGCACAAGCATGGCGTGTTGTGGCCGCAGCACCAGCAGCGCGACAAGCGCTTCGACTGCGCCGGCGAGTCAACCGATTTCCCCTACAGCGATGACGACGAAGTGCCGGTGGAAGTGAAACGGGGCAGCATTGTGTTCTTCAATGGCTACCTGCTGCATCGCTCGCTGCCGAACTACGCGAAGAGTGGCTATCGCCGCGCGTTGGTGAACCATTACATGAGTGCGGAGTCGCTGCTGCCGTGGCATTGGGGCGACAAGCTGAGTGGCTCGATCGCCGGTCTCGACTACCGCGACATCGTGATGATCGCCGGCAAGGATCCATATGCGTGGAAGGGAATCGAGGAGCGCGCCGCCGCGCATGTGCGCCCCAGTGGCGAGGGCGGCTGCGGCACGCCGGAGCGCAACGCCGAGGCGCTCAAGTTCCGCAACATGGTGCTGCTCGATTCAGACATCGAAGACGATGATCACGATCATTGAATGCAGCGGTGCGTTTACGCCGTGCCGTTGATTTCACGCCGCTGGTCGGACACTCCCTTCATGATGCCGCCGGCGGCGTGCAGTGCAGATTTTTGTCTTGCGATCAAGTGATGCTATTCCAGGATTTCAAACGCTGGCTTTACAAGGGCGGGCGTCCCAACCTCATCGCGCGCGCCATGAATCGCGGCTGGGCGGAGATTCACGCGCTGGGCATCGTGCCGAACTATCTGGTGACGCTCGAAGTGGTTGGTCGGCGCTCCGGCAAGGCGATCTCGTTCCCACTGGCGATGGTCGTGCTGGATGGACAACGCTATCTGGTCTCCATGCTGGGCGAGCAAACTGCGTGGGTGAAGAATATTCGCGCAGCGCAGGGACAAGCGCGTTTGCTGCGTGGCAAGAAGGAGCGGGTGCGGCTGATTGAAGTGCCGGTGGAAGAAAGGGCGCCGATCCTGAAACTGTATTTGCAGCGCGCACCCGGGGCGCGGCCGCACATGTCTGTCAGTAAGGATGCACCGCTCGCAGCCTTTGTGGCCATTGCAGCCAGGACGCCAGTGTTTCGTGTGGAGCCAGATTCGTAGCAACAAATTTTCTGTTTTTGCGTAATATACAGATACCGCCGATGGGTCATGTTCCCCCTCATGACCCGCCGGCGGTATCTCATTTTCCAGAGGTGTCGCTCACCATTCTGCGCGATGCTAAGTGCTTTCAGGCATGTGCCTGGAACAACCTCGCTCTATACTCCCTCTGCCATGAACACCTTGGATTCCCTGAAGCAACTTGAAGTCTGGTATGTGACCGGCAGCCAGCACCTGTATGGCGAAGCGGCGCTGAATCAGGTCGCTGCCAATTCGCAGCACATCGTGCAGGCGCTGAACGCCGCCGGCACGCTCCCCCTCAACGTGGTCTTCAAGCCAGTGCTGAAGACGCCGGAGGAGATTCGCCAGTTGTGCATCGACGCAAACAGCAGTCCGAACTGCGCCGGCCTCATCCTATGGATGCACACCTTCTCACCCTCGAAGATGTGGATCGGCGGGTTGACGCAGTTGCGCAAGCCATTCCTGCACTTGCACACGCAATTCAACCGCGATCTGCCCTGGGGCGAGATCGACATGGATTTCATGAACCTGAACCAGGCCGCGCACGGCGACCGCGAGGCGGGCTTCATCCACACGCGCCTGCGTCTGAACCGCAAAGTCGTGGTGGGCCACTGGTCAGATCCTGACGTGCACAATCGCATCGCCACATGGATGCGCGCGGCCCGGGCATGGCACGATTGGCAGGGTGCGAAGTTCGCCCGCATCGGCGACAACATGCGCCAGGTTGCGGTGACCGAAGGCGACAAGGTCGCAGCGGAGGCGAAGTTCGGCTACTCGGTCAATACATGGGGCGTGGGCGATGTGGTGCGCGAAGTGAATGCGGCGACCGACGCCGAAGTGGATGCGTTGTGCGCGGAATACGAGCAGTCCTACACGATGGCATCTGATTTGCGCAAGGGTGGAGCGCGGCATCAATCCATTCGTGATGGCGCGCGCATCGAGATCGGTCTGCGCGCCTTCCTGGGCAGCGGCGGCTTCAAGGGCTTCACAACAACCTTCGAGGACCTGCACGGCTTGAAGCAGTTGCCTGGTCTGGCGCCACAACGGTTGATGAGCGAAGGGCTGGGCTTCGCCGGCGAGGGCGACTGGAAGACCGCCGCGCTGGTGCGCGCGATGAAAGTGATGGCCGCCGACATGCCCGGCGGCACGTCATTCATGGAGGATTACACCTATCACCTGCACCCCGATGGGCGCCTGGTGCTTGGGGCGCACATGCTGGAAATTTGCCCCTCGATTGCGGCCGACAAGCCAGCGCTCGAAGTGCATCCGCTCGGCATTGGCGGCAAGGAAGACCCGTTGCGATTGGTGTTCAACGCGCATGCCGGCGCGGCCATCAACGCGGCGATGATGGATCTGGGCAATCGCTTCCGGCTGCTGGTCAATGAGGTGGATGTGATTGCGCCGCCGCAGCCGCTGCCAAAGCTGCCGGTGGCGCGCGCGGTGTGGCAACCCAGACCTGATTTCAAGACGGCGTGCGCAGCGTGGATCTACGCCGGTGGCGCGCATCATACGGGCTTCAGCTATTCCGTCACGAGCGAGCACATGGAAGACTTTGCCGAGATGGCCGGCATCGAGCTGGTCGTGATCGACAAAGGCACGGCGTTGCGCGAGTTCAAGCAGACGCTGCGCAACAATGAGGTGTACTACCATCTTGCGCCCGGGCTGGGGCGGATGTGAAGAATTTGCGATCCGTGTTTGCCAATCTCTGCGCCCTATTCTCTAATCTCCCACATGATTGATGCTGTCATGATTGGCGCCGGCGGCCGCGCCACCTTTGCCTATGGGCCGTATGCCATCCAACATCCCAACGAGATTTCGATGATCGCCGTCGCTGAGCCGGACGAGATGAGACGCGGGCGATTCTCGTCGTTGCACGACATCCCGCCGGCGATGCAGTTCGATTCGTGGCAGGCGCTGTGCAGCCAGCCACAACTGGCGCGCGTTGCCATCAACTGCACGCAGGATCGCACCCATCATGCCAGCACGCTTGCGCTGCTGCGCGCCGGCTATGACGTGTTGCTGGAAAAGCCGATGGGCGTGAGCGCGGCTGAATGCACCGATCTGGTGGAGACTGCCGAGCAGCTGGGGCGCACACTGCAGATCTGCCATGTGTTGCGCTTCACGGCGTTCTTCACCGTGCTCTACGACATCGTGAACAGCGGCCGGCTGGGCCGCATCGTCACCATCGACCATCGCGAGAACGTGAGCTACTGGCACATGAGCCATAGCTTCGTGCGCGGCAACTGGGGCAATGAGGGCAGGTCTGCGCCGATGATCCTCGCCAAGTGCTGCCACGATCTCGATATCCTGTTGTGGATCATGCGCCAGCGCGTCACGCATCTGTCGTCGTTTGGCTCGCTGATGCACTATCGTGAAGGCACGCTCTCGCTCGGTGAGATAGCGGGGGTTGAGGGGGCGCCGGCGCGCTGCACCGATGGCTGCCCCATCGAGGCGACCTGCCCATGGTATGCGCCGCGCCTCTATGGCGCAGATGTTCACCATCGCTCGCAGATCGAACCTTTCCCTGCGCATGAATTCATGCTGCATGCCGCCGACATGCCGGCGGATCCGGCCGCGCGCTGGGAAAAACTGACCACCAGCCCGTATGGCCGTTGTGTCTATCGCTGCGACAACGATGTGGTCGATCACCAAACGCTGAATATGCTGTTCGAGGGCGGCGCGACCTGCACGTTCACCATGCACGGCCACAGCGAGCGTGAAGGCCGCTCGATGCGCTGGGATGGCACGAAGGCGACCCTGTTTGGCGACTTCACCGATGGCCGGCCGCATGCCATTCGCATCATCGATCATGGCAGTGAGAAGGAAGAGCTGATCTACCCGTCCGCCGGCAGCAGCGGCCATGGCGGCGGTGATTTCGGGCTGATGCGCACGTTCATCGATTCGATCAATGGCAGGCCGTCGAAGCATTCGACCACCGCGCGCGTCTCGCTGGAGAGCCATCTGCTCGCATTTGCATCGGAAGTTTCGCGCAAGGAAAATCGCGTGATTGCGATGTGAGTTTGTATGTCAGCGGCCTGAGCGGCGACGTGGGCCGCCATCCCCGCTTGCCCGGCGACGAGGATGGGCATCACGATAGAATGGCGCGGCGATGAGTTTGTTCCTCGATGGTTTGAATGCCCAGCAGCGCAAGGCTGTTGAGGCGAAAGATGGGCCGACGCTGGTGATCGCCGGCCCAGGCAGCGGCAAGACGCGCGTGCTGACCAGCCGTGTGGCCTATCTGTTGGAGATGCGCAATGTGTTTCCATATCGCATCATGGCGGTCACCTTCACCAACAAGGCTGCGCGTGAGATGCGCGAGCGCCTGAACAAGCTGGTGGGGCAGGAGCGCGCCGGCGACCTCATGCTCGGCACGTTTCACAGCATCTGCGCGCGCGTTTTGCGCCGCGAATCGGCAGCCGCCGGCCTCGACCGCAATTTCACCATCTACGACACCGATGATCAGACCAGCGTGGTGAAGGCGGCGCTGGCCGAAATGAACCTCGACGACAAGAAATACAAGCCGTCGGCCATCCTCAACGCCATCAGCACCGCCAAGAATGAGTTGATCGCGCCGGAACAATACAAGCCCGACTCGTATTTCAACGAGATCGCTGGCCGCGTGTATGCGCGCTACAACGCCATCCTGCGCGCCAACAACGCGCTCGACTTCGACGACCTGCTGATGGAGACGGTGCTGCTGCTGAAGCACAACGACGCGGTGCGCGAGAAGATGCAGGAGCGCTATCTGCATGTGCTGGTCGATGAATTTCAGGACACCAACATCGCACAATACACGCTGGTGAAGATGATCGCCGGCCGGCACCGCAGCCTGTTCTGCGTCGGCGATCCCGATCAGGGCATCTATCGCTGGCGCGGCGCGGATCACCGCAACGCGCAACGCCTGCGCGACGACTTCAGCGATCTGCAAGTCATCCCGCTCGATCAGAATTACCGCAGCACGCAGACCATCCTCGACGCGGCGATGGCCGTCATCAAGAAGAACCCAAACCGCGCGCACCTCAACCTGTTCACGCAAAAGGGGCATGGGCCGAAGATCGCGCTGCGCGAGATGTTCAACGAGGATGAAGAGGCGCAGTATGTCGTGGACACGATCGATGAATTGAGGCGTCAGCACGCCGCCGAGCCGGGCGACGTGGCGGTGATGTATCGCATGAATGCGCAATCGCGCGCAGTGGAAGATGCATTCGTGCGCGCCGGCCAGCCCTATCGCCTGGTCGGCGCAACGCGCTTCTATGCGCGCAAGGAAGTGAAGGATGTGCTGGCGTATCTGCGCATCGTCAACAACCCGGCCGACACGGTGTCGTTGCAGCGCGTCATCAACCTGCCGGCGCGCGGCATCGGCGAGAAGACCTTTGCGCAACTCGACGCCGCTGCAAAGGTGAACGGCATGACCTGCCTCGATGTGCTGGTGCAGGGCAGCCTCGAGGGTCGTGCAGCGAAGGCACTGCGCGAATTCGGCGCCTTGTGGCAGCAGTGGGTGCGGCTGCGGGCGGAGTTGAGCGTCGGCCAGATGTTCGATCACATCATCCAGACCAGCGGTTATCGTGACTACCTGCGTGACGGCACCGAGGAGGGTGAAGATCGTTGGGCCAACGTGATGGAATTGCGCAACGTGGCGGCAGATGCCGGCGATGCGCCGCTCAGTGATTTCCTCAACGACATCGCCCTGGTGAGCGAGACCGACAACTTCGATGAGAACGCCAACGCGCCGACGCTGATGACGCTGCATGCAGCCAAGGGGCTGGAGTTCAAGGTCGTGTTCATCGTCGGCCTGGTAGAGGGTGTGCTGCCGCACAGCCGCAGTCTGGATGACCCCGAGGAGATGGCCGAAGAGCGCCGGCTGATGTATGTCGGCATCACGCGCGCGAAGGAGCGGCTGTATCTGCTGCGGCCTTTCCGCCGCTCGCAGTGGGGCATGAGCGACGTGGCAGAGCCGTCGCGCTTTCTGGCCGATCTGCCCGACGAGGCGGTGGATGGCAAGCCAAAGAAGAATCGTGACGTGATGAAGGACATCACGAGCTGGGGCGGAGGAGTTACGCCAAACGCCAAACGCCAAACGTCAACTTCGTCTGACACGAAATTCAAGCCTGGCGACAAGGTGGTGCATCCGAGTTTTGGCGAGGGGCTGGTGCTGCGCGCCACGCGTGTGCGCGACGACGAAGAGGTGGAGGTGTTCTTCGTCAACGCCGGCGGCAAGCGCCTCTCCGTAGCGCTCAGCGGCATCAAAAAACTCGGCAGGTAAATCCTGCGCAGCCTATACTCCCTCGCAATGGCATCGCAGATTGGCTTTAGCTTCACGCCGGCGGCTGCGCCATGAGCGCGCAACACAACGACGCCGGCCGGCGCTTGCTTGCACTGCTCAATACCGAGCCTGATGAGGCGCGCCTTACTGGCCTGCTCGCGCTGCTCCACCTCAGCCTGATCACGGCGGTGGTGTTCGTGCAGACCATCGCGTTTGGCCTGTTTGTCACGCAGTTTGGCGCGCAAAATCTGCCGCTCGCATACATCACCATTGCCGTGCTGGCGTCGTTGGTCGCGCTTGCATATCTCAAGCTGTCGGCGCGATTGGCGTATGCGCGTTTGCTGCGGCTGACGATTGCCTTGTGCGCCGGCGTGTGCGCACTGTTTTGGATCGGACTGAACACGCCGCTGTCTGCCGCCTTCATTTTCCTGTTGCCGGCATGGTTCCAAGTCCTCATCTACCTTGCCAACCGGATCGTGTGGTCGCTGGCGGGCCGGCTGTTTGATTCTCGGCAGGGCAAGCGGCTGTTCGACATCATTGGCGCGGGCGGTTGGGTCGCCTGCATCGCCGGCGGCATCCTCGTTGTGCCGCTGGTGGCGCGCTTTGGCACAGCCAACATGCTGCTTGCCGCCATCGCGGCGATGGGAGTCTCAGCGCTCGTCATGCGCGCCATCGCGCGCGGCTATCTGCAACCCGCGCAGACTCCCATCCCCCAAGCCGCGCAGCCGCAGGCAAAGGCCAGGCCGGCGTCGCTTATCCGCAACTGCTATGTCGCGCTCATCATCGTGCAGGTCTGCATGTGGTGGGTGGCATTCTTCTTTGTCGACAACATCTTTTACGACCGCGCCTCGCTGCAATTCCAGAATGCCGTTGAGCTCACGGCATATATTGGCACATCACTCTCGATCATCGGTGCGATCGCATTGCTCATGACTACGCTATTCAGCAGCCGCATCCTGCAGCGCTACGGGCTGCGCGCCGGCATGCTGCTCATGCCGGTGCTCGTTGCTGCGTCGATCGCGCTTGCCGCGTTGTTCGGCGCGCTGGGCGCGGCAGTTGTTGTGTCACTCCTCTTTGCGACTTTGGCGAAGATCGCCAATGTGTCGCTGGGCTTCTCAGCCTCGCAATCGGCTGGCAATGTGACGTATCAGGCGTTGCCCGGCGAGCAGCGCGCGCGCGTGCAAACGGTGGCCGAGGGCATCGTGCAGCCAATCGCGATTGGCATCGCCGGCGTGCTGCTGCTGGTGTTGAACATGGAGCTGCAGTTTGGCGCGATGCGCATTGCGTTTGGGTTTCTCGTGTTGGCCGCCGGCTGGATCGGCATCATCTTTCTGCTTGCGCGCGAATATCCGCAGGCGCTGGCACGCGTCTTGCGCAAGCGCCAATTCCATGAGCCAGATACGTTTATCGCAGATGCGACAGCGGTGGATGTGCTGGCGCATGCGTTGAAAGATCCCCAGCCCGGCGTGGCGCTGCATGCCATGCACATGCTGGCGCAGATGTCGCCGGCGCGCTTGACGCAGGCCATCGCGCAGATGCTCGATCACCCAAGCGATGAAGTGCGCGAGGCCGCGCTGCAAACGATCGAGGCGATGGATGCAAGGCCGGCAGCGGATGCGGTGCGCCAGCGCTTGCTGGTCGAAGCGTCGCCGCGAGTGAAGAGCGCGGCCCTGCGCACACTGGCTGCCATCGACGATGAGATGGACGAGAGCCTGGCGATCACGCTGCGCGACGATGATGTGCGGGTGGCAAAAGGCGCGCTGGTGGGGTTGTTGCTGCACGGCGAGGTGAAAGGCGTGCTGGCGGCGCAGGCGCGGCTGGCTGAATGGACGCAGAGCGGCGACTCGCTGAAGCGCAGCATGGCCGCGTGTGCCATCGGCGAGGCTGGCACGACCAGTGAGCGCGCGGCGCTGGCGCGGCTATTGGGTGATGAAGATGCAGATGTGCGGCGCGCTGCGCTGTGGGCCGCCGGCTGTGTGAAGGATGTGGCGCTATGGCCGCAGGTAATCGCCGCGTGCAATGCGCCAGAGACGATGCAGGCGGCAGTGCAGGCGCTGGCGCGGGGTGATGCGAATGCGGTCGCGCTGATACGATCCGAACTGCAAACAAAACAAAAGCCACAGCGCAGTCGTCGTGCGCTGGCACAGGCCCTTTGCCGGAGCGAAGTCGATGCGACTGTGCCCGCGCTAAGGGCGATGACAAAAGATGCTGGCGCCGGCGTGCGCGCGCTGGCGCTTGCCTCACTTGTGACACGACATAGCGCCATCGATCCGAACGATGTCCGCGCCGGCATCTACGAGGAGGTGGCGCGCATGGCCTGGATCTGCGCGGCGATGGGCGACTTGACGCCTTTCCCAGAGGGAAGGGCAGGGGATGGAATGCCTGCCCAACAGCAATCGCCTTCTGTCTTGCTGGTGTTGCAGCCGCTGATCGCCGCGCTGCAAGCGGAGTGCGACGCGACGCGCGAGCGCATCCTGCTGTGGCTGACTTGCAGCGGACGGCGTGATGAGATGCTGCAGGCGCGCGAAGCGCTGACAAGCGTGGATGTTACCCAGCGCGCGGTTGCGCTCGAAATGATCGATGCGCAGTTGCCGGTAGAGTTGAGAGGGTGGGTGATGCCGGCGCTGGAACCACTCTCGCCGGCCGAGCGGCTGGTGCATTGGCGCAGCGCTTTCCCACAAACGCGGCAGTCCATCGCGGCGCGCTTGCGGCAGGCGGCGGTAGGCGCGCCGGCAGTGTGGCTAATGGCATGGACCAAGGCGTGCGCGCTGCATGCCATTGCAAGGCTGCCGGTGGGGGAGTGCGCAGATGTAATGGCGATGATGCGCCAGTCGCCGGAGCCATTGCTGCGGGCGATGGCGCAGCGGGCCGGCGTGCAAGGAGAAAACACCATGTTGTCGATCGTGGAGCGCGTGATGATCTTGAAGGGCTCGAGCTTGTTTGCGCAGATGCCGGATGACGCGCTGGCCGAAGTAGCGGCGCTGCTGCAAGAGACAGACGCAGGCGCCGGCGTGTTGCTCTTTGCGAAGGGCGAGCCGGGCGATAGCCTCTACATCATCGTCAGCGGGAAGGTGCGCATTCACGATGGCGCGCGCGTGCTGAACGACCTGGGCGAGGGCGATGCCTTTGGCGAGATGGCGCTGCTTGACCCTGAGCCGCGCCTTGCATCGGCCAGTGTGACCGAGCAGGCGCGCTTGTTGCGGCTCGACCGTGCGCCGCTCTTCGACTTGATCGCCGCGCGGCCTGAGATAAGCATCGGCATCATCCATATGCTGACACGCCGGCTGCGCGAGCGCATGCAAGACTTGAGCCGGCTCGACGCACAGATCAGGTCGCTGGCCGGCGCGACGACGGCGGCATCCTGATCATGTTGGCGCACTTGTTGTGAGCCTGGCCACTTCTTGACACCATCCTCGATGGGTGTATTACTCAAGTTTATTCTTGAAATAGATCAGGAGATTTCTGATGCATCAGCGTCTTGCTTATAAACTTGCCTCACCTGACGCGTTCAATGCCATGCTCCAGGTTGAGAAGCAGATCCACAAAAGCGGACTGGAAGAATCGCTGCTGGAATTGGTCAAATCCCGCGCTTCACAGATCAATGGCTGTGCCTGGTGTCTGGACATGCACACCAAGGACGCGCGCGCCTGCGGTGAAACTGAGCAGCGCCTCTACCTGCTTCCGGTCTGGCGCGAAGCGCCGTGCTACAGCGAGCGCGAGCGCGCTGCGCTGGCTTGGACCGAAGCCGTCACCCAGATCGATGCTACGCGCGACGTGTCCGATGAGGTGTACAACCAGGCGCGCGCGCAGTTCAGCGAGAAAGAATTGGTCGATCTCACCCTGGCGATCATCGCGATCAACGGCTGGAACCGGCTGAATGTCGCCTTTCGCACGACGGTCGGCAACTACATCAGTCCACACGCAGCGTCGCGATGACGCCGGCGCACGAACCCGGTGCCGAATGCGTTAGAACCCACTCAGGCTGAAGGCCTGGTCGAACATGGTGAAGGTGACCGGGCCATTCGGCGGGCGCGTGAATGAAAGCTGAAACGTCAGCGACTCATTCGGCTGCACGCTCCATGGGAACGCCGGCAGGCTGGCCGTCAGCGGGTATTGCTGACCGTTGGGTGAGCTAAGCGACACATCCGGTAGCGATACCTGCAAAAACTCATTGGTCAGGTTCTGCACGCTGCCAACGATGCGCAACTCGTTGCCCTCAGGTGTGATGTTTGCGCTGACGATGGTCACGCGCGCCTTGGGCTGGCCGGTGGGTTCAACCGTCGGCTCGGCCAGAATGGGCCGATAGGGGATGGCGACGCGGGCGACATAGGGCGTATTTGCGTCCAGGGCAAGCTTCCACTCCAGCGTCGGACCGGCCATCGTGCTTGGCACCTCGAAGGCTGCTGTGCCGGTAACGACCTTGCCCGGGCCAAGCGCGCCCTGCGTAAAGCCGGCAGCGCCATTCGCCTTTGCCCCTTCCAGCGAGAGCGGGTAGGTGTTGCCGGCGCCATCAGTCAACTGGGTGAAGAATTGCGCCGCATCCACATATTCGGTGATCAAATTGGTTACGGCGAAATCGACCTGCAGGTAATTCTTGCCACTTGGCAAGCCGACGCTGCCGCCGGGCAGGAGGCGCTGGTTTGTCGCCAGCACGCGGATGTCGCCGAGGTTTACCGGCACGCCGACTGCCGCAAGCTGATTGGCTGTGCCTTCATCGGTGAATTGCGCCAGCGTCACGCGGCGCTGGCTGCCGCCCTCGCCCATCAATACGATTGTCAGGCGCGGGCTGTCCTGCGCCAGCAGCGTGGCCAGATCACTGGCATTGTTGCCGACGGTGGCTTGCTGCGTCACACGGTAGCGTTGCGCGCCCATGTTGGTGTCGAGTGTGATCAAGTCGCCTTCGTTCAGCGCGTCGATGATTTGGCGGTTTTCGCTGGAAGCATGCACGCCCAGCACATAGTTCACCGCCGTCCCCGGCACCCAGAAAGCGGTGCGCGCAGCGTTGGGGTCGTAACTCCACTGCTTGTTGGTGATGCGCATGGGCTGCACCTCAAAGGTGGTGCTGCCCACCGACATGCGCGCCGGGATGGCTGGCGTGATGACGGCGTCGTTCACGCGAATGACGACTGTGTCGGTGATGGGTTGCTGTGTGATGTCGATGTCCTCGCCGCTGATCGGTCCGATGTTTGGGATGAAGGCAGAGGTGCCGCCGCCGGTGGCGAGAATGAGCGCGAGGATGAAGCACGACAGCGCGCAGATGCCGAGCAGCGCAAAGCCACTGACCAGCACGAGCGGCCGGCTGCGCGGGTCGTTCCACACCTCGGCCAGCCCGCCTGATGCGCGCTTGCCACCCGCTGCCGGCGCGGTGTCGCTCTCCCATTGGCCGGCGGAGCGCTTGGGCGGCGCCCAGTCGTCGTCGTTTGCCGGCGGTGCGGGGTTCGGTGCCATCGCGGGGATTATAAATTTTGAATGGGTAATTTTGAACTCAAAATTACCCATCCAAACCTGTGATTAGCCGCCGGCCGGCCCGCCCAGTCCGCCCTCGGTCAATTTGTGCAGGTCGAGCGAGGCGTCGACCTCGGCGAGTGTGATCGGCGTGCCATCCACTTTTTTCAACGTGCCGGCGTCGATGCGCTCAGCAGCCACATCACGGATGGTCATGTTGCGCTTCATCGCGTCCTTGACAAGATCTGCGCCGGCCATGTAGCCGATGATGGGATTGAGCGCAGTGACGACGATGGCGTTCTTTGCCAGCCAGCCGGCCGCCTTTTCCGGTTGCGCGATGATGCCGCTCAAGCAGTATTTCACGAAGGCATTTACAGAACCGATGGTGACATGCACCATCTCGTTCAAGTTGTGGGCGATGATGGGCATCATCACGTTCAGTTCGAGTTGGCCGGCCTGTGCAGATAGCGCCACGGTGTGGTCATTGCCCTGCACGTGGAACATCGCCATGTTCAGCATCTCAGCCAGCACCGGGTTCACCTTGCCGGGCATGATTGAGGAGCCGGGTTGCACCGCTGGCAGGCGAATCTCATCCAGGCCGGTGGTGGGGCCGCTGCTGAGCAGGCGCAGGTCGTTGGCGATGCGCGTAAGCGTGATGGCGAGGGTGCGCATGGCTGCGCTGAAGTGCGCTGCGTCGGCCATGCTCTGCATGCCCTCGAACAGGTTGTCGCTCTCGTGCAGCGGCTGGCCAAGGATGCGCCCCAATACCTTCACCATGTTCTTGTGGTAGTCGGGATGCGCGTTCAGGCCGGTGCCAGTGGCGGTGCCGCCGATGGGCATGCGGCGTAGCTGGTCGGCGGCGGCGTTGATGCGGGCGAGGTCGCGCTCGACAGCCTTGGCATAGGCGCTGAATTCCTGGCCGAGCCGCACCGGCACGGCATCCTGCAGGTGTGTGCGACCGCTCTTCACGATAGGGTCAAATTCTTTGGCCTTCGCATCGAGCGTGTCGATCAAGCCTTGAATGGCGGTTTGCAGCTCGGGCAGGCGCCACAGCACGCCAAGGCGGATGGCGGTCGGCGTGGTGTCGTTGGTGCTTTGCGCCATGTTCACATGGTCATTTGCGCCAACCGGCTTCTTGTCCTTGCTGAGCAGCGGGTAGCCGAGAATCTCATTGGCGCGATTGGCCAGCACCTCGTTGGTGTTCATGTTGTGACTGGTGCCGGCGCCGGCCTGGAATGGGTCGACCACCCACTGGTCGGCCAGCGCGCCATTCAGGCATTCGTCTGCGGCCTGGATGATCGCGTTGGCCAATTCGGGTTTGAGCAGGCCGAGGTCGCGATTGACCTCGGCGGCGGCGCGCTTGATGGCGATCATGCTCCACACGAAGGCGCGATACGGCTTTTGGCCGCTGACGGGGAAGTTGTTGATGGCGCGCTGTGTTTGCGCAGCATAGTAGGCGTTCGCCGGCACCTGCACTTCGCCGAGCGAATCTTTTTCAATGCGATAGTCCATGATGGCTCCTGAGTCCGATTGTGGCCTTAAAGATACCATGTGAAAGTCATGCGCATGAAGGATGCGCTTCTGCGACTATTCCTATAATATTCCAACCCTCGGCGCGTGACCCTCGCGTGCGCAGCACGCACCACCCATGAAATCGACTCAGAATCACAATATGAACGACAACTTCGGCGGGCCGGCCGATCTGTTGCATCGTGTGTTGACCTACGCAGGATATGGCATGGCTGTGTCGCTGGCGATGCAGTTGCTGCGAGGGATATTGTGGCTCGGAATGTCGCCGTCCCAAAGAATCGAATCGTTGACCCTGTTGGCGGTGAGCCTCGTCTTTTTTCTGACGTTGCTGTATGCGCGCCGGCTTGTGCGGCAAGGCCGCAAGGCGCAAGCACTCAGCGTGCTGTTTGGCGTGGTGTGCGCCAGTTCTGTGCTGGTGGCAGTGGCCTTCCCCACAGCACTTGGGCTGGCGCTCATGGCGGTGGCGTTTAGCTTGTTCATCACGCTGCCCTATGTCAGTCGCCAGGCCTTCAAACGCATGGCGTTGATGATGATCGGGCTGGTTGCGGTGCTGGTTCCCGTCAGCGCATACCTGAGCGTGGGCAGGCAGGCGCCCACGTTGGCTGATGCCGTGTCGAAATCGATTCCGATGCTAGTGTCGGCCATTCTGTTGGTCATCCTGATCTGGCAGATGCGCGACTGGCTCGCCAAAATCCTGCAGGAACTGCGTGATGCGCGCGATTCGCTCGAAACGCGCGTGGACGAGCGCACGCGCGAATTGCAGGTGGTCAATCAATCGCTGCGCCGGCAGGCAACCTATCTCGAATCGCTTCACGAAACTTCGCTGGGCATCATGAATCGGCAGGGGAGCGAGCAACTCTTCGACGCCATCATCTCGCAGACCTGCGCGCTATTTGACACACCACACGCCCTTATTGCGCTGATCTCTGATAACGGCAATGACATGGTGGCGCACACTGCGCGCGGCTATTTTTTGCAACAGGAGCATGCCTATCGTGGCAAGCCCGCCATGCAGCGCGGATTGGGCGTGATAGGGGCAGTGTGGGAAACAGGATCCCCGCTCTGCATTGAGAACTATGCGACATGGCCGAATCGGATAAGCGATGTGCCGCTCGATGCGGTCAAGTCGGTCATGTGTGCGCCACTCAAGCGAGCCGGGCAGGTGATAGGCGTGATCGCCATTGCCGGCGCCCCGGGCCACGCTGCATTTGCCAGGGATGATCTGAATTCCCTACATCAAATGGCTCAACTGGCATCCATCGCAGTCGACAATGCGCTGTTGTTCGAGGCTGCGCGCTCGCATGAAAGTGAGTTGGCGCGAGTGGTCGCTGAGCGCACGGCAGAATTGTCAGCGCTGTTGGGCGTGGCGCAGAAGCTCTCGGCCACGCTGGAATTGCCGGCGCTGCTGGAAACGATCTTTCAGCAGTTGGATAGCCTGATTGAATACGACGCCGGCACGATCTTCGAGGTGCAGGGCGACCTAATGGTCACGCTGCATTACGCCGGCCCCCACCTCTCGTCGTTCAAGGCCGGCTCGAATTGGCGCTTGAGCGGCCACCACCTTGAGATTGTTCGCTCCGGCCAACCCATTATCATCGATGACGTGCATGGTGACGGGATGATGGCGCAGTTGTTTCAGGCTACCTCGAAGGCAGATTGGCTGGGCGAAGTGCCAGCGCATATCGTCTCCTGGATCGGTGTGCCGATGAAGGTGAAGGATCGCGCCATTGGCATCCTCACGCTCGATAGCGCCAAACCCCATCAGTTTACCCAGCGTCACGCCGATTTGTTGGTAGCGGTGGCGCAGCAGGCTGCGCTGGCGATAGAGAATGCGCGGCTCTACACCCAGGCGGCGCGCTCAGCAGCGCAGGCCGAGCGCTCGCGCCTGGCGCGCGACCTGCACGATTCTGTGTCGCAGGCCATCTATGGCATCGCGCTGGCGTCACGCACGCTTGAAAAGCTGATCGACCCGAACGACACCCGCGCCGGCGTGCCGTTGCAGCATATTCTGTCGCTCTTAGAGGCGGCGATGACGGAGATTCGCGCGCTGATCTTTGAATTGCGCCCAGAATCGCTGGAGCGAGAGGGCATTCTGGCAGCGCTGAACAAACAGGCCGATGCAGTGCGCGCGCGCTACGACCTGGCGGTGCACGTGAATTTGTGTCGGAGCGAGCCAAGTGTCCCGCTGATTGCAAAGGAAGCCATCTATCGCATCGCGCAGGAAGCTATGCACAACACAGTAAAGCATGCCCATGCGCGCCAACTCTGGCTCAGCTTGATCAATGGGCAGAAGACGATCATGCTGGAGGTGCGCGATGATGGCGTGGGATTCGACATGAATTTGGCGTGGCCGGGGCAGATGGGGCTTGGCACGATGCGCGAGCGCGCGCAGGCGCTGGGCGGCGCGCTGGACGTGGAGAGCCGGCCACAGCAAGGCACTCTGGTTCGCGCGGTCATCCCGCTGCACAGGGCAGTCGCGCCAGGCGCACCGGCAGATGAAGAGCATGTAGAACAAAGGGCGCAAAGCCTGTGATGACTTTGCGCCCTTTGCGCTTACCGGCGGGCTTCGCGCTGAAGTTGGGCGATCTATTTGGCGATCACTTCGCCGGCTACACTTGCGGCTTGTTGCTCGCGCTTGCTCTCTCGGCGCGACTTGAGATATTCAAACACCATCGGCAACACCGAGACCAGCACGATGCCGATCGTGACAATTTCAAAATTCTCCTTGACAAACGGGATATTGCCGAAGAGATAGCCGGCGAACAGAAACAGCGTCACCCACAGCGCGCCGCCGACGATGTTGTAGGTGGCAAAACGCGTGTAGTTCATGTTGCCGACGCCGGCGACAAACGGCGCGAATGTGCGCACAATCGGCACGAAGCGCGCCAGGATGATGGTCTTGTTGCCGTGCTTCTCGTAGAAATGCTCGGTCTTGTGCAGATATTCCATCTTCAAGATGCGGTTGCCTGGCTTGAAGATGCCCTTGCCCACGCGCTTGCCGATGAAATAGTTAACTGCGTCGCCCAGCACCGCCGCAGCCATGAGCAGCACCCACAGCAGCAGGATGTTCAGTTTGCCGGTGGATGCCGTCAGCGCGCCGGCGGCGAACAGCAGCGAATCGCCGGGCAAAAACGGCGTCACCACAAAGCCGGTCTCGGCAAAGATGATTGCGAACAGCAGCACGTAAATCCACGCCCCGTATTGCGTGATCAAGTCGGCCAGATGTCCATCGATGTGCAGGATGAAATCGAGGATCGATTTGAGAATGTCCATGGTTCAAGTTTTGACTGTCGGGTATGCACTGGCAGTCGCGCGCGGAAAAACTTTCTGCAATTGTGCGCTATGCCGTGCCGAACTGTCGGTCGCCGGCGTCGCCCAATCCCGGCACGATGTAGCCGATTTCGTTCAGCCGCTCATCCAGCGAGGCGAGATAAATTGGCACGTCGGGATGCGCGGTCGATAGCCGATGCACACCTTCCGGTGCGCCGATCAACCCGACGAATTTGATGCGCTGTGCGCCCCATCGCTTGAGGATATCGACTGTGGCGACTGCGCTGCCACCGGTAGCCAGCATGGGGTCCAGCACCAGACACACCTGCACGGTGGGATTCACCGGCAGTTTGTTGTAATACTCCACTGGTCGCAGCGTGCGCTCATCACGATACAGGCCGATGTGCCACACCTCGGCGCTGGGCAGCACGTCCAGCGCACCCTCCACCATGCCGAGCCCGGCGCGCAGAATCGGGATCAGGCCGACATGATCTGCTAGTTTGTGACCGGTGGTTGCACCCATCGGCGTGGTGATCGGCAGATCGCTCACCGGCAGGTCAGCAGTGGCGTCCAGCACCAGCATCATCGCGATCTCGCGCACGACCTCGCGGAATTTTTTTGGCTCAGTTTTCTGGTTACGCAGGATGGTGAGCTTGTGCAGCGCCAGCGGGTGCGCGCTGACATGTAGGTTCGGGGGTGTGTTGGTCAAAATGTCGCCTCGGCAGCGAATTTTACCGTAGCCAAATCATACGTTCATCACGCGCGGCAGCGTGAAGCTGAAGGTCGAACCGTGCACGCCATCACTCTCCACCCAAATGCGCCCGCCGTGTGACTCGACGATGACCCGGCTGAGATACAAGCCGAGACCGGTGCCGGCGATGCCGCGTCGCGTTGCCACATCCGCGCGATAGAAGCTGTTGAACAGCCGGGCTTGATCCTCCTTCGCGATGCCCATGCCGTGATCGCTCACGTGGATGACGACTTCGTTGGGTTGCGCTTCGCCGGTGATGCGAATCTCGCCGCCTTCCGGTGAATACTTGATCGCGTTGGCAATCAGGTTGCTTAGCACCTGCGTGACGCGCGCTTCATCTGCCAGCACCAAAGGCATGTTCTGCGCAACATCGGCGATGATTTTGTGCCCTTTGCTCTGCGCCTGATACTTCTTCGTCACCTTCACCACCAACTCGTCGATGTCCAATTCCACCGGCGTCAGCTTGAAGCGGCCGGCCTGTGCCCGCGATGCATCGAGCAGGTTTTCGATCAACTCCGTCAACCGATCTGCCTCCTCCTCGATCACTTGCAGGCTCTCTCCGACGACCGCTTTGTCCCAGTTTGCGTCGGCGCGGCGCAGCGTGCTGGCATAGCCCTTGATCAGCGCGACCGGCGTCTTCAACTCGTGCGACACCGAAGAGATGAATGTGTTCTTCATCTCTTCGGCCTGACGAAAGCGCGTCAGATCATGCACGTCGGCGATGATGTTGACCAGGCGGCGTTCGCGATCGAACAGCGCGGCAAACGTGATGTCGACGCTGATGGCGTCGCCGTTGCGCTTGCGCAGTTCGCCTTCCACGAACAGCGGGTTGGCGCTGCCCACTGTCGGCCAGCCCTGCGCTTCGGCTTCTTCCAGCGTGGTGCCGGCGCTTTTGCGCGCCAACAACAATACCTCTTCAAACTTCCTGCCGATGGCCTCTTCTGCCGGCACGCCGATCATGCGCGACATCAGCCGGTTGAACATCAGGATGGTGTGCGCCGCGTCCATGATGACCACGCCGTCTGCGCTGAATTCGAGGATTGCGTCGAGCCGGCGTTTCTCCTGCCCAAGTTGTTCATACAACCGCGCGTTGTTCACCGCAACCGCCGCCTGATCGGCGAAGCTCTCCAGAAGTTTGCGGTCGTTGCGGGTGAATTCGCCGCCATAGGTGCGAAAGACATATAGCGTGCCGAGAAACGACTCGCCCTCCACCTTGAGCGGCAGCGACACGACCTGCCACAAGCCCAATCCCAGCCGCTGCGCTATGGCGAGCAGGTTCTTCTCCAGCGTCTCCACCGCTGCATCCAGGTCATCTGCCTTGCTCAGAATAGGCTTGAGTTGGTTGAGCAGTGGATCGGGGATGCCGTAGGCCTGACGAATGTGGTAGTGACCATCGGGCTCCACCAGTGCGATCAGCGCGGCCTGCCCGTTGAGCAACTCTGCGGATTGTTGCAAGATCAGGCGCAAAACGTCATTGACGTTCAGGCGCGAGGTCATGGCGCGGATGATTTCGAGCAGATAATCCCGCTGGCGCACGCGATAATCAGGTAACATAGGTTTTGTCGGGTGGCAGTGTGCTGCTTTATACTACCTGACTGAGTCTCACCCCAGACTAATATAGGAATGTTAGTTTACGGGGTCTGAAAAGACATGGATGTTCGTGTTTGCGCAGTGAGACCCGAGGGGAAAATCGTCAAATCGCCGGCTGCTCTATTGCCGAACTAATGCACTGAATCGAAGATTGGCTATCGTTAGTACGAGGTTTACCAAAAGATGCCCAAAAGCCTGAGGAATAACATCATCCCGATCATCCTGATTACTCTGGTGATCGCCTATGCGGTGATGCAATTTGCCACCACTACCCGCCGCGCTGAATCCTCCGACATGTCGCAACTCGTGCGCGAGATCAAGGCGGGTAATGTCAGCCAGATCATGATTTCGGCGGATGGCTCGACCATGCGCGCAGTGCGCAAAGACAACACCACGCCGATCCTTGCCAACAAGGAAACCAACATCGATGCCAGCCAGTTGCTGCGCAACTTCGGTGTGACCCAGGATGAGCTGGCCGGCGTGTCGTATCAGGTCGAATCAGTCCCGTTCATCACCCAGATCGCCGGCGCGATGATCTATCTGCTGCCGCTGTTGCTGATCGGCGGCTTCTTCCTGTTCACCATGCGGCGCGCCCAAAGCGGCGCTGATCAAGCCTTCAGCTTTGGTCGCAGCCGCGCGCGGCGCATGACCAGCGAGAATCCGGTCGTGACGTTTGCCGACGTCGCCGGCTGCGATGAGGCCAAGCAGGAACTGGTCGAGGTGGTCGAGTTTCTCAAGAATCCCGAGAAATTCATCCAACTTGGCGCGCGCATTCCCAAGGGGGTGCTGCTGGTTGGGCCGCCTGGTTCCGGCAAGACGTTGCTGGCGAAGGCGGTTGCCGGCGAGGCCGGCGTGCCGTTCTTCAGCCTGTCTGGCTCGGAGTTTGTCGAACTGTTCGTCGGCGTTGGCGCCAGCCGTGTGCGCGATTTGTTCGATCAGGCCAAGAAGGCTGCCCCGTGCATCGTCTTCATCGACGAGATCGACGCGGTGGGCCGCCAGCGCGGCGCCGGCCTGGGTGGCGGCAACGATGAGCGCGAGCAAACATTGAACCAGATGCTCGTCGAGATGGATGGCTTCAACACCGACACCAATGTCATCATCACGGCGGCCACCAACCGCCCTGACATCCTCGACCCGGCGCTGCTGCGCCCGGGCCGCTTCGATCGCCGCGTGACGGTGGATGCGCCTGACGTCAAGGGCCGCGAGGCGATTTTGAAGGTGCACACGCGCGGCAAGCCGCTGCGCCTCGATACCGATCTGACTGTGATTGCGCGCCAGACACCAGGCTTCACCGGCGCCGACTTGGAGAACCTGGTCAACGAAGCAGCCATTCTGACGGCTCGCAGCGGCAAGGCCGAGATTGGCCAGACTGAGTTGCAGGAAGCCATCGAGAAAGTGGCGCTGGGGCCAGAGCGCCGCAGCCGGCTGATGTCGCCGCGCGAGAAGGAAGTGGTGGCATATCATGAGGCCGGCCATGCAGTAGCCGCAGCCCTCACGCCCGAAGCTGAGATCGCCGTGCAGAAGGTGACGATCGTGCCGCGTGGCCAGGCCGGCGGTGTGACGTGGCTGACGCCAGAGAAGGATGAGACCGCGCTCTCGATGACCAAGCGTCGCATGGAAGCGCAGTTGGTCTATATGCTGGCCGGCCGCGCTGCCGAAGAGCTTGTCTTCCAGGATGTGACCGCCGGCGCGGTGAGCGACCTGGAGCGCGCATCGAACATCGCCCGCGCCATGGTGCGCTCCTACGGCATGAGCGACGAACTGGGGCCGGTGAGCTACGGCGAGCGCAGCGATCTGGTGTTCCTGGGTCGCGAGATTGCCGAAGGCCGCAATTACAGCGAGAAAGTGGCCGAGAAGATCGACGGCGAGGTGTCAAACATCATCATCCGCGCTTACAACCGCAGCAAGCAACTGCTGAGTGACAATCGCGAGAAGTTGGTGTCGGTGGCGAAGGCGCTGTTGGAGCGCGAGACGTTGGACAACTCAGAATTTCGTCAGGTGATGGGGATGCCGGCGCTGCCCGCACCCCAGCCGATAAGCGCGGCGTAAGCGCAGACGATTGCAGTTTCAAAACCCCAAGGGCTGACTTCCTTGGGGTTTTTTATTTGGGTGACAGGCATGGGGGCTGCCGCCATGTGGAACGCTTGACTTCGTAGTAAAACTCTCACCATGAAACGCATTCATCGCAGAACGATGCTGGCCGGCGGATTGGCGTTGGCTGGTGCTGCTGCCTGTGCTGCGCCGCCACCACGCTCGCCGACCGCGTCGACAGCGCCGGCAGCACAGGCCACCGCAACCACTGAAACACAGGCAGCTTTGCCGATCGAGGTTGAACCCTTCACGGCCATCGATCCCTTCGAGCAGATCAAACAGCTGGGGCGTGGCGTGAACTTTGGCAACGCTCTCGAAGCCCCGACAGAAGGGGAGTGGGGCATGATGCTGGAAGAGCGCTTCTTCGACCTGGTGAAAGAGGGTGGATTTGCCACCATTCGCTTGCCCACCAAGTGGTCTGCGCACGCGCTGCGTGAGGCGCCTTTTACCATCGACGAGATGTTTTTCAAGCGCGTGGATTGGGCGGTTGACAATGCCGTGCGGCGCGGGTTGAACATCGTGGTCAACATGCACCACTACGATGAAATTTTCATCGAGCCGCAGGCTGAGCGCGAGCGCTTCATCGCGCTATGGGCGCAGATCGGCGAGCGCTACAAGGGCAAGCCGGCGTCGGTGGTGCTGGAACTGCTCAACGAGCCCCATGACGCGCTGACCGCCGGCTTGTGGCAGCGCATTTTCGAAGACGCGTTGGCCGAAGTGCGCAAGAGCAATCCCGATCGCAACGTCGTGTTTACCGGCGCCGACTGGGGCGGCCCCAGCGCATTGAAGGGCATGATGCGCCCCAAAGACCAGCACCTCATTGCCACGTTTCACTACTACCTGCCATTTCAGTTTACCCATCAGGGCGCAGAGTGGGCTGCCGGCAGCGATGCCTGGATCGGCACAACCTGGAAAGGCACCAGCAACGAACGCGTCAATGTCGATTTCGACATGGATCAAGTCGCCAAGTGGGGTCGTGAAAATCAGATTCCGATCTGGATGGGTGAGTTTGGCTCATACGGCAAACATGCCGACATGGAATCGCGCCATCGATGGACGAGCTATGTGGCGCGCGCAGCAGAGCAGCGCGGCTTTGGCTGGGCGTATTGGGAATTTGGCGCCGGCTTCGGCGTGTTTGACCGCGAGAAAAATCAATGGGTCGAGCCGATTCACAGCGCGCTGATCCCACAGTGATTTTGCATCAACGCTCGAACCGTCTGAAGCCTTCACCATACACTTCCTGCGCCTGGCCGATGACGACGAAGGCATGTGGATCGACCTTTGCAACGATGGATTTCAGCGTGGCGGTCTCGGCGCGGCTGATGACGATGAACAGGATGGGTCGATCTGCGCCAGTATAGGCGCCAGTGCCGGCCCAGCGCGTCACGCCGCGCCCCATCACGGTCATCACCGCTTGCGCCACTGCGTCGGGCTGTTGGGTGATGATGGTGGCAGTGCGGCTGATATGCACGCCCTCGCTGATCGTCTCGGCAACCACGCCACCGACATAGAGCGCGATGATGGCGTAGAGCGCTTTCTCCCAGCCGAAGGTGACGCCGGCGAGCACGATCACTGCGACATCGGTGATGAGGTAGCTCTGGCTGAGGGGCACACTGCGCAGGCGCACCAGCAGCAGCGCCAGAATGTCGGTGCCGCCAGTGGTGGCCTGCGCGCGGAAGACCAGGCCGGCGCCGACGCCGCCGATGATCCCGCCGAACAGGGTGTTCAGCAGCACATCATTCGTCACGCGCTGAATCTCCAAGCGCTCAAACAACGCGGTGAAGCCGGAATACAGCGCCACCACGACGATCGTTCGAATGAGGAATCGCCACCCGCCAAGATAGCGAATGCCCAACCCCAGCAGCGGCACGTTCAAGACCCAGATCCAAACACCGATGCTGAGCGTGAAGGGCAGGGCGCGGTTGAGGATGAGCGCGAGGCCGCTGATGCCGCCGGGGGCGAGGTCTGCCGGCGCGAGAAACATCACCACCGACAGCGCCTGGATGATTGAGCCGATCACGATGAGCGCGCCATCGCGCAGGGCGTCGAGCCGCTGGCTCGATGCAGCAGAAGTTGGTGTCACAAGGCGTCAACTGTAACGCACGCGGCGGCGTTTTGTCCGCTATTGACGAGTCCTGCACAATGGTCGATCATTTGTTCTTGACGAATAGCGATGTCCGCCGATTTCACCTTTCACCCGCGCCAATACCCGCTCACGCCGGGTTGCTATCTGTTCAAGGACATGAATGGCAAGGTGATCTATGTCGGCAAGGCGAAGGCGTTGCGCAAGCGGCTGGCGTCGTATTTCCAGCATGGCCGCAAACACCGCCGCACGCGCCGGCTGATCGAACGGGTATGCGACATCGAGGTGATCCTTGTCAACCATGAAATCGAAAGTTTGATCCTAGAGAACAACCTGATCAAGCTGTATCGCCCGCGCTTCAACGTGCTGCTCAAATCCGAAGATGAGGGCTATCACTACATCGTCAAGACGCACGAGGACTACCCGCGCTTTGCGCCATTCAAGAAACATCGCACAAATCGGGCGCTGGATGGGCTGGGTGATGATGCTGTCGAGAGGAGGTTCGGGCCATACCCCAGCCGGCGCTTCCGCGACACGCTGATGGAATACGTCAATGAGGCCTTCATGCTGCGCGAGTGCAATCCCATGCCGCGCCGCGCCTGCCTGTTGCTGCACATGCACAAGTGCAGCGCGCCATGCGAGAACCTCATCACCCAGGCCGATTACCTGCTGGCTGTGCGGCGGGCAGAGCGGTTTCTGACGCGGCCAACGATGAGCGTGGTGCACGAGATGCGCCGGCGCATGTTGATGCATGCTGAGCGGCTGGAATTCGAGCGCGCCAGCCGCATCAAGGAGCAGTTGCAGGTGCTGGAGCGCGCTCTGGTGTTGCAGATTGTCGAGCGCGATGTGGCGCACGATCAGGATGTGATCTGCTTCGATGGCGTGACGGAATTCGCCGGCATTTTGCGCATCAAGGCCGGCGCGGTGCTGGGCATGCGTGTGCTGCCTTTCGCCGGCGATGTCACTGCATTCCTGCTGGCGCACTATGGGCGCGAATGTCCGCGCGAGTTGATCGTGGGTGCGCTGTGTGACGTGGAGCAGGCGAGTGCGAAGCTGGGCCAAGTTGCCGGCCACAACGTGAAGATCACGATTGCGCGCAACGGAATCGCCAAAGACTTGCTCGCGCTGTGCGATAAAAATCTTGGCTACCGCTTGTCGATGCTGGATTTGCCTTCAACGAAGAGCCGCAACGAGACGGAACTGCAAAGCTGAACGGGGCGCTGCCAGCCAAGCAGCACGAATATCCTGAGTCGACCTTACACGTCAGCGACCGGCAGTGACACAGTGAACACGCTGCCCTGACCGGGCACACTGCGCACAGTGATTTCGCCAGCCTGGGCGCGCGCCAACCCGTGTGCGATGGTGAGGCCAAGTCCGTTGCCAGGATGGGAAGCGTCGGCGCGATAGAAGCGCTCGAAGATATGCGGTTGGGCTTCGAGTGGAATGCCGGCGCCGCTGTCGTGCACGCTGATGCTGACGCGCTGATCGTCGGCGTCTACGCTGAGCCACACGCGGCCTTGCGCCGGCGTGAATTTGGTCGCGTTATCCAGCAAAATCAGCAATATCTGGCTCAGCGCATCGGGGTTGGCCAGCGCGAAAATATCGTCGCGCGCGGTTTGCAGGGCGATCGGCCGGCCGCGCGCCAATGCCATCGCTTTGCGTCGCGCACTCGATGCAAGCGCAGGCACATCCACTGCCATCAGGCGCATCGGCTGCGAGGAGTTTGTGCGCGCCAACAGCAGCAACTCATTCACCAGCCGCGTCATGCGCTCGATCTCATCGACCGCATCGCGCAGCACGATGCGGTGCTCGGCTGCATCCATGGGCGGATCGCGCTGCAGCAGCGCGAGGTTGCCGCGCACGGTGGTGAGCGGAGCGCGCAACTCATGTGACACGTCAGCCACAAAATCGCGCTGTGTCTCTGTCTGTTGATAGGCAGTGTGCAATTCTGCCAGCATTGTATTGAGCGCGCCGACCATGCGCCCCAACTCGTCGTCGCTGATGGGGTTGTCGAGCCGGCGCGAAAAGTCCTTGCGCGAAGTGATCGTCTGCGCTTCGGACGCCAGCCGTTTGATCGGGCGCAGCGCTGCGCCGGCCAGCACCCACATCAACCCAAAGATCATCACGATGGCTGCGCCGCCGCCAAACACCAATCCATCTCGCAGCGCAACCAACATGCGCTCTTGATCGCCGATTGGCTTCGCCACCTGCGCCACCCCGACCAATCGCTCGTTCTCAAGGATGGGCTGGCTGAAGATCAGGTGTGGATTGTTGAGGATGCTGGCCATCTCCAGCCATGATTGACCCGCCTGCACCGCGAGGATGCCGGCGCTGCTGATTGGCAACATGCGGCCGTCGAGAGCGTAGCGCTCGATCAGGGTTTCTTCGTCTTCGATGGGGCAACCAGGGATGAAGGTTTGCAGGCGCACCAGCGTGGCTGCGTTGTCATCGTTGATCGTGCGCGGTCGGACGTCCGTGGTTTGCAGAGGGTTGGCTGAGATGAGTTGCTGCGCCTGCGCCTCTAGCTCACGCGCCGTCGCTTCGCGCGTCATGCGCTGCACAGCCACATGCGCCCCCAGGCCGAAGCCGGCGAGGGCGACGATCAGCACCAGGCTGAACAAGAGGGCCAAACGCAATCGCATGGACATGCTTTTAGCAATAACGCATGCTGGCTACATGACAGAATCATCCGGCATTTTCAAGACGTAGCCGACGTGACGCACGGTGTGGATGATACGCGGCTCGCCGGCAGCCTCGAGCTTGGCGCGCAGGTAGCCAATGTAGACATCCAGCACGCCATCGTCTCCGCCGAAGTCATAGCCCCACACGTCGCGCAGCAGTTGCTCGCGCTTCAGCACCAGACAGGGGCGCTGCATGAAATACACCATCAGATCATGCTCGCGCGGCGAAAGGCTGATGCGCCGGCCGGCGCGCGTCACCTCGCGCAGCTTCGGATCAAAGGTCAAGTTGCCAATTTCCAGTGAGATGCCGGCATTATCCTGCGAGGCGCGCCGCAACAGCGCCCGCACGCGCGCAATCAACTCCTCCGGCGAAAATGGCTTGACGAGGTAATCATCTGCGCCCATCTCCAACGCGCCGACTTTGTCGGCAAGCGCATCGCGGCCAGTGAGCATCAGCACTGGGATGCCATTTTCTTCGCGCAGCCGGCGCAAGGTGGCCGGCCCATCCATGATTGGCATGTTCCAATCGAGGATCATCAGTGCTGGTTGTCGGTCACGCGCAGCCGCCAGCGCATCCACGCCGTTCGCCGCGGTGATCACGCGGAAACCTTCATAGATCAGCGTGCGGCGCAGCATGTCGGTGGCTTTGGGATCGTCGTCGACGACGAGCAACGTGGTGACTGCCATCTTCAAGCTCCGTGCTACTGCGGCTGAGTATCAGAAAGGGTCGTGAGTGGGTTGTGAATGGAATATGAGAGATTTTGAATTGCAGCCTGCTGATTCTGGATGCACGTCTCGAATCTGCCATCCAGGATCGACTTGCGAGTGGGTCTACACTCCCTCAGCATGAATATCCTCATCACTGGCGGGGCCGGCTTTCTGGGAACAAAACTATGCGCGGCGTTGCTGAAGCGCGGTGCGCTGACCGATGCGCAGGGGCATGAGCGCGAGATCACAAGCATCCGGCTGTTCGATGTGGTTGAGGCCAATCGCATCGTCGATCCACGGGTTTGGGCGATGGCCGGCGATATCGCCGACCCGGCTGATATACAGCGCGCGTTGGGCAACGACACCGACAGCATCTTCCACTTCGCTGCGGTGGTCAGTGGCGAAGCCGAGCAGAACTTCGACATCGGCATGCGGGTCAATGTGGATGGCACGCGCGCACTGTTCGAGGCTGCCCGGCATTTGCCGGCGCCACCGAAAATCGTGTTCACCAGTTCGCTGGCAGTGTTCGGTGGCCCCCTGCCCGAACCTGTGCCGGACGATCAGGCGTTAACCCCGCAAAATAGCTACGGCGCGCAGAAAGCCATTGGCGAGTTTCTTTTGAACGACATGACGCGCAAAGGCTTCATGGATGGGCGCGCGCTGCGCCTGCCCACCATCAGCGTGCGGCCCGGCAGGCCCAATCGCGCCGCGTCGAGCTTCCTCAGCGGCATCATCCGCGAGCCGCTGAGCGGGGCGGATGCCATCTGTCCGGTGCAGCCCGATCTGCGCGCGTGGTTGCTTTCGCCGCGCAGGGCGATTGCAAATCTGATCGTCGGGCATGAGTTGCCGGCGTCGCGCTTCAGCCACACCCGCTCGATCAACGTGCCGGGTATGACGGTGAGCGTGGGCGGGATGGTGGAAGCGCTGCGCGAGGTGGCCGGCGATGAGGCCGCTGCGCGCGTAAAGTTCGAACGCGACCCCTTCATCGAAAAGCTCATGCTCGGCTGGCCGCCGGCGTTCACGGCAGATCTTGGCAAATCGCTCGGCATGCGCGCTGATGTCAACTTCGCCGACGTCATCCGCGCGCATATCGAAGATGAGTTGTCAGGCTGACGAAATCAAGTGGCGAAACGCATCCATTCACCGTTCATCGTTACTGTGCTGCGCAGTTGTGCAATGAGCGATGACAGGCGCGCAAGCTCAATAGCGCATCCGCGCCACCAGCGCGCCGACAGCCATGACCAGGCCGGCGAGCGGGATGAGCGCGAAGATGAACCCGGGTGAGCCAGCGAGCAACGCAAACAGCGGCGGCAACACCGTGAAGAATGCTGCGCCGACAGCCATCGCGATGGCTGCCGTCAGCCAGATGTATTGCCCGCGCGCGTTGCCCATCGCTTTCAGCGCGCGGCGCACCGCCTCGGCCACCAGCCCGCCGGCTGCCGGCCCAACAAGGATCGTCAGGATGAGCGCAAAGAAGCCGATGCGACCGATCAGTTGCAGCGCAATGCCGACGCCGATGCCCAATACAAATGCGATCAGTGCGGCCACGATGTAATGCTGCGGCTGCGCGTTGTAAAACGTCGCCACGCGAGATTTGACGTAGTACGGGCAGACGTGACCGGTCGGCGTGCGCACCGCGTCCTTCACCGCCAGCACGCGATTGCATTTGGAACAGCGCAAGGTGGATGGAATGGGCGCGATGTAATTGCCTGGGCAGTCGAAAGGCGTCTCCGCTGCCGGCGTGGCGGTGGGCGTTGCGGGGTTATTCTGGTTCATATGCGTTGTGTCCGACCATAACGCAGCAAGGTGAGCGATTCATAAACGAATTTGGCAACGATCAGGGCATATCCGATCGCTCAATTTATACGACTGTTCAACATCAAGTCGAAAAGGTCGCGGTCGACGTTGAAGCCGTCGATATTTTCGAAGCGTGCATCTGTGCGACCATGATCGATGATGCCGAACGCGCCCTTAAACTCCCACAGCGAATAGCCCCAGCCAAATTCGTGGAACAGGCTGAACAAGTCGGTGAACCAACGCAGCGCGATGTCATTGGGTGTGCGATTGAAGCAACCGAACTCGCCGACGTGCACCCGCGCGCCCAGCGCCTCCAGATCGCGCCAGGGTTGGTAGAACTTGCGCAGTGTTTCCTTGTCCCAGATGTGGCCGGTAAATTCGACTCCCGGCCATAGCGGCGCCGGCGCGTCCTGCCAGCCCGACCACCATTCGGCTTTGTGATGGCTGATCGGCATCGGCTGGTAACCGCGCGTGCTTTGGATCACATCAAGGTCGGCCAACTCCGGCATGGCGAAGTTGCCGCCACCCAGCCCATCGATCTCAATCTCGCGCTGCGGGTCGATGGCGCGGATTGCGGCCACTGTGCGACGCACTACGCCGGCGTGTCTCTCGCGCGTCATGCCGTATTGCCCAATGTTCGGCGGCTCATTCACCAGGTCGAAGCTGAGGTGCCGGCTCGGCACGCCCTGATAGCGTCGTGCAAATGTCTCCCACAAAAACACAAACGCATCCTGCGCCTCTCTGTCCAGCCACAGGTTGTGCCTTTCAAGATCGTTGCGGTTGATGCAATAGCCGGGCGCGCGATGGATATTCAGGCACAAGTGGATGTTGCGTTGCCGGCACGCTTCGAGATACGCATCGATCTTTTCAAAGACGCGCTCATCAGGATGGAAGTAATCGAAATCCTTCGTCCACAGCCGGTAGTCGGTGGGGATGCGCACGAAGTCGAAGCCGTGTTTGGCGAGGAAGTCGAGCGCCGGCAGATCTGCATCCGCCGGCGCGCCGGCCCAATCCTTCGAGAACATCCACAGGAAGTTGAATCCGTAGTGAGGCATGTCAAGAGGCTGACAAGTCGATGCGAGCAGCTTGAAGGACGCGAAGGCTCGATGAAAAGTTGCGCTTCCCGATCGTAGGCAGCCTTCGCGTCCTGCGCGTTTGAAATGAATGTCGCTATACGGCTGAGTTCGCCTTCAAAAAGTCGATCACCTCATCCACCTGACAAAAGGCGAGACCGGTGACGGTGTCGGCGCAGCCGTAGTAGATCGCGATGCGGCCGGTTGGCGCGTCAGTCAGCGCAGCGCAGGGGAAGGCCACATTTGGCACATCGCCGACGCACTCATACAGCGTCTGCGGCGAGAGCAGATAGGGCCGCGTGCGATACATCACCTTCCACGGCTGGTCGAGATCGAGCAGCGCCGCGCCGAAACTGTAGACGAAGCCGTTGCACGAGGTCAACACGCCGTGATAGAACAGCAGCCAGCCTTCCTTCGTTTCGATGGGAGTGGGGCCGGCGCCGATCTTCGTGCTTTGCCAGCCTTCCGACTTGCCCATCACGAAGCGGTGCTTGCCCCAGTAGGTCATGTCTGGGCTTTCGCTGTAGTAGATGTCGCCGAAGGGCGTGTGGCCGTTGTCGCTGGGCCGGCTGACCATCGCGAAGTTGCCTTTGATCTTGCGCGGGAACAACACGCCGTTGCGGTTGAATGGCAGGAAGGCGTTCTCCAACTGATAGAACTTCTCGAAATCGTGCGTGTAGGCCAGGCCGATCGTCGGGCCGTGATAGCCATTGCACCAACTCACATAGTAGCGGTCTTCGATCCAGCACACGCGCGGGTCATAGCGATATTGCATGCGCGTCACTTCGGGGTCGTCGCCGATCATCTCGATCGTTTTGTGGTTGATCTTCCACTTGATGCCGTCTTTGCTGAAGCCAGCGTTGATGTCCATCTGGCGCGCCTTGTCATCGCAGCGGAAAACGCCGGCGAATGCGCCCTTGTACGGCACGACTGCACTGTTGAAGATGCTGTTTGAGGTGGGAATCGCATCGCGCGGGATGATCGGGTTTGCACTGTAGCGCCATACCACCTCGCTGTTGCCTTTGGGTCGCGCCTGCCACGGCATGTTGGGCAGCGCGTCACCGATGATCGTCGTTGATTTTGGTTGTGTTTTGCGGGCCATAGTTGCTAGGGAATGTCATGAGATTGCGCGGGTGAGCCATCGGGGCTGGCTTCACATCAAGGCGATTTTATGGCCGGCATGGATGCGGGTCAATGGACAAAAACATCGCAGATCTTTTTGATGTCCGCGAGATCGATCACTTTGAAGATGCACGACGATGCGATGAGGTGCTGTGGTCAACTCAACCTTGGCAGGCCGGAGCCTCAGCGCATTTGACTTACCAACAGTGTGGCGAGCGCTAAAGATGTGGCGCCAAATGACTATTCAACGTGTTTCAGCACCGCAATCATCGGCTGCAGGCCGGCGAGATTCACGCGCAACGTTTGCTGCACCTGCCACGCATCCTGCACTTGCAATGTCGCTTGCAATAGCCTCACTTCCGCCGACATGACGACGAAGCGCGCGCCGGCCTTCGCCACCCGCGCAGCCTCGCGCAATACGGCAGGATACAGCGCGCGGTTTGCCTCATGTGAGCCGACGCGATTGCCAAACGGCAAATCGGCCAGCAGCGCGCTCGCGCTGTTGTCTTCGAGCGGTAGGCGCGTCGCATCCCAGTCATACAGCTCTGCGCCGCCGGCGCGCCATGCCGCCGCGTTGCGCGCTGCGCAGTCCAATGCCTGCTCACTCACATCGCAGCCGATCAGCCGTTGCGCCGGCGCCAGCATCCCGCGCTCGATCAGCAGCGTGCCGCTGCCACAGCACACATTCAGCACGATGTCGTTGGGCTTGGGGTTCGACAGGCCTGCCATCACGTGCGCGACCGTCGCTTGCAGCGCGCCGGGCGTCACGCATGTGCGCCATGCGCGCGTGCCGAGCGGCTGCGGCGAGATGCGCACCAGCGCGCGCCAGCCGCTCTCGCCCATTTCCCCTTCTCGCGCAGGGGTCGGGGGTGAAGGGAAAAGGCGCACTAGCAAGTCACCATCCTCAGCCACTTCCTGCAAGCGTGTGTGCCTCGCGATCTCGGCTCTGATGCGGTGCATGATGGCTGAATCCGCGCCGGCGGCGCCGAGCATGAAGGTGCGGAACGCTGCACGCCCCGCAATCGCCACTGCCTCATCCAATAGCGCCAGCAACGCGCGCAGATGCTGGTCTCCGAGCAGTGCCCTGGGGCGCGGCACGCTGAAGCGGCGCGCAGCGTAGACTGCCAGCACGGTTTTCAGCGCAAGTAACTTGTGTGGGTTGCCGGCGCAAGAGAAATGGACGATGCCGTGCTGTGTGGCAAAGGAGTGAGCGCCGGCGCGCGCCAACTCTTCCTGAGCGAACGGCTCCAGCCCATCGATGACATCGGCCTGAAAATCATTCACGCTTGAAACGATACCCCAGAGCGCGACTTGATCATTCTTGCGCCGCGCATGGCTTGCTATATGGCGAGTTGGGCCGTGGTTGGCTTATTTTAATTTCTTCCTGGCCGGCTTGTCGCTTTTCTTTGCTGCCTTCTTCCTGATCTTCTTCTCAAGCTTCTTGCCCTTCTTTTTGGAAGGTTTCTTTGCCGGCTTGGACTTTGCCTTGCCATCCAGACCTTGCGCCGCGCCCAACCCTTTGCTCACAACATAGAAATTTCGCAAGGTTGGCAGGTAATTCGTCATATCGTAGCCATCCCACTTCGGGTCGGCATTGCCACCTAGCTGGAAAATTGCGCCGCCAAGCAGTGGCGACGGATACTTCGTGCCGTCTATGATGAGCGGCGCATTCTGCAGGGCGATGTATTTCTCGCACCAATCGCGGAATTGCTCATGTGATGTGCCGTGCGCCTTGAAGCCGCCGACGCCGCCCTCATCCAATCCGGTTTCGCTGCAATAGATCGCGCGCACGCGCGGGTCAAAGCCGCAGCGCGTGAACAGAAATTCCCAGCGGCGCTCAAACCATTGCCATTCGCTGGGCTGGTTGATGTGCTGCGGGTTGGGCGAATAGAGGTGCATGTCGATGGCGATCAAGCCGGCGTTGTAGGCCGGCGCGTACAGCTCGCGGATGATCTGGCACGTCTCTGGGTTGGTGAAATCGGGACAGCCCATCGAGAAGGTGCCGGCGGCATAGATCGCGCCGCTGCCCTGTCGAATGCGCCGCGCTACTTCCAGATCGAGTTGCGCGCGCTGACGCAGCGCATCGCCGTCCTGTCCAATCTGATCGGCTTCGTTCAAGCCGATATAGATCAGATTCTTGTCTGTCGCACCTTCAAGTCCGTTCATGATTTGATCAGCGTTGGGCATCCAACCATGATCGAAGAAGCGCCGCGCCATGACGATGGCATCGGGGAAGGCGCGTTTGAGCGCTGATGCGCTGGCGAAGTCGTTCATGCAGAGAAAGTAGCGACAGCCACGCTCAGCTTCCTGGCGCGCCAGCCCGCCATTGGTCAGCGTGTTGAGGCCAAGCACGTAGGCGCTGGCTGATGGCGTGGTGGCCGGCGCAGTGGAAACTGGTGGCACGACGACGGGCGGCTGCGCCGGCGGCGCACTATTGCCTTGCCCCAGGTCGAGGAATTCGGCTGAGACATAGGCGACTACCGGCTGAGCAGCCTGCATGACCGCAGCGCCGCCGGCGCTCACTGCCAGCGCAGCCCAGCCATCCGTCACACTCAACACCTCTACGGTGCTGCCGCCCCTCAAGGTGCCGATCACAGCGCTGTCTCGGCTGGGGCCGGCGCGCACGTTCAAGAGGTCAGCGGTGATTATTGCTTTCATCTTTCACCTTTTGTAGCGCAGCGCGGAAAACAAGAAACCCCCGAAATGTGTATCGGGAGTTTAAGGTCGGATGGCGAAGCGGGCAACGGGACTCGAACCCGTGATCTTCTGCTTGGAAGGCAGACGCTGTACCAACTCAGCTATACCCGCGCAGCGTGATTATAGCGGAGCGCAATTGGATGGAAGCGAGGCGGGTCAGGTGACAAAAGAGAGGTGAGGGGCGTGCCCTGCTTCCTCTCTCTCATCACCGCGAATCTGAAATCACGGTTCCAGCACCAGCGTTGCAACCCCGCTCTTTGCCACTTCATCGTGCGTCCACAACAGCGGCGTGCTGTCACCCTTCAACCAAAGCGGAATCATGTCGTCGTAGTTGGGGTGCAGAGCATGGCCGCTCTGACCGGTGGTGTGGATGCCGAGCGAGTTCGACCAGTCATTTACATCGTAGACTGCGCGCCACGAGGGGCCGGAGCCGGCGCTGAAGTCGCGCCCGACGCCGACGGCATTCACCAGCCCCATGCCGCCGCCCACTGCGTATGGCCCGCGGTTGAACAGGTCCTCGATGGGTTGTGTGCCGCTGCGGCCGAGCGTCTGATTTTCAAACGTCACGGTGTGAATCTTGCCCCATTGCCAGGCGCCCATATCGCTGCCCATGCGCGTCTGCAAAGTGGTGACCGTTTGCTTCAGCGCTTGCAGCATGATCGCATCGCGCGTTTCTTTTTCCGGCGTGTTGATGTTGTCCCACCACTTGCTGCCAGGGTCAGCCAGCAGTGCGCGCAAGGTGATCTGCGAATGCGTGCCGCTGCCATTGACATCCGCCGCAAGTGAATCGCCCACTTCGTCATCCAGCGCGGCGTGTGACAGCGCGCGCCAATACGCCTCGAAAATTGCGCAGCCATTGCTGTTTGCATTGCAATTGCCATCCCAGTTCGTCATGCGCTTGATCGCGTCGGCCTCGCGCGGGTCGCTCGGCTCAATGGCGGTGATGTAGGGCATGATCTCGCCGGCGAAGATCGAATGCGAATCCATGTGCATCTGCCGCATGTCGTCCACGCTCAGCGTGTCTTTCTCGAGGATCAGCTGCTCGATGCGTTTGGCGCGGTAGCCATAGTCCCAATCTGCGCCGAGGAAGAACGGATATGCCTGCGCATCGATCACTGCGTTGTTGGCGGTGACGATGTAACCCTCTGGCGGGTTGTAGGCAAAGGGCAGTTTGTCGAAGGGGATCGCACCGATCCAATCGAACTGGCCGGATGCGCCGTCCGCCGGCGCCTTGCCGTCGCTGCCGGCGCGGATGGGGATGTTGCCTGGCATCTGATAGCCAATGTTGCCATCGACGTCTGCATAGACGAAGTTTTGCGCCGGCGTGTCCCAATGGCGCAATGCCTCGCGGAAGGCATCCCAATTCTGCGCCTTGTTGATTTGCAACACCGCCCTGAACAGCGCGCCGGGTTGCAGCGCCGCCCACTGCAGCGCCAGCGGCGGCCGGTCTTTCAAATCTGCCATCGCATCGTTCAGAATGGGCCCGTGTCGCGTGACGCGCACAGTCAGCGTGACCGGCTCGCCGCCGGCAACCTTGATGATTTCCTCGCGCAACTGCGCCGGCTCGAATTTGCCTTTGTATTCAAACTCATTCGGGTTTTGCGGGTTCGGTTTCTCGATGAACAGGTCTTGCGTGTCAGGGCCAGTGTTTGTCACTCCCCAGGCGATGCGCGCGTTGTGGCCGAGGATGACACCGGGCGTGCCCGGGAAGCTGACGCCGACCACATCGTAGGGGCAGACATCGTTCACCACGCGGCAATGCAGGCCGTTGATGTACCAGATGCTCGGCATCTGGATGCCGAGATGCGGGTCGTTGGCGAGCAGAGGCTTGCCAGTGGCGCTGCGACTGCCGGCCACCACCCAGTTGTTGCTGCCAATGGCTGGGTCGTGCGACAATCCGATGGCGTTTTGCACAGATTTGTGCAGGCCGTAGAGCGCTTCGACGGATGAAGGGGCCGGTTGGTAAAAAGATGGAAAGGCGGCATTCACCTCCGTCCTGCGCTGCCTCGCCAGTGGGTTATTGATGTGGGCAGAGGGTTGGCGCACGATCACCGGCATGTCATCGGGGTAGGGTGGGAAGATCAAGTCAGCAAGTTCGCTGCCGCCGCGCTCGGCCAGGATCATGCGTATCAATTCTTGATCCATGTTGCCACCGAGGTTGTAGCTCATCGCCTTGCCCCAGGTGAGTGAGTTGAGCGGTGTCCAGGGTTCAGGCGACCACTGCCGGCCAATCAGGCGCAGCACCTTGAACTCCAGGCCAAGTCTGCCGGCGTTGGGCAGCGCGTAGCCATTCACGCCGGCGGCGTAGCTCTCCAGTGCGCTCTTCACCTCCCCATCCAGCGACTTCACCTCCTCTTCGGCGGTGTGCATCCAGCCGACGGTGCGGATGAATTTATCCTGGCCCAGCGCGCCCTTGCCGAACAGCTCAGCCAGCCGGCCCTGCCCGATGCGGCGCTGGAACTCCATCTGGAAGAAGCGGTCCTGCGCGTGGACGAAGCCCTGCGCGCGGAACAGATCCTCGGGTGTGTCGGCGTAGATGTGCGGCACGCCAAACTTGTCGCGGATGATCTCCACGTTGCTCTTCAACCCAGGCAGTTTGAGCGTGCCGCTGGCTTGGGGGAAGGAGTCGCGCGTGGTGACGGTGAATGCGCCGCCGGCGACAACCGCCAACACAACGATGACGATCAGGACGATGATGAGAATGCGGCTGAGGATTTTCATGTGCCTGCGTTTTAGCACAGAGTGGGAAGTATGATTTGCGTATGTCTGCTTCAACAGCACCCGTTCAATTCGGCTGGGTTTTGCCGCCTGGCTACAACGCGAAAAAAGACTACTTTCTGCCCAACCGCCATGATGCGTGGCAGGGTTGGGCGCGCTGGATGGCACCTGGTCCGCAGGGGCGCGCCGGCCGCGATCGCTGGGATGCCGGCGTGCGCCGCGCGCTCAACATCATCACCGGCCACTGGGACAGCGCATGGGTGACCGATCATTTTCAATGGGATGATGATGATTGCCTCGAGGCGTTGACTGCGCTGGCGTTCTATGCCGCCCTCACGCCGCATCTGCGCTGGGGAACGATGGTGCTGGGGCAGGGCTATCGCAATCCAGCCTTGACGGCGAAGATGGCCAGCACGATTCAGTATCTGACGAATGGCAACTTGATTCTGGGCATCGGCGCCGGCTGGAAGGCGGACGAGCATCTCGCGTATGGCTACGATTACCCGCCGGCCGGTCAGCGGATCGCTGAATTGGAGGAGGCAGTTCAGATCATCAAGCGTATGTGGACGCAGACCAGAAGCAGCTTTGCCGGCAAATACTATCGGATTGAAGACGCCATCAATTTGCCACAGACGCCACGTCCGCCCGTTCTGATGATCGGCGGCGGCGGCGAGAAGAAGACGTTGCCCATCGTGGCGCGCAATGCCGACTGGTGGAACGTCACGGCCTATGCTGATGACTATGCGCGCAAGGTGGAGATCCTCAAGCGTGAGTGTGATGCCATTGGCCGCGATTTCGACTCGTTGCGGCTGACGTGGTTCGGCGGCGGCAGCGTGGGTCGCACGCAAGAGGAGATTGAACGCCGCGTGCGTGATGACTTCATTCGTGAATCCGGCATCTGGGGCACGCCGGATCAGGTGGCGGCGAAGATCGAGGCGCTCATCAAGGCCGGCTGCACATATTTCATGTTCGACTCACGCGGCATCCCTGAACCTGGTGAGTTGGAAGCATTGATCGAAGTGACAAAACGATTCGCGTGAGGCAGACTTGGGGCGGAATGGGTGGTTCATCTATTCATACTGCCTGAATCAAAAGAAAGCACATGGCAACACGAAATAGTTTCACGTCGCAGGAGTGGGAGATATTGGCAAAGACGCCAGATGCGATATGTCTGGCGATGATCGCGGCGCAGGCCGGCGGCGCGGTGGAGGAGCGCAATGCCTTCTTTGAGGCCTGGAAGATTTCTGCCGACCAGTCATTTGCTGATAATCAACTGGTGCTGACGCTCATTCGAGAGCGCGATGCATTGGGCGGCGATATCGCCTTTGAGGCGCAGCGCAGCGAGTCGTTTTCTGCATTGGAAGCCGGCGCAACGCGCGAGGCGGCGATGCAGTTTTGCCGCAGCGCCGGCGAACTGTTGCGCGCCAAGGCCGGCGCGGCTGATTTTGACGCTTATCACCAGTGGCTGCTGTTTCTTGCGCATCGCATTGCGCAATCGTCCAAGACAGGTGGTTTTCTTGGTTTCGGCGGTCAGGCCGTTGCCGATGCCGAACGTGATCTGATGAATGACATCACCGCTGCATTGAAGGGGTGATGGACTGTTGACGAAGAAGATATGAACATTACTCGACCGAATCCCATGCTGTATGTGGCGTGCTACGTCATCTGGTTTGCGCTGTGCGCTGTGACATTCTGGCTGATTGTGAACCTGCGCGCCAATCTGCTTGATCTGGTCTATCTCACTGGCGGCCGGCAGGAGATCCTGGGGCTGGTGGATCGATTCGGCATCATGCTGCTTGGCGTCTTGTTCATCGTCATCATTCTGGTGACGGAGCACAAGCTGCGCACCGGCGTGGAGAAGGGTCTGCTGTGGAAGCGCGCGTTGGTGGCTGCCGCCATTTTAGTGGGCGTGATCGTGGTGTCTTACATCCTGCAATTTGGCGCGGCGCGACTGATGGCGGGCTGAAAAGCTGTTCGATCAGCCGGCGTCTTTCCGGGCCGGCTATGGTTCAATTGCAGGCAGCGTGCGGCAGGCGCTGTTTGTTCACCGCGCCCGTTGCATGAAAAATGAAAGCGCAGACGAAACCGAATCCCGTACTGTATGTGGCCTGCTATGCGCTGTGGTTGGCGCTCAGCGCCATCGCTGTCGCGCTGATGTTCCTCACGCGCGCCATTGCGCTGAATCTGGCCTACATGCTTGGCTGGAATCAGTTTGCAATCGTCATCGTCAATTGGACTGTGCTGGTGGTGATGGGCATCATCACGCTCATCGTTGTTCTGGTCATGGAAGATTCCTTTCGCACCGGCGTGCGCAAGGGCGTGTTGTGGCCACGCGCCGGCCAAGCAGCCCTGCGCATCGGGTTGGCGCTGCTCATTGCCTTCGTGATCAATACCGTCATCGTAGCGTATCGGGTGAGCAATGCATGACCGGGCGACCCGTTACAATTGTGTCCGCACATGATTGACGTCAATGATCTTCGCAAAGGCGCCGCATTTGAACTCGATGGCGACCTCTACCTCGTCCTGGAGTATTCACACAACAAACCTGGCCGCGGCAATGCCACCGTGCGCGTCAAGGTGCGCAACCTGCGCTCGGGCGCGCAGATGGACAAGACCTTCACCAGCGGCGATCGCGTGGAAGATATCAGCGTGGATAACTCGACCGCGCAATATCTCTATCACGACGGCGACTTCTACAACTTCATGGACACCAGCAGCTTTGAGCAATTCACGCTGGATGAACGCATGCTGGAAGACGCGCTGCCATATCTGAAGGAGAACATGGAAGTGCGGCTGAAGAGTCACAACGGCGAGCCGCTTGGCATCGAGATCCCACCGGCGGTCGATCTGGTCGTGACCGAGTCGCCTGTCGGCATCGCTGGCGATACCGCAGCCGGCGGCGGCACCAAGATTGTGACGATGGAGACCGGCCTGAAGGTAACCACGCCGCTGTTTGTCAACGCCGGCGATACGTTGCGCATCGATACCCGCGCCGGCACTTACATCACCCGCGTGTAGTGGCGCAACCTGCGTGATAGACGCGCGGTGCGCATTTCACGCAGCGCGCTATTTCAACCCTGCTCACCGTCGCCGCTGCGCATTCTTTTCGCTCACTCCGCTTCTGCGTCCGGCTCCGGCTCGGGTGGCGGGTTGGGGCCAGGCTGCGGCTGCGGGCTGGGTTCTGGTGGCGGGGCAGAGGGTGGTTCTGGTGTTGGTTCCGCCGGCTTCCCAGTCGCTGTTTTCTTTTCCTCTTCGTCGCCGCTCCCCTTGCCTTGCTTGTGGCCATTTGCCTTGTCGTTGATCTCACGCAGCGTCGCTTCGACCTTCGCGTGGACGGTGCCTTCGGGGAATTTGCCATCTTCGCCGCGCACGCCGGCAGGCATGTTGAACATCACCTCAATGATGTCATCGATGTGCGTCGCTGTCATCACCTTGAACATGCCGGCGCGAATCGCCTCGACGACATCCTCGCGCAGCATCAGGTCGACGGCGTTGGTCGCCGGCAAAATCACCCCCTGTGTGCCGTCCAACCCGCGCGCCTTACAGGTGTCGAAGAAGCCCTCGGTTTTCTCGTTGGTCGCGCCGATGGGACGCACAAAGCCGAACTGATCCATCGTGCCTGTGATGGCGTAGTACTGCGGCACCGGCAGGTTGGCCACCGCTGAGAGCAGCGCAATCAGCATCGCGCAGGTGGCGCTGTCACCCTCGTGCTGCACATTGCTCTGTTCGAAGGTGACACTCGCCGAAAGCGTAAGGATCTGGTCATGCGAATACAGCCCGTTGAGGTAGCTATCGATGAGCGCGATGCCTTTGTTGTGCGAAGAGTCGGTGTAGCTCACGGCGCGGTCGATGTCGTCGATGCCGCCGCGCATGACGTAGCTGCGCGCGGTGATGCGCGTGGGCTGCGCGAACTCATATTCGACCACGTCGGTCACGGATAGCCCGTTCACCTGGCCCACGGCTGTGCCGCTGGTGGCAACGTAATACATGCCGCGAAAAGTGTAGTCACGCACGTCATGCTCATAGCGGTCGATGCGATAGCGCCGCTCGTGCAATGCCGTCTTCACGTCTTCGCTAGTGGCCGCGCTGCGATTCGCCTGTTTCGCCCAATAGGCAGCTTCGCGTGCCAGGTCGGCGATCTCGCCGAGGCGAACGGAGAGGCGTTCCTGGTCGTCGGCGATGCGCGAGCCTTCTTCCACCAGCGCAGCAACGCCGGCGCGATCGAACGGCATCAGCTTCTCATCGTCGATGCGGTTGCGCAGGAAGGATGCATATGCCTGCTCGTTCTCCGGCGTGCGCGGCATGTGTGTAGTGAACTCTGCGCGCACCTTGAACAGCGAGCGGAAATCCTCGTCGCGCGCCACCTGCCAATACTCGTTGCCGTTGCCCAGCAGAATCACCTTCACATTCAATGGGATAGCCTGTGGCTCCAGCATCGGCGCGTTGATGAGTTGCGTGTGCGCATTCGGCTCTTCGATGGTCAGCGAGCCTTTGTTCAGGCTGCGCTTGAGCGCGAACCAGGCATCCTCGTATTCCACCAGGTCGCGCACGCGCATGATGAGGTAGCCGCCGTTGGCGCGATGCAACGCGCCGGGCCGCAGGATCGTGTGATCGATGCTATTGCCGTTGTTGAAGCTGAGGGCGCGATCGATGCGGCCGACGAGGTTGTAGTAAGTCGGATAATCCTCGTTGATGATCGGCGCGCCGCAGGTCTCGCAATTGTCGACGAGGACGTTGATGCGATAGCGATTCATGAAGATGCGCCGCGCTGCCGGCTCTATCTCTGCGCCGCCGCGATCCACCGGTTTGAACGCAGCGACATTCCATACGACATCTTGATCGACTGCATCGAAATAGGCAGCCAGTGCCGGACGGTCAACTTCATCGGCCAGCGCATCGATGCGCTGGCCGGCATCCTCGAGCAGCGGCTTTACAACTGAGCGCGCCACGTCGGCATCCAACTGGTTGAATGCTGCTCGCGCTTTCTTCTCCATCTCGCGCAATGCCCGCAGCGTGTCGTCGAGCATGTCGTTCAGCCGCGCCTGCGCTTTCAGCTTCGCTTCGTCCAGCGGCGTGTTTGTCGCGGGCGCGATGACCAGTCCCGAAGCGGTGTGTGACAGTGTGAAGCCGTCTTTTTCGCAGGCAGCCTGCACTGCGCCAAGTGCGTCGTTTTGCGCAGTTTGCATTGCGGATGCGATGGCATCGGCAGCTTCGTCGTAGGCGTCAGTCTCGAAAGCCAGCGGCATCTTCTGCTGCACTTGCGTCATCAGGCTGTCCATCAGTTCGCTCAGTTTGCGCGCCTGGCCGGCTCTCAACTTCAGTGCGATGGGCTTGCGCGGCTCGTCAAAGTTGTGAACATAGACCCAATCGCCGGGTTGCGCGCCTTGCGGCGCGGCGCGCTTCAGATAGCGCGTGATGACGTGCGTGCGGCCGGTGCCTTGCGGTCCCATCACAAACAGGTTGTAGCCCGGCGCATCCATGTTCACGCCAAAATCGATGGCGCGCGTGGCACGCGGCTGACCGAAGATGGTGTCGATGTAGGGCAGGTCGGCGGTGGTGTTGAATGAAAATGAGGCTGGGTCGCAAATGCGGCGCGCCTCTTCCGCCGTGAGAATTTTGATGGGCATGAAGTGACGAAACGCGCGTCCTGCACCCCGCATCGCATTGAATTGGCTGGAATGTGACGCGGGATGCAGGAAAAATCCTCAACTGCGCGGCAGGTGCATTGGCATGATGAGGTGCATGAACTGGTCATCACCGATGGCGCGAATGACGCCCGGGCGCTGTGGTGCGGTGGTCTCCAGCGCCACCTGCGGAGCATCAATGGCTGACAGCGCCTCGATCAAATATTTCACGTTGAAGCCGATCTCAACCCCCTCGCCATTCACTGTGGCATCCAGATCACTCTCGTTATCGCCGGTGGCATCGGCGCGGGCGGTCACCTTCACCTTGCCCGGCTCCAACTCCTCGCCCGGCTTCACAGTCAGTCGCACGGTGTCGAGCGAATCGCGCGCGAAGATGCTGGCCTGCCGGCACGCTTTCAGCATGTCAGCGGTGTTCATGACGGTGCGCGTGTCGTGCTTCTTGGGGATGATTGGCTCGTAATCGGGAAATTTCTGATCGATCAGTTGCGCCACCACGTCCACGTTCGCCATGTGGAACAGCACCTGTCCGTGGGACGGGGTGACGCTGATGGCGATGGCTTCTTCCTGCTCGCCCATCACGCGTGCCACTTCGGCAAGCGCGCGGGCCGGGATCAAAAAGGTGCGCGACTCAGGCACAGCTTCCTTCAGCTTGCCGCTGCGCACACTCAGGCGAAAGCCGTCGGTGGCAGCCATGGTGATGGTGTCTCCGTCCAGCTTGGTCAGCACGCCGGTGAGGGTGGGCCGGCTCTCGTCGGTTGCCGCCGCAAACACCACCTGCGCGATGAGCTTCTTCAGCACCGCCGGCTCGATGAACACCGCCGAGGTTGCGCTGAAGGTTGGAATGATCGGGAATTCCTGTGCATCGATGCCCTTGATGTTGTTGTCGGTTTTGCCGGCTTGCACGCGCAGGGTTTGCGTGCGGATGTTCAACTCCAGATCCACGCGATCCGCCGGTAGCAAAGCCACGAGGTCGCTGAAGGTGCGCGCCGGCACCGTGATCGAGCCTTCGTCTTCCACCTTTGCGCCAATCCAGCACGTTACACCGAGTTCGAGGTTGGTTGCCGCGATCTTGAGCCGGCCATTATCGGTCGCCAGCAGCACGTGCGTGAGCACTGGCAGAGTAGCCGTGCGCGGCGCAACAGCGCGGCTGACGATGTTCAGGCCGCGCGCGAGGTTCTCTTGCAGGCAGGAAATTCTCATGAATGCGCCTTCTATGGGACAGGATGATTTACCCGATGATTTGGTTTCGGGTGAAGGATTATAGAGTGTTTTCAGCTGTTCGACCGGCCCTGTCACAACGAAACAATACTTTGGTCTATGAGCGCGTGGTTGTAATTTGTTTGTGGTTGAGTTAATCTTTTCAGCGAAGACCAGTCATCGACATTCAAGATACATTTGATTGAGGAAACATCATGCTCAAGGAATTTCGCGACTTCATCAACCGTGGCAATGTTATCGACCTGGCTGTTGCCGTCATTATCGGCGCTGCATTCACCGCGATTGTCAATTCGCTGGTGAATGACATCATCATGCCGATCGTCGGTGTCATTCTTGGCGGAATTGATTTCACCGCGTTGGCGATCACTGTTGGCACTGCCAATATCACCTACGGCAACTTCATCCAAGCGATCATCAACTTCCTGATCGTTGCGTTTGTCGTCTTCCTGATTGTCCGGTCGATCAACAACATGACCAAGAAGAAGGAAGCCGCGCCGGCAGCTCCGCCGGCAGATGTCGCGCTGCTCACCGAGATTCGAGATTTGCTGAAGCGCCAGAAGTAGGCCAGTCAGAAGTATGAAAACGCCGCCGGCCACGTTCGCCGGCGGCGTTTGTGCGTGATCGGCGCAGTGCTGGCCGCCTGCACGGCGAGATCAGCGCCGGCGCGGCACGCTGGCGAGCGCCTGCACTTGCGCCGCCAGATCGCCAGCGGTGATGATCGACTCGCCGACGAGAATCGCATTCGCGCCCATGCCGGCCACCCGTGTCACGTCCGTCGGCGTGAAGATGCCGCTCTCTGCGATGAGCGATTGTGAAACACCGGCTCTCCATCCTTCACGCGCCAATCTCTCCGCGCACGCGCGCGTTGTCTCGATGTCCACCCTGAATGTGCGCAGATCGCGGTTGTTCACGCCGATCACGCCCGCGCCGGCGCGCACCGCTCGCTCCGCTTCTGCCGCATCATGCACTTCCACCAATGGGGTGAGAGTCAACTCGCAAGCCAGCGCATGCAGATCGCGCAAAGTTGCGTCATCGAGCGCAGCCACGATGAGCAGCGCGGCATCAGCGCCGGCGGCGCGCGCTTCGTAGAGTTGATAGGGGTCGACGATGAAGTCCTTGCGCAACAGCGGAATTTTCACCCTTTGCCTCACCGCGCGTAGATGATCGAGTGACCCTTTGAAGTAATTCTCGTCGGTCAGCACGCTGATGCAGGCAGCGCCGTTGGTTTCGTAGATGGTGGCGAGCGCCACTGGATCGAATACGCCCTTCGCGAGATCGCCCTTTGACGGTGAGGCGCGCTTCACCTCGGCAATGAGCGCGACATTGCCATCTGCGCGGTGCAGCGCGCCGGCGAAGTCGCGCGTCGGCGCGGGCTGCGCTTCAGCCAAACGCCGCACTTCATCTGGCGGCATTGCGCGTTTGCGCGCCGGCAGCTCTGTCTCACGCTTGTGCGCCAGAATTTCGTCAAGGATGTTGCGTTGCGGTGTTTGCATCGCGCGAATGGTAACATCGCATCTCCGCATCGTGACTGATCTGAACACACTTCACCCAGCCCAATCCATTGATCTGCGCCACGCGCACACGCTCGGCGTGATAGCCGATACGCATGTGCCGCACCGCTTGCCGGCGCTGCCGCGAACGATATTCGATCTGCTGAAGGGCTGCGACGCAATTTTGCACGCCGGCGACCTGGAATCGACCAGTATTTTGCCGGCGCTCGAAGCCATCGCGCCGACTTACGCCGTGCGCGGCAATCTGCACTGGCAATACAGCACTGGCTACCATGATCAGGATTTGCCGCTTGCGCTTGCACTGCGCGCGCGCGACCAGATGATCTGGATGACGCACGGTCACATCAGCTTCATCTACTCAGTGCTGGACAAATTCAAGGGACTTCAGCAGCAGCGCGGCCTGGCGAAGGTGAACGAAGACCTGGTGGCGCGGCTGGCGCGCTTGAAGCCGGCGAATGCCACCATCGTCATCTTCGGCCACAGCCACCTCAGGCACGCAGCCACCATCGACGGCACGCTGTATTTCAACCCGGGCGCGGTGTCAAACCCGGCCGGGCGCAAGGGCCGGCACGGGCCGAGCATCGGCTTGTTGCACCTGTGCGACGATGGCCGTGTGGAGCATGAGTGGAAGTCGCTGTGATTTTCAGATGACGATTTTTGATTTGACTGCTTGAGTTCAGCGCGGCAACAATTTAGAATGCAAAACTCACCGCTCAAATCTCTACGATGAAATTCCTGGAAGTCCGCCGGCACAGCAAGCGCAATGCACCGCAACCACATCTCTCGCAGGAGGGCGTATCGCTGGCGCGGCGAGTAGGCAATAGCATGGGTCACTTCGACCGCGTGGCCACCAGCACTTTGCCGCGCGCATTCGACACAGCCATCGCCATGGGCTATGCGGTCGATTTCGAACTCGACGAGTTGCTGCCGGCGGATGGCCTTGTCAGCACCGAGATAAGCATGGATGCAAGCTTTGCCGAGGTGGCGCGCGCAGTGAAGACAGGCCGGCATGCCGCAAGTTACGCGCAGAGCCTGGAGAGGCTGTGGCGCGAACTGGTCGCGCTCGCCGGCGATGGCGGCAGCGTGCTGGTCGTCACACATGGCGGCGTGATCGAACTGGGCGTTGCAGCGTGCCGGCCTCATGCCGATGCAGCGGAGTGGGGGCCGGCGGCCGGGTATTGCGAAGGTGCGCGCCTCACCTTTGACAACGACGCCTGCGTTGCGGCTGAAATCCTTCGCGTCGCTCAAGATTGAAAATATTTCGATGATTCCCATCAAGCTTGAAATCAAAAACTTCATGGCCTACCGCGAGCCGGACGCGTTGGACTTCAGCGGCCTGCGCGTGGTGTGCCTGACCGGCGAGAACGGCGCCGGCAAAAGCTCGCTGCTCGACGCGATGACGTGGGCGATATGGGGTGCGGCGCGCGCCAAGCGCGATGATGAACTCATCAACCAGGGCGCCAGCGACATGCGTGTGGCGCTTACCTTTGGCGAGGGCCGGCAAATCTATCAGGTCGTCCGCACGCGCAAGATCGGCAAGGCGGTGAAGGGCAAGGCGCCGACGTCGAGCGGCATGCTGGAGTTCTTTGTAAAAAACAACGACAACGGCTGGACGCAACTGACAGAGCCGCGCACGAATGAGACACAGGACAAGATCATCCGCACGCTGAATCTGACCTATGACACGTTCATCAACTCGGCCTATTTGAAGCAGGGACGCGCAGATGAATTTACACTGAAGCCGCCGGCGCAGCGCAAGGAGTTGCTAAGCGAGATCCTCAATCTCGACGTGTGGCTGGACTACGAAGCGCGCGCGAAGGAGCAACTGGCGCATGTGGTCAATGAGCGGCAGAAACGCCAGGAAGAGCTGGACAAGCATGCCGAAGAGATGTCGAAGCTGACTGAATATCAGCAGCAGCTCGACGTGGCGCTGGCTACGCAAACCACTGCGCAAGACAGGTTGATGCAGGCTGATCAGGCCATGGCCGAAATCGAGCGCTTGCGTGAGCGTGGGCGCGCGCTGCGCGAGCAAGCCGCGCAGACTGAGCAACGTCTGCGCGGCTTGCAGGTGGACCTGGATCGTTTGAACGCCGATCGCGCCGGCCATCTTGCGCTGATGCAGCAATACCAGAGCGCCATCGATCAGCGCGCCGAGATCGAGCAGGGCTTTGCCGAGTTGGAGCATGGCCGCGCGGAGAATGAGGCGTTCAACCTCAAGCTCTCCAGCATGACCGAGTTGAACCCGCGCAAGTATGCCGCAGAGACTGCGCTGGCGGATGCGCGCCGGCGCGTGGAAAGCGATCTTGAGGATAAAAAGCGCCGGCTGCACGACCTGCAGACGCTGGCCGCCGACACGAACCTGTTGCAACGCCTGGCTGAAGTCAGCGCGCAGATCGAAGAGATTGAAACCGCGCAGAGCGAGCGCGAGGCGCGCCGGCTTGAACTCAGCCAGACGTTTGAGCAGCAGAGTGAAGCGCGCGCGCAGAACGATGTGTTGAAGCGCGAGATGAATGACATTCGCGCGCGCATGAACGCCCTGCAAAAAGTTGGCGCGATCTGCCCAACCTGTCATCGGCCGCTGGGTGAAGAGGAGCGCACACGCTTGCTGGCGGAATGGGAACATTCGGGCAAGGAGCGCGGCGCAGCCTATCGCGCGAATGAAGTGCTGGTGAAGCAACTGGCTGAAAAGCGCACCGACGTTGAACAAGCCATCACGACTCTGGACGCGCGCGTGCGCGGCTTGAACGCCTTGCAGCGCGATCAGATTGCACTTTCAGAAAGGCTCGCGCGCGCGCAGGCCGCCACCGAGCAATTGTCAGATGCTGAGCAGGCGGTGGCGCTGGCGCAAAGCGTGCTGGATCAAGCCAGCTATGCGCCAGAAGCGCAGGCTGCCCTGGCCAAGGTGAATGCTGAGTTGGCCGAAGTGGGCTATGACGCGGCGGCACATGCGCACCTGCGCAATCGGCTCGAACAACTAAAAGCATTCGCTGAGCGCAAGGCGCAACTCGATCGTGCCGCCGTGCAAGTGGAGAGCGAAAATCGCGCACTGCAAACCTTGTCTCTGCAGGAGCAGACCTTGAAGGAGCGCCGCGCGAGTGAAGAGAAAGCCGGCGCTGACCTGCGTGGGCAACTGGCTGAGGTGGAGACGCAACTGCGGCGCGAGCCTGAGGTCACTGCCACGATGAACCAGTCGCGCGATGCGCTGTACGCCGCACAACGCCTTGTCATCGCGGCCAACCAGAAGGTGCAGGCATGTATCGCGCTGGAAGGCACAGTGAAGCGGCTGCGCGCCGAGATTGATGACTTCTCCGTGCAGCAATCGCAACTTGATGATTTGCGCATCGCGTTTGGCAAGAATGGCGTGCCGGCAATGATTATTGAGAACGTGCTGCCGGAGTTGGAGTTCACTGCAAATCAGCTGCTGGCGCGCATGACAAACGGTCGCATGAATGTGCGCTTCGAGACGCAGCGCCTGACACAAAAGGGCGACACCGCCGAGACGCTGGAGATTCGCATCTCGGATGAAGTGGGCGAGCGCAGCTATGAGATGTATAGCGGTGGCGAAGCCTTCCGCGTGAACTTTGCCATCCGCATCGCGCTCAGCCAATTGCTGGCGCGCCGCGCAAATGCCAGGCTGCAGACTCTGTTCATCGATGAGGGCTTCGGCACGCAGGACGCGCAGGGGTTGGATGCGCTGGTTGAGGCAATTCACACCATCTCGACTGACTTTGAGCGCATCTTCGTCATCACGCACATCGAGGCGTTGAAGGCCGCCTTCCCCGATCGGATCGAGGTGGAGAAAACGCCAGCGGGCAGTAAGACGCGGATTGCATGATGGTGCAGTGAGTCGGAGTGTAGTGTGGGGCTGCTTCCATCACCTTTGAGCCTGGTCCGTGGTCAGCGTTGGCTTTAATCGCAACTGCCGCTTTTGCTCCAGCGCGCGCAGGATGCGGGCGTGGCGCTCACGGGTGATGGGGTAGATCGTCGAGAGCAGCGCGCCGGCGATGAACAGCGCCGCCGGCAGCCATCCCGTGAGAAAGCGAATGGCGTTCACAGCCGTCATTGGCTGTAATGCATCCGGCCCCGGATTCGGCACATAGTTGCTGGCTGCGAACAATGCGCCAGTCAGCGTGATCGTCACTGCGCTGATCAATTTCTGCGCCAATGTCAGCACGGCATAGCACGCCGCTTCCTGTCGCGTGCCGCGCCGCAACTCGTCCCAATCCAGCGTGTCCGGCATGATGGCGAGCGGCAGCGCGTGCGCCGCTGAGATGCCGATGCCGGCAAGCGCGGCAATGCTAAATGCGAGCGCCGGCTGGTTCGGCCCCACCAGGCTGATCGCTAGAAGTGCGATTGCCAGCAATGCCATGCCGAGCTGATACGCGCGACGCTTGTCGAGCCGCGCCGAGAGCCCCACCCACAGCGGCAACGCCAGCGCAGCCACACCGAACAGCAGCGCAAACGCCAGCGTTTGCTGCGAACTGTCGAATTGCAGCACATCGCGCAGCAGGAAGATGATGACGAAGGTGACGATGTCGATGGGAGCCCACGTGAAGAGGTAGATGCCGGCGGCAATGATGAAAGCGCGATTGCTGAAGGCGGTGCGAAAGGATTCGCACAGTGTGGGCGCCGGCAACGCCTGAAATACAGCGCGCTCTTTCGTCGCCGCGAAGGTGATGAGAATGGGGAGGATGCTGAATCCGCCCAGCAGCGCGGCCATGGCAGCATAGGCCTGCTGGGTGCTGAGACCGAGGCCGGCGCGCAACCCATCCACCAGCGCCAGTGGCAGCACTGCGCCGACCAGCCCAAACGCAATGGAGAAGAACATGCGATATGAGTGCAGCGAGGTGCGCTCGTCATAGTCTGGCGCAAGGTCGGGCGTCATGGCAATGTAGGGTGTGTTCACCAGGGTGAACATGGTGTCGAAGAGGATGTAGCCGGCAGTGTAGTAAAGCGCCAGCACAGCCTGATCGCTCAGATTGGGCATGAGCCACATGGGGATGAAAGCGAGGCCGAAAGGCAGCGCTCCGAAGAGCAGGTAGGGCCGGCGCCGGCCCCAGCGCGTTCGAGTGCGGTCGCTCAGCGTGCCAAACAGCAGGTCGTTGCCGGCATCCCACAATCGCCCCACGCCGATGGCGAGGCCAGCCCACTGCGTGCTCAGCCCGACCCCATTTACCAGAAAATCGAGATACAGCAGCGCGAGCGCGGTACTGGTGATGGAGAAGCCGCTGTCGCCGAAGCCATAGGCTAGTTTGCGGAGTCGGGTCATGTTTGTAGTTTGGCGATTGTGTCATTTAATTTGCAACACACAAATGGTTGAAATCATCGAAGTTGACACCAGTGACAGGGCGCAAGTGCGGCAATTCCTGCATTTGCCATTTGAAATTTACAAGAACGTGCCGCAGTGGGTGCCGCCGCTGGCGATGGACGCCGCCGGCCAGCTCAACCGCCGCAAACACCCGTTCTTCAAGCACTCGGACGCGGCATTTCTGCTCGCAAGGCGCAATCCCGCTCAGTCGCAGGGCGCGGGCAGCGCGGTTGTTGGCCGGCTGTGCGTTCTCGACAATCGCAACTACAACGCGTTCAATCAATCGCGCACCGCGCACTTCTTCCTGTTCGAATGTGAGGACGACATTGAAACGTCGCGCGCGCTGTTCGACGCGGCATTTGCGTGGGCGAGGCAGCGCGGGTTGAATCATGTGGAAGGGCCGAAAGGGCTGACTGCGCTGGATGGGTTGGGCATGCTGGTAAAGGGTTTCGAGCACAGGCCGGCGCTCGGCATCCCCTACAACCGCGACTACTACCCGAAGCTGATCGAAGATGCCGGCTTCACACGCAAGGGCGACATCCTCTCCGGCTACCTCTCGCCCAGCACGCTGAATGCTGGTGTGTGGGAGCGCATCGATCGGGCATCTGAATTGGTGCAAAAGCGGCGCGGGCTGCGCGTGTCCAACTTCACATCGCGCAGCGATCTGCGCAAGGCGGTGCCGCAACTGCTGGAGCTGTACAACGGCGCGCTGGGCCGCAGCGAGGGCAATGTGCCATTCACGCCGGATGAGGCGAAGGCGATGGCCGATCAGCTGATCTGGTTCGCCGACCCGCGCCTGATCAAGATTGTCTATAAGGGTGATGCGCTGGTGGGGTTTCTGATGGCATATCCCGACATCGGCACAGCCATTCAGAAAACCGGCGGCAAGCTCCTTCCATTTGGCTGGATTACGTTGCTGCGGGCGCTGCGCAAGAGCGACTGGGTGAATGTGAATGGCGCCGGCTTGCTGGAGGAGCATCGCGGCGGCGGCGGCACAGCGGTGCTGTTCAGCGAGATGCGCAAGAGTGTGGCCGCTGGCGGCTTCGCCCACGCCGACCTCGTGCAGATCGGCGTCGAAAACGCAAAAATGCAGCGCGAACTGCGTGAACTGGGCATCGACTTCTACAAAACGCACCGGATGTACGAGCGAAAACTAGACGAGTGAGCAGGTTAACATTTGGCAGATGACGATAGGATAATGCGCTGTCAAAGCATCGACAATGGATCAATCATGAAACGAATTGCGGTGATTACCTCAGGCGGCGATGTGCCGGGTTTGAATGCGTGCATCCGCGCGGTCACGCGCACGGCGTTGGCCCAAAATCTGGAAGTGATGGGTGTGCGGCGCGGCTATGTCGGCTTGATGGAAGGCGACTTCATCCAGATGTCGTCGCGCGATGTCGCCGGCATTTTGCGCAAGGGCGGCACCATCCTCGGCACGGCGCGCAGCAGGGAATTCATGACCGACGCCGGCCGGCGCATCGCGTTGGAGAAATTGCAGCAAGCCGGCATCGAGGGCATGGTGGTGATTGGTGGCAATGGCTCGCTCGCCGGCGCATACGAACTCTACAAGCTTGGCATGCCGCTCGTTGGCATCCCCAAGACCATCGACAATGATCAATATGGCACCGACACTGCCATCGGCGTCGATACGGCGTTGAACACGATTGCAGAGGCGGTGGGGCGCATCAAGGACACAGCCTCATCGCACCAGCGCGCGTTTTTGGTCGAGGTGATGGGGCGCAACTGCGGCTATCTTTCGCTCGCCAGCGGCATTATCTGCGGCGCGGAGATGTCACTCATCCCCGAATATCCAGCCAATATGGACGCTGTGGCGGAGATAATTCTGGAGTCATATCGCCGGCGCAAGGCGCACTGCATCATCATGGTGGCAGAAGGCTGGCATCCCGGCATTCATGCATTGCAGAATTACCTGTGCAGCAATGATTTTGATGAGGGCTTCGATGTGCGTGAGGTGGTGCTGGGGCATGTGCAGCGCGGCGGCACCCCCAGCGCCTACGATCGCCTGCTGGCCATGCGCATGGGCGTGCGCGCAGTCGACGCGCTGCTGGATGGCAGCGGCGTTGGCAAGATGGTCAGCCTGCACGGCGACAGGATCGACCTGACTGACCTGGCGGAGGCGACTTCGCAAGTCAAGCCGCTCTCAGAAGAGCTGCTGCGCATCATGCGGCTGCTCAATTAGCGACTCGTTGGTGATCGTTGCAGGGGCAAACGCCGGCGTCTGTCCCTGCAATTTCACATCAATTGCGCGGACGCTTGAGCGGCTCCCAGCCCAGCACGCGCTTTGCCTTCGCCAGATTCAACAGTTTATTTTCGTAGTCCCCGCTGATCATGATGGCCTGAAAGCCGTTGCGATAATTCAGCGCGGCGTGGAAGGCTCGCGCGAGGTCGCTGGCGGCGGTGGCGATGGTTGGCACGCCGGCCTGCGTCTTTTCCAACCATTCTTCGTCGCTGACGGGCAGGCATAGCCGCAACGCGTTTACACTCATGCCGGTGCGCTGAAACATGTTGTGGCACACCTGCTCGCCCATGTGTTTGGTGAAGCCATACAGGTCGCGCGCATCGGGCGGCATGGCTTCATCGAACATGTAACGCTTATCCAACTGCTCATACACCGACATGGTGCTGCAATACACAGCATGCGGCGCGCCGGCTTCGAACGCTGCCTTCAGCGCCAGATAGACGCCCTTCACATTCACGTCAAAGGCCGACTTCATGCCGTTGACTGTTGGCCAGTCGAGCGAGCCCATCGCCATGTAGAGCAGCGCATCCATGCCTTGCGCAGCCCGCGCAAGCGTGTCGAAGTCGTTGAGATCACCGGCGACATGATCGAGCGAGATATCCGCCGGCGGCTTCAGATCGAATATGCGCAGCGTGTGTTGTTGTTTGAGGTAGGGGATGATGATGGAGGCGACTCTGCCGGCGCCGCCGATGACAAGCACATTCATGTTGAATTCTGCTCCAATTTATTTCATCTTTCGCAAAGGCGCCAAGCCGCAAAGCAAACGGACCCTCTTTGCGGCTTGGCGCCTTTGCGAAAGACAGTTGTTCAAGATATGTGCTTCAACATAGCCCAAGGTTTCACTTTGCGCAACATTGGGAGGAGAATGCAAGCTGGTGAAGAGAAATGCGAGAGATCATTCAGGATGCGCTGGCGTGGAGCGCCGCCGGCGAGCCAGTGGCGGTGGCGACGGTGGTTGAGACGTGGGGGTCTGCGCCGCGCGCGGCAGGTGCGAAGATGGCGTTGACGCCGGCGCACAGGATCGCCGGCTCGGTCAGCGGCGGGTGCGTGGAGAGCGCGGTGTTCGAGGCCGGCGTGGAAACGCTCGCCAGCGGCAAGCCGCAGCTATTGCGCTATGGTGTGGCGGATGAGACAGCCTTCGAGGTTGTTGGGCTGGCCTGCGGCGGCACGATCGAGATTTTTGTGGAACGGTTGTCGCCGGCGTTGCGTCAGTTCTGGCAGCGCGCATTTGAGGAGGATCGCGCTGCCGCCACTGCGACGGTGATTGCAGGGCCGGCGGATTTCATCGGCTGCAAGCTCATGTTGGATGCCGGCGGTCATGCCAGCGCAAGTCAACCCCTTGAGCGCTTCAACGCCATCACGATGCAAATGCTCACTGCCGCGCAGATCGCGCTACGTGAAGGCGCATCAAAGCGCCTCTTTCTACCCTCCCCAGAGGGAGGGGTTAGAGGTGGTGAAATGGACGAGAGCGAACCGCAACCCATTGAACTCTTCATTGACGTCACGTTGCCGCGCCCCACGCTCATCATCGTCGGCGCGGTGCACATCGCCATCGCATTGACAACGCTGGCCAGGGCGCTCGGCTATCGCGTGGTGATCGTCGATCCGCGCGCGGCTTTTGCCAGCGCCACGCGCTTCCCGCATGCCGATGAATTGGTCGTTGAGCATCCACGCCACGCCTTCGCGGATATGCCCATCACCCGCGCCACCGCCGTGGTGACGCTGGCGCACGACGCGAAATTGGATGATCCGGCGTTGTTCGCCGCGCTGCAAAGTGAGGCGTTCTACGTTGGCGCGCTGGGCGGGCGCAAGACGCGCGAGACACGCCGGCAACGCTTGCTTTTGCAAGGGCTGAGCGAAGCGCAACTCAGCCGGCTGCATGCGCCGATCGGCCTGCCCATCGGTGCAAAGACGCCGGAGGAAATCGCGCTGGCGACGATGGCGCAGATTGTTGCGGAGAAGGGGAGAAAATGAGAAAGTGGGAAGGGGCGAAGGTGTGATTGACGCACCGGTTGCGGTCAAAAGGTGATTGTCGATTTGTATAACTGCGGATAGTGATTTTGGCGCAGGCGAAATTTTGTGCCGTGGTTGTGGCCTGTGCGCGCATCAAAATCAATCAGCACCCAGCCTTCTTTCAGACTTCTTTTTAAGCCATCAATGCTGAATTCACTCAACATCATGATCTGTTTATAGGCATAAAACTCATCGCCGTTTCGCTCCTCCACCTCGGCCTGCACAAAGAAGCAGTTGCTCAACTTTGTGCCGGCTTTGTGGAAGAGATCAGTGAATCCCCAGTATGGCTGCGGGTTTAATTCGCTCAAGCCAACTTTACTGGCAACACTTCCCAGCCAATCTGCATGATGAACTGCGACAGCATTAGCATCAAAGGAAATTTCTGTTCGGGCTTGTAATTCATTGATGACGACTTTGAAGCCGCGATCACTGCGAGATACCCCGTTGAGCGTTTGCCGGAAACTCATCTCAGATGCAGGATAACGAATGCCAGCTTGATCGTGAGGCCAACCGTGCAAGGGTAGCAGTATCTTTTTGACAAATTGCAATGCGCAGGGTGAAGGCTCCATGTGAAACAAGGTGTCAGCGCGCTGGTGCCGAGTTTCTGCGTTTTGAGCTCCCACTCCGCGGCGTTGGGTAATGGCAGGTTGTTCTCTTCAATACCCAGCAAATCTTCCAGTGTATTGCCAACCCCGCCGTGATTGTTACGACGCTTATTGCGGATGAAGCCCTGATTGCGAATCTGGATGAGCGCCTCAACAAGCTCTGCTTTGGTGTAGGTTTTCATGGCAGAGGCAGTGTTGCTTGAAAGGTGTCTGCTTTGAGGCGTTCTTTGGCGTATGCGATGTATTCGGCAGAGATCTCGATGCCAATGAAATGTCGCCCCAGCCTTTTTGCGGCTATCGCAACGGTGCCAGATCCCATGAACGGGTCGAGGATCACATCTGCGCTGGTGGATTGAATGCAGCGCAGCGCAAAATCGATTGGAAAAGGCGCGGGATGTTGGTTGTTCATCTCCTGCGTGAATTCCCAGACGTCGCCGATGGCGTTGGCCTTTGGCGCAAGCTTGAAATCTTTCTTTGCGATCAAGTAGATGACTTCATACGTCGGTAAAAAATAGCCTGGGTTGAAATTGATGCCGCCTTTGCGTTTCCAGATGATGATTTGCCGAACAGGAAATCCATCCACGATGTCGTGTCGATCTTGCAGCAAGCCGGCTTGCACGCGCCATTTGTGATTGTAGAAAATTGCGCCGGTGTCCTTCAGCATGCGCATCATCTCAGTCAGGCATTCACGCTGCCATGCCACATATTGCTCGTGCGGCATGTCGTCGGAATGGTCCGCGTAGCCGTTCACGAGCGCGGCATTTTTCCATTTGCCGCCCCGTCCATCCTTCATACCGTTGCCGGTGGAATTCTTCAGGTTGTAGGGCGGTGAGGTGACTACGAGATCGACACTTTCATCAGGCAGCCGGCGCATCACCTCGACGGCGTCGCCGTGAAGAAATCGATCGAGGAACGGCAGCAGTGCTTCGTGACTCATGGCTGCGTCTATTTTATCGAACGGATGTTCAGGCCGGCTGTTTGGCCGTGGTTACGGCCACGCCACCGATGAAGCCGATATAGGCCGGCACCAGCGGCAGCACGCACGGCGAGAGGAACGAGAGCAGGCCGGCGGCGGCCGCCACTGGAATGCTCAGCGATGCGTTGCCCAGAATCAGCGTCTCCAACTCGCTGGGGCCGGCGGCGGCCAGCAATGAGCTGATCTGCGTCATCTGCCCGAACAGCAGCGCTAGGCCGATACCGATGAGCAGCAGGCCGCTGATGATCTCGATCAGGCGCATGTGCTTTTGCACGCGCCGCAGCAACGGAACCATTTTGTCTGTCAGTGCGGCGACGAGCAGGAAGGGGATGCCGAGGCCGAGCGTATACGCGACGAGCATGGCGATGCGTGTGCCGAGTTCAGCCGTTACGCTCATCGACAAAATGGCGCCGAGGAATGGGCCGATGCACGGCGTCCAGCCGGCTGCGAAGCCGAGGCCGGTGATATACGAGCGCATGCCGCCAACTTTGCCGCGCATGTTGCCCAGGTCGCGCCGTGTGTCGCGATACAAAACTGGGATGCGGATGAGGCCGAGCGTGAACAAGCCGAACACGATCATCATCACGCCGCCAATGATGCGCACCCAGTCGCGCAGGTCGTAGAACACATCGCCCAGCACGGTGCCGGCGACGCCAAAAAAACCGATGATGAAGGTGGCAAAGCCGGCGACGAACAGTGCACCCTGCTTCAGGGTGTTCCAGCGTTGCGCCCGCGTGAGCGGCAGCGCGCCGGCGGCCGGCGGGGAAATTGCTTGTTGAGCCATCTTGCGAATTGCGATTTTGGAGGGATCGCGCGCCAATCCTGAATCAAAAATCTGGAATTATTTCTGCGCCTCTTCCCGCTCCACCTGCTCGATGATCTGCTCGTCGCGGTCGAGCGCGCGCCGGCGCAGCACGAGCGAGATGAAATACAGCGTCATGCCGCCCAGGAACACGCCATACGCTGCGAGCAGATAGACCGCGTTCTTGTCTTGCAACACGTTCATGATGCCTCCACCAGCGCCGCCTTGCGCGCGGCCAACGCATCTTCGCGCTCCAGCAGGCGCACGCGTGTGCGGAACAGGAAGATGTAGATCAGCGTGAAGGTGAACAGACAGAACATCAGAATGATCGTGCGGTCGGCAGACACGCCGAAGTCGCCCTGCTGCGCCGCATTCACGCTGGGGCCAATGACGGCCGGGTGGATGCTTTGCAACACGCGACTGACGAGGAAATTCAGCGGTACAGTGAGCGCGCCGATGATGCCGTAGACCGAAGCGAAGCGCGCGCGCTGCTCGGGGTTCTCGATGCCGGAGCGCAGCATGAGATAGGCGACATACATCAGGAATTGCAGCGCGCTGAGCGTGAGCTTGAAGTCCCAGGTCCACCACGCATTCCAGGTGGGCCGGCCCCACAGCATGCCGCTCAGCAGCACCATGACGATGAACAGCACGCCGATCTCAGCACTGGCGTGCGCGCGGCGATCCCACCGCAGGTCGCGCGCCTTCAGATAGCGGATGCCGCAATAGGCCGTCACCAGCCATGCGCCGAAACCAACCCAGGCTGATGAAAGATGGAAATAGAAAATGCGCTGGGCTTCGCCGCCGGATCGCACATCGCCTGAAGGGGCGATGGTGAACACGATGACCAGCGCCACCAGCAGCAGCGCCAGCGCCGCCCAGCCAAGGGCGCGGGTGACTTGGTCGTGCGATGTGCTGGAGGATGCTGCCGATTTGAGAGCGTTATCCATGCCTGTATTCTCCCCGCGCGGGATGCGATTTCAAAGGATAAATGTCACATGAGCGCGGGGTGGCGACGATTATACTGACGGCATGTCCATCAATGCCGTTGAATTGCGGCCTCGAAGCGCCGGCGAAGTGCTCCGCCTCAGCCTCGATCTCTATCGCAGGAATTTCCCGCTTTTCATCGGCATCGCCGCCGTCGTGCTCGTGCCAATTCTGTTGCTTACCTCGATTGGTTCGATTGGACAGATGCTGCCGCTCATGCAGGTGGCGGCGATGCCGATGAATTCGGGCAACGATGACGTCATCGCCGGCACCTTCGTTGCGTTCTCGTTCGTCACATGGTGCCTGAGCGGCATCGCGCTGGTGCTGGGGATCTTTTGGCCGTGGATGGAAGGCGCGCTGACGTTCAATGTGATCGAGCGCGCGCTGGGCCGCGCGCCAGGGTTGCGCCAAAGTTACCGCGAGACGCGCCCGCGCTGGGGCGCGCTGTGGGGTTCGAACGCTCTGGCGCAATTAGGCATCAACGCGCCATGGGTCATCATTTATATCCTGTTTTTGTTTGCGCTTGTGATTGCGGGAGCTGCTGCCGGCAGTGCTGGCAGCCAGAATAATGACTTTGCGCTCGCCGGCGTCCTCGCTGTTTTGTGCATCCCCGTCTTCATCGCCGGCATTATCACTGTGATCGTGCTGGCGATCAACTGGACGTTTCGCGCGCCGGCAGTGGTGGGCGAAGGCACGGATGGTGTGACTGCGTTGGGGCGCAGCACGGCGCTGGCGAAGGGCGATCGCTGGCGCATTCTGGGTCGCTACGTGCTGCTGGCGCTGGTCGAGCTTGTGTTGATCGGGTTGCCTGTGCTGGTTGCAAGCACGATGGTGATTTTGATCATGTTGCCGAACCTGGACAGCGCAATGAACATCGATCGCACTGCCTTGCCGGCATTCACGCTCTTCTCGGTGCTGGCGGTGGCGGTCAGCTTCTTTGGCACATTGCTGCTCACGCCGCTGCGCATCATCTACAACGCCATTAACTACATCGATTTGCGCGTGCGCAAAGAGAATCTGGCGCAGGTGGTGGCCGGCCTGACTGTGGCACCCGCGCCGGACGCAGCGACGCCGGCTGCAACTGAGCCGGCAAAGATCGGCATTGGCATCCCGGCCAGGGTGGACATGGCGACGCTCTCGCCTGGGCAACGCATTGGCGTGCTGTTCAACCGCATCCGCAATGAAGGTGAATCGTCGGTGTTGCTGAATGAACTCGGCCTGGCCTACATGGATATTGGCGATCAGGGTGGGGCGGCGGATGCCTTCGCCCGCGCGCGAGAGTTGGCCCCGAACGACGCCGACGTGGTCTACAACCTGATGGCGCTGAGTGTGCAGCGCCATGACATGCATGGCGCGCGGCAACTGATGCGTGATTACCTGCAACTGGAGACAAATGCGGCGGATGTCGAGCGCGTGCGCAACGACCCGCGCTTCAAGGATGTGTTGCCGGAGTAGCTCTGGACAAGCATCCAGCACGCAGCTGAAGAATGGGACGATCTTGCGCAGATACAGTCTGCCTTACTCTCAAATTGACATTAGAGAACAGTCCAGCAGCCCGCAACGCAAAGAAGGACATGGTTTGGCGCCATGTCCTTCTTTCGTTGTATCGCAAATTACAACAATGATTTCCCAATTGCTGTGGATAAACGGTTGCGATATCACCGGTTTGCGCGTATCATGTGGCAGCGAGTGGGAGAAAGTGGGTCAGAATGGAGCGAGGTGGCACACTGATATCCATTGCAATCTATGTTTCTCGGTGAATTTGCACACAGCCTGGACGAAAAAAGCCGTCTGACGTTGCCGGCGAAGTTCCGCGCGCGCCTTGCGGAGGGCCTTGTCATGACCACCGGCGCCGACAACTGTCTGCTTGTCTACCCGATGGATGAATTCAGCGCGCTGTTTGAGAAGGTGAGCGCGTTGCCGATGATGGGGCACGATGCGGCGAATCTGCGCCGACTGCTGTTCACCAATGCCCACGATGCCATGCCCGACAAGCAGAACCGCGTGGTCATCCCGCAGCACCTGCGCGAATACGCCGGCATCACGAATGAAGCCGTCATCGTCGGCGTCGGCAAATATATCGAACTGTGGCATCCCGACGCGTGGCAGAACACGAAGGTGGAAGTGCAATCACAAGCCGCGAACAAAGATGTTTGGCGCGAATTGGGAATTTGAAATTGCAAATTGAACGCGCACATTCCCGTCCTGTTCGATGAGGTGATGGCAGCGCTGCAACCGCGCAGCGGTGGCCGCTATTTGGACTGCACGCTGGGCGGTGGCGGTCATACTGAAGGGCTGTTGCAGGCAAGCGCGCCGGATGGGCGGGTGTTGGCGACGGATGCCGACCCGGCTGCGATTGCGCGGTTGCAGGGTCGATGGCCGGCCAGCCGCTTGATTTTGCGGCAGTGCTGGTTGGACGAGGCCGCCGGCGTCGCACATGCGTTGGGCTTCGCGCCACTGGATGGCGTGCTGATGGATTTGGGGTTGTCGTCGTTTCAACTGGATGAGGCGGCGCGCGGGTTCGCATTCATGCGTGAAGGCCCGCTGGATATGCGGTTTGATCCGACCCGTGGCGAATCTGCAGCAGTGTTGATCGACCGGCTGGACGTGGAGGAGATGACGGCGCTGTTGCGGCGCTATGGCGATGTGCAAAATGCGCGGCGGGTGGCAGAGGTCATCTGGCGCGCGCGACCCATCACCACGACGGTGCAACTGCGCGATGCAGTGGCAAACGTGGCAAAAACGCGCTCAAGCCGGATTCATCCGGCAACGCAGGTTTTCCAGGCGCTGCGCATCGCAGTGAATGATGAGATGGGCCGGCTGGAGCGCGCGCTGCCGGCGTTGATCGGGCTGTTGCGGCCGGGTGGGTGCATGGCGGTCATCTCGTTTCATTCGCTTGAAGATCGCATCGTGAAAGACGCGTTTCGGCGCGAGAGTCGCGCGGTGGTGGCGCAGCCTGGATTCGGCGAGCAGGAGGAACGCCAGGCGCGAGTGTGGTTGGTGAACAAGGACCCTATCGCGCCGGCGGAGGCCGAGGTGGCCGCCAACCCGCGTTCGCGCAGCGCGAAATTGCGCGTGGTTGAGCGGATTTAAGGCCGGCAAGTTGGTTGGCAAGTCAGTTGGATCTGGGAGATGAACACGATTCGACAGTGGGTGAGGCGGTTGATTGAGGCGAAGATCAGCCTGCGCGCAGCGATGTTGCTGGCCGCCTGCAGCAGCGCCCTCTTGCTGGGCTTGATGGTGATCTGGCTGGGCATGAGCACGCGCACGGCGCTGCTCGACAAGCAGTTGGAAGACTTGGATGGCACGCAGACCGCACTGACCGACCAGATCAACCAGACATGGACGCAGATCGGAGAGGTGACATCGCCGCGCATGATGGAGCCGCGCGCGCGGCAGCTGGGGTTCGAGCCGGCGCGGCGGATTGAGTATTTGATCGTGACGCCGACGATCACCGCGACCGGAACGGTGACGCCGGCGGTGACATTGACCGCGACGACGATCGTGACGCAATAGCAGCGCGACGCACAACGAGGATTTCAAGGGAAAGAAGATATGTTGTCAGCACGAAGGATTGCCATTCTCGCCGTCCTCATGGGGATCACCATCCTGTTGGCAGTCGCGCGCGCCATTCAAGTGCAAGTCGTTGAAAGCCCAAAATACTATGCGCAGGCCAGCTACCAACAGACGCAGACGCGCTACACACAATCGCCGCGCGGCGCAATCTTCGATCGTAGCGGCAACTTGCTCGCTATCAGCAATCGCGCCTATATCATCCGCGCAGATGCGCGCACACTGACCGACACTGCCGGCGTTGCCAGCGCGCTCGCGCCGGCGCTCGGCCAATCGGTCGAGGATGTCCGCAAACACCTGGATGCCATCGTGGTGGATGGCCAGTCGGTGACGCCAACGCTCAGCACCATCGTTGCCTTCGACCTTTCGCCCAGCGTGACCCGCCAACTCACAGAAACGCTGGAGACGATGGGACGGGGTGGACTGTTGATCGATGAGACGTGGGCGCGCGATTATCCGCAGGGCGCAGTCGCCGGCCCCACACTCGGCTTCGTCAGCCTGCAACCCACCGGCTACTCAGGCATCGAGGGCTTTTACAACAGTGAGCTCACTGCCGAGACCGGCGAGCGCAAAGAGCGCAGCCGCATGGATGTGCTGGTTGTCACACCCACAACAAGTGGCGCAGATGTGGTCCTCACGCTCGACCTCACGTTGCAGACTTTTGTCGAGAATCGCCTTGCGCAAGCCATCCAGGAGACCGGCGCGCCCAGCGGCACAGTGATCGTGATGGAGACGAAGACCGGTGCGATCCTCGCTTCGGCTTCCTACCCCAGCTATGACCCGAATCGTGCGCTGGAGATGGCGAGTGACGGGCAGATCGGCCTGTTGAAAGATCGCGCGGTGAGCGAACTGTATGAGCCAGGTTCGGTGATCAAGATCGCGACGATGGCGGTCGCGCTGGAGACCGGCCAGATCACCACCAGCACGCTGATGACCGACACGGGCAAGCTCGTCATCGATGGCAAGCGCATCTACAACTCCGACCGATCTGGGCACGGCATTGTCGACATGGAAGACATCCTGGCGCGCTCGCTGAACGTGCCGACCGCGATGACCGCGCTGGACATGGGGCCCGAAAAGTTCTATAGCCATTTCCGCCTGTTCGGTTTTGGCAGCCGCACTGGCATCGATCTCGGTGATGAGGCGGCCGGCGTGTTGCGCACGCCGAGCGATGTGACCTGGTCGCGCACCGACCTCGCGACCAATAGCTTCGGGCAAGGCATGTCGTCCACACCGTATCAGGTAATCAATTCACTAAACACGATTGCGAACGATGGCGTGCTGATGCAGCCGTATATCGTGAAGGAATGGCGCGAGCCGAATGGCAACGTGATAACAAAACAGCCGGTGCCGAAGGGACGGGTGATTTCGCCGGCGACTGCGCGCACCCTGCGGCAGGTGATGGCCATTGCCACACGGCGCGGCACGCCGAAGGCTGAGATCGCCGGCTACACCGTCGCCGGCAAGACCGGCACCGCCGACTGGTATCTGCAAGGTATCAAGCAGGACACGACGATTGTGACATACGTTGGATTTGTGCCAGCGGAAGATCCGCAGATCACCGTGCTGGTAAAGCTCGATCAGCCATCCTCGTCGCAGTGGGCAGCCGAGACGACGGTGCCGGTATTTCATGACGTGGCCGAGCGCGCCTGCCAGATTCTGGGCGTGCCGCCGAATGTATTGAAGTAGGGAGTTCTGAGTTTTGAGTTCCGAGTGACGTGGTGATTACACTACTCAGAACTCAGGGCGCAGCACTCAGCACTGACATGTTGACTTTGGCAGATGTTGTTGAAGGGGTGAGCGGCCGGCGCATCGACGCGCTGGTCTCGCTGCGCGTCAATGACATGTGCATTGACTCGCGTCAGGCCGCGCGCGGCGATGTGTTTGTGGCACTTCAAGGCGAGCGAACAGATGGCCATGACCACGTCGCACAAGCCTTCCAACGCGGCGCCATCGCTGCATTGGTGTCAAAAGACAAAGCGATTGATTTGAAGGGCGTGCAGACAACCACGATCGATGCGTTCATCCCTTCATCCACTGAGCCGTTGCTGATCCCAGTCGTCGACCCGCTCGCTGCGCTTCAAAAACTATCAGCATACTGGCGGCGCAAGGTCGATCATCCGGGGTTGCGCGTGATCGGCATCACCGGCAGCGTCGGCAAGACCACCACGAAGGAGTTGATCGCGCAGGTGCTGGCATCGCGTTTCCACACCTTGAAGAGTGAGGGCAATCAGAACAACGAGATTGGCGTGCCGCTCACATTGCTGAAGTTGCGGCCAGAGCACGAGCGCGCCGTGATCGAGATGGGTATGTATGCCATCGGCGAGATTGCAGCGTACTGCGAGTGGGCTCAGCCGCACACCGGCGTCGTCACGAACATCGCGCCGGTGCATCTGGAGCGGCTCGGCACCGTCGGCAACATCGTGAAGGCAAAGAGCGAATTGCCGGCGGCACTGCCATCGGCAGAGCAGGGCGGCGTGGCGATTTTGAATGACGATGACCCGCGTGTGCGCGACATGGCGGCGGTCACCAAGGCGCGCGTCATCACTTATGGCCTTTCGTCGCGCGCAGACGTGTGGGCAGAGGACGTGCAGAGCGCGGGACTGGATGGCATCTCCTTCACCTTGCGCGCCGGCAGCCAGGCGCGGTTGGTGAAACTGCCGTTGATCGGCCAACACAGCGCGCAGACAGCCCTGCGCGCCGCCGCCACTGCGCTGGCTGAGGGCATGCTGCTCGATGAGATCGTTGAGGCGCTGGCGGCGCCAGTGGCGCAATTGCGGCTCGTGGTTGCAAAGGGGCCGCATGGCTCACTGGTTCTGGACGACACCTACAATGCCAGCGCCGAATCGACCATCGCTGCATTGAATCTGCTCAATGAGATCGAGGGCGAGGGCCAGCACATTGTCGTGCTGGGGGATATGTTCGAACTGGGGGACATGGAGAAGCAGGCGCACGATGAAGTGGGTTGTCGCGCCGCGCTGGTGGCGCAAACCATCATCGGTGTCGGCGAGCGCTCGCGCTGGACGTGCCAGGCGGCGGTGGAGTGCGGCGCGCCCAGGGATCGTGTCTTTCACGTGATGACCAATGCCGAAGCGTTGGAAGTGTTGAACGAGATTGTGAAAGAGAAGAGTGTGATCCTGGTGAAGGGATCGCGCGGAATGAAGATGGAAGAGATTGTGGCCGGCCTGGGAGGGCTGGCGAATGACGACTGACGAGTGTTTTGGGAGAGCACTTGGAACTCGGCACAACACCATGCATACACCGTTGCCACCCGAAATGGGCGTCTGTCTTTTGATGGGCGGCGTCGCATTCGTCATCGCCATTTTGAGCGGCCGGCCGCTCATCCGCACGTTGAAGCGGTTGCGCATTGGCAAGATCATCCGCATCGATGGGCCGGCCAGCCACATGGTGAAGATGGGCACGCCGACGATGGGCGGTGTAATGTTCATCGGCGTGACGCTGGTGTTGATAACGGTGATGTATCTGTTTACGCGCGTAGGAGCGCGACTGAGTCCGAATTTCGCCGGCGTGGTGCTGGTGGGTCGCTCACTTGCCATCCCCATGTTCGTCATGCTTGGCTTCGCCATCATGGGCGCAATTGACGACTATATGGGCGTGCGCGGTGTGCGGCGCGGCGAGGGCATGCGCGGGCGGACGAAGGCGCTGCTGCAATTGCTGCTCTCGGCCATCGCGGCGGTGGTGATGAATGTGATGCCGGCGTTTGTGCTGACGCCGAGTGGCATCGTGTGGCAATATGGCACGCCCATGTTCGGCATCAGCAAAGTTGGCGTGCCAGGCCTGCCGCAACCCATCGATCTGGGTTTGTTCTGGATCCCGATCGCGATCTTCATCATCCATGGCACGGCGAATGCGGTGAACTTCACCGACGGGTTGGATGGGCTGGCGGCGTTGATTTGCTGTGTGGCATTCGTGGCCTATGGCGTAATTGCCTACATGCAGGGGCAGGTTTTTTTGACGATGTTGTGCATGGTGCTGGTTGGCGCGATGCTGGCCTTTCTGTGGTTCAACGTGCATCCTGCCCAGATCATCATGGGTGATCTGGGCAGCGAAGCGCTGGGTGCGACGCTGGGCGTGGTGGCGCTGATGACCGGCCAGTGGCTATTGCTGCCACTCATCGCCATCATTCCGGTGGCCGAGACGCTGAGCGTCATGATTCAGGTCACTTGGTTCAAATACACGAAGCGCAAATATGGCGAGGGCCGGCGCTTCTTCAAGATGTCGCCGCTGCACAATCACTTCGTGCTGCTGGGTTGGTCGGAGCCGCAGATCGTGCAGCGCTTCTTCGTCATTGCGTTGCTGTTCGGCATGATGGGCGTGGGGCTGGCGATGTTTGGCAATCTTTTTTAGGCTGAAAGGTTGAATCGCATGATATGGCAGGGTAGGCGAGTGGTCATTCTTGGCGCGGCGCGGCAGGGCACAGCCTTGGCGCGCTGGCTGGTTGCGCAGGGTGCGCGCGTCACGCTTAGCGACATGAATGCGCAGGTTGACCTGAGTAGCCTTGCCGATCTGGATGGCCAGATGACTTTCGTGCTGGGCGGCCACCCGCTCACACTGCTCGATGATTGCGATGCGCTGTGCCTGAGCGGCGGCGTGCCAATTGACCTGCCGATTGTGCTGGAGGCGAAGCGGCGCGGCATGCCACTCAGCAACGACGCGCAGATTTTCTTCGAGGTCTGCCCCGCGCCGATCATCGGCGTCACCGGCAGCGCCGGCAAGACCACCACCACCACGCTCGTTGGCGAAATGCTGAAATGTGCCGTTGCGGATTCTGAATTGCGGATTGCGGAATCCGATAATGCGCAACCGACAATCCAGAAGCCAAAATCCGTGTGGGTCGGCGGCAACATCGGCAATCCGCTCATCAGCGATGTGCAGCGCATTCAACCCCATGACTTCGTGGTGATGGAGTTGTCGTCATTTCAACTTGAGTTGATGACGCGCAGCCCGCGCATCGCGTGCATCACCAACATCACGCCCAATCATCTCGACCGGCACAGCACAATGGAAGCCTACATCGCTGCCAAGCGCCATATCCTCGATTTTCAAACAGCTGATGACTGGCAGGTGTTGAGCGCGGACAACGACGTGACCGCCGGCTTGAATACCAATGCCCGCACGCTGTGGTTCAGCACCCGCGCTGCGCCACAGGGCGACGGCGCATGGATGGATGAAGATGGCAATCTGCGGATTCGGATTTCCGATAGTGGATTTCAGGTTGCAGATTCTGCCCGACCCGCCATCGACGAAAGCATTTGCCACCGCCGCGAATTGCTGTTGATGGGCGAGCACAACATCCTGAATGTGCTGGCGGCGAGCGCAGTTTGCGCCATTGCCGGCGCGCCGGTCAGCGTCATGCGTCAGGTGGCGACAACCTTTCGTGGCGTGGCGCATCGCCTGCAACTGATTCGTGACGAGGCCGGCGTGCGCTGGTATGACGATTCCATCGCGACGGCGCCGGAACGGCTGATGGCCGCGTTGAAGTGCTTCGACCAACCGGTGATTTTGCTGTGCGGCGGACGCGACAAGCACCTGCCATGGGGCGAGGCCGCTCAGCTGATGCTGGAACGCTGCAAGGCCGTGATCCTTTTCGGTGAGATGGGGCCGATGGTGGGCGAGGAGATCGAGCGAGCCGCAGGCGAGATGCAGAGAACCGAGCGCAGCGTGGCACGCATAATGTGTCAGACGCTGCAAGAGGCGGTGGAGGCAGCGCGTGAGATTGCCGGCAAGGGCGATGTGGTGCTGCTCTCGCCAGGCGGCACCAGCTACGACGCCTTCAAAGATTTCGCGGAGCGGGGCGACCGCTTTCGCGAGTGGGTGAACCAGACACGATGATGCGCGCATTGAATCCCAACCAACCCCGCAAGCGCACTGCCGTTGCTGCGCCGCAGGCAGATACGATCTTTATCGGCGCGGTGCTGATCCTGACGGTGCTCGGTTTGATCATGGCCTACAGCACGACCTTCTTCTGGTCGGAGGTGGACGAGGGCAGCCCCTTCGTCATCTTTGGCCGGCAGGTTGCCTTTGCCGCGCTGGGTGTGGCGGCGTTTCTCTTCTTCAGCCGGCTCGACTACGGCATCTTGCGACGCTACGCCATCTACATCATGGCCGGCTGCCTCATTCTGCTTGTCGGTGTGCTGGTGTTTGGCGACATGAAGTTTGGCGCGCGCCGAACCTTTCTCAATGGCTCCATTCAACCGAGCGAAATCGTGAAGATGGCCGTGATCATTTACGCTGCAGCTTGGCTGACCTCGCGGCGTGATCAGGTGCAAAGCTTCATGAATGGCATGGCGCCGTTTGGCGTCATCGTCGGCATCGTCAGCGCATTGGTCGTCTTGCAGCCCGACCTCAGCACCACCGCAAACATCGTGCTGGTGGCGATGGCGATGTTCTTCATGGCCGGCGCCAGCTGGACGCAACTCAGCTTCGTCATCCTCATCTCGCTAGTCACGTTTTTGGCGCTGTTTGCGCTGTGGCCGCATGCCAGCGAGCGCGTGACTGCATTTGTGCAGATGGTGCAGAATCCGAACTCTCTCACCGTGGACTATCACATTCGCCAGTCGCTCATCACGCTTGGCGGCGGCGGCATCTTTGGCAGCGGCATCGGCGCCGGCGGCCAGAAGTTTGGCTACCTGCCCACGCCGCACACCGACAGCGTGGTGGCTGTGCTGGGCGAGGAGATGGGGCTGGTTGGTCTGCTCATCACGCTGGCGCTGTTCGGTGTGTTTGCGTGGCGCGGCTTGCTCATCGCCCAGAAGGCCGACACACCCTTTGGCTCATTCATCGCCATTGGGGTGGTGATCTGGGTCATCAGCCAGATGTTGCTGAATGTGCTGGCGATGCTGGCAATGATCCCATTCACTGGCGTGCCGGTGCCCTTTCTCAGCGTAGGCGGCTCGTCGCTGGTATCGCTGCTGGCAGCGTGTGGCATCGTGGTCAGTGTGTCGCGCGGCAGCCGCATGATCCGCGAAGAGGCCGAAGATGATGAAGCGCCGGCGCTGGTGACGGCGCAGGGAGGACAAGCTTTTCGTGCGAGTTCTACTTTCCGCGGGCGGAACAGCCGGTCACGTGCTGCCCGCGCTTACCGTGCTAAGAGCGCTGCAAACGATGGTGCCCGCAGCACCCTTGTCGGTCGAGATGTCCGGTTCGGTGCTAGGCTTGGCAAAAAGCGCAAGCCCTATAAAACCGTTGTTCGTTGGCGAGGAGACGGGAATGGAACGTGAGCTTGCCGCGCACGAGGGTGTGCCATTCAAGGCCATTTCGGCCGGCGCCATGCATGGCGTCGGTGCAGTGCGTGCCATGCAAGGCGCGCTTAATACGTTGCAAGGCGTGCGGGAGGCCGCGCGCATCCTGGACGAGTTCAAGCCCGATGTGGCGTTGCTCACCGGCGGATTCGTCGGCGTGCCGGTCAGCGTGGCAGCGTCGATGAAGCATGTGCCGGCGGTGGTGTTTTTGCCCGATATCGAGCCGGGGCAGGCGCTGAAGGTGATGGCGCGCTTCGCGTCAAAAGTCGCCGTGACTACGGAGGCTTCCTCGCCATTCATCGACGCGCGGAAGATGGTCGTCACCGGCTATCCAGTGCGTGAGGTGTTCGCGCAGGCGGATCGCGAATCGGCACGCGCGCACTTTGGCATTGCGAGAGAGGATGCTGTATTGCTGGTGTTCGGCGGCAGCAAGGGAGCGCGCAGCATCAACCGCGCCGTGCTGGCCGGCATCGCCGTGCTGTTGCAGCGCGCGGTGGTCATCCATGTGACCGGCGCAGGTGATTGGGAGGAGGTGAGCACAGCCCGGTCACAACTGGCCGAAGCGCAGCAGGCGCGATATCTGGTCTTCAAGTATTTGCATGAAGAAATGGCGCAGGCGATGGCTGCTGCGGATCTCGCAATTTGCCGCGCCGGCGCAAGTGTGCTTGGTGAGTTGCCCTATCTTGGTCTGCCAGCATTGCTCGTGCCATATCCCCATGCATGGCGCTACCAGAAAGTGAACGCGCAATATCTGGCCGGCAGGGGCGCGGCGGAGGTGCTGCGCGACGAAGAACTGGCCGACGCCGACAGGGGGTTGGTGGCACGATCGATGGCGCTGCTGGAGGATGCGGCGAAAATGAGCGCCATGCGGCAAGCCATGCTCGCTGCGGGCCGGCGCGATGGCGCGGCGCAAATCGCATCACTGCTGCTTCAGGTGAGGCACTGACATGATCAACGCAGACGTCTTCTTTCTTTTCTACATCATCGTTTTCGGTTTCATCGGCACCACGCGCGGCTGGGTGCGCGAAGTTATCGTGACGTTCGCCATGATGTTTGCGCTGTTCATCTACAGTCTGCCACAATTCAACCAGATCATGACGCCGCTCACCAACCAGGGCGATCCGCTGTGGCGGTTCTTCTGGCGTGCGCTGCCCTTCATCGTGATCACGTTCTTTGGCTATCTCAGCCCGGTGGTGGCGCGTGGCCGGCTGGCTAATGCCGCAAGCAATCGCTTCGAACATGGCCTGCTCTCGTTTTTGATAGGCATGTTCAACGGCTATCTGTTCTTCAGCTCGCTTGCGTTCTGGGCGTTGAACTCCGGCATGCTGGATGCGCCGCAATATGCGTCGCTGTGGATGGCGCCGACGGGCGGGTGGAACAATTTCTTTTTCATCAAGAGCGCCGCGCCGGTAATCTTCAGCGGCACGCTGCTGATCTTCATCGTCATTCTGATCTTCCTGTTTGTCATCATCGTGTTGATCTGAGGCTATGCATTTGCTCGACAAGAAAATCCACATCATGGGCATCGGCGGCGCCGGCATGAGCGCAATTGCGCGGCTGCTCCATGCGCGCGGTGTGCATGTCACCGGCGATGACCGCGCCGATTCGCCGGCGCTGGCTGAACTGCGCGCGCTGGGCATCCCGGTCAGCATCGGTCATGATCTGAAGCATCTGGGCGATGCAGATGTGCTGGCGCCGTCAAGCGCCATCAGCAAGGATGAGCCGGAGTTGCTGGCGGCGCAGGCGCGCGGGTTGCCGATATGGCATCGCGGTGACGTGTTGAGCGCGCTGATGCAGGAAAAGGTGGGCATCGCGGTGGCCGGCGCGCATGGCAAGACCACCACCACAGGCATGATTGCAACGATCTTGATGGATGCCGGATTCGATCCCTCGTTCATCATCGGCGGCACGCCGTTGCCGCTGGGTGTGAATGCGCGCGCCGGCGATGGTGACGCCTTCGTGCTGGAAGCCGATGAATATGACCGCACCTTCCTGCACTACCAGCCGCAGTTGGCGGTGGTGACAAATGTCGAGTTCGATCACCCCGACATCTTCAAGGATTTCGACGATACGCTGAACGCTTTTGCCCAGTTCGTGGGCAGTGTGCCGGCAGATGGCGTTGTGATTGCCTGCGCCGACGACGCGGGCTGCACCGAGATGTTGAAGCGGGCACAGCCGGCGGCGACAGTTGTGATCTATGGGGTGAACGCCGGCATGTGGCGCGCGCGAAATCTGCGCGGCAATACGCTGGGCGGGATGGATTTTTCGTTTGGCGGCGCCGGCGCGCATGGCGAGGTCGCTGGCGCATGCTCGTTGCGCGTGCCAGGCGAACACAATGTGTTGAATGCGCTGGCGGCGTTGATTGCGGCAGATGCGCTGGGCGTGCCGATTGTTGAGGCGGTGAAGTCGCTGGGCGGATATCACGGCGCAGGCCGGCGCTTTGAATTGAAAGGGGAGGCGCGCGGTGTCCGCGTGATTGACGACTATGCGCATCATCCCACCGAGATTCGCGCCACCTTGCACGGTGCGCGCCTGCGCTATCCAGTTGCCAACATCTGGGCGATCTGGCAGCCGCACACCTTTAGCCGCACGGTGGCGCTGCTCGACGATTTTGCCTCGTCGTTCAAGGATGCCGATCACGTCATCGTGCTGCCCATCTACGCAGCGCGCGAGAAAAAAGAAGATTTTTCGTTTGCAGCCAACGCGCTGAATCCGATCGAGATTGCGCGGCAGATGAAGCATCGTGATGCGCGCAACGCGGCATCGTTTGGCGACGCGCTGGGCGTGCTGATGTCGCAGGTGCGCGGCGGCGATGTGGTGATCACATTGAGCGCCGGCGACGGCAACCAGGTCGGTGAGCGCCTGCTGCAAATGCTGAAATGAGAACGATTGAAATGGAGATTGCCGAATTGCAGGCCCGCGCCAGGCGCAACGAACCGATGTCGAAGCATACGACGTCGCGCATCGGCGGGCCGGCAGACCTGTTGATCGAGGCGCGCACCACTGAGGAGTTGGTGGCGCTGGCGCAGCGTGCCGACGAGATGGCCCTGCCATACATCGTCGTCGGCGGCGGAGCCAACATCCTGGTCAGCGATCTTGGCATTCGCGGGCTGGTGATTGTCAACCGCGCCAAAGAGATCCGGTTCGATGTGCGCAACGTGAAGGCGAGAGCAGAGGTCGATAGTGGCGTGACGCTGACCACGCTGGCGCGCGATTGCATTGAGCGCGGGCTGGCTGGCATGGAATGGGCGATCAGCGTGCCGGGCACAGTGGGTGGCGGGATCGTCGGCAACGCCGGCGCGCATGGCTCGAACATGGCTGCCTGCGTAAGCATGGTGCGCGTGCTGCGGCGCGGCGCAGCGCCGGAATACTGGACCCCGCGCCAGTTGCAGTTTGGTTATCGCCGCAGTGCGCTGAAGAACTACGCGCCGGCGGATCGACCGACTGTGCTGTCGGTGACGCTGGAATTGAAGGTGGACTACCGCGCCAATCTGGAGCGGCGCGCGAATGAATACATTGCAAAGCGCAAGGCATCGCAGCCACCCGGCGCGAGCATCGGCAGCATGTTCAAGAACCCGGAGGGTGATTTCGCCGGCCGGCTGATTGAAGCGTGTGGCTTGAAAGGGCGCAGGATTGGCGGCGCGATGATCAGCGACAAGCACGCCAATTTCTTCGTCAATGCGTCTGGCGACGCGCAGGCTGGCGATGTGAAAGCGCTGATCGACCTTGCGCATGCCGAAGTGTTGCAGCGCTTCGGCATCGATCTGCAACTGGAAGTGGAGTTGCTCGGCGAATGGGCAACAGTGGCGGGGGAGATCAGAGAATAGGGATTTGGAGATGAGAGATTTTGGGTTGAGGACTTGTGTGCCATCGATCCAAAATATGCAATTCCAGATTTGAAGTCGTGCATCGTGATGACGAAACTCAAGGTGGCCGTGCTATACGGTGGAAAATCAGGCGAGCATGACGTCAGCGTGATGTCGGCGTCGTCAGTGATGGAGGAACTGGATAGTGAGCACTATGAAGTCACACCGGTGTTCATTGACAGACAGGGCAAATGGGCGCTGCCGGCGGAGGCACTGCGCGCCTTTGATGTGGTCTTTCCGGTGCTGCATGGACCGAATGGCGAGGACGGCACGGTGCAGGGTTTGCTCACGGTGATGGGCGTGCCGTTTGTGGGCGCCGGCGTGGCCGCATCTGCGGTCGGCATGGACAAGGCGCTATTCAAGGATGTGATGAAGGCGCATGGTCTGCCCATACCAAAGCATATTGTGGTCAAGCGCCATGAATGGGACACTAGGCCTGTCGAGATCGAAATTGAAATGATCACTGAATTGGGCTTCCCGGTGTTTGTGAAGCCGGCGAACATGGGCAGCAGTGTTGGCGTGACCAAAGCCGGCTCGGTGGAGCAACTGCGCGCCGGCGTGGCTGAGGCGCTCAAGTGGGATCGCAAGGTGCTGATTGAGCAGGCTGTGCCACAGGCGCGAGAGCTGGAAGTGAGCGTGTTGGGCAATGACGCGCTGAAGGCATCGGTGGTTGGCGAGATCGTGCCGAGCCGCGAGTTTTATGACTACGCAGCAAAGTATCTCGACAAGGGGGATGCGGCATCCGGGCTGCACATTCCGGCGAGGATTCCGCCGGCGGCGCAGCAGATGATCCGAGAGACGGCCATCGAGGTGTGCGAGGCGGTCGATGTGCGCGGCATGGCGCGAGTGGACTTTTTGATGAATGGCGCGAGTGGTGAGATCTTCATCAGCGAGATCAATACAATGCCTGGCTTTACCGACATCAGCATGTATCCCAAATTGTGGCAGGCTGCCGGCATGAGCTATGGCCAACTGTTGGATCAGTTGATCGAGCTGGCGAGGGAGTGCCAGCCGCCCACAAACCAGGATTAAGGGCGCGGAGTTCAGAACTTCAAATGCGATACAACCCGCAGAAGCACCACAAGAGCAGAACGCGCTTCGACGTGGCGATGGCGCGGCGCGCCAACCGTCAGGCTGCGGCGCGTCTGCCGCGCGTGAGTGGCGGCGTTGTGGCATTGGTGCTGGTGTTGGTGATGGCGGCCGGCGGTGGCGCGTGGTTCCTGGGGGATAGTTGGCGCATCAACCAGATTGACGTGCAGAACAACACCGGCGTGCCGGTTGAGGCGATCATCGCTGCCAGCGAGTTGCAGGGCGAGCATTACCTCTTCATTGACCTTGACAAGGCGGCCAGGCAGATCGACGACTTGCCGGGCGTGGAGGCGGCGCGTGTGACCTGCCAGTGGCAATTCACGGCAACTTGCGCCGTCTTGATTCAGCCGGCGCGCGCGATGGCGCTGTGGGAAAGCGGCTACGGCAATGTGTGGAATGACTACGAGGGGCGGGTGCAGCAGGCTACCGCCGGCATGACGACGAAGGTGCGCATCCTGGTCGAGGACAGCGCGCCGCCGGCACTCGACAAACCCATTGATCCGCAACTGTTGCGCGCGGTGAATGAGTTGATTGCATTGCAGCCCGACGTTACCCGCTACGTGTATTCGCGGCAATATGGGCTGATCCAGAAGATTGGCGACACGCTGCAAATTCGGCTTGGCGTGGCCGGCTATGATGGCGCGATGAGTGATAAATTGAAGTTGGTGCGCGCATTGCGGCAGCAATTGGCGGCGCAGGCTGAGGATGTGTCTATCTTGGATGTGCGGTTCCCGGAGGCGCCGTATTACATCAAATGACGATTGGCGTATGACGAATGATGCATCAGTGGTCACACGTCATCCGTCTCGCGCAAGTTGAAACATGGCTGAACCAAAGACGATCACCGTAGTAGACGTTGGCAGCACGAAGGTCGTGACGCTGGTAGGCGAAGCTGTGGAAGCCGACGGCGACTTCTCGATCATCGGCGTCGGCCTGACGCCATCGAAGGGCGTACGGAAGGGCCAGATCATCAACGTGGCTGAGGCGACCGACGCCATCCGCGATTCGATTGCCGGTGCAACGGCATCCAGCGGAATAAAGCCGGCGCAGGTGTTCATGTCCATCAGCGGCAGCCACATCGCCTCACAGAACAACCCGGGCGCGGTTGCCATCGGGCGCGGCGACCAGGGCGTGACCTACGAGGATATCAACCGCGCGCTCGACTCGGCGCAGGCCATCCCGGTGCAAAACAACCGCGAGATTTTGCACGTGGTGCCGCGCCATTTTCGCGTCGACGAGCAGGACGGCGTGCGCAATCCTGTTGGCATGTTGGGGTTCCGGCTGGAAGTGCAGGCGCACATCATCACCTGCTCGACCACAGCCATGCAGAACCAGCTGAAGTGCGCGCATGGCGCCGGCCTCGATGTGGCCGAGTTCGTGCTGTCCCCGCTCGCTTCGGCAGAAGCGGTGTTGACGCCGACGGAGCGCGAGATGGGCGTGGTGCTGGTCGATATTGGGGGTGGGGCCACCGGCATTGCGGTGTTCATCGAAGGCGCTGCGTGGCACACCAAGGTGCTGGACGTCGGCGGGTCGCACTTCAGCAGCGATCTCGCGCAGGTGCTGCAATTGCCGATGGAGACAGCCGAGCAGTTGAAGGTGATGTATGGCCATGCCAGCCCGCTGGAGGTGCCAGGCGATCAGATGTGCGACATCGCCGGCTTTGGCGACGAACCACGCATGCGAGTGTCGCGCCGCGAGACGGCCGAGATTTTGCGCGCCCGCGCTGACGAGTTGTTTGGATTGGTCGAGCAGGAGATCAAGCGGAGCGGCTATGACGGTCTGCTGCCGGCCGGCCTGGTAATCACAGGAGGTGGTTCGTTGCTGCCAGGACTGCGCGAGAGCGCGCGCGAGACGACGGGCCGGCCAGTGCGGCTGACCCGCCCGATGAACCTGCACGGACTGGTCGACGCATTGCAGTCCCCAGCATTTTCGGCGTCCGTGGGCATGCTGCATTGGGGGCTGCAAGGCGTTGCTGCCAAGCCTTCCAAGCGCCGGCGGATTGGCCCGCGCGACCTGCCGGGGTGGCTGAAGAACCTGCTGCCAGGCTAAGTAATATCTAAGTAGTGTCACGATCACACAACAATTTCATAAAAACTACTTAGTGTTCAGACTAATTTGGGAAATTTAAGTATAGTTGTGGATAACTTCCTTGACACTGTGGATTACACACCTAAAATTTGTGAATCGCATGTGCGCAACGAGGCAAGCCACGCGCTAGAGGAGACAGAGAACGATGAACACACAAGCAGATTATTCACCGGTTCGCGCTGAGTCGCCGGCCCAAATCAAAGTGGTTGGCGTGGGCGGTGGCGGCCAAAACGCGGTCAACCGCATGATTGCGGAGGGTCTGACCGGCATTGAATTCATCGCCGTCAACACGGATCAGCAGGCGTTGATGCTCAGTCATGCGCCGGTGCGGGTGCGAATTGGCGAAAAAGTGACCCGTGGCCTCGGCGCCGGCAGCAACCCTGATGTTGGCGAGAAGGCGGCTGAAGAATCTGCCGATGAGCTTTATGGCCTGCTCAAGGGCGCGGATATGGTGTTTATCACCTGCGGCATGGGTGGCGGCACCGGCACCGGCGCTTCACCGGTCATTGCCCGCATCGCCAAGGAATCCGGCGCGCTGACCATCGGTGTGGTCACCCGCCCGTTCTCCTTTGAAGGCACGCCGCGCCAGCGCCAGGCCGAGAGTGGCATTGAGAAGTTCAAAGAGCATGTCGACACACTCATCGTCATCCCGAATGACCGACTGCTCGATATCGTTGACAAGCGCGCCAGCTTGCAGCAATCGTTCCGCACAGCGGATGACGTGCTGCGGCAGGGCATTCAGGGCATCAGCGAAGTTATCACAGTGCCCGGCCTGATCAACCTGGACTTTGCCGACGTGCGCACCATCATGAGCGAGGGCGGCGCAGCGCTGATGGCAGTTGGCACAGCCAGCGGTGAAGGGCGCGCCCGCACTGCAGCCGAGCAGGCCATCACCTCGAACTTGCTCGATGTCACCATCGATGGCGCGCGCGGCATCCTGTTCAATATCACCGGCGGCCCCGATCTCAGTCTGTTCGAAGTGAATGAGGCTGCCTCGTTGATCAAGGCGGCGGCGCATCCCGATTGCAACGTGATCTTTGGCGCAGTGGTTGACGAGAACATGAAGGATCAGATCCGCATCACTGTGGTGGCGACTGGCTTCGATCAGCAGAGCGCCATGGGGCCGCGCCGCGTGATCCGCCAAGGCACGACAACCACGACAACTTCGCGCTCGGCCGGCGCGCGCTACCCGCAACCCAACACGCCGGCGCAACAGCAACAGCAGCCGGCGCGCGACGCCGAGGAAGTGACGCGCCAGTCCTCGCTTGACCCTGACAACCTTGAGTTGCCGACGTTCCTGCGCCGGCGCTAGACTTTTGCATTGGTCGCAATGCACCAACAGGGTGATTCGCACTGCGAATCACCCTGTTATTCTTTGTCATCATTCTGTTTGAAACTTTAACTTTTTCTGTGCGTGAGGCGCGCCTCTTCTTTCGTGCCTCACGCAGCCAGTTTCACCCCTGGCGTTACCTTAAATTTATTTGGATTAGATAGTTTGCTGATTGACAACGCCCCTGTGGATAACTATCATTTGCATCCCTTGAAGGTGTATATATGGCGTAGGACAAACGTTCAAGCGCCAGATATAGCGAGGGAAGCCTATGAAATGTCCAGCCTGTGGTTCAAGCAACACACATGTCATCGACACCATCCGCGAGCCAACAGGTGGTATCCGCCGCCGGCGCACCTGCAAAGAATGTGGCCGGCGTTTCAGCACCGTTGAGCGCATCGTTGAAGCCACGCCATTGGTGGTAAAGCGCGGTGGCCGGCGCGAACCCTATAACCGCGAGAAGGTGTTGGATGGCATTCGCATCTCGTGCGCCAAGCGCCCCGTCGCCGCTGAGGATATTGAGCGGCTGGCCAACCAGATCGAATCGCAGGTGGTGGCGCTGAACAAAAGCGAAGTGCCGGCGCGCGATATCGGCGATATGGTGCTGCGCGGGCTGCGCGAATTGGATGAAGTAGCCTACATCCGCTACGCCATCGTCTACTTGAACCTCAAGGATCTGGAGAGCGTGAAGGGAGAGATCGAGCGATTGCTGGGAGAGCGATAGCTGATTTGATTTGCGTCCAAAAATGCCGGCGCGATCCGCCGGCATGTCGATGAAATTCAGCCTGATGGGAGAAAGCAAAGTGAGCATGACAATTGCAGACCAAAATACGTTGAGCGGCCTGGGGGAGAAAATATTTCTGGACCGCTATGCGCTCAAGGATATGACGCGCGAGACGTTGGGTGAGGGCGACACCGTCATCGTGCTGGTGAACCCGAAGACCAATCAGCGCGAGGTTGGCGTCGTTACAGCATTTGCGCCGCCGCACGTGACGGTGGAATTGCGCGACGGTGGTGAGATGACTGTTGCCATTGAGCATGTCGACAAGCCACTGGAGACCGCGCCGGCTCAGATGATGGATCGTGTTGCGCGCGGCATCGCTGCTGTCGAAAAGACGCCTGAGCTGCGCGCCGAGTGGGCCGAAAAATTTCGCTCTATTCTGGACGGCTTCAAGTTCGTGCCGGCTGGGCGCATCCTCACTGCCGCCGGCAGCGAACAGCAACTGACGTATTACAACTGCTATGTCATTCCCAGCCCCAAAGATTCGCGCCAGGGCATCATGGACACGCTCTCGCAGATGACCGAGATCATGTCGCGCGGCGGCGGCGTTGGCATCAATCTGTCCTCACTGCGGCCAACGCACTCGTATGTCAAGGGCGTGAATGGCCGCTCCAGCGGCGCGGTGTCATGGGGCGCGCTCTACAGCTTTGTCACTGGCTTGATCGAGCAGGGCGGCTCGCGGCGCGGGGCGCTGATGCTGATCCTGGATGATTGGCATCCAGACATCTTCAACTTCATCAACAGCAAGCGCACCGCCGGCAAGATTACCAACGCCAACATCAGCGTCGGCGTCTCAGATGATTTGATGGCGGCCGTCAAGCAGGATGGCGACTGGACACTCTATTTCCCCGATACCAATCATCCGGAATACAACACGCGCTGGGATGGCGATCTGGGCAAGTGGCGCGACGCCGGCCTGCCGGTCATTGCGCACAAGACCGTGAAGGCGCGTGAGGTGTGGAACGCGATCATCGAGAGCGCCTGGGCCAGCGCTGAGCCGGGCGTGTTCTTCAATGACCGCTACAACAAGCTGTCCAACTCGTGGTACTTCGCGCCCATCATATGCACAAACCCGTGCGGCGAGCAGGGGTTGCCGGCGTGGGGTGTGTGCAACCTGGCTGCCATCAACCTGGCTAAGTTCTATGATGCGACGGCAAAGGATGTGGCTTGGGCGGAGTTGGGACGCACCGTGCGCTATGCAGTGCGCTTTCTGGACAATGTGATCGACGCGACGCCCTATTTCTTTGACCAGAACCATGCGCAACAGATGAAGGAGCGTCGTGTCGGCCTCAATACCATGGGATTGGCCGAGTTGATGATTCGGCTGGGCATTCGCTATGGCAGCGCAGAGTGCGAAATCTGGCTGGACAAGCTCTATGAGTTCATCGCTGCTGAGTCGTACGAAGCCTCCATCGATCTGGCCAGGGAACGCGGGTCATTCCCCGCATTCGATGCCGAAAAACACCTTGCCAGCGGCTACATGCAGGCCATGCCGCAGCGCATCCGCGACGGCATCGCCAAATATGGCGTGCGCAACGTTACGCTGTTGACGCAGGCGCCGAACGGCACCATCGGCACCATGGTGGACACCTCCACCGGCATCGAGCCCTTCTTCTCGTGGACTTATTTCCGCAAATCGCGTTTGGGGTTGCATGAGCAGAACGTGGCTGTCGTTGAGGAGTGGAAGCAAGCCAATCCGAACCAGGATCTGCCGGATTACTTCGTCACGGCGATGGAGCTATCGCCGGAAGATCATATCCGCGTGCAGGCCGCCATCCAGCGCTGGGTGGATTCCAGCATCAGCAAGACGTGCAACGTGCCGAACGAATACACGGTCGATCAGGTGCGCGCACTGTACGAGCAGATGTATGACCTTGGTTGCAAGGGCGGCACGATCTACCGCGATGGCTCGCGCGACGAGCAGGTGCTGATGCTCAAGACTGAGGAGAAGCAGGAAGAGAAGCCAAAGCCCGAAGTGGCGTATGAGCCGGCGGCTATGCAGCCCAAGGTCGCGCCGTTGCCGGCGATCCGGCACGGCATCACCGTGAGCAAACCCACCGCGATGGGCACGCTGCACCTGACCAGCACACACGATGAAAATGGCGAGCCGTTCGAGGTGTTCATGACGGTGGGCAAGGCCGGCAGCGATTTGCAGGCCGACGCCGAGGCGCTGGGCCGGCTGATCTCGCTGATCTTGCGCATCGCCTCGCCCGTGTCGCGCCGTGAGCGTTTGGATATGGTCATCTCGCAACTCGTCGGCATCGGCGGCGCGCGCTCGGTGGGATTCGGTGTGAATCGTGTGTCATCGCTGCCAGACGCGTTGGCAGCCACACTGCGCCAGATTTACTTTAGTGAACGCGACGTGCGCCAGTTGACGCTGCCGATCATAAATGGCACGGGCGTGCCGGCTGCGCCGGCGGTGAATGGCAATGGCCACGCGCATGGTGCGCATGGCGCGCATGGTGATAGCCCCTATGAGATTGCGCAGTTGAACGGTCATGCTGTGGTCAAAATCTCCGGCGCCGACATGTGCCCAGAGTGCGGCATGGTCACGCTGGTGCGCTCCGAGGGTTGCCGCAAGTGCCAGTCGTGCGGCTACTCGGAGTGCTGAGTAGCTGAAGCGCATACCGCCGCTATTTCGAAGGAAATGGCGGCGGTTCTTGTTTGCGTGGTTTACGCTTGAACTCTCTCTTTCAAAGAGAGAACTTGTGCGAGGATCAACGTACAATCGCCGGTGCAACCATGCCCACACCCAAGCCACCATGCAGTGAACTGACCGAGGCGCAGCAGGCGGAGCGCGCCGGCGTCTGGCCCATTCTCGCAGCGTTTGCCGAAGCGTTCAGCGAATTCCCGCAGGGCGAGGCTGAGGATTGCGACGCGCCGGACTTCCTCATAACCGCCGGCGAGGCGACGCTCGGCATTGACGTGGTGCGGCTGCACGACGATCCGCTGGCCGGCTTCCGCAACACGCTTGTCAGCGAGGCCAAGCTGCTATTTGACGCCGACATTGACCTGCCGCTGCAAGTGCGGCTGGCTGGCAACAAGATCCCGCCCAGCCTGAGCGACCTCGCGCAACGCGCCGCCACCCAATCGCTGCTGCGGCAGGTGCGCGCCAATGTGCCGCTAAACGCTGGCGAGACGCGCCGGATTCCCTACTCACGCTTCATCGGCACGGGCCTGTTTCAAACGGCAGACGCGCTCAGTGTGACGCGTCTGCCGAAAGGCGCGCCGGCCTCGTGGGCTTTTGAAGGGCAGGATGAGATTGCAGTGGATGCCGAGATCATCCAGAGCGCCATCAATGCAAAAGGCGCGCTGGATGCGAGCCGACTCAGGTGCGATGCGCTATGGCTGCTGGTCAGCGCCGGCCACCCGCATATCACCACACCCGCCATGCTGCGCGATGAGGTTCAGCAGCACAACTTTACGGCCAGCTATGACCGTCTCTTCTTTTTCGATGCGTTCACGCAGTCTGTAGCTGCGTTGAAGAAGCGCGCGCCATAGCAACAGCGAAGCGGGGACGCAGGATCGCCTTGCTGGTTTTGCGCGATGTCTTATCTGCGACGTTGCAAGATGATGCCGGCGGCGGTCAGCGCCAGCGTGGCGGCAGTTGTCACGCCATCGCCGAGCGGGATGAAGAAATTCACACCACTCACGATCAGGCTTGCGGCGATCAGGCTGACGAGGATGGAGAGACCCCAATCGTAAAAGCGCGCCATGAGGATGTAGCCGATGATCGCGCCGGCGGCTGCGACGCCGACACCGGTCAGCAATCCCCCGTGGATGCCCATGGAGTTGAGCAGCCATGACAGCGCACTTGCGCCGGCCGCTGCACCGATCAAACGCATCACCAGCGCGATGACAGATCGCCCGAGGATGACCAGGATGACGCCGATAAGAGCGCTGACTGCACCAAGCAGCAACCCTGTCAGCAAGCCGGCGTTCATGATTGACGCGATCTGGATGCCGAACAGCAGGCCTGCGGCGATGGCGAAGATGCGCAAATCCTTGCCCAAAAACAATACGGCAATACCGATGCCGATGCTGACGAGCGCAATAAGGGTTCCTTCCATGATTCTCCTTTGATGAATGAGTGCTGGCATGTTAATGCAGCTCTCCTTTTTGCACATCTCCATTTGCGCAAGGCTAATCACGCTACTCTGCCGGCAACATGCCAAACTCGCCATGAATCAGGGCGATCCATTGCTGAGCGTTGGCGCGTAGAGCCGGCGCTTTTTCGCACCTGCACATGCCCGGCACAAGATACAATCCGCACTCGCGGCCGTTCATGCCGCGCCCGCATGAACCTGCTTGAACAAGACCTGCCCTGGCTCACGACCGAAGCGCGTCAAGACCCTGACACAGCACAGCAGATCATCGAAGCTCTCGCCGACCGCGTGCAGCAATTGCAGCGGCAAAGTGATGAACTGCGCGCTGAGAACGTGCTGTTGAAGCGCAGCGGCGCCGGCGCAGCCGGCCAGGAGCAGGTGCAGCGCCTGCGCACCGATTTGCGCGATTTGCGCAGTTTTGCTGAGCGCCACAACCTCAACAGCGATGTGGTGTCGCTTGTGTCGTTCACTGGCCAGGCCATGCACATCCCCGCGCCGGCGCCGATGGAGCAAACGCTTGCGCTTGAGGTGAACGAGGGCGAGGAGGTGCGCGATCTGAAGCCGCTGTTCATGTCTGCGGCCACGCGGCTCGATGCGTTGCTTGTTATCACGTCGTCGTTCCGGCTGACGCTGGTGAACGGGTTGAGCGTGCCGATGAGCGAGGACATGCACTGGCGCGATGCGCGGCCGGCGGTGGCGCTGCAGCGTGGCGAGCGTGTGGAGGCAACCTGTGCCATCAACGAGATGCTCCCGCCGCGCAGCGTGCTGGTTGTAACGCGCGGCGGTTGGATGCGGTCGATGTCGTGGGCGCTGGTGGAGAATCTTGCGCTGTCGGGCCAGCCGCTTTCACCGCCAAACAAGGGCGATGCGCCAGCGTGGATCGGCGCGTGCGACGAAGGTGACGCATTGCTGCTCACCCGCAATGGCCGCTGGACGCGCTTCCCCATCAACAGCATAGACTCTGCCGGCGTGCAGGCGATCGCGCTGGATGCCGATGACGATGTCGCCGGCGCGGTGGTGATCCCGCCGAATGCGCAGTCCATATATTTCATCGGCGCGGATGGCGCGCAACTCGCCATCAACCCGGCTGGCTTGGAAGCGCACAAGCGGCCCGGCGGCAAGCCGCAATCCCTGACTCGCAGGTTCATCGCGCTGGCCGGCTTTGCGGCACGCAAGACGGATGCGATGTTGCTGCTTTGCAACAGCGGCGACTTGATCGTTGAGAGTCTGCGCGCTCTGCCCATTGCCCCGCGCCCCAGTGAGGCGCAGTTGCTCAATGTGGTCAATCAACGCTTGATTGCAGCGGTGAAGATGGGGAATTAGTGAGGATGGTTTTGGCGATTCACCCATCTGCGCGGCGCATGGTGAAGGTCTGCAGGCAACCCTCAATCTCTTGACACGCATGTATCTCGGCATCGACTTTGGCACGACAAACACGGTGGCCGCTGTGATGGATGGCGCCGGCGCGCGCGTCTTGCCGTTGGATGAGGGAGGCGCAACGTTGCGCACCATGCTCTACATCGAACGTGAGGGCAGGATCCGCACCGGCGCAGATGCCATTCGCACCTACCGCGCGCAGAATGTCGGTCGCGTGCCGCGCCAGAGCAAGCAGTGGGTCGGCGAAATCGAGATCGAGATCGGCGAGTTGAACGTGAAGGGCTACGATGTTGGCGCATCGGTTACAGCCGTCGTCGATGCATTCGCCGACATGGATGCAGATGCGCCGGGCCGGTTGATCCATTCGCTGAAAGGGCCGCTCGCCACGCCCTACAAAGGCACGCGACTGTTCGGCAGGGACTATTCACTCGAAGCGTTGATTGCAGAGTTTCTATCGCGGTTGCGCGCGCGTGTGGCGGACGCGACTGGGCGCGCGCCGCGCAACGCCGTGTTTGGCCGGCCCGTGCATTTTGCGAATGCAGCCACGCACGAAGACGATGCGCTGGCGCAAGCTCGCCTGTTGCAGGCCGCGCAGATGGCCGGCTTCGAGCGCGTGATCTTTGAGCGGGAGCCGGTTGGCGCAGCGCTGGCATTTGGCGCTGAGGCCACAACCGCGCAGCATGTGCTGACGTTCGATTTTGGCGGCGGCACGCTCGATGTGGCGGTGGTGCGCTTCGCCGGCGGCGCGCACGAGGTGCTGGCGACCGGCGGCATTGGCCTCGGCGGCGATCACTTCGACCAAATCATTTTCAAGCGAACGCTGCTGCCCTGGTTTGGCAGTGAGATCACGTGGGGTGATGGTCATGCGTTGCCGGCGCACCTGCTGGATGCGCTTGGCGATTGGCAGGACATCCCACAGCTTGCGACCGCTGGCACGCTCGCATTCATCCGCGAAGCGCAGCGCAGCAGCAGCGATCCATTGCGCCTGCTCGCGCTGGAGGATTTGATCTCGAAGGGTTATGCGTATGATGTGTATGCGCGCGTGGAGGAGGTGAAGGTGGCGCTGTCGTCACGGCGTTTTGCGGTGATTGCGCACGACCCTTCGACAAGCGCAGGGCATAGCGCGGTGTCGTTGTGGCAGCCGCTTTCACGCGCGCAGTTCGAGAGCTTCATTGCGCGCGAGCGGCGCTTGATCGCCGAGGTGATTGACGAGGCGCTGCAACGCGCCGGCATCGATGCTGCGCAGATTGATCGCGTCGTTCGCACTGGCGGCTCGTCATCCATCCCCGCCTGCGTGGATATTCTGGCTGAGCGTTTTGGCCAAGAGAAGATTGTCGCGCAATCGCTCTTCACCGGCGTCGCCAGCGGCTTGGCGATCAAGGCAGCGCAACTGTGTTTGGAAGCGTGAACTTTCCTTGAGGCTCGACATGAAACTTGGCATTGACTTTGGCACCACGAACAGCGCGGCAGCGGTGATTGGCGACGATGGCCGGCCGCGCGTGTTGCCGCTCGATGCCGGCGCGCAAAACGCCGGCACGCTGCGCACAGTGCTGTATGTCGAGCGTGATGGCAGTATGACGATCGGCAGCGAGGCAATTGCGCTGCATCGCGCCCAGAATGTGGGCCGGCTGCCGCGCTTCAGCAAGCAATGGATCACCGAGATTGATGTGGTCATCACCGAGGGCGCAACGATCGTGCTGGATGTATTCTCCGATGTCGATGCAGATACGCCTGGCCGGCTGCTGCACTCCCTCAAAGGGCCGCTCGCATCCAGCTACGAAGGCACGATGTTGTTTGGCAAGCACTATCCGCTGGAAGCATTGATCGCTGAGTTTCTCTCGCGGTTGCGCTTTCGCATCGAACAGGTGACAGGCGAGCGCGTGAAGGCCGCAGTGCTGGGCCGGCCTGTCAACTTCGCCAACGCCAGCACGCGCGAGGACAACGCAAAAGCCGAGGCGCGCTTGCGCGAAGCCGCGCAGATGGCCGGCTTCGAGGATGTCACGTTTGAGTTGGAGCCGATAGCTGCCGGCCTGGCTTATGGCGAGCAACATGCCCTGCGCGCCGGCGAGCATGCGCTGGTGTTCGATTTTGGCGGCGGCACGCTCGATGTGGCGGTGATGCGCGTTGAATCCAACAATCAGCAGCGCGTGCTGGCGACGGGTGGTGTGGGCATTGCCGGTGATCGCTTCGACCAGGCCATCTTCAAATGCGCAGTGTTGCCATGGCTGGGCGCGCAGGTGCGCTGGGGGCAACAGCGCCTGCCCTTGCCGGCGCACCTGATGGACGCGCTGAGTGATTGGCAGGATGCCCTCGCGCTGTGCAACCGGCCAACACTCGCATTCATCCGCGAAGCGCAGGGCAACTGCAGCGAGCCGATCCGGTTGATGGCGCTGGAAGACTATGTGTCGCGCGGTTTTGCCTACGACATCTTCGAGCGGGTGGAACGCAGCAAGGTCGCGCTGTCTCGACAACGCTTCGACGTGGTGGAATTCGACTCTGGCGCGATTGCCATGTGGCAGCCGGTGACGCGCGCCCTGTTTGAAAATGTCATTGCCCGCGAATGCCGGCTGATTCGTGAGATGGTCATTGATACGTTGCAGCGCGCCGATGTGCAAGCGCGCGATGTGCAGCATGTCATTCGCACCGGCGGCTCATCGTCGATTCCCCTATTCATCGACATGCTGGCTGGTTTGTTTGGCCGGGAGCGCGTCGTCGTGGAAGACCTGTTCACAGGTGTGGCGGCAGGTTTGGCGGTGCGGGCGAGCTAACGCGCGCAAAGTATCATCCCTGCATGGCAAAACACTTCGAAACACTCAAGGCGCGCATGGCGGAGATCAGCGATTTGAACGCTGCGAGCTCGTTGGTGAATTGGGATCAAGAGACATACATGCCTGAGGGCGGTGCGCGAGATCGCGCATTTCAATTGGCGACACTGGCGAAGATGACGCATGAGATGCATGTGTCGCCGGCGACAGGCAGGCTGCTGAAAGCGGCGGCAAAAGAGCCGGGTGTCCAGAAGGACGCGAAGAAGGCCGCGTTCGTGCGCGTGGCGCAGCGCGACTACGATTTGTCGAAGAAGCTTCCAACAGAGTTCGTGGCCGAGATGAACCATACGCGCTCACTGGCGCAGCAGGCGTGGATTCGCGCGCGCAAGGCGAATGACTTCAAGGCGTTTGAACCGTGGTTGCGCAAGAATGTCGATCTTGCGCGGCGCGCTGCTGACTATCTGGGCTATAAGCAGCACCCGTATGATGCGCTGCTGGGTGTGTATGAGCCAGACATGACCGCCGGCGAGGTGCAGACCATCTTCGCCGACCTGCGCGAGCAGACCGTGCCGCTCGTCCACGCCATCTCCCGATCCAGGGTGAAGGTGAGCGATGCTGTTCTGCATGGCCATTTTGCAAAAGCCGATCAGGAAGCGTTTGCAGCGGACGTGGCGCGGCAGATTGGGTTTTCGTTCGAGCGCGGCCGGCTCGACTACACTGCGCACCCCTTTTGCACCAACTTTGGCCGCGACGACGTGCGCATCACGACGCGGGTGGACGAGAAGTTCTTCAACACACTGCTGTTCAGCGTGCTGCATGAAGCTGGTCACGGCATGTATGAGCAGGGCATTGCGCCGGCGTTCAACCGCACCCCGCTTGGCGGGGGTGCCTCGCTTGCCGTGCATGAGTCGCAGTCGCGCACGTGGGAAAACCTTGTTGGCCGCAGCCGCGCGTTCTGGGAATTTTTCTATCCGCGATTGCAGACGCGCTTCAAGCAATTCAAAAAAGTGGATTTCGAAAGGTTCTATCACGCCATCAACCGTGTGCAGCCATCGCTCATTCGCATCGAAGCCGACGAGTTGACCTACAACATGCACATCATGGCGCGTTTTGAACTGGAGTTGCAATTGCTGGAAGGCAAGCTGAAGCCAAGGGATTTGCCTGAAGCGTGGAATGGGAAGTATCGCGACTATCTCGGAATCACGCCGCCGAACGATGCGCAGGGGTGTTTGCAAGATGTGCATTGGTCCGCCGGCTTGATCGGCTATTTCCCGACGTATTCACTCGGCAACATCCTGTCGGTGCAACTATACGAAGCGGCAAAACAGGCGCATCCTGATCTTGAGGAACAGTTCGCGCGCGGCGAATTCGGCGCGCTCCTGGGCTGGTTGAACACGCATGTGCATCAGCATGGCCGGCGCTTCACTCCGCGCGAGTTGATCGTGAGGGCAACCGGCCGGCCGCTCACCGCTGCCCCCTATGTCGCGTATCTGAAAGCGAAGTTCGGCGAGATCTACGGCGTGTGATTTGCGTTGCGTTGTGCGCGGCTTGCATCCATACTCGTTGCACAGACTATGAGCAACTCAACCGAACTTCGCTATGCAATCGCAGGTTGCGGCGCCGGCATTGCCGAATCGCATGTGGCCGCGTTGTCGAAGATGTCCAATGCGCGCATTGTCGGCATGTGCGACGTGAATACCGAGCGTGGCAGGCCAAGCGCCGATGCCGCCGGCGTCCCCTTCTTCACTGATCACATCGCCATGATCGAGGCGACCAAACCCGACGTTGTCTCGGTCTGCACGCCGCATCCGTTTCATCCCGCGATCGCCATCGACGCCTTCTCGCGCGGCGCGCACGTGCTGGTTGAAAAGCCGATGGCGATCTCGGTGGCTGATGCCGATCGCATGATCGATGCAGCGGACAGGGCCGGCCGCATTCTCGCGGTGAATTTTCAGCAGCGCTTCAAGCCGGCGGTGCAGCGCGCCCGCAAATTCATCGATGATGGCGAGCTTGGCGCGCTGGTGCGCGTGCAGGTGACGGAATGCTGGTTTCGCACTGAGGCATATTACCGCTCATCGCCCTGGCGCGGCACGTGGCGCACTGAGGGCGGCGCCATCCTGATGAACCAGTCGCCGCACACGATGGATTTGATGTATTACTTCGCCGGCCGGCCGGCGAAGGTGTGGGGCTGGACGCGCACGCGCATGCACCACATCGAATGCGAAGACACCGCGCAGGCCATGCTGGAGATGCAGAATGGCGCACCGGGCTATTTCTCGTCCAGCACCGCCGAGATGCAGGGCGGGCCAAAGCAGCGCATCACGATCATTGGCGAGCGCGGCGCAGTGGAGCTGACCGACAACACGCTGGTTTTGACGCGGTTTCAGCCCGACATTCGCACGTTTGCTGAAACGTCGCAAGGCATGTGGGCGTCGCCGGCGTTCACGCAAGAGCACCTCAGCTTTGAAGGCGATGGCGGCGGGCATCTGGCGGTGTATCGCGATCTTGAGGCGGCGATCCGCGAGGGCCGGCGGCCATTGATCGATGGCCGCGAGGCGCTGCCCTCGCTCGAACTCGCCAACGCCATCACGTACTCATCGCACACGCAACAGCCGGTCACATTGCCGCTGGATCGCGGCGCCTACTCGGCGCTGTTGGCGAAGCTGCAGGCACAGAGTTGAGAATTACAGCATGAAATTTGCAATTTTTACCGTTTCGCTGCCCGAATGGACGCCTGAAGAGGCTGTGCGCGAGTTGAAGGCCGCCGGCTACGACGGCGTTGAGTGGCGCATCATCGACGACCCGCAGCAAAACAACCCTGGCGCGGCCATCGGCTTCTGGTCGGGCAATCGCTGCACGCTGCCGCTGTCAACGCTGGTGGATGACGCGCCGCGCATCCGCAAGCTTGCAAATGACGCCGGCCTTGCCATCCCAAACCTCGGCACGTATGTGCTGTGCGATGAGCCGACGATGGTGGAGCAGGCGATGAAAGGCGCGCAGGTGATGGGCGTCTCGGCGTTGCGCGTGCGCGCGCCGAACTATGACGACAGCATGCCCTACCTCAAATTGATGGACAAGACCGCCGGCGAGTTTCGCGACGTGGAGGCGATGGCAAAACAATATGGCGTGCGCGCGCTGATCGAGATGCACATGAACAACGTGGTGCCGAGCGCCAGCGCCTGTCGCGCGCTGGCGCAGCGCTACGACCCGCGCTACATCGGCATCATCCACGACGCCGGCAACATGGTCTATGAGGGCTATGAGAACTACCGGCTGGGGCTGGAGGTGCTGGGGCCATACCTGGGGCATGTGCACCTGAAGAATTCGCAGTGGGCGGTGGCCGGCGCGCGCCCAGATGGCAGCGCGGAGTGGAAGGCCGGCGCCGCCCCAATCACGAAAGGCGTGGTCGATATGCGCCGGCTGCTCGATGCCTTGCACGCTGTTGGCTACGACGGCTGGGTGTCGTTTGAGGATTTCTCAACTGAAGTTCCGCTGCGTCAGCGCATTCGCGACAACATCGATTACGTGAAATCTCTGCTGTAGTTTTCTGGTAGGGACAAGGGGGAAAGAGGCTGCGCGCGGTTGCATGGCTGCCATGCGAATCAACTGCGTTGGTGGGATAAGATGGCCTGATGCATGCTCGCCTGGAAACTAAGTTGCATCGGCCCCTGAGCGCTGATGATTTGGTCGTGCGGCCGCGTCTGCTGCAGCAGTTGGATCGCGCCCTTGCCTGCAAGCTCACGGTGGTCTGCGCGCCGGCGGGCTTTGGCAAAACCTCGCTTGTCGCTTCCTGGCTTGCATATCAGCAGCACCCATCCGCGTGGCTTTCGCTCGACGAGGCTGACAATACACTTGCCGGCTTTCTGAGCTATGTCGTTGCCGCCGTGCAGAAAGTTGCGCCGGGAGCCTGTGAGCAAATCCTTGGGCTGCTTAACAACCCACAAGCGCCATCAGTTGAGCGCCTGGCTGAGACATTGATCAATGATCTGGAGCAGGTTCGCCAGGTGTTTTTTGTGGTGCTCGACGACTATCACGTCATCCGCGACCCTGCGATCCACCAATTGATGGCATGGATGATTCGATATCAGCCTCAAAATGTGCGTTTGATTGTGCTCACTCGCGCCAAACCGCCATGGTCCTTGAGCAGCATGCGCGCTCGTGGCGGGCAGATCACAGAGATTCGGGCGAACGAGCTGCAGTTTACCGATGACGAGACGCGCGGCTTCTTGACAGCCGCCGCCGGCCTAACGCTTGACGACGCAACTTTGGGCCAGCTTCAAGAGAGAAATGAGGGCTGGGCCGCCGGATTGCGGCTGGTGGCGCTGTCGATAAAGGATCATAAGCGACCTGCTGAGCTCATCGCGGCGTTTCAGGGCACGCAGCGGCACATCATGGGCTATTTCCTCGATGAGGTGCTCAAGCAGAAGTCCCAGGACGAGCGCAATTGCCTGCTCAATTCGGCCATTCTGGATCGTTTCTGCGCGGACGCGTGCGACGCGCTGTTTGCCGCCGGCGCGCAACAGCCGCAGATGCGCGGCCAGGCTTTCATCCACTGGCTGGAAGAGATGAATTTGTTTGTTGTGCCGCTGGACGATGCCGGCACATGGTTTCGTTACCATCATCTATTCCAGGAGGTGTTGCAGCGCATGTTGCGTGAGCAGGTGAGCGAGTGCGATTTGACTCGGTTGCACTTGGCTGCCCATGACTGGTTTGCCAAAGCCGGACTGGTTGATGAAGGCGTGAAGCACGCGCTGCTGGCGGGTGAGCCGGAGCGCGCTGCCGATCTGGTTGAGGACAATGTCATGCGCGCCATGCACCAGGAATCATGGCATAGCTTGGGGCGCTGGCTGGATGCATTGCCCGAACACGTTGTGGAAACGCGACCATACCTTCTGACTGCCAGGGTGTGGTTGCTCTATGAGATGCATGTCGGCACGCAAAAAATGATCTCGCAATTGGCCGCGCAGGTGGAGCATCTGATGAGTCAGCCACCGGCGCGATCTTTGCGAATGAGCGCAACTGGCGCGCAAGAGACTGCGCTGCGCCAGGCTTGGATGCTCGGAAGCATCTCCATCATGCGGGCGGAAGCATGTTTGGCGTGCGACGACGCGGCGAGGGCATTGGCGCAAGCGAACGCAGCGTTGATGCAGCTTCCGAAGCGCTATTTGTCCAATCGTGGCAGCGCAGTCAATCTCCTTGCGCAGGCGAGCATTCCAACCGGGCAATACGATGCTGCAATACAGTGGATAGCAGATCAATTGCGGGTAAATATCGACCGAGCGGAGAATGCGCAATACTCAATCCGCCTGCTGGGCGCGCTGTGCCAAATCTTTCTCAGCCTTGGCGAATTGCGCCAACTGAATGATGCGGCCACGCGCATGCTCCAGTTGTGCGAAGACGCCGGCGCGGTGCTGAGCGCAGGGTGGGCGCGCCTGTCGCTGGGCTTCGTGGCGTATGAGCGGAACGACCTGGACGATGCAATGCGTCACTTCACGGATATTGTGAACACGCGTATGCAAATCAGTCACGGTCTCACGCGCCTGGCCCTGTGTGGCTTGGCATTCACCAATCAGGCGCTGGGGCATGCGCAAAATGCCAATGCCGCCATCGAGATGCTGGAAAGTGTGGATGCCGAACACGCCGGCCATACTCTGCCCATGACGCGCGCCTTGAAGGCGCATATTGCGCTCCTTCAAGGCGATCTTGATGCATGCCGCGCATGGCTCGATACGCTGCCAACCGATGTGACGCAGTTGATTCAAGTGACTGCCATGCCCGAGACTGTCGACTACACGCGCATCGTGACGCTGCTTGGCTTGGGCATGGCCGAGGATCTGGCGCAGGCGCAACGCTGGTTGGAGCGGTTGCTGCCGCTTGCCAATCGCGGGCACTATCAACGCGTTGCCATCCGCTTGCAAGCCACCCAGGCAGCTGTCTATTACGCCGATGGCCAGATGCAACAAGCGCGAACGACGCTGGCACATGCGGTTCAACAAGCGCAGTCCAGGGGTTATGTGCGCGTATTTCTCGATGCCGGCCCCGGGCTGGATGAGGTCCTCGCTCAATTGGCTGAGCAGGATGTCGCGCCGGCCTACGTTGCCAAGTTGCGCGCCGCTTTTGCGGCAACCCGCCTCAACTACAGCCTGCCGAGCGCGCTCATGACGCCGCGCGAAGAGGAGGTGCTGCGTTATTTTGAACAGCGCCTGTCCAACAAGGAAATTTCCCAGCGGCTATACATCAGCACGCAAACGGTGCAGCGTCATGCCACGAATATTTTCAACAAGCTGGGTGTGCGTAGCCGGCGCCAAGCGGTGTTGAAAGCGAGGCAATTGGGCATCTTGAACGAACCTGCTTCATTTGCCGCGTCTCTGCATTGAGAGCAAATGACAAAAGGCTGCCGGCCTACCACTTTTTTGCCATATTTTCGATGTGACGTGCATTGCTGATCGCAATAACATTATGCGGTTGGAGCCTCACACAACACAGGAGAAAATTTTGATGCAAAAAACAACACTGCCGTTGATTGCAGCGGCAATCAGTTTGGTTTTGACGGCGTGTGCTGCGCCGGCGCCTATCAGTCCCGCCGCGCCGCCGGCAGCCGCGCCAACGGCGACGGTCGAGCCGACAACGCAGCCGGTGGCAGCCACGGAGACGACTGTTCCTGAGGCTGCGCCGGCAGTCGCTGAGGGTGAAGTCAAAACCGTGTCAATCGAGAATGTGACATTTGACGCTGCTCCCGCGCTCGCCGGCGCCTGGACTGGCGCTCTTTTTCAGGAAAACAGTGACCCGAACGCCCCACCAGACATGGACTCTGGTCCGCGCCGCGTCGTCATCAGCGCCACCACGAGTTTTGAGCTGGCCAAGGATGCGCCCATCGTGCCGCAACTGTTTGTGTATGCGGTGGCAGATCTGGCCGGCAAGCCAGAGCAATCGCAGGCCGATGCGCTGAGCAAACTGCTTGCCGGCGGCGGCAGCGCGGCCTTGACCGGGGCGATGACAGAGACGCTGCCTTACCTACCAATCGTGAATGCCAGCCAGGCAATTCATGCTGCGGTCAAAGACGTGGCCTTCAAGAATGGCAAAGGCATTCGTTATCTATCTGCTTTCAAGCAAGACCCCTCGCCATTTTTAGCGCAGAACTTCGTCTACACCTTCCAGGGATTGACGGAAGACGGCAAGCACTACATCGCATTCACGTCGCCACTGAGCACGACGCTGTTCCCGGCAGAGTTGCCCAAGGACTTTGATGAAGCGGCGCATATGGCGAACCTCGATGCATATCTGGCGAAGAGTGCGGCAACGCTGGATGGGGCAGGGGCGGATGCATTTGCGCCGCCGTTAGCGCTTCTGGATTCCTTCGTGCAGTCGATTTCCATTGGCGCGGAGGCCGGCGCTGGCGCAGCTGATTTCAGCGGCGTCTACACCGCCAGTTTGCCTGGCCCCGATGCCGGTCGGCCAGTGACATTGACGCTGAGCGCGGATGGCACGGCCAGCATGTTGACGGATCAAAGAAATGGCGAACCAGTTGAGGAGCAGACAGGCACATGGGTTGCCAACGACGCGGTCTCCATGATAGTCACCCTCACCGGAACCGCCAGCGCGCCCGTGACCGACGTCAACGTCATCACGTTTACATTGAACGGGGCGTCGCTCACTGCGGTCGACTTCAATCATCCCGAGAACTATGGCACGGCGGGTTTGCAACTGCAAAAGGTGACCGCTGACACAAGCGACGCGGGCGGCGCAACCAGCGCCCCGCCGGCGGAATTGACAGCAGGCACATGGCAACTGACCAAGATCGCCCCGGCAACCGGCGCGGCGACAGTCGTGCCTGACCCAAGCAAATACACGCTGGCGTTCGGCGACGACTGGCGGGTCACGATCCAGGCTGACTGCAACCAGGGCGGCGGTCCGTTCGACGCCGGGGATGGGAAGCTCAAGTTGGGCATGCTCATCACAACCATGGCTTCATGCGGCGAAGGTTCACTCGCCGATGCCTTCATGAAGGATTTGCAGTCGGCCACTGGCTACTCAGTTCAAGGCGAGGCGCTGACGATTATGCTTGGATCAAATGACGGCACGCTCGAATTCCAGCGCGTCAAATAGTTGATCGCTCATCTTTATCTCGGCGGTTGAAATGCCTGGACAACTTCAAGCTGTGTCAGCTTCGCTTGGCGGGCATTTCAACTGCTAAAGGAACAAAATCATCATGAATACATCCCAATCTCGCCCCACATTTGTGACACTTCTCGGCGTATTTGAAATCATCAGCGGCGTGCTTGGCCTCATAGGTGGCGGTTGCGTAGGCACCCTCGGACTATTTGGCCTTGGGCAACTGCTGGGCGGCGCTGATGGCGGCGTTGCTGCGAATCAGACAGCCGCCGGCGCCGGCATGATCCTTGGCATATTTGGTTTGGGAACTGCCGTGCTTGCCATCGCCGCCATCATTCTCGGCGTTGGCTTGCTGCAACTCAAGCAATGGGCTTATCGCCTGGCGCTCATCGTCGCCATCATCAACATCGTGTTTAACGTCATCGCCGTCATTGTCACACTGACGAGTGGCGGCAACCTTGGTCAGGCGCTGGCCGGCCACGTCGGGCCGCTCGCGATCAATGCAGTGATCCTCTACTGGCTCAATCATGCTGACGTGAAACGCGCCTTCGCCGTCTGAATCTGGAGAGTGTCACTGTCGCGTTTTATAGCATTGGCCTCATGCATGGTGGCGTGATCTCCATGGTGAGGGAAGCGCCGGCCCATTCAATGGCCCCGGTGACACAATTCATTTGCCCCGACGGGCAGACTTGCACAGGGAACACCGTTGCAGATTTCCTGAACTACTGAGCGCAAAACGCCTAGACAGTTCCCGATGCGCGCGAGCGCATCGGGAACTGTCGTATAGTCGGAACTCGGGTTATTTCATGCAGCGCTTTTCATATCCCGTCTTGCGAGTGCGCGCGCCACAACTGATGTTTTATCTGCTCGTCAGCTTCGGCGCATCCGTAGTGCTGACGCGCTTCTTTTTGTGGCTTGCGGGCTATCCACAGGTGGGAAGTGCATCGTTGCATATTGCACACCTGCTTTGGGGCGGGCTGCTGATGGCGCTGTCCGGCATCATGTTGTTGATCTTCGCTGCACCCTCGTTGCATCCGCTGGCAGCGGTAGGGATGGGCGTCGGCATCGGCCTGTTTGTTGATGAAGTTGGCAAATTCATCACCCGCAACAACGACTACTTCTTTCGCCCAGCTGCGCCGATCATCTATGCAATTTTCCTCGCTGTTGCGCTTGGGTATAGGTTGATTCGGCGCGCATCACAGCAACGTCATTCGCGTACAGTGATGGCTGCGCTGCTGGAGATGGCAATGCGCTTTGTTGACGGATCGCAGCCAGCGTCGCGCCTGGCGGAGTTTGACGCACTGCATGATGCATTGAAACGCACCAGCGCGACCGATGGTGTGGATCCACTGGCGGATGCGCTGCATGCGTTCGTGCACAGCAGAGATGTGCTTGCGGCTCGAAAGTCGCGATGGGCGGTAGCGCGGACAGCTTCCGAACATGCTGCTGAACGCTTTTTTATCCGGCATGTGCGACTGATTACCGTGACGCTCGTCACGTTGCTGATATTGCGTGGGGTGACGAGCTTGTTGGAGGCCGGCGCGCTGGGTGTGATGGAGGTTGACCCGTTCAGTTTTCTGCAGCTGATGACCACTTCTGGCGCATCGCCCATCAATAAAGTCGATGCGATTGGCTTCATATCCGGCATGGTCGATGGCATCATATTGCTGTTCGGTTGCCTGCTGTTTATCGCTGGCAAGCGCTCGGCTGGATTATTCTGGATGCAGGTGGCGCTTGTCCTCAGCCTGTCGGTGGGAGGCGTGTTCGCTTTCTATAGCAATCAATTTTCGGCGACGCTCAGCATGTTGGCAGACTTTGGCGCGCTCTTGTATCTGCGTTGGTATCGAAATCAGTTTGTGCGCCAGGCAGAGCACCCAAGCGCCAAATCCGCAGTGGCGAGTTCCATGCCTCAGTAAATCGCGCTCGTTCTGGTTGGGGAGAATGAGGCGCTTATTATCCTGAGCGCAGCGTGGGAACTCTGCTAACGCAGTGGCACAGGTCAAGGCAGGCGGGTATCTGCAAATGCATCTGTGCTGGCCGGCCTTGAGCGCTTCAGCGTAGTATGATCTTGCGCGCTGCCACTATCTGGGCATTGGCGCGATGGCAGCCTGTCGCGCACCGCTCAAATACTTGTGGCTGCCTGACACAACATGCCTCATGCAACGCTGCCTTTGTTCGACGACGCGACGCCGGCGCAGCAGATTGCCAAGCTGCGCGAGATGATCGCTGACTTGTATCGCTATCAGCTTGGCGCGAGCGTCGCGCAGATCGTCGCGATTCTTGTGCAGCATCCCTGCGACGATGACAAGGAGCGCGCCGATGTGCAGCGCATCATCGCGCTCGCGCAGCGCCACCCCAATATCACCAGCCCGCTATGTGAGATCGGCCACATTACCGGCTCGGCGCTGATCGTGCATGTGGCGAGCCGGCGGGTGTTGCTCAATCACCACAAAAAATTTGACCGCTGGATGCAGTTTGGCGGTCACATGGACAACGACCTTGCGCCGCACCTCACCGCGCTGCGCGAGGCGCGCGAAGAGACTGGGTTGGTGGATTTGAGTTTTGTTCCCCTTCCATGCGTTCCTGGGGAGGGGTCGGAGGTGAGGGCACGTCCTATAGATGTGGATGTGCATGTGGTGCCGGCGCGCGGCGACCGCCCCGAACACCTGCACCTCGATCTACGCTACCTGCTTGCCACCGACCAGCCTGACACCGCGAAAGCCACCGATGAATCTAATGCGATTCGCTGGTTCACACTGGCTGAACTCGATGCGCTCGACCTTGAATCGGGCACACGGCGCATGATTCACAAGGCGCAGACTGCGCTGGGATAAGTTGGTCGCAGACGGAGAACACATGAAGACTGAGGAACCTATCACCCGCGAAAAAATCGACGCGTTGACACAGTTTCTGCCGGTGTTTGAGACGCCTGGTCGCGAGTTCTACATGCGCTGGGAGGGTGGCGAGAAAGACAAGGATGGCGTCATCCAGATGCCCTATCCAGTTTATCCGGCGGATGTTGAACAGTTCTTCCGTCTTGTCAATCAGAGTTGCTGGCTGGATATTGAATACACCCGCAAAGACGCCGGCGCGAAATTGAAAGACGATGTATTCATCGTGCAGGCTTCACTGGATGACATTCGCACGCTGCTTACCCATTGTTTGCGCGGTGAGCGATTCAGCGACGGCTTCTGGGGCGGCGTGTTGGAGCAGGGGCGGGTGCAATTGATTCTCCGTCGGCTGGTGCAACTACGAGATTCATTGCCAGCCTGAACAAACAGGGGGCGGAACGCTCCGACCCTTGTCGTCGCACAAAAATCTTCGCGACTCAAAAACCCGATCTTGTTGAGATCGGGTTTTTGTTGCTACAACTCGCCGCGCCATTTGCGGGCGCCTTCGCAATCGCAGTGCTTGAGCTTCTTGCCGCTGTCGCAGAACGGGCAGGGATCGTTGCGGCCATATTTTTGCGCGGCTGACGGCTTCGACTTGCCGTTGCCGGCAGCTGCCGAACTGCCGCCGCTGGTCTTCAACGCCCCGCGTTCGATGGCGCGGTCGATTGCCGATTTGCTGCCGACAGCCACCGCTGCGGCGCGCTGCGCCTGTGCCGCCGGCTGTTGCCGGCGTTGCGGTTGCGCCTGCCCGCTAAACTGCACGTTGAAGATGCGATGCGACACCTGCTCGCGGATGCTCGCAAGCATCTCCTCGTAGGTGCGGCTGGCCTCTGTGCGATACGACACCAACGGGTCGCGCTGGGCATACGCGCGCAGGCCGATGCCCTCGCGCAATTCGTCGAGGTCGGTCAGATGCTTCACCCAGTGCTGGTCGACCGTCTGAATCATGACCTGCCGGTCGCGGAACAGGCGAACGCCATCAAAGAAGCTCTTCTCGATGGACTCATGGTAATCCGTGCGCGCATCGGACAGCGGCGCCTGTTCGAGTTCCGGCGTCAGTGCGCTGCCCAGATGCCTTTGCGCCCAGGTATGGACGCAACGTTGCAGCGAATCGCGGCTCTCGCGCATCTGCTCCAGCGATATGCCGGCCAGTTGCGCCTGCGTCATCAATATCTTGCTGAATTCACTCAGGCCGGCGTCGTAGCGCGCCTCGGCCAGGTCAATCAATTCTTCGGAGATCTCGTCGCGCGTACCTTTCGCCCACTTGTGAAGATCATAGTCGCGGCCCAGCGGCACGATTACGCGCGCCTCGTTGTAAAGCCCCTGCAGATCCCAGTTTTCGGGCAGATCGCCGGCGGTGTGATCTTTCACGATGGCCTCGATCTCCTCCTCGATCAGGTCCATCACGCTGTCCTTGAGGTCTTGCTTTTCCAGGATGGTGCGGCGCTGCTTGTAAATCACCTCGCGCTGGCGGTTGATCACGTCGTCATATTGCACGACATGCTTGCGGATGTCGAAGTTGTAGCCTTCGACCTTCTCCTGCGCCTGCTCGATGCTCTTGCTGAGGATGCCGTACTCCAGCGGCACGTCATCCTCCATCTTCATGCGCTCCATCAAGCCCTTGACGCGCTCGCCGCCAAACCGGCGCATCAGTTCATCGTCAAGCGAGACGTAGAAGCGCGTGCTGCCCGGGTCACCCTGGCGCGCGCAGCGGCCGCGCAACTGGTTGTCGATGCGGCGCGCCTCATGGCGTTCGGTGCCGATCACGTGCAGGCCGCCGAGTTCCAGCACCTTTTCCTTGTCGGCATCCGTGTCGCGCTTGGCTTCGTCGAAAGCTGCCTGCCATTCCTCCGGTGAGATTTGCGTCAGGTCCTTGCCTTCCCTGCGCAGTTTGTCGCGCGCGATGCCCTCGGGGTTGCCGCCGAGCAAAATATCCACGCCGCGGCCGGCCATGTTGGTGGCGATGGTCACGGCGCCCAACCGTCCGGCCTGCGCGATCACCGTCGCCTCCTTCTCGTGCTGCTTCGCGTTCAGCACCTGGTGCTTCACACCCTTGCGATTGAGCATGTTGCTCAATGCCTCACTCGTCTCGATGGCAATCGTGCCGACGAGGACGGGCCGGCCGGTCTTGTTGATGCTGATGATCTCGTCGACGACGGCCTTGAACTTCGAGTCGTAGGTCTTGTAAACGAGGTCGGCGTAGTCGAGCCGGCGGAAATACTTGCGACTGCCTTTGGGATCGACGAACACCGTCACCGTCGAGCCATCGACGAACTTGTCTTGCTTTTCGATCAGCTTCTTTTGCGCCGCCTGATACTCGATGTTGGTCGGCAACGGCACAACCTCAAGGTTGTAGATCTTGAAGAATTCTTCGCTCTCAGTCATGGCCGTGCCGGTCATGCCAGAGAGTTTGTCATACATCTTGAAGAAGTTCTGGAAGGTGATGGTGGCATAGGTGAACGATTCACGCTGCACCTTCACGCCTTCCTTCGCTTCGATGGCCTGGTGCAAACCCTCGCTGAAGCGCCGGCCATACATCAGGCGGCCGGTGAATTCATCGACGATGATGATCTCGCCCTTGTCGGCCACCACATAGTCGCGGTCTTTTTCATACACCACGTTAGCGCGCAGGGCGTTGTCGAGATACGGCGTCATCTCGGCGTGCTCCGGCGCGTACAGGTTCTCGACGCCGAGCCATTTTTCAATCTTGCCGATGCCCTGCTCGGTGAGCGTGACGTTTTTTGTTTTTGCCTCGACGATGTAATCGCCGTCGGGGTTTTTGAAGTCGTTGGCCTTGCTGGGTTCCAGCCGGCGCACCAGTTCGGCGAAGCGCTTGTAGAGCGGCGACGGCTCATCCGCCGGCCCGCTGATGATGAGCGGGGTGCGGGCCTCGTCGATCAGCAGGTTGTCCACCTCGTCGATCACTGCGAAGTTCAGCAGCGGCTGGCCGTCCTCATCCACACGCTGCGCGCACTCGTCCAGATCCTGGT
>CAZPVX010000006.1:0-41672 GCA_964590135.1 uncultured Anaerolineae bacterium | reverse complement strand
TCGTGCCGTAGGTGATGTCGCACTGGTAGGCTTCGCGGCGCTTGATCGGGCGCAGGTTGAGGAAGCGATCATCCTTCGAGGGAAATGCAGGATCAAATTCGTAGCTCGAATCGTCAGGCCGGCCCTCACCTGAAGATTGGATGATGCCGGTGCGCAGGCCGAGGAAGTGATACACGCGCCCCATCCACTGCGCGTCGCGCTTGGCCAGGTAGTCGTTTTGGGTGACGAGATGCACGCCCCTGCCGGTGAGTGCGTTGAGATACAACGGCAGTGTGGCGACCAGCGTCTTGCCTTCGCCGGTGCGCATCTCGGCGATCTTGCCTTGATGCAGCAGCGCGCCACCGACGAGTTGCACGTCATAGTGGCGCATGGCGTTCACGCGCCGGCTGGCCTCGCGCACCACGGCAAATGCCTCCGGCATCAACTTGTCGAGTGATTCGCCGGCGGCGTGGCGCTGTTTGAATTCGTCGGTCTTTGCGCGCAGTTCGGCATCGCTCAGCTTCATCATCTCCGGTTCCAACGCATTGCAGCGCTCAACCATCGGATTCAGTTTCAGCAGTGCCTTGTCGCTTTCGCTGCCGGCGATTTTTGTTAGCAGGTTTTTGAACATGAGTGTCATTCAGAGCCCTTGGCTTGAAGAGCCTTGGGTCTTTAAGGTCATCGAGGGGCAACTGTAGCAGCAGAGGATTATACGGGGATTAGCAGCACAAAAGCGTCCGGCTGCAACAACTGTTGCTCGCCAAGCCGGCTGTGTTGCAAATTTGATCTTAAAATGAGCAAATATCGGCATGGACATCCGCGCCAAAAGCGCTCATGATCGGATGGCGCAACACACACAGGGGAGGATAAATGCCAAAGCCAGCGATTCTTGCAGTCGACGACGATCGCGCTGTGCTGAATTCAGTCGAGCGGGATTTGCGACAGAAATATGGGCGTGACTACCGCGTGATGAAGGCGGAAAGCGGATCATCGGCGCTTGATTTGGTCAACCAGCTCAAGGGGCGCGGCGATGTAGTTGCGTTGTTTGTCGTCGATCAACGCATGCCTGTGATGAGTGGCGTGCAGTTTCTTGAAGAGGCGCTCAAGGTCTTCCCGCTGGCGCGCAAGGTGCTGCTCACGGCCTATGCCGACACCGCTGCGGCCATCGATGCCATCAACAAGGTCGGCCTCGACTATTACCTGATGAAGCCGTGGGATCCACCGGCTGAAAATCTTTATCCGGTGATCGATGGCTTGCTCGAAGACTGGCATGCCAATAACCCGCCGCCGTTCGGGGGCATCCGCCTGGCCGGCGCGCTGTGGTCAAGCGCGTGCCATGACTTGAAGGATTTTCTGGGGCGCAACTCGATACCTTATCAGTATCTGGACATCGAGACCGACGCCAGCGCGCGAGAGTTGGTGGCGCAGGCGAACAACGGCGACGCGCGCGTGCCAACCCTGATCTTTGCTGATGACAGCGTGATGATCGCGCCGACGTTGCAACAGGTGGCCGACAAATGCGGCTTGCGCACGCAGGCCTCGCGCCCGTTCTATGACGTTGTCATTGTTGGTGGCGGGCCGGCCGGCCTCAGCGCGTCCGTCTATGCCAGCGCCGACGGTTTGAAAGTGTTGTTGATCGAGCGCCAGGCACCGGGCGGTCAGGCCGGCAACTCGCCCAAGATCGAAAATTACCTCGGCTTCCCCAGCGGCATCAGCGGCGCCGACTTGACGCGCCGCGCCGTCTCGCAGGCGCAGCGCTTCGGTGCAGAGATTCTGACCACGCGCAGCGTCACCGCCTTGCGCGCCGAGGGCAACACGCGCATCGTCACGCTGGATGACGGCAGCGAGATCGCGGCGAAGATCGTTTTGATCGCGACTGGTCAATGGTTTCGCACGCTGTCGCTGCCAGGGGTGGAGAAGTGGCATAGCGCCGGCGTATATTACGGCGCGGCGCACACCGAGGCCAGCTCCTATGCCGGCAAAGATGTGATCGTCATTGGTGGCGCGAACAGCGCAGCGCAGGGCATGTTGTTCCTCGCCAAATACGCCAGTTCTGTCACGGTGTTGATTCGCAACCAGCCCGACTGGTCGAATTATCTCGATAGCGCCATCCGCACGCACCCCAGAATCACCCTATTGGAGCATCACGAGCTGCGCGAGATCATTGGAGAAGAGCACATCGAAAGAGTGTGCGTGGAGAACAACCAGACCGGCGACAAGCGTGAATTGCCGGCGAATGCAATCTTCGTCTTCATCGGTCAGAAACCACAGAGCGACTTCGTGAAGGGGGTGCTGCAACTTACCGCCGACGGCCACATCATGACCGGCCTCAGCCTGATTCAAAACGGCAAACGGCCGGCCGGCTGGACGCCAGATCGTGATCCCTTCCTGCTGGAGACCAGCATGCCGGGTGTGTTCGCTGCCGGCGATGTGCGCAACGGCACGCGGCACGGCGTGGCCGCCGGCGTGGGTGATGGCAACGCTGCTGATTCGTTGTTCTGGCAATACCTTGCAACGATATGAACATCGATCTGCTCAAGAACCTGACACTCTTCGCCGACTTGCCTGATGATCGTCTGGTGTGGTTGTTGGAGCACGCGGATGACATCACTATGAAGAAAGGTGACGTGCTGATGGAGGAGGGCAGTCCGCCCGATGCGTTCTATGTCATCGTTGAGGGTGACGTCGAGGTTGTCAAACGCTCCAACAATCAGGATGTGGTCATTGCGGTGCGCGGCGCTGGCGAGATGTTGGGCGAGATTTCGCTGATTGGCGACGCCGCCCGCACGGCAACCGTGCGCGCCCTGCATGATGGCCGTTTGATCCGGGTCAGCCGCGCGCTATTCGAGGATTTGCTGTGTGGCAATGTGGCGACTGCGATGATCATCCTGCGCACCATCATCGCGCGTTTGCGCAACACCGAGTCGATGCTGGCTCAAAACGAGAAGCTCGCTTCGCTTGGGACGTTGGCCGCCGGCTTGGCGCATGAGTTGAACAACCCGGCGGCCGCAACGCGGCGCAGCGCCAGCCAATTGCGCCAGGCCATCAGCAACTGGCTGACGGCGCGCGGCGCGCTGGATGCATTGCAGCTGGAGCCGGCGTTGAACGAAGTCGTGGTGTGCCGGCTGCGCGATGATCTGGCGCACAACGCGGCATCTCCGCTTGCGCCGGACCCCTTGACCCGCAGCGACCAGGAATATGAAATTGAGAACTGGCTGGATGCGCGCGGTGTGGAGTCGGCTTATGAGTATGCGCCGGCGCTGGCTGCCTTCGGTTGGGACGCGGCAGCGCTTGATCGCTGGAGCGCCCAGTTTGCGCCAGATCAGGCGCCGGTCGTGCTGTGCTGGCTGGCCGCTGGCTATCTGGTGCATAGCCTGTTGGATGAGGTAAACATCAGCGCCGAGCGCATCAGCGAGATCGTCAAGGCCATCAAGGATTATTCGTATCTCGATCAAGCGCCGCTCATGGAGATCGATGTGCATGAGGGGTTGGAAAGCACGTTGATGATCCTCAAGCACAAGCTGAAACAGGGCGTCAACGTGACGCGCGAATACGATAGAACCCTACCGCGCATCCAGGCCTTCGCCAGCGAGTTGAATCAGGTGTGGACAAATATCATCGACAACGCCATAGACGCGATGAAGGGGCAGGGCGAGTTGCGCATTCGCACCCATGCGGCCAATGATCAAGTCGCCGTCGAGATCGTCGATTCGGGGCCGGGCATTCCGCCGGCGACCCTGCCGCACATCTTCGAACCGTTCTTCACCACCAAAGGGCCGGGCGCCGGCACCGGTCTCGGCCTGCATGTCAGCTATAACATCGTGCAAAAGCATCGTGGGAAAATTGAGGTGCGTTCGCGACCTGGCGAGACGCGTTTCATCGTGACCCTGCCAGCGCGCATTCGGTGATCTCCATGACAGACGAAATGACAGACGAACAGCTCAAAGACATCCTGACGAAAAACAAGGTGGTGGCGTCGGTCGGCTTGTCGGCTGATGAGACCAAGGACAGCTTCGCCGTGAGCGTATATTTGCAGCGCGCCGGCTATCGCATCATTCCAGTGAACCCCAGGGCCGACCGGATTCTGGGCCAGCGCGTGTATCGCGCGTTGGCCGATATTCCAGCGCACGTCAATATCGTGCAGGTTTTCCGCCCCTCTGCTGAAGCGGAGGGCATCGTGGAGGCTGCCATCACCAAAGGCGCAAATGTCGTCTGGATGCAGGAGGGCATTGTCAACGAGGCTGCCGCCGCGAAGGCTCGCGCCGCCGGCCTGCAGGTAGTGATGGATCGGTGCATGATGCAGACGCATCGCCGGTTGTGCGCGCAGGATGACACGCTGTAAAGCCACTCGCGCATGACAGGACATCAGACAGGAGGCGGAAATGGGCAATCGATCACCGTTGACGCCAATGCAGGGCGAGCGAAAAACCGTGACAGTCTTGTTTGCCGACGTGGTTGGCTCGACTGCACTGGCTGAAAGCCTTGATCCAGAGGCGTGGGCCGAGATCGTAGCTGGCATGCATGCGCATGTGAGCGAGGCTGTGCAACGCTATGGCGGACTGATCGCCCAACTGCTTGGCGACGGCGCGCTGGCCTTCTTTGGCGCGCCGATCGCCCACGAAGATGACCCCGAGCGCGCGATCCGCGCTGCACTCGATCTACTTGTGTCCATTCGGGAGTATGAACGCGAACTGGCGCGGGCTGGTCTGGCAAAACGGTTCGAGATGCGTGTGGGCTTGAACACTGGTCTGGTCGTCGTTGGCAACATCGCCGCCGGCGGACACGTTGAGTATCTTGCCATCGGTGACACGGTAAACGTGGCCGCGCGCATGCAGAGCGCTGCCGAGCCAGGCAGTGTGCTCATCGCCGAAAACACGGCGCGAGTTGCGCGCTATGCGTTTGACCTGGCCGATGTCGGCGCGCTGGAGGTGAAGGGCAAGAGTGAGCCAGTGCCGGCGTTTCGTGTGCTGGGTGAGAAAGCGCAGCCTGAATCCAAGCGCGGCATCACTGGTCTCAACTCGCCCATCGTTGGACGTGATGCCGAGATCGTGCTGATTCGTGACAAGCTTCATATGCTGGCGGACGGGCAGGGTGGCATCCTCGCGTTGACCGGTGAGGCTGGCATAGGCAAGAGTCGCCTGTTGGCCGAAGTGATTTTGCGCTCGCCAGAACCCATCGCGCGCATCGAAGGCCGCTGTCAGTCGTATCGGCAAACCATCCCATTTGCGCCGATCAGCGAAATCCTGCAGTGGCTGCTGAAGATGGAGGCCGGCGATAATGAGGCAACTCGACTGACCAAATTGAGAGCGGCATTGCCGCCAGTGCTGACGCCTTTCCTCGCCACCTTCTTCGGCCTGCCCATCGACGGTGATGAGGGTGACGCGGTGCGCTACCTGGAGCCACCCCTCTTGCGGGAGCGCATTCTGGCTGCGCTGATCGAGGCGTTTGTGCATCGCGTGCGCATGGAACCGCTCGCGATTGTGGTTGAGGATTTGCACTGGGCCGATAGCGGCACGTTGGACGTGCTTGAGCGTTTGATGCCGGCGACCGCCGCTGTGCCGCTGCTCATCGTTACGGCGTTTCGGCCCGGCGCGCAGGAGCCCTCTGCGCACTTCGACGAAGTTGCCCGCCGCGATTTTGCGGCGCGCTACACCCCGATCGCGCTTCAACCATTGGGTGAGGCCGATGCGCGGACGCTGGTTGGCAATCTACTCATCATCGAAGACCTGCCGGAAAAGGTGCGCCAACTTATCTTGCGCAAGGCCGAAGGCAATCCGTTCTACGTGGAAGAGGTCATTCGCTCCTTGCTCGACGCCGGCCTGGTGGTGCGCACAGACAACCACTGGCGCGCCACCAAAGACATCGTCAATATCGATTTGCCCAACACTTTGACCGGTGTCATCATCTCCCGCCTCGACCGACTGGACGAAGCGGCCAAGCGTGTCGCGCAAACCGCATCTGTGTTGGGGCGTGATTTCAATCGCGGGTTGCTGGCAGAGGTGCTCGAGGCGCGCGACCGTGATGGGCTGGATGCGATGCTTGCCACGCTGACTAAGCGCGAATTGGTGATCACCAAAGGCGATGCGGCGTATCACTTCAAGCACATCCTGACGCAGGAGGCAGCGTATGGCTCGCTGTTGATGAGCCGGCGCAAGGCATTGCATCTTCGCGCAGCTGAGGCGCTGGTGCAGGTCCAGGCGCCGCCGGCGAACGAAATTGCGCATCACTTCCTGGAAGCGCAGGAGCCGCGGCGCGCCCTGCCGTATCTCGTGGAAGCCGGCGAGTTGGCCTTGCGCGCTTACGCCACGCCTGAAGCCATCGCGTTGCTCAGCAAAGCCGTCGATATTGCCGGCGCCGGCGATGACATGGCGCTGGCTCGGCGCGCCTACGAAGGGCTGGGCAATGCGTTGACCCTGGCAATGGATCCTGCAAGCGCGCTCGAAATCTACGCGGCCATGCAGGTCCTGGCTGAAATGCGCAGCGACACACCCATGCGCGTGAGCGCGCTGAACAAGATGTCGTTTGTGCAATCGATGTATCTCGGCCAGTTCGAGCAGGCTGAAAACGAGTTGGATTCGGCGGAAAATCTGGCGCGCAGTTGTGGTGACCGCGCCGGCCTGGCTGAAGGGTTGCTCATGCGCTGCAACGTCAGCACCATGAAAGCCGAGTTTGAAGAGGGCGTCAAGCATCTCGATGGGTTGGTGAGCATGGGGCGCGAATTGAATCGCGACTTCGAGACTGCGTTCGGACTGCTCCATGCTGCCAATTGCTGGACATATCTTGTGCGCTTCGACAAGGCTTGGCCGGCGGCCCAGGAAGCCCGCGCCTTTGCACAATCACGCGGTGATCTGATGCACCTTGGTGAGAATCTGGCCTTTGCCTATCCCATGAGCCAGTTGAGTTTCGGTGAAGTGCCTGCAGCTTTTGATTCGGCGGAGGAAGGCGCGCAGCTGTGTTTGCGCATTGGCGATCTGTATGGCGGCGTGATCGGCTCGTATGTCGCCGGCAGCATCGCTCGCTGGCGAGGGGATCTGGACCTGGCAATGGCGCATTTTGAGCGCGGCCTGGAAGCAGCCAAAACGATGGGTATGCCCTTTGTCATTGCTTTGATCCTGGCTGCGATGTGCAGCACGCTCGTGGAAAAGGATGTTGCGAACTTTGAAGCCACCCGCGAGATGCACGAGCAGGTCTTGCAATTGCTTGCGCATCCACTCGGCAGAGTGGCCGGCGGCAGCGCCTGGGCCGACTTGGGTGAATGCGCGCTGGCCTTGGGCAAGTTGGATACCGCGCAGGCGCTTTTTCAAAAGGGGTTGACTGAGCGAACGGTGATGAAAAATCTCTGCCGGCCGCGTCTCCTGGTGGATCTGGCGCGCGTGGCATTGGCGCAGGGTCACGCCGATGACGCCGCTGCGTGCCTGCGCCAGGCGCGCGAATATGCCGAGGGACACAAGATGCTGTGGTGTTATCCGATGATCTCGCTGGCCGAGGCGGAGGTGAATGCAGCGCTGGCTGGCGCAGACAGCGCACTGGAATGCTATCGCTCGGCGCATGCGCAAGCGACTGCCATGGGCATGTCTCCCATCGCGCGCCAGGCTGCGCGTGGGATGGCTCGGCTTGTGAAGAATTAGGTGGCGGATGAAGTGCAATCACTGTCAGTTTGACAACGAGCCGGATGCGCACTTCTGTGAGAATTGCGGCGAGCCGTTGGAACTGACCTGCCCCAACTGCGGTCAAGCTGTCAAACCTGGCGCAAAATTTTGCCGGCATTGCGGCTTCAAGCTGGTGTCCGTATCTGCTGCGCCCAGCTCCACACCGGAAGCCCTGACGCAAAATCGGCTCGCCGCCCTGCAACGAGCCGCACCGCACAAGGTTGCCGAGAAAATTCGCGCTCAGCGTGGTCGCAGCGAAGGTGAACGCAAGATGGTCACGGCGCTGTTCACCGACATCGTTGGCAGCACGGCGCTGGCCGAACAGATGGACCCCGAAGATTGGCGCGACATCGTCACGGGCGCGCATCAGCGCGTGAGCGAAGTGGTGTATCACTACGAGGGCACCATCGCACAATTGCTGGGTGACGGCGTTCTGGCATTCTTCGGTGCGCCCATCGCCCATGAAGACGACCCCGAGCGCGCCATCCGCGCTGCGCTCGACATCCTTGCATCCATCGAAGCGTATGAGCGTGAGTTGTGCGCGGCGAACAAGTTGAACGCCTTTCAGATGCGCATTGGCCTGAATACGGGGCTGGTCGTCGCCGGCAATATCGGCAGTGACTTGCACATGGAATATCTGGCCGTGGGAGACACGATCAATCTGGCTGCGCGGCTGCAAGGCGCAGCTGACCCCGATACGGCTTTTGTCAGTCAGGCTACACAGCGTCTGGCTGCCGCGCTGTTTGAATACGAAGACCATGGCCGCATCGTGGTGAAAGGCAAGGCCGAGCCAGTGCAGGTGTACCGCGTCTTGCACGAGCGCAAAGGGGCGACTCGGACGCGCGGCATCGCCGGCCTGGTTTCGCCTTTGGTGGGTCGCGCGCGCGAACTCTCTGCGCTGGTGCAGGTGCTGGATGGGCTGCGCGCTGGGCACGGCGCGATTGTCTCGATCGTGGGTGAGGCTGGCTTGGGCAAGAGCCGCCTGACTGCTGAGTGGCGCAAGGCTGCCGCAGCGCTCGATCCGCCCATCCGCTGGATTGAGGGGCGTTGTTTATCCTATACCGCCTCGGCGGCGCACCACCTCAGCACGGATGTGGTGCGCGCGCTGTGCAGCATGTCCGCCGGCGCATCTGATGCAGAGGCCGAAGCTTCGTTGCAAACCTGCATGAAAAAGTATGGGGCGCTGGATGTGGACGAGTGCTACCCATTCCTCGCGCATTTGCTGAATCTCAAGTTGGATGAAGTGATGGCTGCAAAAGTGCGGCATCTGGATGGGCCGGCGCGTATGGCGCGCTATGCTGCCGCCGTGCAAGCCTTGATTCGCGCGGCTGCCCGGTTGCAACCCACGCTGATCTTGTGCGAGGACGTGCATTGGGCCGATCCGTCATCCGTGGAGTTGATGACGCGCGTATTGCCGGTGACGGCTGAGGCGCCGGTGGTATTCGCCTTCGTCAGCCGCCCAGAGCGTGATACGCCGGGTTGGAAGTTAGTGACAGATGCGCAGGAATTGGCGCAGGTGGGCGCAATCGACATTCGTCTGGCGCCCTTGTCAGAGGAAGACAGCAAGCAGTTGGTAAACAATCTGCTTGAAGTTGAAGCACTGCCGGCGCAGGTGCGGCAATACATTTTGTCCAAAACCGAGGGCAATCCCTTTTTCGTCGAAGAGGTCATTCGCATGTTGATCGACCGCGGCGGCATCACGCGCCATGCCACCAGCGGTAACTGGGTGGTCACCGGTGATGTCCAGAAGATCGAAATTCCCGACACGCTGCATGGCGTGCTCTCGGCGCGCATCGACCGGCTGCCGGATGAAGCCAAGCGCGCGCTCCAAATCGCCGCTGTCATTGGCCGGCGCTTCCAGGTGAATGTGCTGGAGCAGGTTTTGCGCGAGATGGCGTGATGGCAACAGATGGCAACGATGGCAACAGGAGAGAGACGGCATGACAACGCTTGACAAGTTACTGGGCGAATTGGACGCCGCCGGCCTGATTCGCCAGGTGCAACACGACGCCGACGCGACCTATCAGTTTCGGCACGTGCTGACGCAGGAGGCTGCGTATGGTTCGTTGCTCAAGCAAGACCGGCGCCGGCTGCATCTGCTGGTGGGCAAGGCGCTGGAACGTGAATATGCCAATCGCCTGGATGAGGTTGCGCCGATCCTGGCGCGTCATTTCGATGAGGCTGAGGACGAAGCGCGCGCGCTCGATTACCACACTCGCGCTGGCGACGTCGCCACTGCGCGCTTTGCAAACACTGAAGCGGCGATGCACTATCAGCGCGCAACAGCATACGCAAAGCGTGGCCATGCAACTGCTGAACGCCTGATCGACTTGCATCTGAAATACGGACGCGTGCTTGAGATCAGCGGATATTACGCCGAGGCGCTTGCGACATATATCGAGATGGAGATGCTGGCGCAGGAGCGCGACGACAAGCGCATGTTGCTGGCGGCCTTGATGGCGCGCGCCACAATTCATGCCGCGCCCACGGTTTTGAATAATTCGGTGGAGGCCGACAGCCTTGCGCAGCGCGCACTGCTCCTCGCATCGGAATTGAACGATCGCGCGGCTGAATCGAAGGCGCTGTGGCTGCGCATGATGGCGCATCGCTTCACCGAATATGATGCCGCGATTGCGTTTGGTGAGCAATCTGCGCAGATCGCACGGGAACTGGGCTTGCACGAGCCGCTGGCTTATGCGCTGAATGACATTTTTACAAGTTACCTCTTGTCTGGCCAGGCGAAAAAAGGGCTCGCCGCACTGGAGGAAGCCGAACAACTCTGGCGCAAGCTGGACAATCCCAACATGCTGGCGGATTCGCTGATCGGCGCGGGGGAGATTTTGTATTTCATGGGTCGTGTCGAGGCCGCCGAAGCAAAAATACAAGAAGCGCTGCAATTGAGCGAGAGAACCAGCAACTATTGGGGGCAATCGTATGCGCGCTGGATGCGGGGTGAAATGCTGCTGGAACACGCGGACTATGCCGGCGCCATCGACACCCTGTATGAATCCATGCGCCTGGGCGCGCAAGCCGGGTTTGCCATTTCGCAGATTGCCACGCATGGCCATTTGGCGCTGGCCTACACGGAGTTGGGCGCATATGACCGCGGTGCGGAAGAGGCGCGCAAAGCCATCGAAATGGCAAACACGCTCAAACCGGAATGGCAGGGAATGGGTCATGCCGTGCTTGCGCTATGCCAGTTTTACACTGGTCAGCGTGATGAAGCCCATGAAACGCTGTCACTCGCGACACAATATGCATCGTTCTTCGATCTGTCCATCATCGTGATCGAAGATGTCAAGGCCGAATTGGGTTTGGCCGACAAAAAATATGCCGAAGTTGAAAGGAACATTCGCGAAGCTTTCAGCATGATCCGCAACTATGAGATGTTAATTTTTGAGCCGCATGCGCGCTATGGCCTGGGGATGGCACTGCTCAAGATGGGGCGGGTGGATGAGGCGTACGCGGAGTTTGCCGGCACCCTCGCGCTGATGAACCAGCTTGACATGCGCCGGCAAATCTGGCGGGTGCAGTTGGCGCAGGCGACTTGCGCCGGCTTGCTGGGGAATGACGCTGAGGCTGCAGCGCTCCGCGCCGCGGCCAGCACTGAAGTCGAAGCTGTCGCGACGGTGTTGCCCGCCGATCTGCGCGCATCGTTTTTGCAGCGGATCGAAGTGATGAAGCGTGACATTGGGTCTGCTGAATAGCGGCACGCCTCTCACGCCGCGTCGCCTGAACGATGGCTGAGTGTGCAGCGATCGATATCGTGCCTGCGATAGAGTAGGGCGATATGCGCAATTCAACACACCTGAGACTTCTGTCTGTTGCGACGGCCATGTTGCTGGCTGCGACTATCGCCCTGCAGCCGGCGCTGGCCGGCAGCGCCATCGTGCCGCAGGCAGCAGCCACCGCGACGCCCAAACCCACCACCGCAGCCACTGCCACGCCGGCGGCGAAGGCCACTGTGAAGGCCACGCCCGACACCGGCGTCGTCGTGCAGCCGATCAGCAAAGACACCACCATCAAGTCCTACCGCACTGGCATCACCATGACGCTCGATGGCGTAAGCGCCGGCAAGGTGTCGAAGGGTGATTTGATCGCCGATGTGCAGTCAATCCCCGGCCAGAGCAAGCAGAGCGCGGCGCTGAGCGGCAGCCAGATGCCGCAATTGCTCAGCCCATTTCTGGGCGGGCTGCCGGTGAGCAGGCTCACGCTGTTCTTGTTCGACAAGAATGTGTATGCGCTGGTGCAGAGCCTGCTCGCGGTATGCGCGACGCCAAAGAATCCCATCGCCGGCATCGAGCAACTCAAGAGCGGCTTGTCGGCGGATCAATTGCTGATTGGCCTGACCGGCAGCAACAAGATTTACGGCACGCTGATGGGTGAAGAGAATGTCAACGGCGTCGCGTCAAAGCATTACAAGCTTGACGCGCAGAAGATGAACGCGCTGGCAAAGGCGAACAAGCTGGATGTGACGCTGAAGAGCGGTGACGTGTGGCTGGCGAAGACCGGCGGCTATGTCACGCGCCTGGTGGCCGACATGAACGGCAGCCTGAACAAAACCGCCGGCGTCGACTTCAAGGGCAATGTGAAGCTGCAACTGAACGTCAGCGATCAGAACAAGATCAATGACATTCCGCTGCCTGGCCAGTGCAGCCGACCCATTCAGATCTAGCGAAAGATAAAAAAGGGGCCGGCGCGCGCCAGCCCCTTCTCCATTCACACCGCGCCGAGCACCATCGCCAGCAGCGCCATGCGCGTGAACACGCCGTAGCGCGCCTGCCGGAAGTAGGCCGCGTTGGGCAACGGATCGACATCGGTTGTGATCTCATCCACGCGCGGCAGCGGGTGCATGATGGTGATGCCGGCCTTTGCCCGCGCGACAGCCTGTGCCGTGATCACATACACCCCTTTGTATTGCAGATACTCTTCGATCTGCGCGAAGCGCTCCTGCTGGATGCGCGTGACGTAAGCCACATCGGACTGGCCGAGCGCGGCCTCCATGTTCTCGGTTTCGATCACAATCAAGCCCTGGCCGCGCAATTGCGCGACCAACTCCGCCGGCATGCGCAACGCATTTGGCGCGCACAAAATAAGCTTTGTTTTCCAGTGCGCCAGCGCCTTTGAAAGTGAATGCACCGTGCGGCCATTCTTCAGATCGCCAACCATCGCCACCGTCAAGCCATCGAGCGTGCCTTTCTCGCGCTGGATGGTAAACAGGTCGAGCAAGGCTTGCGAGGGATGTTCGCCAGTGCCATCGCCGGCGTTCAACACCGGCACACTCGCTGCATCGGCCAGCGCGCGCGCCGAACCGACAGCCGGATGACGCTGCACAATCACGTCGGCGTAGCTTTCCAGCATGCGGCCGCTGTCATAGATCGTCTCGCCCTTCGCAGCGCTGCTGCTCGTGCGAGCTTCGGCCACGCTGATGACCGCGCCGCCCAACCGGTGCATGGCGCTTTCGAATGAGAGGCGCGTGCGCGTGCTTGGCTCGTAAAAAACGGTCGCCAGAATGCGACCGTTCAATAGGTTGAGGCGCCGGCCTTCGCCGAGTTGTTTTTCAAATGCCGCAGCCTGGTCGAGGATGGCACGGATTTCGTCTTTGCTTAGATCGGAGATGCTGACCACATCTCGCCCGACGAGTGGATTGGGATTCATCGGGATTTCATTCTATCGCGATTTGTCCTTGACGCCGCGCGCCATCTGCTTATAATCCCGCTCCGTCAAGCAGGGGTCACCAGGATGTGGCGTTTCTCAAAAAGAAGCGTCGCGTCCTTTTATTTTTCCCTGCCTGCACTAAGGAGCAATTGAAAACTTACCATGGCTACCGAACTTCGTAACTTCCTTGAGATTCCATACCCTGAGTTGGAAGAGCTGAATCTGGCCGTCAAGGAGCAGCGCCTGACGCGCACACCGATGCATCAGTTGCAGGAGGAGCGCCTGCGCTACCTGGCCGATGAAAAGCGCATCAAGGCAGTTACGGTGCTGTTCTCCGATTTGGAAGGCCGGCTGCAAATGCTGGACTATGACAAGAAATTCCTGCTCAAGTCGGCAGACAACCTCACCTTCGACGGCTCATCAATCCGCGGCTTCACCGCGCAGCGCGAAAGCGATCTGCGCCTGGAACTAGATTGGGGCGCGTTTTACTGGGCGCCGGCGGATGTCTTTGGCCCGGGCAAGGTGTTGGTCTTTGGCGAGGTGCAGGAGAAAGACGGTTCGCCCTATTCGGCGGATATGCGCGGCGTGCTGAAGGCATTTGCCAGGCGCATGTTTGAGGAAAATGGCTACACCATGAACGCGGCCAACGAGGTGGAAGGTTTCTTGTTCAAGGGACTGGATGCCGAGCGCCATTTCCACGAGACCGGCAAGTTCGAATATGTCAACACCGGCGGCTACTATCACTCGCTGCCCGGCGATCCGCTGCGCACATTCATCGACATGTCGGCGGAAGTGCAGCGCGCCATGGGTTTTCAGAATGAAAAAGACCACCCCGAAGTTGCGCCATCGCAGTTTGAGATCAACTACAGCTACGGCGAAGTGGTGGTCGCCGCCGATACGATCCAACTCTACAAGTTGATTTGCCGGCAGGTCGCCAACAAGCTGGGCATGACGGCCAGCTTCCTGCCCAAGCCTGTCGTCGGTGTGAACGGCAACGGCATGCATACCAACGTGTCGATCAGCAAGAATGGCAAGAATCTGTTCTGGGATGCGAAGGGCGAAGAGAAGCTGAGCAAGTTCGCGTGGCAGTTCGTCGACCGCGTCCTCACGCACGCCAACGATATTTGCCTGCTGCTGAACAGCAGCGTGAATGCATATCGCCGGCTCGATCCGCATTTTGAGGCACCGAACCAGATCAAGGCCTCGCCGGTTGATCGCGGCTCGATGGTGCGCATCCCGATTGGCAACGAGAAGAGCGCGCGTGTAGAGGTGCGCTCGGTCGCGCCGGACTCCAACCCCTATCTGGTGATGTACTCGATCTTCCGCACTGGCATCGAGGGCAGGATCAGCAAGGAAAAAGGGTTGCGCCAGGCGCAGCACTTTTTGCCCGACAACATCTACACCGCGATGGATAATTTCCGCTGCGCAGAGTGGACGAACGAGTTGCTCAATGCGGACGTGAAGGCGCGCTTTGTTGATCTGAAGCAGGCCAGCGCCGACCGCTGCCCGCGCCTGCTGGGCACGTTTGTGAAGTCGCAGGAAGTGCAGTATCACCACGAGGTCTACAACCAGTATCTCTGGAACCTGTTCTAATCGCACAAGGGTCAGCGTGCTCCAGGCATCCTGGCCCTTGCTTGTCGCTCATGCGCCGGACTTTGAGAGAGAATCCGGCGCATTTTCTTTTTCGTGATTTCTCATACAGTTAGCCCCATGAATATCATTCCACAGACAACATCACATGAGGCGCGCGACGGCGCGTTCACCCTCTCCCAAGACACGGTTTTGATTGCGCAGGGCGGGGCAGTTGAGGAGGCTGAGAAATTGGCGGCGCGATTGCGCGTAGGCACGGGTTTCCCTCTGCCCGTGCAGGCGTCAGCGACCGGCAGCGCGATCAGCTTGACCCTGGATGCAGCGCTGACGCAGCTCGGTGATGAAGGTTACACGCTGGACGTGACCCCGGATCACATCGCTCTGCGCGCGCCAAAGGCTGCCGGCCTGTTTTACGCCGGCATCACGCTGCTGCAGTTGTTGCCGCCGGCGGTCTTCAGCGATGCACCCCAGCCGGATGTGAAGTGGTCTGTGCCGGGTTGCCATATCGAAGACCAGCCGCGCTTCCGCTGGCGCGGGATGCACCTCGATGTGGGGCGCCACTACATGCCGCTGGCGTTCATCAAGAAGTTCATCGACCTGCTGGCGCTGCACAAGATGAACTCGTTTCACTGGCATTTGACTGAGGATCAGGGCTGGCGGCTGGAGATCAAGAAATATCCGAAGTTGACCGAAGTGGGGGCGTGGCGCAAGGAGACGCGCGCCGGCCACGAGCACAATCAAGCCGGCTTCGACGGCATCCCGCACGGCGGCTTCTACACGCAGGACGAAGCGCGCGAAATCGTCGCCTATGCCGCCGCGCGCCACGTCAACGTCGTGCCGGAGATCGAGATGCCCGGCCACGCCCAGGCTGCCATCGCCGCATATCCTGAACTGGGCAACACCGGCGAACAACTGGAAGTGTGGCCCCAGTTTGGCGTCAACGTGCATGTTGTCAATGTCGAAGAGAGCACCGTGCAGTTTTATCAAGATGTGCTGCGCGAAGTGCTCGACATCTTCCCGAGCCAGTTCATCCACGTAGGTGGCGACGAATGCCCGAAGGATGAGTGGCGCGCGAGCGAGCGCGTCCAGGCGCGCATGAAGGAGCTTGGCCTGAAGGACGAGCATGAATTGCAAAGCTGGTTCATCCGCCGCATGGATGCGTTCTTGAACGAGCATGGCCGCACCTTGATCGGCTGGGATGAGATTCTGGAGGGTGGGTTGGCCAAGAACGCGGTGGTGATGAGTTGGCGCGGCGAAGAGGGCGGCATCGCGGCGGCGCAGGCCGGCCACGACGCGGTGATGGCGACGAGCAGTCACCTGTACTTCGACTATTACATCACTGAGGACCGCGCGAATGAACCGCTGGCCATCGGCGGCTATCTGCCGCTGGCGAAGGTATACAGCTATGAGCCTGTTTCGGCGCAGTTGAGCACGGATGAGGCGAAGCATGTGCTGGGCGCGCAGGGGCAACTGTGGACGGAGTATCTGAAGACGCCGGCGGCGGTTGAATACATGGCTTTCCCGCGCCTGTGCGCGTTGAGCGAGGTTGCCTGGTCGCCGGCGGCGCGCAAAGACTACGCCGATTTCCTGCAACGCATGACGACGCACACGCAGCGGCTCGATGCGTTGCAGGTGAATTACCGCAAGTTGTGACGGTGAAAAAACCTGACAGGTCTCAGAAGACCTGTCAGGTTTATCTGATAAGCGCGATCAGTTTTATTCGATCTTGAACTGAATCTCGGTGATGCTGTTTTCTTTCGGGTTATTCTGCACGTAGATCTCGCGATACTCATCGCCGATGCGCGTGCCATTTTTCTCGGCCCACTTCAAGATGAAGGCGTGGCCTTGCGTGAAGTCATCGAAACTGCCCTGATGCACGACGGATGCCATGCGCACCGGCGGCAACTCGTGCACTTGCACAGCGCCGGCGCTGGGAATGGGGCCGGCCAGCGGGAAGGCCGCTTCGACATCTTCATTTTCGAATTGCGTAGCCGGCGAGCGAAACACCGTCAGGCACGGGCCGGTGGTTTTGCCGCCGTGCTTTTCAATGTGCTGCTGAATTTGCATGTATGCGTTGCCCAGCATCGCCGGCATCTCGTCATTCTTCGGCACGGTTTTGATGGCAACATCGTAATCTGACATGGCTTTCTCCTGTAACTGTTTGATGCGAGTCTCCACGCGAATGAGTTGCGACTGGCGCTCCTGCACCTCGGATGCCAATTGCGCCTGCCGCAGTTCGAGCATCGCGACCAGCACTTCATTCGGTGGATTTTCGTGGATGATTTTGACGATTTGATCCAACGACAGGCCGAGATCCTTGAGCGCCAGAATGCGTTGCACCTGCTGCAATTGGTCCAGCGTGTAATAGCGATAGCTGGTGAATGTGTCGATGTGTGATGGCCGGAGCAGGCCGATGTCATCGTAGTGATGCAGCGTCTTCACCGACAACTGGCTGAGCATGGAAAACGTCCCGATCTTGATCAAATTCGTCATGGTTGTGAAGGCCTTCGATCATGAGCATACAGTCTCCGGCAAGTGGAGAGTCAAGAGCGAAAATGAACTTGCACAGTATTCGCTACAATCCCTCTCCATCAAGAGGATAGTAAGGTGACATTGATCAACCGATTGCTTCAAGGATTTATCAAGCTGCCAGAAGCTACACGCGTATTGATTCACTGCCTTGCTTTTATAGGTATCTTTTACCTGTTCAGCCGGCTGATGGTCAGTATAAATATTGAGGGTATTCAAGAACTGGGATCGGCTATCGGCGCTGGGTTGGGGATTTTTTATCTTCGGTTTGTGGAAACTGTCCGGCGACGAGGCAAGTCACAAGCTCAACAAATCGTTGAACTCAAAACGGGCCAGTATCACATTCACCCTGCGCTTGGGATATTGTATGTGATTGGCTTCATGCAGTTGATTGTGAATATCACAACCTTCTTGGTCAGCCTGGGTGTTGGCATGGCGCTGATGCTCACTGGATTTACTCGCCTTGGAGGCGAACTTGAGGCCCAACGCATTGCAGTCAACGCGAGTGGTTTACCCATTCTCATCGTAGCGAGCATGGCCATTGTGCCAGTTTCGATCTTTGTTGCGCACCGGTTGAAGAGGCAGCAGTTATTTTGGATTGTCGCCGGCCTGATCTGCAACACTGTTTTCTCCTTGTTTGTCAACGTGCTGCTATTCAACAGCTTTTTTCAGATTGCGTTGTCAACTGAATTGGTTGCACAGTTGTTTGTTTTTGTATTGTTCATGCTGCCTGGTGCAATCATCGGCAGTTTGCGCGCGCGAGCCACTCAGTTGCAGCACGTGATGTCAAGTTTGTTTCGACAGTTGCCGGCAGAGGATCAGAGAGCGCTGGCTGAACTGGCCTTCTCTTCTCTGTCGGGTGCGCCGGCAGAATCTTTCCCTGCACTTGCCAATAATCCTGTTCAAAAATTCGATTCCACGCAGCCCATATCGCGCATCGGTGGATCGGCCTTTTACCTGGGTTTGGGCACATCGCTATATGCTGCTTTGTGGTTTGCTTTCATGCGCTTGGGGGAAATCACGCTTGCTGATAATCTGTCGATGATCTATCTTGCGCTTGCTGTCGTGCTGGGACTTGTGGTTTTCAGTGTTGGCGCTTTCTTTCGCAGCAAATATGCAGGGGCTGTCTTGGGTGCAATTGTTCCGTCTGTTTTGATGTGGATTGCAGTGAACCTCGCGCAGCCTGATCAAAGCACGTTGATCTCACCACTGATGGTTGTATTTTTACTCATCCTTGTTTCTGGCGCGTTTGGTCTTGTGGCGATGTTCATCGCTGCACTGGTCATGCGTTGGCTGCACTTGGAGTTGCCTTGTTGGTCGATAAGGCGGCTCTCAAGAAGAGAGTGGTCAGATCTGGTCTCCGCGCAGGTCGGTGATGACAGTTAGCAAAGTGGGTGTCACTGCCGAAGTAATCGCCACTAAACAAACAAGCAAGCGCAACAATTGACGTTGCTAAAATTCGACACTGAGGAGCATTCATGAACATCAAAATTGAGCCGCTGGGCGGCAACGCCAAAACGCCGTTGGCGGAGAAGCCGGTGTTCGGCAAGACCTTCAGCAACCGCATGTTCTCGCAGAAGTATTCGCCGGAACGGGGTTGGCACGATGCGAAGATCGGCCCCTATGCGCCGATCCCGTTCGATCCGGCGACGACGGTGCTGCACTACTCACAGGAACTGTTCGAAGGCACGAAGGCGTATCGCCGGCCTGACGGCCACATCAACCTCTTCCGCCCGTGGGAAAACGCTGCCCGCATGAACCGCAGCGCCAAGCGCATGGCCATGCAGGGCGTCGATGCCGAATCGCACGTGGAAGCCATCGTCGAACTGGTGAAGCTGGAACACGCGTGGGTGCCGAGCGGTGAGGGCGAATCGCTCTACATTCGCCCGGTGCTGATCGCGACCGATGTCGGCTTGGGCGTGCATGCCAGCAAGACGTATCTGCATTACATCATCGTCGGCCCCGCCGGCCCCTACTTCCCCACCGGCTTCAAACCGGTCAGCGTGTTTGTCAGCCAGGACTTTGTGCGCGCGGTGCGCGGTGGCACCGGTGCGGCCAAGACCGGCGGCAACTACGCCGCCAGCCTGTTCGAGAGTGAGCGCGTTGAACATCTCGGCTATCACCAGGTGCTGTGGCTGGATGCCGTCGAACGGCGCTACGTCGAGGAAGTCGGCGCAATGAACATCGCCTTCGTGTATGAAGGCAAACACATCAGCACGCCGGCGCTCAGCGGCAGCATCCTCGAAGGCATCACGCGCGATTCCATCCTCAAGCTCGCGCCCACGCTCGGCTACACCGTGAGTGAAGACAAGATCGACGTGCATGAGGCGCTGCGCGACATCGAAAGTGGCAAGATCACCGAGGTGTTTGGCATGGGCACGGCGGCGGTGATCGCGCCGGTGGACAAGATGGGCTATGCGGGCAAGGACTACGCCATGAAGCACGCGCCCGGGCCGGTGGCGCAGCATCTCTTCAGGGCATTGACCGACATCCAATATGGACGCGTGCCAGATCCCTTTGGCTGGACGTTAAAGGTGGAAGTGCCGTAGGCAAGCTCATTGGCCTCACCGGCAATATAGCTACTGGCAAGAGCCATGTGGCGAAGCGGTTGCGCGAACTCGGCGCGGTTGTGATCGATGCCGACCAGTTGGCGCGCGAGGTGGTGCAGCCCGGGCAGCCGGCGCTCGCGGAGATTGCGCGTGTCTTCGGTGAGGAAGTGCTGCTGCCCGATGGCACGCTCGACCGCAAGAAGATGGCCGGCATCGTCTTCGGCGATGCCGCAAAGCTCAGGCAACTCGAGGCGATCACCCATCCCGCTGTGCGCGTGCTGCTTCTGCAGCGCATGAGTGAGGCGCTGCGGCATGGGCATGTGGTGATCGAGGTGATTCGACTGTTCGAGGGCGGCTATGACAAACAGTGCGATCAGGTGTGGGTGACGCACTGTTCGCGCGAAGCGCAGATCGAGCGGTTGATGCGGTCGCGCGGCATGACGCAAGCAGAGGCCGTTCGCCGCATCGACGCGCAGCCGCCGCAGGCCGACAAGTTGGCGCAGGCCGACGTTGTCATCGACACCACCGGCACACACGACGAGACCAATGTGCAAGTGGATGCTGCGTGGCGCGCGTTCATCAGTTAGAATCGCCTTGTATGGACTCGCTGAGCCAGTCGAGTGCTTCATCATCCAATGACAACGCTGTGCAACCGATCAAGCCTCTGCCGGCCCAGCGCATCAGCACAATCGATCTTGTTGCGCGCTTCGTGCTGTTTGGCCTGCTGATCGGGATGCTGATTCAGCAGTTGGAGCCGGCGCACCTCAATGCTCTCATCTATCCGCTCCTGGTGTTCGGCGCGTTGGCTGCCGGCTATCTGCTGTTCAGCGTTTCCAGCGTGGCGGGCTTCATCAGCCAGCGAGCCGGCGAGCAACCCCTGCCAACTGCATTGTTGCCCATCGTATTGCTCGCGCCGGTCATCATCCATGCGCGTGGCAACGAAAATTTTGACATTACCGAATTGCTGTTCACAGGCGTGCTATTGATCTTGCCGGCGTCGCTGGCTGTGTTGAATGTGCCACAACTGCGCGGCGCCGATATATCACTCGGCTTGATTGCAGTCGCATTTCCCATCCTGCTGCCCTTTGTGCGCGAGCCGGCTGGCGCAGATGCGCCATCGCCCTTGACTGCGATGGAGATTGCCATGCGCATCGGCGCATTCATGCTGCCGGCGCTCTTGTTGCTGCTCACCACGCGCGAGCAAAAGAAGCGCCTCAATTTCCTGTTTGTGTGCGCGGTGCTCTCGCTATGGTATGCGGTTGAATTCGACGCCTTTCCGCATGTGACAGTCGCGCCGGAGATTACGCTGACGTATTTTCAACTGGCCGTTCTGCCGCTGTTCTTGTATGTGCTGGCTGCCGCCGGCCGCTTCGGCAAACTCGGCCTGGATTTTGGCCCATCGCCGCGCAATATCAGCATCGCCTCGACCAATCTGGGCATGTTTGCGGTGATCGCAGTGCCAGTTGGCTTGATCAGCGGCTATCTCACCTCGCGGTTCGCCGGCCCCACGCCTGTCGAAGCCGTCGCGCGCGCCGCCGGCATCTTCCTGCTGGTCGCCTTGCCCGAGGAGATGCTGTTTCGCGGCGCGATTCTGACCTATGCCGAAGACACATTTGGCTGGTCGCCGGCGCTGGTCATCGTCGTCACGTCGGTCTTGTTTGGCGCGGCACACCTGAACAATCCGCCAAACGTCGGGTGGTATTTTGTGCTGGCAACACTCGCCGGCGTCTTCTACGCGCGCACCTTCATGGCCACGCGCAACGTTACTGCCTCGGCCACCATTCACGCAGCGGTGAATTGGGTCTGGTGGTTGTTGTTCAAGGGCTGATTGCAGATCATGTTGCCGCGTACCATCGGACTCTACCAAATCAAGGCCGAACTGAACAAGGGCGGCATGTCGGTCGTGTATCTTGCCACCGATCCGCGCTTTGGCCGCGATGTGGCGATCAAGCTGTTGCCGCGCGCGATGCAGGACCAGCCGAATGTGCGCGCGCGCTTCGAGCGTGAATACCGCATCATCGCCGCGCTGGAGCATCCGTGCATCGTGCCGGTGTATGACGTGGGTGAAGAGGATGGCCAGCCATATCTCGTCATGCGTCACATGCCTGGCGGCTCGCTGGCAGATTTGCTCACCTATGGCCGGCTCAATCTGCCTGACGCGGTGCGCATCACGCAGCGGCTTGCCAGCGCGCTGGATGAGGCGCACTCACGCAATATCATCCATCGCGACCTTAAGCCGGGCAACATTCTCTTCGACAATCACGGCGACGCATTCCTGAGTGATTTTGGCATCGTCAAGCTGTATGAGAACGACACCAATGCGCAGACGATGACCGGCAGCATGGTGCTTGGCACGCCGGCCTATATGAGCCCGGAACAGGCGTTGGGCAAACCGCTCGACGCGCGCAGCGACGTGTATTCGCTCGGTGCGGTGCTGTATGAGATGCTGACCGGCGTGCCGCCCTACAAAGGCCCCACCAGCATCAGCGTGGCGATGAAGCATGTGGTGGAGCCGGTGCCGAATCCGCGCGAATATCGGCCGGATCTGTCGCCGGCGGTGGTCGCAGTGGTGGAGCGGGCGTTGGCCAAAGAGGCGGATGCGCGTTACGGCAGCGCCGGCGAGATGGCGCTCTCGCTTGCCTCGGCATCGATCGGTGCTGCGTCCGCCGAGCCACTCATGCCGCCCATCACTGTGCGCAAGAAGCCACGCACCACCTCTGCCGGCGCAGTGCAATCGCCGGCTGATATCGATTCTCCATCCACCGAAATGCCCATTTCTGGCGGTCAACGCAAGCAATCGCCGGCGGCAGGGGACAACCGCAGCGGTCGCGTCTTGCTGACCGTGCTGGGGGTGTTGGCTGTGCTGACGTTGGTGAGCGCCGCAGCGGTATGGGTGTTTGCGCTTTCACAGCGCGGACAGGCCGGACCTCCCACAGCAACGCCGCCAACGGCAACTGCGACGCTGCCGACACCAGGGGAAGGCACGGCGCAGGTCATTCTGGTGCCGACACGCGAGGCGCCGGCGACCGCAACCGCCACACCCGAGGCGCCAGAAACATCGGAAACGCCATTGACGACTGAAGCGCCGGCGGAAGCGCGCTTGCAGGTGAGGATCGCCAACAGCAATGTGCGCGAAGGACCGGCGACTAGTTTTGATGTGGTGACACGACTGCCGATTGGGTCCGAATTGGTTCCCATCGCGGTGACCGAGAACAACTCTGGGCGCTGGTATCTGGTGATTTTGCCGAATGGCTTGCGCGGCTGGATTTCGTCGACCGTGGTTGATCCAGTGGCTGGCACGCCGGTCGATGCTGTGCCGACGGTGATCGTGATTATCCCGCCGACACCGACGTCACTGCCAAGCCCGACGCCGACGCTGACGCTGGTGCCTACGCTTGCACCGACTTTCACACCGACACCAACGGCTACACCGACGCCGACTGCCTTTCCCACGCCTGTGCCGTTGCCCACGCAGGCGCCATCGGTCACACCGATGCCCACGCCCACCGAATAATGCGGCCGGCCTGCTGCGCTCTCGGCAGGTTGACTTCCCCTGTCTGGAATGAATGTGAGAGGGATCAATGCCGACGCAACAGCGCCCTTCTCAGACATGCCGGCGGACCCCGCCGCGCGCTGGGAAAAACTCACCACCAGTCCGTATGGTCGCTGCGTGTATCGCTGTGACAACGACGTGGTCGACCACCAAATCTTGAATTTGCTGTTCGAGGGCGGCGCGACCTGCACCTTCACCATGCACGGCCACAGCGAGCGCGAAGGCCGCACGATGCGCTGGGACGGCACGCGGACGATGTTGTTCGGCGACTTCAGCGATGGCCGGCCACACAGCATTCGCATCGTCGATTACGGCAGCGAGAAGGAAGAGGTGATTTACCCAACGACCGGCAGCAGCGGTCACAGCGGCGGCGACTTCGGCCTGATGCGCGCCTTTCTTGATGCGATCAACGGCAAGCCGTCGAAGCATTCGACCACCGCGCGTGTCTCGCTGGAGAGCCATCTGCTCGCGTTTGCATCGGAAGTGTCGCGTAAAGAGAATCGCGTGATTGCGATGTAAGTCTTGAGTGACAACAGTCACGATGCAAAAGCCTTAGATTGTCTTGATATTGTGTTCCTTTTCAATCAGTTGGTTTTTAATTGCCTAAAAGATAGGCTTTCTGTCTACGTTGATTAAGAGCAATTGCTGTGATTAAGACTAAGGCTAACATCACAAGAGTTGTACGAAGTGGTTGAAGGCTTTGCAGTGTGAAAAGAAAAGTTAACAACAGTAATCCTATAGAGAGAACTAATTGAACAATACTGGTAACTAAACCTGCTTTATCTGCTTGCATCACATATCTCGGCCCGTAACACCAACAAAGCTGATTTTTTGCTTAATATAACGTGACTTGCCACCTCATCCGTCATGCCCACGAAAGTGGGCATCCAGACTTGGAAAGCGGCTCCTACAATGCTGGATTCCCGCCTTCGCGGGAATGACTTTGGCTTCCATACCTGGGTGGCAAGTCACGTTAATATATAGGCTCAGCTTAAGCAGTATGAATAGTGTAAAAAGAAAGACGACGGTCGTTTGTCAAGGATTGTGTAACGGGTCATCATCGCGATAGCAGTTCGGGTTGCATGACGACATTCTGAAACGTGAGGCTGCGCACAACGGCGTAGAACAACAGCAAGCAACCACCCAAGCTTCTGTATAGCCATAGCAGTAGGAGTTGTTGAAGCAATCTTTGCAGATTACAGCACAAAATCCAGATTTTGGAACAAGTAGTTCAAAATTGTGCTTTGCCTTTCGATTGCATCGTCAGGTATTGTGATCTTACAAAAAGTCAAGCCGATAGGTCACTATTTCCTGCGGAACAGCGCCCTGCGCAACCACCGCCGCGCCTGCTGCCACGCATCATCAGCATTCGCATCGCTCGGCGCATCCTTCGGCGCGGCAAAGCGCTTTTGCACATACAGGTCGGTGATTTGCTGCACCGGCGCTTGCGCGTTCGGTGCGCGCTGCGCCAATTCGTGGGCCTGCTCGTATGGCGTGTGATGGCGCTTGTCCACGCCCAGCCAGCCGGCGTAGCGCGAGATCAGCGCATATGCCCGCTCGATGCCAGGCAGCTTGCTCAGGCCGGCGGTCTCGATGCGTCGCAACGCTATGATCGCCACGCCCGTGATCGCCAGCAGCGCCATCAACCACGGCAACGGGCTGTGGATAAACCAACTCCACGCGTCGGCCAGCGGGTTGGCGCTGTCAGCCGGCGGGTTGGCCTGCTGATCCTGCGGCTGCGGCGCAGACGGCTCTGGCGTCGACGTCGCCTCTGCCGGCTGGGTGGCTTCGGGCTGCGGTGTGGGCGTCGGGGGGATGGCTGTGGGAATTGGCGTCGGCGTCACATTTGCCTCGGGCAAAAAGCGGTCGATGGGCGGCTGGCCGGCAGTCGGCTCAAATTCCACCCAACCCCATTCGGGGAAGAACACTTCCACCCACATGTGGCTATCGCTGGCCTTGACGTGATATACCGCCTTATCGGGCAGGTTGAAGTCGATGACTGGCTCGCCCTGCGCGTAGCCCACCGCCACGCGCGCCGGCACGCCCAGCGAGCGCAACATCGTCACCATCGCGGTCGCATAGTAATTGCAGTAGGCGCGCTTTACATCGAACAAGATGTAGTCGCTGGCCTCGACGCCCGGCGGAGGCGCTGCCAGTTTTTCGTCGTAGGCGATGTTGTCGCGCAGCCAGGTTTCGATGGCGGCAGCCTTGTCGAATGGCGTGGCTGCGTCGGCAGTGATGTCCAGCGCCAGTTGCTTCACGCGCGCCGGCACGTCTGCCGGCAGCTGCAAATAGCGCTCGCGCACCCAGGCTGGATAGCTGTCTTGCGCGCTGCGCAGTTCTGCTACATTTGCCACGCTCATCGAGCCGAGCGCGCTGTAACGATTGCCTGGCAGCAATGGCACAGGCAGTTTGAGTTGCGTCAGGTCAACGCGGTTGTCGCCGGCCATTTCGAAGGTCGCCTGCGACGAGATGTTTGCGCGCAGAGGCAGTGAGGGCGCATATACGCTGTCGCTGCCGCGATACAGCGTGAAGTCGGCCTGCACCGGCACGCGCCCTGCATAGCCGTTCAGCGGCAGAGAAGTGTCGTTTGCCTGCGCATTGGTCACGGTCTCGATGGTGTTGCGCCACGTCAGGCCGTCGTAGTTGTCGTAGCTGGTGGCGCGCCAATAGTGCCGCGCTGGCGGCGCCGATACATCCATCACGGGTTCCTGCCCCAGGTTGCGCGGGCCGCTCAGAGTGACCGATTGCGCGTAGCTGTCGACGTTGCGCTCGACGTTGTTGTTCAGGTTGGCGAAGAGGCGGTTCCAGCGCGCCAGCAATTCATCATAGGGTTGGATGAGCTGGCTGAGCAAATCGCGGCCTGCAGCTGAAGTTGTGGCCTCGCTCACGCGCCAGCCAACCAGACTGGCAAATAGCGCGATGGCGATGCCGGCGGCCACTGCCCATGTGCGCGCGGTGCGGGTGAACTTGATGCGCGCTGCCATCCAGCCAGCTTCCCGCTCAGCCAGATGCGACAGCACCAGCAGCGTGACCGCGCACACCAGATAGCCCATCAGGAACGGCGCCATCGCCGCCGAGCCGGTGTAGTAATACACGTTTGAAAACAGCGTGACGCCGGCGGGCAAAATGACGTGCCAAATGCGGCGCGTGCGGATCGAATACCACGCTGCGCTGTAGCCCAGCAGCCAGAACAGGCCCGACAAGATCAACACGAAGATCACATCTTCGCGGCTGGTGCCGTTGCTGGCAGCCTCTTGCAGGAAGGTGATCACCTTGTCAACCAGCAGCAGCGTCTTCTCGCGCCAGTCGTTGATGCGCATGATATCGGGCTGCGAGGTGATGCCGATGATGATGCTGACGAAAGCGCCGTAGACCAGACTGGTGAGGTGGGCAGTCCAACTGGGGAAGTTGCTGTAGGCGAGGGCGGCGCCGGCGATCACGCTCAGCACGACCGCCCATAAAATCACCCCGAGGCCGGGCAGCCAGCCGGCGGCGATGATGCTGCCGGCCACCGTGGCCAGCATCGCCAGCACGATGCCCAGCGTCAACAGATCGGAACGTCTCATGCGGGAGATTCGAGGTTAGTGTCGGAAGATTAAATGCGCCTGTGATTTCCCCAACGGCTCCCCAATCGTTTTGCTCCTTTCAATGTGCGCAAAACACACGCGACGCATCCTATCGCATCGATGCGCATCGACGGACATAGAATGCGCCGCGCATCCGCTGCAACCCCGTAATGCTCAGATGTGAATCGGCAGCCCTTCCACGCCGTGCGCCGCTTCCATCAGCGATTCGCTCAGGGTGGGGTGGGCATGCACGGCGTTGGCGATTTCCTCCGGCGTCATCTCGGCGCCCTTGGCCAGCACAAACTCCGGCAGCAATTCGGTCACGTCCGGCCCGATGCAATGCACACCCAGAATTTCGCCGTATTTGGCATCGGCTACGATCTTGATGAAGCCTTCGGTGTTGTTCAGCGCCAGTGATTTGCCGTTGGCGCGCAGCGGGAATTTGCCGATCTTGACTTCGTAGCCCTTCTCTTTGGCCTGCGTTTCACTAAAACCCATGCTCGCTACTTGGGGGTGGGTGTAGGTGCAGCGCGGCATTGCGTCGTAGTTCAGCTTGCTGATATGGCCGGCATATTTGCCCTCGACGGCGGCGATGGATTCAGCCGCGACGACTGCCTGCGCGGAAGCCACGTGCGCCAGGCGCAGCTTGCCGGTCACGTCGCCGATGGCGTACACGCTTGGCACATTAGTTGCCATGTGATCGTCCACGTCGATATAGCCGGCCTTGCTCATGTTCACGCCGGCCTTCTCCAACCCAATGCCCTGCGTGTTCGGCGTGACGCTGACAGCCACCAGCACCCAATCAGCCTTGATGGACTGCTTGCCGGATGCAACTTCATATACCACTTCGACGCCATCCTGCCCAACCTTCGCATCAGTCACCTTTGCGCCGGCAACGGTTTTGATGCCAGTGCGGTTGAATGAGCGTGTGATCTCTGCGCTGATCTCCTCATCTTCCAGCGGCATGATGCGCGGTAGCGCCTCTAACACGGTCACCTCTGCGCCGTAGGCGTGGAACACGTACGCGAACTCCATGCCGATGGCGCCGGAGCCAATGACCACCATGCTCTTTGGCGCGGTCTGCGCCTCCAGCAACTGGCGATAGGTGAATACGCGCCGGCCATCTGGCTTGAGGAACGGCAGCACGAGCGGCTTGGCGCCGGTGGCGACGATGATGTGCCGCGCGGTGATCGTGTGTTCCTCGTTCTTGTTCTCCACCAGAATGCTGTTCGGTCCGGTCAGTGTGCCCTCACCGATGAAGACTTTGACATTGTTCTTCTTCATCAGGAACTCGACGCCCTTCACCAGCCGGTTGCTCACTTCGCGGCTGCGCTTGTAGGCTTTGGCGTAATCCACGCGCAGGTTGTCATAGCTGATGCCGTATTCGTCGCCGTCCTTGATCAGTTCGACGACCTCGGCATTGCGCAGCAGCACCTTGGTGGGGATGCAGCCCCAGTTCAGGCAGATGCCACCGAGGTGATCGCGCTCGATCAGCGCGACCTTGAGACCGAGTTGTGCGGCGCGAATGGCCGCTACATAGCCGCCTGGGCCGGCGCCCAGCACGGCGACATCGAACGCCGGCGAGTTGTTGGAAGGGGTAACAGAGACCGTTGCCATAGTTGGGGCGATTATCCCACTGCGCCGTTGGCAGATGGATGGAGCCGGCACGGCCATGACGCGCTTTCGGAGATGAAAGACACCTTGCAAGGCTTACAATGCCGGCAACCATGAATCCCGATCTTCGCGAGCGGCTGCGCCGGCTCGGCGTGCATAAAGGTGCGTCGCACCTCAAGCCCTCGCCGCAGGTTGAATATGCGCAAAGCCTGGCACGCGCAACCCCGCTCAAAGGGGATGAGGCGGCAGAGCTGGAGCCGGTGCGCACAGCATTGGGCATGGCGCACGTGCGCCGCGCGCGCTACACGCTTGAGCATGTGCATGGCGATCGCGCACTCAGCGCGGCGCTGGCGTTTGCTCCCGATCACCTTGCCCAGCTGATGACGCGCCATGAATGCGACAGAATCGATCTTCGCAGCGCGCTCTTTCTTGATACCGAGACGACCGGGTTGGCCGGCGGTGCTGGCACACTGGCGTTCCTCGTCGGCATTGGCTATTTCACCGAGGCGCAATTCGTCATAGAGCAGTATTTTTTGCGTGAGCCGGCGGAAGAGGCAGCCATGCTGGCTGATCTCGATCGCCAAGTGAACTTGCGCCAGCATCTCATCACGTTCAATGGCCAGTCATTCGATGTGCCACTGCTCGAATCGCGCTACATCCTCTCTCGCATCGCGCCGTCATTTGAAGACAAGACGCATCTCGATCTGTTGTTGCCGGCGCGGCGCGTGTGGCGCGGCAGCCTGGAGTCTTGCAGCCTCGGCTCGCTGGAATACCACATGCTGGGTGTGCGGCGTGAGCAGCACGATGTGCCCGGCTCAATCATCCCGTATCTGTATCGCGAGTATCTGTCCGCCGGCGGCGGCAGCCTGAACGACGACATGCAGCGCGTGATGTATCACAACCTGCACGACATCCTCTCGATGGTGACGCTGGTGGCGCGGCTGATGGATGTGCTGGTGCAGCCGACGAGCGCCGAGGAGCATTTTGTTGCAGCGCGCTATCGCGAGCGGCAGGGCGACCGTGAGACGGCGAAGCAGGGTTACAAGGAAACAATCAAACGCTTGGAGAGCAGTCAATCTGCGAACGCCAACTCACAATCCCAGGCCGCCCAACTGCAATCGCTTTCTTTGCGCCGGCTGGCGAGCTGCCTCAAGCTAGAGTGCCAATATCCCGAAGCAGCTGTTTATTGGCGGCAGTTGGCGGATCTGGGAGATGTGGAGGCGATGATCGAGCTGGCGAAGCACCACGAATGGCGCGCAGTTGACTTGCCGGCGGCGCTGGAATATGCCAAACGCGCGCGCGACAACAACACGGAGCCGGCATTGCGTCCCGCGCTTGACCATCGCATTGCCCGTCTCATGAGGAAGCTGCAAAAACAAACGGGGCAGCAATAAAAAATCTCTCGCAAAGCCACGAAGCAAGAATCCGATGATTCTTCGTTCCTTTGTGGCCAGCGAGAGATCATATTTTGAACTCGGCGCCTGTGGGTTGAAAGATTACAGCATCACATAGCCCGAGCCGCGCACGTTCTCGATGCGGTAGCCAAAATTGGGGTTGGACTCCAGCCGCCGACGCAACCGCGCCAGATGCGTGCGCAACAGTTGAATCTGGCGATCCGGTGTTTCTATTTCCTGCTCGCCCTTCTGGGTGATTTGAATCAACTCTGTCATCGACACAGCCTGCCCGCGCCGCGCATAGAGCAGATCAAAGGTGCGCGCTTCCACCGGGCTGAGCTTCACCACATCGCGGTCGCCGATGAAGATGGTTTGTGCGTCAGAGTCCCAGCGCAATTCAGATGGAATAAGCGGGGCGGTGTAGCGCATAGGCGGGGGCGCCGGCGTCTCACGCTTTGGCGTGGTGCGCGCCGTCTCCCGTTGCGCGTCATCCACCAGCTTCATCACGCGCGCCTTGCGGTCGGCATCGCAGTCGCCTGGCAGGATGTAGTCGCGCACGCCCAATTGAATGGCTTGCAGCGGCGCGCGAATGTCGTTACCCAGGTTGTCGACCAGGAGCGTCGGCGGCAGGGCCACATTTTCGACCTTCAGCACGCTCAACATGGTCAACGCGCCGGCTTGCACGCTTGCAATCAACACCATGACGTTGGCCGACAGGAATCGCTTCATGTCGCCCATCATGGCGCCGCGCACGCGAATGACCGCTTGCAGCGTGTTGTGCTGTTCGCGCAAGGCGAGGAGCGTGTCGGTGATGGTCGTTGTGACCCGCAAGCGACAATCCGCTTCACTCAACCCGCACTCGATCACAGGATCAGGTTGGCCATCACCAACAAAATAGATTGCACTTGACATACTCAACCCTGATGCCATTTAGTATCGGCATCAGGGCTGAATAGCATCCACTATTGGATTGGCACTGAAACGATTATTCGTGATGAACGCAATCTACGACCAAAGTCTATCCCATGCGCGATCGGTATCCCAGTAGGTGCTTGGCTCGAAATAGCCGGCGGGATCGCCCTGTGCAAGGTGCTCTCTAATCACTTCCTCATTGAGATCGATGCCCAACCCCGGAGTTTCCGGCACTGCGATGTAACCGTGCTGAATGATGGGGTTCGGCAGCCCGGTGACGAAGTCGCTCCAGTAGGGCAGATCGTTGAAGTGATGCTCAAGGGCGATGAAGTTTTCGGTGGCGGCAGCACAATGAACAGCGGCCATGGTGCTGACGGGCGAGCCGGCCATGTGAATCGCCATGCTCACACCATAATCCTGCGCCATGTCGCCGATGCGCTTGGTTTCGAGGATGCCGCCGGACGTTGCGATGTCGGGATGAATGACGTTCACCGCGCGCGCCTCAAGCAGTGGCTTGAAACCTTCCTTCAGGTAGATGTCCTCGCCGGTGCAGACCGGCGTGTCCAGTGCGCGCTCCATCTGCACCCACTGGTCGGTGAACTGCCATGGCACCATGTCTTCCAACCAGGCCAGGCTGAATGGTTCCAGCGCCTTGCCCAGCCGCAGGCAGTCATCGAGGCCGATGTGACCGAAGTGATCGACAGCCAGCGGCACCTGATAGCCGATGATGCTGCGCACCTGATCGACGTATTCAGCCAGCTTGTCGAGGCCGTGATCGGTGATGCGGATATGGGTGAAGGGGTGCATGGTGGTGTGGCGCTCGGGCGGCGTGCTGTCGCCTTCACCGCGCAACTCGCCCAGCATGCCCGCCGGCCATGTCAAACCGTCCTTCTCGTCGATCAACATCTCGATGCCAACGTCCATCTTCAGGAAGGTGAAGCCGCGCTCCATGCGTTTCTTCAGCTTCTCGCCCATCGCTTTGCCGGTTGGCTCGTTGGGCGTGTCGCAATACATGCGGATTTTGTCGCGGAACTTGCCGCCGGCCAACACATAGCATGGTACGTTGTAGGCCTTGCCAGCGAGATCCATCAGCGCCATCTCGATGGCGCACACTCCGCCGCCCTGGCGCGCATGCCCGCCGAATTGCTTGATCTTGCGGAACAGGCGATCCACATTGCACGGGTTTTCGCCGATCAACAATCGCTTCAGCATCAGCGCGTAGTTGTAGCTCGCGCCGTCGCGCACTTCACCGATGCCGTAGATGCCCTGATTCGTATCGATGCGGATCAGCGGGCACTTCCAGCCGCGCGGCGTCAATTGCAACGCGGCGGCGCGCACGTCAGTGATCTTCAGGTTGCTTGGCCGTGAGTTCGTATTGACGTTGTCAGAAATTTGCTTGGTCATGGTGTTGAAGATTCGCCATTGGCCGGATGCCGCCGGCGAACCCATCATAGCGGCTGATGATTTAACTGCAAATCCAACATCTGAGATCAAAGATCATGCTTCCATCCCAGCAGCCGCTCAGCTTTGCTGCAATCGTAGAAGCTGCGGTGATCGGTCAGGTCGCCGCGGATCGGCACCTGCGGGAAGAAGCGCTGCGCAAGTTCCAGCGATGGCACATCGACACAAGTATGCGGCGCGGTGATGAAGAACACTTCATGCCCGCGCCACCCGGCGTTCAGTGCGCATGCGACTGCGCGGGCGCCGGCGTGAATCTCGGTGTACGCCCACAGGTTGTTGATTGCAGATTGCAATGCCAGGTTTGGTGTGACATCCAGCTTCCCTTCATGCAACCCATGCAGGCGCAGGTTGCTGATTGTCATGTCGTTGTGCAGCCGCGCGAACGAGTCCGCCTGAATCTCCTGCACCCACTTCGAAAGGCTGTAGGGATCCTCGTTGTAGGTCGGGTGCTGCTCATCCACGGGGAAATAGTCGTATCGCGCCTTGCGGCTGTATGCGCCGCCGATGGCGTTGATGCTCGACGCCATGCACAGCTTCTGGACGCCGAGTGTGGCGCACGCGTGCAGCACGTTATAGCTGGTGACGGTGTTATTGGCGTAAATCTCTGGTGCGGGGTGATTGCGCGGGCTGGGGAAGGCTGCCAGGTGAACCACTGCCTCGCAACCCTCGAAAGCGCGCACAAGCGCATCCACGTCAGCCAGATCGAGCGCGATGAAGGGCGCGTTTGTCGCCGGCGCGTCGGTAGCCACGCGGTCGATGTTGATCACCGCGTGGCCCTGTTGCGCCAGATGCGCCACCACAACGCGCCCAAAGCGGCCGTTGCCGCCGGTGACTGCGATCTTCATCAGTAAGCCCACAGCCCTTCGCCCTGTGTGCCGCACAGGACTTCGCCTTCATCCGTCACGCCGAGCGCGATGATCTCGCGCGGGGTCTTGCCATCGGTGCGCTCCCACGTTTCGCCATAGTCGACTGACGTGGCGACCACTGTTGGCGTGGCAACAGCGATGCGTGTGTTGCTGCGCGATGTGGCAAGCATATTGATCGGGCCGGCGCTGAACGCATTGCGCTTGCTCCAGCTTTCGCCGCGATTGCCGGAGTGATACAACCCTTTGGTCTCGCTGCCAGCGATCACTGCGCTGCGCGCAAATGCAACGCCCGACAGCGGCATCGCGTCTGGCTCGACTGGTGAGAGCCGCCAGCGCTCGCCAAGCGTTTCGCTCTTGAACAGGCCATCGATGACGCCAGCGAACAGGGTGAGATCCATGTTGAATACAGGCGAAAGCGCCAGCGCCGTCACTTCGCGGTTCGACAGGCCGATGTTCTTGAACACCCACGATGCGCCGCCATCGGTGGTGCGCAGCACGCCGTGGCCGGTGGTTGCTGCGAAGCCCATGCCATCGTGCTGGAAATCGGGGGAGAGCAGGATCTGTGAGACCTGCACTGTGCCTTGAATGGCGCCGGCGGTCCAGCTGTTGCCGGCATCTGTGGAATATGCGATGCCGTCGGCGGCGCCGACGAAGACGATGCCCGACGCGGCAGCGACTGCGCTCAACGCGGTATTGGCGAGGATCGGGGCGACCTGAATGCAATCGCCGGCGCTATAACGCCACAGCCCCTCATTGGTGCCGAGCAGCCATACCGCCGGCCCCACCTGGTGCATCGAGAAGATCGTTTTAGGACTTGAGATTTGTTGCCATCTGCGCATAGATTGTCTCTGGAACGAATTGGGATGGAATTGCGTCTGCGTGTAGACTAGTTGGTGGTGTGCAGGCGACGAATTGTCAGCTTGCTTTCACGCCAGTCTCGCACAATAGTGCAAACGGATGTGCGATGTGTGCCATTCAACACGCCAACAAACGGGATGCAGATTCGCCCCGCGATCTGACCGTCGAAACGCGAGCACAGGGGAAATCGAGAAGGATACGCCCAAGCATTTTTGCAAGGATCGACTATGAGCATCAACAAGTGGCATATTGCTGGACTGTTTGTCGCGCTGGCGATTGTATCCGCCATTATCGTGGCGTGCCAGCCACACCCGCAAACACCGCCCGAGCCTTCACCCACGCCCACGGTCGTGCAGCCGTATCTTTCGGTCATCCCCGATCAGGCTACGCCCGGCAGTGTGCTGGCAATCATCGGGCAGGATTGGCAGGCCGGCGAAGAGGTGACGATTGGCCTGGTGCCGACAGTGCCTTCGCCAAATGTTGGCACTGCCATCCTTGCCATTGCAACAGCCAACGTGCAGGGGCGATTTGAATTTACCGCGACGCTGCCGGCAGATATCGTGCCGGGCGTGTGGGAGGTGTATGCGCAGACGCGCACCGCCGGCCGTTTCGCCTCAGATACGCTGACGGTGCTGCAACCGACAGTCACGCCGCCGACGGCGCAGCCTGAGCAGCCGACCTCGGCGCCACAACAGCCGACGCGCGTCGCCACGCAGTCGCCGGCGCGCGCGACCAACACCCCTGCGCCGCGACCCACTCAGGTGCAGCCAACGGCGCTGCCATCTTTCCCAGACTGGCGCGGCGATTACTTCGCCAACGCCAGCCTCGCCGGCTTCCCCTCAGTTATCCGCAACGATGCGGTGCTGAACTTCGATTGGGGCTATGGCTCGCCCGATCCGCGCATTCCCGCCGACAACTTTTCGGTGCGCTGGACGCGCAACATGTTCTTCGAGACCGGCACTTATCGCTTCATCTTCCGCGTCGACGATGGCATGAGGATGTTTGTGGATAACGTGCTGGTGTTGGATGCATGGTCGGATGGACCACCGCGCGACGTCAGCACCGACCTCACGCTCAGCCGCGGTAATCACAGCTTCCGCGTCGAGTATTACGAGCGCACCGGCATGGCGGTGATGATCTTCAGCCTGTTCAGCCTGCCGCCTGGCACGCCGTCGCCATTCCCGAGCAGCACGCCAACACAGCCGCCGCCACCTACGTGGACGCCGCCGCCACCGCTGCCAACGAACACGCCAATCCCGATTCCGACGGCTATTCCACCGCTGCCGACCAACACACCTGTTGCCACCGCCATCCCGTTGCCGACTCAGGCGCCACTGCCTACTGCTACTCCGTTGCCCACCGCAACGGCGACCAATGTGCCGCCGACGTTGACGGCGACATCCATCCCGATCAACACGGCTACGGCGACTGCAACTGTGTTGCCGACGGCGACCAACACTGCCATCCCGATCAACACGGCTACGGCGACTGCAACCGCGTTGCCAACGGCGACCAACACCGCCATCCCGATCAACACGGCAACGGCGACTGCAACCGCGTTGCCAACGGCCACATCAACTGCCACTGCTACGCCGACCACGCCGGCGACAGCGACGACTGAACCGACTGCAACGCATACGCCAACGCTGGAGCCGACGGCCACCAAGACGCCTGAGCCGACTGCGACTGAGACAACTGAGCCGACGGAGACGCCGACGCTGGAGCCGACCGCGACCGAGACGACTGAACCGACGGAGACGCCGACGCTGGAGCCGACCGCGACTGAGACGAGTGAGCCGACGGTTACACCTACTATGACGCCGACTGCACATCTCACTGTGACAGCGGTGATCACGGGCGATGTGTATCTGCGCGTGACCGGCACGGGCTTCACCGCCGGCGAGAAGCTCATCGTCAGCCTGGCCGACAACGCGCAAGGCAGCGGCGCTGTGGCGTTGAACGACGATGCGCCGTACAGCGTGCCGAAGAATGGCCGGCTGAACTTCCGCACAGTGCTGACAGAACCGCCGGCCGGCAAGGTGTGGGCGGTCGTCACGAATATCGCTGGTGAGGTGCGCAGCATCGTGCCTGTGAAGATTCGCCAGTGATCTGACGCCGATCGATGGGCAAGCCTGATCGACTTGCCCATCGACGCTTGCGCCGGCGTGAAATTCAGATAAAACCTGAGCATGCCAACGACAGCTTTCACGCCGGCGCAGCACGGCTATCATTTTGCAAACTACTTCGTCAATGTCATTGCCGATGTGCCGGGTGTGGGCAAGCTGCAGACGAGCGGGCGCTGCGGCGGCATGGCATTCTCTGCACTCGATCATTTCCTCTTCAATCTGAAATTGCCGCCGTTCACGTCGACCGACTTCGCGCCGGCAGGCGTGCCGCCCGACGACCATCCCCTCGCCAAGTACATCTACAGCCGCCAGATCGACAGTTTTCTCACGCTGACCGCGGCAAAGTTCGTGTTGTGGTCACTTGCGCCCGATGGGCCGAGCTTCTTCAGCAAGGGTGTGCGCCGGCGCACGCGTGAAGACGAGTGGAAACGGCTGCGCGAGTCGATCGATCGCGGCGTGCCGGTCACGCTCGGCTTGATCGTTGCGCGTGATTTGGCCAATCTGGGCCGCAACCATCAGGTCGTGGCGCATGGCTACGACATCGACACCGCCGGCGGCAAATTCATCGTGCATCTCTATGACGTGAATTGGCCTGATCAGGAGATCACGCTGACTGCCAGCGCGGATGACGCGACCTGGCAGGAGAGCAGCCCGGCGAAAGAGCAGTGGCGAGGCTGGTTTGTGCAGGACTATGCTGCCCGCCGCCCCCCCGACAACCTTGCGCAGCCACCCGCCGGCACGACAAAGGGCTTGGAGCTTGAGGTCAGCGAAAAAACTAAGACTGTCACGGTGCGGTTGAAGCGCCTGTCGTTCTTCAATGCGCAGCAGCCAGAGCTGCAAGAGCCTGCAGCGCTGGTGTTTTCGGTCAACGGCGTGCAGTCGCGCTGGCCGGCGAGCGGCACGCGCATGATCAAGCATGGCAAGAAGGTGCAACTGCGCCGTGCGATCAAGGTGAAGGTCAAGCCATCCGCGCAATTGACCATCACTGGCCGCCCGGCGTTTGACGACCTGCAGGCTGAGATCGAGGACTTTGACTACTTCGCGCTGGCGCCGGAGAGCCGGCCCGGCTCGTTCAGCCTGCGCTTCAGCCGCGACGGGAAGGACGGGAAGTGGGGGCGTGGCGCGCACAGCGTGAACAGCGCGGGCAGCGCCGGCGGCTACACCCTGGACTTCGCGATCGAATACTAGAAAGCAAAATAGCGCGTTTTTAGCCGGCGCTCAGGAAGATGCGCCAACATGTGCGGCATGAAAATCACGCAGGTTTTGTTGGCGATTGTTGTCGTGTTTGTCGGCATGACTGCTGCGCCGGCGCGCGCGCAATCCCCCTCGCCCACGCCATCGCCCTACCAGCCGCTCTATATCGAAAGCCTGCGCAGTCGCGAATATGGCAACGGTGAGCTAAGGGTCGAACAGACTTTGCAGGTGACCAGCGCCTTCACCCGCACGCTCATCAGCTTCGATAGTGACGGCCTGAAGGTATACGGCTTCATGAACACGCCGAAGGGCAGCGGGCCATTTCCAGTAGTGCTGGTGCTGCATGGCTATGTGAACCCGCGCGCATATCGCACGCCCTACACCTATACCCAGCGCTATGCCGACATGCTCGCGCGCGCCGGCTATCTCGTCATCCACCCCGACTATCGCGGGCATGGCCGCAGCGAGGGCAGCGAGGAGCAGGGCAACCTCTTCCGCATCGGTTACGCCATCGACGTGATGAACTTGATCGCATATGCCAGGCGCCTGCCCAATGCCGATCCCGATGCCATTGGCTTGTTCGGTCACTCCATGGGCGGCGGCATTGCCGCCCGCGTGCTGACGCTGAGCAAGGATGTGAAAGCTGCCGTGCTGTATGGCGCGATGAGCGCAGATGAGCAGGCCAACACGAAGCAGATCAGCGAAGTGTTTCGCGCCGGCGCGCGCATCCCCGAGCAGAATGTGCCGCTGAGCGAATATGCGCCGATCTCACCGATCAACTACCTCAGCGATGTCACTGCGGCAGTTGAGATTCATCACGGTGGGCGCGACGATCAGGTGCCGCCGGCATGGTCGCGCGATTTGGATGCGCGGTTGAAGCTGCTCGGCAAGGACGTGATGCTGTATGAATACCCGCGCGCCGGCCATAGTCTGCAAGGTCGCGACCTTTCGCTGATGATGGAGCGCGCGATCTCCTTCTTTCACCAGAAGTTGACGCTTGCCGGCAATGCGCTACAACCACCAGCATGAGTCGTCAACGACGTATTCCTCAGTGGGATGATTTCGCGCTTGAATTGCGCGGCCCCGTCGCCGGCAATCCCTTTGTTGATGTGACGTTCAGTGCGACATTTTCCAACGGCGGCAACAGCGTCGATGCGGAGGGCTTTTACGATGGCGATGGCCGCTATTGCGTGCGCTTCATGCCCGATGCGCCTGGTGAATGGCGCTACATCACGCACAGCAATGTGCCGGCCTTGAATGGCGTTGACGGCGCGTTCACCTGCATTGCGCCGAAGCGCGGCGTGCATGGGCCGGTGCGCGTGGCCGGCACGCGCCACTTCGCCTATGCTGATGGCGCGCCGTTTGTGCCGCTTGGCACCACCGCGTATGCATGGGCGCATCAACAGCCGGCGCTGGTGAAGCAGACGTTCTCCACTCTCGCGGCCATGCCCTTCAACAAGATTCGCATGACCATCTTCCCGAAGCATTACGACTTCAACCACAATGAACCGCCGTCTTTTCCCTATGATCGCGACGCCGGCGGCAATTTCGATCATGCGCGCTTCAATGTGGCGTTTTGGCGCACATTCGAAGGCTACATCACAACGTTGCGCGCCATGGGCATTGAGGCCGACATCATCTTGTTCCATCCTTACGATCGTTGGGGCTTTGCGGATATGAGCGCCGAGGCCGACGACCGCTATCTGCGCTACGCCATTGCGCGGTTGTCAGCCTATCGCAATGTATGGTGGTCGCTTGCCAACGAATACGACTTCATGCAGAACAAGGCGATGGCAGACTGGGATCGCTATTGCGAGATCCTTGTGCGGCATGATCCGTCTGCGCATCTGCGCTCCATCCACAACGGCCACCCCGAAGACCGCTACGACCACAACAAGCCATGGATCACGCATGTGTCGCTGCAGTTTCAAGAGGACAACCTGCGCCTGGTGAAGGCGCTATATGAGCAATATGAGAAGCCGTTGATGCTGGATGAGTGCGGCTATGAGGGCGACATCCATCACGGCTGGGGCAACCTGCCGGCGCGTGAACTGGTATGCCGGCAGTGGCAGGTGGTCATGCTGGGCGGTCATGCCGGCGCGCACGGCGAAACATATCTCAACGCGCGCGAAGAGCTGTGGTGGAGCAAAGGCGGCCGCATCAAGGGTCAAAGCCCGACGCGGCTGGCATTCTTGCACAAGTTGCTGATGGAATCGCCGGCGCCCATGAATCCCGTGCCGCACATGTCGCGCTGGGACTTCAGCACCATCGGCACGAGCGACCATGCAGTGTTGCTCACGTATTATGGGCGCAGGCAGCCGGCATTTCGCCTGTTCGATCTGCCAGAAGGCCGCTATCGCGCTGACATCATCGATACATGGAACATGACGGTTGAGCGCTTGCGCGGCACGGTAAGCGGCCATTGCCGCATCGACCTGCCGCGCCGGCAGTTCATGGCGGTGCGGTTGGTCAGAGTTTGAAGAGCGGTGATGCAGGAGCTAGGATCAGATCGCACCTTGATGCTTGGCGTTCTTTTTTACTTCGTCAGCTTGCTCACCACTTCCACGCCATTCGCCCACATGTTGTGCAGGAAGACGGCGTGCAACAGGTCGCCGTCGTGCGCAGGGATGCCGAGTTGTTGCGCCACTTTCACCGGCGTATCGTAGGTTTGTACACAGTTCTCCGGCAAAATCACGCGCACGCCGCGCATCTGCGCTGCGTTGGCGCGCAGCCGCAGGTGCATGGCGAGTTGATATGTGCAAAGGTCGCTGCAGTCGCCGGCGACGATGAACGTGGTCACCTCTGGGTGTGCATGCAGCCACGCGTCCAGCGCAGTGTTCTGATGCGAGGCGATGGAGTTTTTCTCGAATACCGTGTATGCGCCGGCGAATGGCAACTTCAACAACTCCGGCGCAGTCTGTGATTCCGATGTGCCGCGCACGCAATGCGGCGGGTAGTTGGCAAACTCCACCGCATCGGGCGCATGCGTGTCCTGCGCGAGGATGAAGTGTCGCACGCCGGCGGTATGGCAATCGCTGAACAACTTTGCTATCGGCTTGACGATGCCCTGAACGCGCGGACTGGCCAGCGGGCCGACGGTGCAAAAGCCGTTGATGATGTCGACGCATAGCACGGCGACCTTTGCCGGATCATCGATCACTTTTGATAGCTTGAGCGGCTTCAAACCGGCGAGCCACGCTTCAAGATAATTCACGAATGGTTTGGATTGGGTTGCGAGCGACACATCTGCCTCCTGTCGAACGCTGTTAGTGTAATGCAGTTGTGGTGCATCTCGCAAAGGTGCGAAATCGCTGCGATGCCTCCGCGACCTCACCCGTCTTCGAGCGAGGTTCAAATTTGTCTAGAATGCGATGACAATGGACGTGCTCTGGCAACCCTCTGGCGAGTTCATACGCAATAGCAACCTGCATCACTACATGCAATGGCTGCGTGAGCATGCTGCGCTCGACTTCGATGGCTATGCCGCGCTGTGGCAGTGGTCGGTTGCGGATACCGAGGCGTTCTGGGCGTCGCTGTGGCAATACTTTGGCATTCAGGCTTCGCAGCCATTCGAGCGCGTGTTGCGCCGGCGCGAGATGCCCGGCGCTGAGTGGTTCCCAGGCGCGCGGCTGAACTATGCTGAACATGCCCTGCGACATGCCAACCCGCATGCGCCGGCGCTCATCTTCAGCACTGAAAGCACCGCCCGGCGACCAGTAATCACGGAAATGTCATGGGAGACGCTGAAGCGCGCGGTGGCATCTGTCGCTGCGTCGCTGCGCGAGATGGGCATTGTGGCAGGAGATCGCGTTGCGGCTTACGTGCCGAATATGCCCGAGGCGGTGATCGCTTTCCTCGCCTGCGCCAGCATCGGCGCGGTGTGGTCGAGTTGCTCGCCGGACATCGGCGCCGGCGCGGTGCTGGATCGCTTCAAGCAGATTGAGCCGAAGGTGCTGTTTGCGGTCGATGGCTATGTATACAACGGCAAGGCCAATGACCGGCGCGGTGTCGTTGTCGAGATCATTCACGCGCTGCCGGCGCTGCAACATGTGGTGCAAATTCCATACCTGCATGATGACGACCGCGCACTGCAAGCTGAAATCGCGCAGACCGCGGCGCGCTTAAAATCGAATGTGCTGTGGGATGACGTGAGCCGGCGCGACGATGCAGC
>CAZPVX010000005.1:123228-150033 GCA_964590135.1 uncultured Anaerolineae bacterium | reverse complement strand
CATCTCGATGATGATCGCCTCGCCATTAGCCGGGTTCACCGCAAATTGCACGTTGCTGCCGCCGGTCTCGACGCCGACAGCGCGCATGACGATCTTCGCCATGTCGCGCAATCGCTGCAGTTCCTTGTCAGTGAGCGTCATCACCGGCGCGATGGTGATGCTATCGCCGGTATGCACACCCATCGGGTCGAGATTTTCGATGGAACATACGACCACGAAGTTATCCTTGTGGTCGCGCATCACCTCCAACTCGTATTCCTTCCAGCCCAGCACGCTTTGCTCGATCAGCACCTGGTGCATCGGGCTTTCATTTAAGCCTTTGCCACACTTCTCGCGCAAGTCTGCCTCGTCGTAGGCCACGCCGCCGCCGCTGCCGCCCAGCGTGAACGATGGGCGAATCAGCACCGGATAGCCGAGCGTCTCCGCCAACGCAACAGCCTGATCCACACTAGTCACAGTGTCGCCCAGCGCGCACTTCAACCCGTGCGCCTCCATCGCCTCCTTGAAGAGTTGGCGATCTTCGGCGATCTTGATCGATTGAACATTTGCGCCGATCAACTTGACGCAGTGCCGCTTCAGGACGCCGGCTTCCTCCAGCGCAGTCGCCAGATTCAACGCGGTCTGCGCGCCAACGGTCGGCAACAGCGCATCCGGCTTTTCCTTCTCGATGATTTTCTCAATCACATCCACCGTCAGTGGCTCGACATAGGTGGCATCCGCAAACTCTGGGTCGGTCATGATGGTGGCCGGGTTCGAGTTGACGAGGATGACGCGATAGCCTTCGCGGCGCAGCACCTTGCAAGCTTGCGCCCCGGAATAATCGAACTCGCACGCCTGGCCAATGATGATAGGGCCGGAGCCAATGATCAGAATGGAATGAATGTCGGTTCGCTTGGGCATGATTTGTGTGGCCGCCAATGTTAACTGATGGAAAAACACACAATGAACAAATCACAAAGGCGGCCAGCGGATCACCTTGCAACGCCTCGTAAGCCAGCAGCCTGTTCAGATACTCAAAAAGACATTTATTTTGGTGAAAGAGAGTTGCGCGATTTTTGGACTTGCGCTACAACATGCCGACTAGCGGCACGGAGAGACGCTGTCACAACAGCCAACCCAATCTACTCCCAGCCGTGATTCGCGAGTATTCACTGGAGGAAGTGATGCAATCCAAACAAACCAACCTGACTCGACGCCAATTGCTCAAGATCATGGGGATTGGCGCTGGCGGCGCATTGCTCGCAGCGTGCGCGCCGGCGGCCACACCCGCGCCCACCGAAGCACCGGCAGCCACCGCCGCGCCGGCGGCAACGGAAGCGCCGGCGGCGACGGAGGCGCCTGCGGCCACCGAGGCCCCAGCCGCAACCGAAGCGCCAGCTGCGACGGAGGCGCCAAAGGCCACTGAGGCGCCAGCAGCCAGCATGGTCAATGCCGTCGGCAAGAAGTTGCCCGATGATGCCGCGCCCAGCGAGCAGCAGGTCTATGTGATCGCCGGCAGCGAGGCCAAGCCCGGCCAGCACATGGAGATCACCGGCAGCGTGTACAACCGTGGCCCGCTGTCCGACCAGTATTCTGTGCCGCTCACTCGCACCAACAAGGATTTCGATCTCGTCCCCGGTTCGGCAACCGATTGGAAGGTGGACGACAAAGGCACGACCTGGACCTTCAATCTGCGCAAGGACCTGATGTGGACGGACGGCACGCTGCTCAACGCAGACGACTTCGTCGCCACGTTCCAGCACATGGCCAACCCAGAGACCGCCTACGACTTCGTGTGGTACTGGAGCGCCGGCTCTGGCAACATCAAGAACTTCGATGACGTGGTCGCCGGCAAGAAGCCCATCACGGATGTCGGCGTGCGAAAAGGCAAGGATGAATTTGAGCTGATCATCGAGACCAGCGAGCCGACGCCTTACCTGCCTCGCCTCGGCATCTACGCCATGCCGATGAACGCCAAGGCGCTGGCCGCGCACGGCCCGTTCTACAACGCCGATCCCAAGACCACTGTGTCGTGCGGCCCATTCTATGTCACCGAGTTCTCACCCACCCGCGTGGTGATCGAAGCCAACCCGAAGGCCCCTGAAGACATCAAGCCGTATCTCAACAAGATGATCTCGATCGTCTTCCCGAACGGCTTCCAGGCCTTCCAGGCCGGCCAGATCGACGCCACCACACCCGGCACCGCCGCCGAAGTGGACGCCGTGCTGAACGACCCCGCCCTCAGCCAGATGGCCGCGCCGGACGTGGTCGACTTCCGCACCGACTACTTCTTCTTCGACGTGCGCAAGCCGCCATACGACAACCTGAAGTTCCGCCAGGCCATCACGCACTTGATCGATCGTGACTCGATCGTCAAGTTCATCACCAAGCCGGTGCTGGCGCGGCCGGCCTATTCCTTCCTCGCCCCAGGCTTCCCTGCCGCCAACGGCGAGGCGCTCAAGGACATCCAGAGGTATGACCCTGAGCTGGCAAAGCAGCTTTACCAGGAATCCGGCGTGAAGGTCGACAAGCTCACCATCGTCAATCGCGACAGCGACCCGGTGCGCATGGGCATCTGCCAGGCGGTGGCTGACTCAATCAAGCAGAACCTCGGCATCGAAGTGGAAGTGAAGAGCATGGTCAGCAAGGACTTCATGGCCGACCTGCTGAAGAAGGACGATGCCGGCAACATGATCACCACCATCGACTTCGGCCGCATCGACTACGGTATGGACTACCTCGACCCGTCGAACATGCTGTCGCTATTCAAGGGTAGCGACCTGGGTGGCCGGCACGTCTGGAACGACAAGCGGTATCAGGAATTGCTGGCAGAGGCCGGCCCGATGACCGACATCGAGGCGCGCACCAAGCTCTATCAAGAGGCCGAAAAATTGCTGACCGAGAGCGCCGCCTTCCCGTGGATCGTGCACCGCACTGGCTTGAACCTGTGGAAGCCTTACGTCAAGGGCGAGCAGATGGCCCCTGGCAAGGTCAACACCAACCCGGGCGTGGCCTGGCCTGGCATCGGCACGATGAACGGCGCTTCCTCAAGCACCTACATCGGCAACAACGTGCTGGAATATCGCAAGGAACTGCCACAGTAAGGACAGTTGCAGATCGATTCGTTTTGTGCGTGGCGCAGGGGCGGGCAGATGTGCCTGCCCCTGCGCAATTCAGCAAGGTGCGCTTGCTTTTTTTCTTGATAGACTTCGCGCGTGAGAGGTCGCATACATGCTTAGATACATCCTCGGTCGAATGGCCGGCTTGGTGTTTGTGCTGCTGGTGGTGTCATTCCTCACCTTCTTCTTGATGTACAACACCCCAGGCGGTCCATACGAAGAGTTGAACCAGCCACTCTCGGCAGATGCCAAAGCCAACATGCTCAGGAAATATGGCTTGGACCAGCCGTTCTACGTCAATTGGTGGCGTTGGGTGGGCAAGGCCGTGCGAGGCGACTTCGGAGAATCCTATTTCTACCCGGGCAAGAAAGTCGTCGATCTCTTCGTCCAATCCTGGGGCTCCAGCCTTCTGCTCGGCGCGCTGGCGCTGGCCTGGAGTTTCCCGCTTGGCATCGCGCTTGGCGTCATCGCTGCGCTCAAGCGCAACACTATCATCGACCAGCTATTGACCACACTTTCGCTCGCCACCATCACCCTGCCGCAAATCTCCATCATCTTTTTTGGCATCGCCATCTTCGTCATCGGTCTGCACTGGTTTGCCTTTACCAATGGCAAGGCGTTCTATGAGCAGCCCATCAACGCCATGATTTTGCCGGTGTTCCTGTTTGGCGTCGGCACTGTCGGTTCCCTCACCCGCTACACGCGCTCTGGCATGCTGGACGTGCTGGGGCAGGACTACATCCGCACAGCCAAAGCCAAGGGTGTAAGCCGCGTCCTCGTGATCATGAAGCACGCCATGCGCAACATGATGATCCCGCTGGTGACGGTGTTCGGGCCGACAGTCACCAACATCGTCACCGGCTCGATCTACGTTGAGATCGCCTTCGGCATCCCGGGCGTCGGGCGCTATTTTCTTGGCAGCATCTACAACCGCGACTATCCGGTCATCATCTTCACCGTCATCATCACGGCGCTGGTCGTGACGTTCACCAACCTGCTCGTCGACATCAGCTACACGCTGATCGACCCACGCGTGCGGCTGGGTGGAGGCAAGTGAGCATGGCAACCTTGAGTGCAAGCAAGTCCATCGGCGACCTCGCCGAAGCCACCACCTACAAGCCGCTCTCACCGACGCAACTGGCGTGGCGGCGCTTCAAGCGCAACAAACTCGCCATCATTGGCCTGATCATCGTGCTGGCCTTTGGCTTCATCGGCATCTTCGCGCCGCTGATTGCGCCGCACCCCTACGACAAGACCAGCCTGTTCCAGCAGTGGTCGCCGCCAGGCGCGCTGCCGCAATTCGTGCTTGGCACCGACATGCTGGGGCGCGACATCCTGAGCCGGCTATTCTGGGGCGTCCGCACCAGCATGATCGTCTCGGTGTCTGCCACCGTTTTTGTCGTGATGATGGGCTTGCTGCTTGGCTTTATCTCCGGTTACTTCGGCGGCACCTGGGATTTCATGCTCAACCGCCTGTTTGAGGTGATGGGATCGCTGCCAGGACTGCTATTCCAGATCCTGCTGATGATGTTGTTGGGCAACGGCATCGTCCAGGTGACGATCGCCATCTCGGTGCTGGCCTGGCCCGGTCTGGCGCGCCTGGTGCGCGCGCAAGTTCTGGCCTATCGAGAACTCGACTTCGTCACGGCATCGTTTAGCCTGGGCGCAAGCACAAGCTTTGTCGCGATGCGCCACTTGCTGCCTAACATTCTGAATCCATTGGTGATCGCAGTGAGCTTCGCCATCCCATCATTCATCGCGGCAGAGGCCGGCCTCAGCTTCCTCGGTTACGGCATCAACGAGCCAATGCCCAGCCTGGGCAAGATGGTCGGCGATATCGGACAGTATCTTTCCAGCCCGCGCTACCTCTACGTCGGCATCATCCCCACCGTGGTGCTAGCGTTGCTGGTGCTGGGCTTCTCGTTCTTTGGCGATGGCTTGCGCGATGCACTCGATCCCTCCTCCGACCGCGTGATTTCCTGAGCGTCATCGCAGCAGGCAGCGATAAGAGGAAAACAAGCGAAGGGAACAGGTGGTTCATGGAAATCATCTGCTCCCTTCGCTTGTGTGTCAGCTTCCTGTGCACCCCGCGCCTCCTGTGGCGAAGAAACTACTTGATGACAAGGGTGCCATTCATGCGCGTGTAGAAGCCCGGAAAGGTGCTGATGAAGGGATAACTGCCCGCCGGCGGCGCGTCGAAGGTGATCGTCTCAGACTCACCTGGCTTGAGCAGCTTTGTCGCAGCAATCACGTTGGGGTCATTTGGCTTGATGTAGCCATTCGCCTCGCCCTCCATCAAGCCATCGTTGACCACCTGCAACTGTTTGTTCGGCTGCACCAGCACCCAGTTGAACAGCTTCTGTGTATCGGCTGTGGCGTTGTTTCTGAACGTCAGCGTGATCTTCGAGCCGGCCGGCGCCTCAAGTTGCTCCTTGTCGAACTTCGAATCGCTGCCTTCCGAGCCGATCTCCAGTTTCACCTCGCCACCGCTGCCAGCCGCCGGTGCATTCGCTGGCGTCGATGCATTGCTGGCAGCCGGCTGCGCTGGCGCGCCGCCGCATGCCCCTAATGCAGCCGCACTTATCAGGCCGATGCCGGCCCATCCAAGTAGTTTTCTTCTGGATACTGTCTTTGCCATTGTACTTTATCCTCGTCTCTTGAGATTGTGTCTGTGCTTCGCACGTGGCTCTTGCCGCGCCTATTTTGGCACAGCCCTACGGATTTGGCGGCGAGGTGCAGATGAGCGCGACCAGCGTTTCGACCCCGGTGTTCTCGATGCCGTGCTCAGTCCATGGCGGCAAATAGATGAAGTCGCCCTTTTGCACAGCCTGGCGCCGGCCATTCGCAAAGATCATCTCGCCCTTGCCCTCCAGGATCACATAGGTCTCTTCGGTCTCGTGCGAGCCTGGCTGATTGATGACGTGCGGCGGCAGGTAGAACAGCACCAGTCCCATGTTTGTCGCCGGCGCAACCGGATTGACCGGATGCACCACGCGAATGCCAACACCATGGCAACCAGGATATACCACTGGCACACCCTGCTGCGCGTTCAGCACCACCGGATCGGGCTGCACCGCCGGCTTCGGCACCTTCGGCGTGTAATCTTTTGGATACCCCTTGAACTGCGTAAATTCGGCCATCATTACTCCTTCACGCGTCACGCGTGATACATCGATCATTCTCCGTCTGCGCTCTCTGTTCCAGCGTTCTCAAAAATCCCTCATGAATCCCGCCGTCCAGCCGCCATCGACGACCAGAATATGGCCGTTGATGTAGCTGCTCTCTGGCGCGCACAAAAACAGCGCGCAATGCGCCACCTCCTCAGAGGTGCCGGGCCGGCCCAGCGGCACGTGCGACAGCATCTTCGCCGCGCGATCAGGGTCGCTGTACCACAGTTCCTTCGTGCCTTCGGTGATGATCGAGCCAGGCGCGATGCCATTCACCAGCACGCCGCGCGGCCCCAACTCAATCGCCATCGATCTGGTCAGATTGACCACGCCGGCTTTCGCGGCCACAAATGCACTCTGCAAGCGCAGCGGCACCAGCCCGCCCACCGACGCAATGTTGACGATGCGCCCGCCGCCCTGCGCCAACATCACGCCGGCGGCAGCCTTGCTCATCAGAAACAAACCTGTCAGATCGACGCGCAGCACGCGCTCCCACTCATCGAGCGAGAAGTCGTCGATGGTGGCGCGATCCTTTGCGGCAGTGTTGACGCCGGCGTTGTTGATGAGGATGTCGAGTCGGCCGCGCTCGCGCACAATCTGCTCGATGGCCGCCGGCGCCTGCGCTGCATCCGCCACATCCAACTGCATCGCTAGGCCTCTTCCAGATGCCGCCTGCGCAGCCGCAGCACCGTCGATGTCAGCATACACCACCGTTGCGCCATTCGCCGCCAGCGCATCCGCAATCGCCTTGCCGATGTTGCGGCCGGCGCCTGTCACCAGCGCCACGTTGCCATTCAAATCCACTTGCATGTTGACACCCCAAAGCAACAAGAAAGCGCGTGAAGAGATGGGTGAGAAAACTTCACCTCATCTCCCGGCAGCTCGTTATTCCATACACGCCGGCACATGCTTCTCCAGCGCCCTCACGAACGCGTCGATCTCGGCCTGCGCAGTGTAAATCTGCACCGACAGCCGCGCGAGCTTCACGTTGTGCCATGTGATGAGCGGGATCTCAATCTTGAGCTCTTCGCGAATAACTGCACCGAGACGCTGCATGTTCACGCGATCAGGCAGGCGGATTGGCGCAAGCTGGCTGAACCACGCGAAGTCATCCGGACAAATCGATTCGGTGTCAAACATGCCCTCGATACGACGGCGCGCATCAAGCGCTATGTTGAAGCAGCGCTGCTGCACCGCCGGCCAGTCATGCGCCTTCAGATAGGCAATGGCCGCCGGCACCGCCATGAATGCCGCCATATCGCGCGTGCCAAACTGCTCCACGTAATCCACCAGCGGCTTCGCGCTCACGGCGTCGGCGTGCCAGCCATGCCCCACGATCAGCGGCTCAATCAGGTGCTGCATCTCTTTGCGCACATACAAAAACGCCGAGCCTTTCGGCGCACACATCCATTTGTGGCAGTTGCCTGTGTAGAAATCTGCGCCCAGATCTTCCAGATTGAGGTCGCGCTGACCCGGCACGTGCGCGCCATCGATCACTGTGAGGATGCCTTGCTCTCTTGCGCGCCGGCACACCTCCTTGATGGGAAATGTCAGCGCCGTCGGCGAGGTGGTGTGACTGAGGTAGATCACGCGCGTGCGTGAATTGACGCCGGCCCAGAAATGATCCAGCCACTCCTCCGCGCTGCGCACCGGCAGCGGCATGTGCAAGCGGATATAGCGCGCGCCTATCTTGTGGCACGCGAATGCCCATGCGTTATTGCACGCGCCATACTCGTGATCGCTCGTCAGAATCTGATCACTTTCACGCAGCCAACTGCGCAGCGAATTCGTCACCACGTTCACACCCATCGTCGCATTGGTCACAAAGGCCAGTTGGTCCGATGTGGTGTGCAAATACTCAGCCAGTGGCGCGCGGGCTTGGTCCATCAACTCGTGCAGGCGGTAAAAGTAGTTGCCGGGGTGCTCTTCCAGCACGCGCTGCCAGCGCTGATATTCGGCGAACACCGGTTTGGGGCACGCGCCAAAGGAGCCATTATTCAAAAGCAGCCAATCGTGGGTGAGAAAAAAGTCATCTCGAATGTCGGTGGTCATATCGGGGCGGATTGTTGAATGCCGGCGAAGAATCGTCAACTGATTGGTTTTGCGCAGGTATGATGAAGCCCGCTTGCCGTCCAAAGCGCTCATTGCGCTCAAGGCGGTTCTTGTAAGCATGACCGCCATCCCGTCCATCCAGAGCGAATCGCCCCACAAGGGACGCACGCCGGCTACGCGCATCGGCGGCGGCGCGCGCGCGCTGCTGGTGCTATTGTCCAGCCTGCTGTTGTTGCTGGTGCTGCTGCCGCTCATCGCCATCGCTGCGCGCGCGCTGCCCATACTGCCCGATGCGCTTGCCGCGCAAGACGCTCGCGCAGCCATGCAGCTCACACTCATCACCTCCGGCATCGCGCTCGCCATCATCGTGTTGCTTGGCACGCCGGCGGCCTGGCTCATCGCGCGCCGACAGGTTCGCGGCTGGAAAGTGATCGACGCGCTGCTCGATCTGCCGGTGGTGCTGCCGCCTTCGGTCGCCGGCATTGGCCTGCTGATGGCATTTGGCCGGCGCGGCCTGATCGGATCCATCCTCCTGCCTTTCGGCATCGAACTGGCCTTCACCACTGCCGCCGTTGTGATCGCGCAGGTGTTCGTCGCCGCACCGCTCTACATCCGTGCCGCAGTCATTGGCCTGCGCCGCATCGACGACGACATGGAAAGCGTGGCGATGGTGGAAGGCGCGAGCCAATGGCAGGTATTTCGACACGTCACTTTGCCGCTCAGCGCAACAGCGATGCTCACTGGCAGCATGCTGGCGTGGGCAAGGGCGCTTGGTGAATTTGGCGCGACGATCCTGTTCGCCGGCAATCTGGTGGGGCGCACACAGACCATGGCGCTGGCGATCTACATGAATTTTCAAAGTGACCCAGAGGCGGCTTTGGCGCTGGCGCTCATTCTGGTGTTGATCTCTTTCGCAGTGCTGGTGCTGGTGCGCCTGCTTGCGCGCGTAGAATCGTGAAATTGGGCACACAGGGCTTTCTTGCTATGTTCAATCCAAATCACAAATCGCTTCGTCCTGCATTTTCGGTGGTGATGGCCCTTTCACTGCTGCTGGCCGCCTGCGCAGCCCCGCCGGCCAGACAGCCCGCCGCGCGCGAGATCGTCGTCTTCGCTGCCGCGTCCCTGCGAGATGCCTTCAACGAGATCGGCGGTCGCTTCGAGCAAACCGCCTCGAATGCGCGCGTCCGCTTCAACTATGCCGGCTCGCAACAACTCGCCGAGCAGATCAAGCAGGGCGCGCCTGCCGACGTGTTCGCCAGTGCCAATGCGCGACAGATGAACAACGTGATTTCGTTCGGCCGTGTGACCAGCGGCACGCAACAGATATTTGTGCAAAACCGGCTGGTCGTGGTGGTCGCGCAGAACGCGCAGTCGGTGCAATCACTGGCAGGCCTTGCGCAGCCAGGTGTAAAGATTGTGCTGGCAGAGAGAGCAGTGCCGGCCGGCCAGTATGCGCTCGAATTTCTGCAAAAGGCGTCAAACACAGCGGAGTTTGGCAAGACATTCAGCCAGACCGTGCTGGCAAACGTGGTCTCATACGAAGAGGATGTGCGCGCAGTGTTCAGCAAGGTGGCGTTGGGCGAGGCCGACGCCGGCATCGTGTATACATCCGACGTGGTCGCCGGCAAAGACAACGCCGTCCGCACCATCGCCATCCCCGATGACTTGAACGCGCTTGCTGCCTACCCCATCGCGGCGTTGAACGACAGCAAGAACGCCGCACTCGCGAAACAGTTCGTCGATTTTGTGATGGGCAAGGAAGGTCAGGCCATCCTCGTGCGGTATGGCTTCATCCCGGTAAAGCCGTGACGCACACTCGCCGCTATCCCTGCAACATGCCCAGCATTGTCGGCAGCAACTGCTTCTTGCGCGAGACCACCCCCGGCATATCGTAGATGGCGTCGCCCTTGCGTGAGAACGGCAGGCGCTCATAGTAGCGCGCCTCACCCACGCATACCAGCAGGCTGTTATTCATCACGATATCGGTGATCATCAGGGCTGCAAAGTTCAACCCGCGATGCTCCTGCAACGTGCGCAGCGCCGCGCGAATCTCGCCCATGCGATCCAGCACGACATTGAAGGTCGTCACTTCCACCTGCGCCACGCCAAACTTCACCGCGCCGGCCTCAAACTCCTTGAAGTCGGCAGTCACCATGTCTTGCGCCGAGCGGTTGCTGATATCGGCGCCGGCGCGCAGCAGCGCCTCGCCGTAGATGAGCATGCTCTGCTCAGCGTCATCCACCCCAAAAGCATGCCACGCCAGCCACATGGCCGAGCCGCGGTCGCGCGGCGTCGTGGTTGGCGACTTGAACACCAGCGTGTCGGACAGCAGGCCGGAGAGCAGCATGCCGGCAATCTCGGGCGGCGGCGTCAGGCGCGCAATGCGCATCCGCTCACTCACCAGCGTGGAGCACGAGCCGACTGTGTCGACGTGAAACGCGATCGGCATGGTCGTGTTGATCGTGCCGAGCCGGTGGTGATCCAGCACCTCCAGCAGGTCAGCGTCGAGCAGGCCGCTCACGGCCTGGCCGGCCTCGTTGTGGTCAACCAGAATCAGCTTCATGCGCGGCGGCTGCATCATGTCTGCGCGCGTGCAGATGCCGGCGTAGTTGCCCTCGCCATCCACCACCCAGAAGTCGTCGCGCTGGGTGCGATACACACTCTCGCGGTGATCACTGATGCGGTCGGTGGCGGGGAACTGTGGCACGCTCGGCTCGCTGGCCTGCACGCAGCTCACGCTGATGAGGTTGCCGAATGGCGCATCGTGCATGTCGAGCCTCTGCGACAAAAAATCGAACACCGACTGGCCAGTAACCATGCCGACCGGCTTGCCGTGATCATCGACGATGGGCGCGGCGCGGTGGGTGCGGGCTGAGAGCTGCCAGGCCTCGCTCAGCGGCTGGTCCGGCTTGAGCGGTTCGATGGGCTGGGCGATGGACTCAAAGCGCGGCGAGGCATCTTCGAGCAGCGCCGGCGTTGGCGCGTTGAAGTGCTCCAGCGCGAACTTCGTTTGCTGGTTGAGGGAGCCGGCGCGCGCTGCAATAGCCGGCTCGCCGTCGCGCTCACGGATCAGCCAGGCATAGCCGATGGCTGCGCCAATCGAATCGGTGTCTGGGTTTTTGTGGCCCACAACATAGATCGAGTTCTGGTTTCTGAGATCGGGATTTCGAGCACTTTGCATCGCGTCCGTCATTACGACGCGATTCTAACCGTTCAGCGCGAGCGCCACGGCCTCATCGAGCGACATGGGCTGGCCGGCGGTGTAGGCGGCTTCGAACGCTTCGTCACCCAGTGCGGCACGGGCGGCGCCACAACATGGATCAACGATGGTCTTACGCGCCCGATCGAACCATATGCCAGGCATGCTGGTTGCTCGGAGAATGGCGTGCTGAGAATGTTCCATGAGCACAGATGCAGCTCCAATCAACGTGCATGCCTTGCGCCATTCGCCACGATGCGACACAAGACACGCAATTTGAGCCAGTGAGCACGCTATGCCGATGGAGTTATCCAATTCCCGAACGTGTTGCAAATGTCGTTGTGCCTTTTGCAACGTGGCATCTGCATTCTCTCCGGCAGACATCAAATCGATCAATAACAATTCGGCAAAAATGACGATGGCCAGGTTTCCCGACTCTCGGCTGATCTTCAGGCATTGTTCCAGCCGCATCTGGGCGCGGCTCACATCTCCGATAAGAACCTCTGAATAGGCCAGCCGACATATATGATTTATGAAGAACACGTTGAGCATCAGCCAGAATGGAAATTGCTTTTCTAAAAAGTCAACCGGCAATTCCAGGGACAAGAATGCAGGGTCAAGCGGTGTTGCAGAGATGAACAGTTGCCAGCCACGAATACCTTCTTCAAGGATGCGTCTGGCGTGCAAATATTCACCTTCGGCCAGTAGCACTGCACCATGTGAGTTCGCAAAAATTGCAAGTTGGTAGACATCTCCACGCGCAATGTGACTGGCGCGTTCACGGACGCACACTTCCACCGCGCGTTTCGGATGCGCTTTATAAAGAGGGAGGATACATTCGCGCGCATCCCATGGGGCAAGCAAAATGGACTGTTCAAGGAGATGGGCCGCTCTTTCGGAGTGGCCGGCCAAAAGCGCCGCCACACCGAGCGCCCGGAGCACACGCGCCTCGCCATCTCTGCTGCCCAATTGCTGCATCAATGGCAGCGCTTCTTCAGCCAGAATTCCAATCTGCACATCAAATGAGTTGTTTGCATTCGCTTCCAGACACCACGCCAGACCTCGAACGTCCTGTGTCGTTCGAAATAAAACGAGCGCTTCTTGCGCAATTTGGATATTCTGTAAAAGCGCGCCCTGCAATGTCAATACGCCGAATTTTGCCATCATCGCTCGTGCCACAGCATATCGAGGGGCATTGACGCCGTATGACAGAGCCTTGTCTATCCATTCCTTGATCTCCAACAGGTGACCTTTGCAGAACACGTAAGGCAGCAGTGCATACACCAGACGCAGCGCCAATTCGCAATCATCTCCGCGAACTAACGCCCTGGTGACTGCATTACGCACATTAGCAAATTCAGCATCGATGACAGTTGCCCACGCATCAACAATGGGGCCTTCCAGGTCAATGTTATCTTCGGCAATTTTCAGGAAAAATGTCAGGTGCCTATCCTGTAACGCTTCATATTCAGGCGTTGCAAACAGAATTTCGCTTGCATATTGCCGCACCGTTTCTAGCAGGTAATAGCGGACCATATTCCCCTGTGGTTCTGCAACCACCAGCGACTTGCGCACAAGTTGCAGGAGGGTTTGATGTTCGGCTTCGCACACCGCCTGCGCTGCTTCTGGTGTAAAGCCGCCACGAAACACCGCTAACCTTGCCAGCAGTGTGCGCTCCGGCTCCGTGAGCAGGTTGTAGCTCCAATCCAGCGTCGCGCGTAGCGTCTGGTGTCTTGGCGCCGCCGTCCGGCTTCCATGTGTCAAAAAGTCAATGCAAGCTGCCAATCCAGCTTCAATCGCCTTCAAATTCAACGCATCCAACTGCGCCGCCGCCATCTCAATCGCCAGCGGAATGCCATCCAGCCGGCGGCAGATGCTCACGACTGCATCAAGGTTGCCTTGCCGCAAAGTGAAGTTCGGCTGCAACAGCGCTGCGTGTTCCACGAACAACTGCACCGCATCGTATTCAAACACTTGCTCAACCGTCAATGCTCTGCCATCTTTCGGCACATCCAATGACGGAACACGCCTCGTCACTTCACCGGCCACCCGCAATGCCTCGCGGCTGGTCGCCAGAATGTGCACGTTTGGGCATGCACGCAAGAGTGCTTCGGCAAGTGCGGCACTCGACGCAATCACATGCTCGCAGTTGTCAAAGATCACAAGCGTGTGCTTCCCATCAAGAAAGGCAACTAGCATGTCCAACAGCGAGCGGCCAGGTTGCTCTTGCAGTAGAAAGACGCCAGCCACCCTCACCGGCACCAACGCTTCGTCCACAAGTGGCGCAAACTCGGCCAGCCACACGCCATCGACAAACTGATCGAGCAATTGCGCGCCCGCTTCCATCGCCAGCCGCGTCTTGCCCACACCGCCTGAGCCGGTCAGCGTCACCAATCGCTTGGTCTGCACCAGTGCAGTCACTTCCGCCAACTCGCGCTCGCGGCCAATGAAGCGCGTCAGTTGCGCCGGCAGGTTACTGCGCTTTGCAAAGGCTGCGACAGGATGCGCAGGCGAATCCAATTGCACCGGCATCACAAAGCGATAGCCGAGCTTCGGCACGGTCTCGATGTAGCGCTCGCCGTTCTGCCCCTCGCCCAGCGCCTTGCGCAGCGTGGAGATATTGAAGGCGAGATTCGACTCTTCGACGAAGCCGTCTGGCCACACTGCGCGCATGAGGTCGTCTTTGCTCAGGGCGTGGCCGGCGTGCTGCACCAGCGCTAGCAGCGTGTCGAAGGCTTTCGGAGTGAGTAGAGCCGGTTGGCCGTCGCGTGTCAGGCAGCGCTCGCCGGCATCCAGGTGGAAACGCCCGAAGGTGTATCTCGAACTCGTTCGTTGCATGGCAATCCCCTCGCAAACAAGCTCTAAAGAAAATCTAAAACCGCTTAAAAGACGCCACACCTCTTTCTCAATATCGTATGACAGCCATGAGCGCGTGAAGGCGGGCGCTTCCAACAACCACCTTCACGCCGCTCATTGTAAGAGAAAACCGTTATATCTGGAGTTCCCTTGCGGCTCAGCGGTGACAGGTTTGTTACCTTTTGGAACACATCGCTGCGTAGTCTGAAGAAAATCGAAATGGCACGTCTTCTATCACCGCCGGCGCTGCATCCGTTGTCCAGACGGACAGTTGCAGATGATGCGCAGGTTGAAGAGACCGCTTCGCGCGAATCAATTTCTGTGCCGATTTCCATCACGCTGGTCTGGCGTGAATCCATGCAAACGTTCAGCTCGCACTCCATCGCGATGCTGCTGTGCATTCTGTTTGGCTTAATGTCTCCTTTTCTCGCTGGGCACTGGATCGCCATACAGGCCGTGTTGCAAAACTACGCCTGGGTCGGCCCAGTGCCCACGTTTCAGGAGAAACTCTCGCCAACCACGCTGGTCTTGCTGGCATTTTTGAGTTGGCCGGCCACTACGCTTGCGCGCGCTGTCATCACATGGTTCACGCTTAAAGACAGCGCCGGCGGCGTGTCTCGCAGTCTCTGGTCGTGCCTGTCTGCGTTGCTCGCCGGCAATCTGTTGCACAGCGCGTTGGTGTCGGCCTGCCTGCTGGGTTTGAGCTTGTCGATACTCAGTGTTGACCTGCAAGCGATGATCGAGCGCCTTGCGCCTGCGCAGATGCTGAAGGCAGAAGATGGATTGCCATTACAAGAAGGCGTCAGTGTGTCATTGCTTGACGCCGACCCATTCGCAATTGTTTTGTCCGAAGCACGAACGGCACTGCTTCGCCGGCCGGCGCTCACTGCGTACGAATCATCGCTTATCAGCGATGGGAAGGCGCAAGAGCCGCGATCTCTCATTGAGCAGTGGCAATCAGCACAGCCTTCGGTATGGCGCGCATTCACGGTGCTTTGCATCGTGCTGCTCATCTTCACAGAAACGCTCCTGCGCTTCCGCACCATCATGGCCTTCAAACCTTTGGAGTCTTTCCCGGTTTCACCCATGAAGCCAGGGGGAGAAAGGCTCCAAAGGTTTGCGGCGACTTCGCCGCTGATCGACAGCGCGCGTTTTGCGTTGAAGCACTTCGGCGCGGTTGCGCTTCACATCTGGCTGCTGCGGGTGATCATCTGCGGACCGATGTCTCTGTTTATTGTGACGCCATCATTGGCTGCCACGCAGTTTGCGATGCCGGCGATGATCTCATTGATCGGCAAGACGCCGCTCTTGCCGTGGCTATATTTCGCTCAGGTAAGCGGCGCGACGTTCATCGCTGCCATTGTCATGGCGTTCAGCACGATCTACGATGCGCAATTGTTTGTGGCGTTGCGAAATGGCGAAGGCGGTAATGTGCATCAACCGTGAGCTTGCGCATCAACGCCACGCGCCGGCCCACGCTTAGTTTGCGAATCACTTCGATCTGTGCGCGTTCCGCCGCAATTGACGTGTCGCTCAAATATTTCATGCATGTGAATCGTGCCATTACTTGCGGGCAAGCGATCACGCTTGCCCTGCGGCGCATCACCGAAACGCCAATCGCTCGCCATGCCGGCCCACCAGCACCGCGCACATGCCGCCGCGCTGCGCCACATTCACTACCTGCTTCTGCGACGCGCGCCCCAGCACCGCTGTGCCATATTTCGTCGGCGCAAAGCCGACCACCATGTAGAACGGCTGCACACTGATACTGCGGTCGCTCTGCACTACGGGAAACTCGTACGCCGTGATGCGCGCCAGCCGCTGCACCACCCATTCGCCCGGCTCGGTCAGCGCATGATCGATCGCCTCATGCCATTCCGCATCGCTCACACTCGGCCCAATCAACACGCGATCGCCGCCATAGCTGCGATTGGGTTTGATCACCAGCAACTCGCGGTTGCACATGGTGAATTCGGGCAAGTCGACCTCATCGCCGGTGGGGTCGGTGGTCTTGCGGGCAGCGAGGACGCGCGTCCACAGCACATGCCGACGCAGCAATTGCCGCTCACCCGGCGTGAAGAACGAACTAAAGCGCGAATCGGTCAGCAACTCGAAGGTGCTTTTGTGATCGAAGTCGCCGGCCATCGACGAGACGATCTGGTTGCGCCGGAATAATTGCTTGATGGCGTCGGGGTCGCCGCCCTCGTCTTTCAGATACGTCAGGTCGTAGAGCGAATAATCGCGGTAAAGCAAATCGACGACCTTGTCCTCGTAATACACCTCGCTGTCGCGCAAGACAAGCTCGGTCGGGTCAGCGTAGAACACATTGAAGCCGCGCGCGGTGTAGAACTGGCGCAGCGTCTCGAACTCCGCCGGCCCATCGCCGCTGTATTTCGCATCGGCCAGCACGATGTTGCCATTCACTGGCCGGCCAATCGACTCCATGTGATCCTGCAACTCGCGCAGAAAAGTGTCGCGCAGGTCTTCGTTGGGCTCAAGCTGCAAATCCGGCGCGACACGCTGCAGCGCCGGCACCAGCACTTCCATCGCCACCGCCTCGGCCGCCGGGATAAGCGAGATGCCGCCGACGCCGACAAGGTTTGGCTCGACGAATGACAGCGTATCCTTCCAGGTCGGGCTGGTGAAATCGACCATCGCATCGAGCCGGCCAAACACGCAATGCGAATTGCGATGCGCCGGCGTCCACAACTCATGCAGCCACGCGTCCTCTTCTGGCGACAGCGGCACAACCTCTCGCACGCTCTGGTTTTCCAGATACAAATCCGGCACGCGCTTGAGCGCTTCGAGCAGCGTGATGGAGACCGTGTGAAAGTAGTTCATCTGCTCGGCCAGCACGCCGGTTGGGCGCAGCAGCATGTTGATCGTCTCTTCGCGGCCCTCGTGGTAATAGGTCATGCCATGCTTGCGGGCAACGTTCGGCACCTCATCGGCCAACTCCCAGATCATGTTGGCCGAAAGCTCGAAGAAGGCGCGGCGAAGCCGGCTGTCGAGCGAGAGCGCCTTCAGCCCTCGTTCGTCGGCGGCGGTGAGAATCGGCTGCTCCATGGCGGGATTATTGCTGAATTTCTGATTTTGGATTTTGATTGTGAATGGGGCGATCAACTTTTGGGCGCCGGCGCGCGGTGTTGTGCTACACTCAACTCGTCCGTTTACCAATTGAATACGCGTTGAGGTGTCCCGATGCCCGCAAGCGCGCTCTCTTCGAGAGACGCTGCGCGGGATGAAAAGCTCGGAAGCTAGGGCATAAAGGTGGAAGCCGGTGAAAGTCCGGCGCTGTGCCGCAACTGTGAGACGAATGACGAATGACGATTGACGAGTGAGGTTCACTCGACACTCGACACTCGACACTTCTTCAAGCCAGGACGCTATCCTCAACGTTGTTCTCACATCCCTTCTCGGAACAAGGAGGCTGGAGATGACTGTCGGGTCGCAGCAACAAATTTCAATCGCCGGCCCGCACCAATCGCAATCTCGGTCGCCCGATCTTTTTGGAAGGTCGGGCGTTTTTGTTTTTCTCTCACACCAACTGCATAGGGTAAATTCATGAACACCATCAAACAGTTGCGCGCTGGCGTATTCGCCGCCGCCATTCTTATCAGCTCCATCGGCCTCACTGCGCCGGCCGTGGCACAAACCAACCCGCTCACCGACGCCGGCGACAAGGCGATCGCCTGGCTGCTAACCAAGCAGGAGTCTGACGGCGGTTTTAGCACTGGCTTCAGCAAGGGCAGCGACATCGGCGCGACCGCCGACGTCGTGATGGCGATTGAGGCTTCGGGCAAAAGCGCCGCAGATGTGAAGAGCAGCGCCGGCCACTCACCCATCGATTTCTTCGCCCAACAGTTGATGCTGCGCAAAGCGATCAGCGCCGGCCAATATGCCAAGCTGGCGCTGGCGCTGAAGAGTGCCGGCCTCGACGCGCGCAACTTTAACGGCATCGACGTGACCAAGCCAATCCTCTCGGCCTACAACGCTGAGACCGGCGCAATTGGCGACAGCGTGTACATCCACGCACTGGGAATGCTGGCGCTGGCGCGCAACGGCGTCGCGGTGCCGGCGAAGGCGATCGACAAGCTTGCATCGCTGCAAGGAGAATCCGGTGGTTGGGCGTTTGCCGGCGGTGACGATGCGGACGTGGACACCACCGCGCTGGCGGTGCAGGCGCTGATCGCCAGCGGTCAGCCAGTCAAGACCGGCGTCGTTGGCAAGGCGATTGGCTATCTGCACAGCCTGCAAAACGAGGATGGCGGCTACCCATATCAGGTGCCCTCAAAGTGGGGCACTGAGAGCAATGCCAACTCCACTGCGCTCGTGGCGCAAGCCATCATCGCCAGCGGCGACCAGCCCGAATCGTGGGCTGCATCGAAGGGCAACCCGCTCAGCGCGCTGCTGAACATGCAGACCAAGAGCGGCGCAATCTCGTATCAGCTTTCGCTGGCCGATGAAAATATGCTGGCAACCGCCGGCGTGGTGCCGGCGCTGTTCCGCAGGGCATTCGGGCAGTGATGTGATTTCACCGCCCAAGGCGCTCGAATGCTTTGGGCGGTTTGTATCCTTGCATGATCCGCCTGCCACATCTCATCGCCATGCTCTCGCTCACCTTCGCGCTGGGCGTCAACGTTGCTGCGTGGGCGGCACAGGCGCGCGCGCAAACGCCAAACCGCGCCGGCCTCATCGTGCAGATGGCCGACGGCAGCGTGGTCACGCGCTGTGTGTCATTCAGCGAGGAGAGCATCAGCGGCTACGAGTTGCTGCGGCGCGCAAAGTTACCGCTGGTCGTGGAAGTGAGCGGGATGGGGCCGGCGGTGTGCAAGATCGGCGACACGGGCTGCAACTACCCGCAGCAGAGCTGCTTCTGCCAGTGCAACACGCTGGATGCGACCTGCACCTACTGGGCCTACGCGCAGATCAAAGAGGGCGCGTGGCGCGCCAGCCCACTTGGCGCATCAAACAGCAAGGTGCGCAACGGCGACGTGGAAGGCTGGCGCTGGGGCAAGGGTGACGGCGCAAACAACGAGACCCCGCTTGTCATCTCATTCGACGAGATCTGCAGCGCAGCTGCGCAGCCGGCCACACAGCCGGCAGCACAACTCACCGCAACGGAGACTGCAACAGAGATTGCAACGGCGCAACCCACTGCAACGCCGGCGCGTCCGACCTTGACCCCTGCGCCGACCGAAATGCCATCACCAACGGGTGCACCATCATCCACCCCTGCGCCGGTGGCAACCGCCACCACTGAGTCAACACAAGCCCCGTCACCCACGTCGACAGCGCCGACTGCGACCCCCATTGCAACTGCGCAGCCCGCCGCCACGCCAGAGGCGCAAACCGCCACCACGACCAACGACAGCCCCCTGCCGCTGCTGGGCTTTGGCGCAATCGTGGCAGTGTTAGCCATTGGTTTCACACTCGCGCGGCGAAGAGGCGGCGCATGAGATTGAGCGAACATCTGCCCCACCTCGCAGCCGCCCACGCGAGCATCGATAGACGCCGGCTGGGCAGGTTGCTGTCCACAACCATCTTCGCGCTGGCATCACTACTGGGGTTGATGGCGTTTGCGTCGCCATTTTTCATGCCGTTGCAGCAGAGCGCCCAAGCTGGCGCGAACTCGCCAGCCTACCTCGCCGGCCTGATCGTGTTGTGTCTGGCCGCTCTCATGGCTGAAGCGCAAGGGCAGACGATGAGCGCAAAGATGGTCGCGCTGCTCGGCATGCTGGTCGCAATCAACGCGGCGCTGCGCTTTGCCGAGAACGCCATCCCCGGGCCGGCCGGCTTCACACCAGTGTTCATGCTCATCATTCTGGCTGGCGCGGTCTTTGGCGCGCGCTTCGGCTTTCTGATGGGCGTGCTAACCATGCTGGTCTCGGCGCTCATCACTGGCGGTGTCGGCCCGTGGCTGCCCTACCAGATGTTTACAGCAGGATGGATGGGGATGAGCGCGGTTGTGCTGCACAAATGGGAAGGCGCTCAAGCCCGAAAGCGGCAAGGCGGGAATACCTTGCTGTCCACCTTCCCACGCGCTCGCCTTCTCCCTTATCTTCTCTTTGCCGGCGCATGGGGTTTCCTCTACGGCGCGATCATGAACCTGTGGTCATGGCCGTTCCTGGCCGGCGATTCGGCGCAAAGCTGGCAGGCCGGCCTGTCGTTCAGCGATGGCGTCAAGCGCTATCTCGTTTTCTATGCCGCCACTTCACTATGGTGGGATGTGTTTGCCGCCGGCGGCAACATTCTGCTTCTCCTGCTATTTGGCCTGCCAACCATGAAAGTGCTGGCGCGATTCAAAAACAGATTCTTGTTTGAAGGCGGAGCGTAGACGATGAACGCTCTCGTCTGGTTCGCCTGGGCCGCCGGCCTGATGGCCGTCACGCTGGCGACACGCAATCCGCTCTATCTGTTGATCGCGCTGGGTGTGACGCGGGTGGTGAACGCCGGCATCCCGTACGACCCGGCAAAAGCGCATCTGCCGCTATGGAGCATGGCGCTATTCATCGTGCTGCTCTCCGCACTGTTCAACGCCCTCAGTGTGCACATCGGCGACACAGTGCTGTTCACCATCCCCGGTGACATCCCCGTATTCAGCGGCGCGGTCACGCTCGAAGGGCTGATCTATGGCGCAACCAACGGCTTGATGCTGGTCACGGTGCTGTCAATCTTTCAGACACTGAATGCAGCCATCGCACCGCGCGATTGGATGCGCTTTGCGCCGCGTGCATATCAAAGCATCGGCATGACGATGAGCATTGCGATGGGCTTCGTGCCGCAGGTGACGCGCCGGCTGCGCGAGGTGCGCGAGGCGCAGGCGGTGCGCGGCCATCGCGTGAAGGGCATCCGCGATTGGCTGCCGCTGTGGGTGCCGCTGCTCACCGGCGGCATGGAGCAATCGATGCAACTGAGTGAGGCGATGGTGGCGCGCGGCTTCGGCGCGACCCAATCACAATCCGCCTCGACAAAGCGGCAAACATTGCTGGCCGCCGGCCTGCTGATGGCAGTTGCCGGCTGGCTCAGCCGCTTCTTCGCCGCGCTGCCAGCGTGGCTGGGCTGGGGCGCAATGGCTGCCGGCGGGTTGATGGTGATCGTGAGTCTGATTCGCCGCAACGACGCACCACACACCTCGCTGCATGACCAACGCCTGACGAAGCGCGATTGGCTGGGCCTCGCGCTCATCCTGTCTGGGCTGATGGTGTTTGTGGGGCCGGCGCTGCTCAGCCAGAATGCGTCGCTGGCATGGTCGCCCTACCCCGCGCTCAGCCGGCCGACGTTTGATGTGCTGCTCGGCGCGGCGATACTCCTATTTGCAACACCAGTTGCGACATCAACTGGCATTACTGGCGACCATCCCTAGCACAAATCCCTGCAAGTTCTACTTCTTCCCCAATTGCTGACTGCGCTCAAAAGCCGCCCAGATGGCACGCGAGATCACGGTGCGCAGGCCGCCCTTCTCCATCTCATACAGCGCGGCAGCGGTTGTGCCACCCGGCGAGGTGACCTGGTTGCGCAGTTGAGCCGGATGCAGCTTCGATGCGATGGCATATTCGGTGCTGCCCTTGATGGTCTGCATCACCAATCGCTCAGCGACAGGCCGTGAGAAGCCCATGTGGACGCCGGCGTCGATCAGCGCTTCCATGAACAAGAAGATATAGGCCGGTCCGGTGCCGCTCAGCGCAGTTGCCATGTCGAGATAATGCTCATCCTCAACAAAAATCTCCTCACCCATTGCATTCAGAATCTCCACTGCCTGCGCGCGCTGCGTCTCGGTCACCGTCGGCGTGCAAGTCCACACGCTGATGCCCTGTCCGATCTGCGCCGGCGTGTTGGGCATGACGCGCACGATGGGCTGGTCGGGATGCAGGCCGGCGCGCATTGTGTCGAGCGAGATGCCAGCGGCAATCGAAAAGATCAGTGCATCCGGCTTTGCCACGCCCTTGATCTCGTGCAACACTTTGTCCATCACCTGCGGCTTCACCGACAACACCACAATCTCGGCATGACGAACGGCATCCGCATTGTCGGCGCAGGCATGAATGTGAAAACGGTCGCTGACGAAATTGCGGCGATCAGTATTCGGCTCGGCCAGCGTGATCTGGCCTGGCTGCAGCGCGCCGGAACGCAGCAAACTCTTGATGATGGCTTCACCCATCACCCCGCCACCAATAAATGCAACTTGAGATTCAAACAACATAATATAAGTCCGTACTCCTGTAAAGGCGCGGCGCGCCCGAATTTTGCTCAACTATAATAGTCAAGTTCATGAGGATTGAGAAATGCCAAGCATCATAGATCGATTCCTCGGCCTGTTTTCACTTGACTTGGGAATCGACCTCGGCACGGCAAACACCCTTGTGGCGGTGCGCGGTCAGGGCATTGTGATCAACGAGCCGTCGTGGGTGGCAGTCAACCGTAAAACGCGGCAAGTGCTTGCGGTTGGCGCAGAAGCCAAAGAGATGGTTGGCCGCACTCCCGCAAAAATTGTCGCCATTCGCCCGCTGCGCGACGGCGTGATCTCCGACTTCGAGATCACCGAGGCGATGCTTGACTACTTCATTCGCAAGGCGCACAGCCGCAACCTGTTCAACATCCCCCGCCCGCGCGCAGTGATCGGCATCCCGAGCGGCGTAACGGAAGTGGAGAAACGCGCGGTGCACGATGCGGCGCTCTCCGCCGGCGCACGCGAGGTCTATCTGATCGAAGAGCCGATGGCGGCGGCCATTGGCGCCGGCTTGCCGGTGACCGAGGCGCACGGCTCACTCGTTGTCGACATTGGCGGCGGCACGACTGAAGTGGCGGTGTTCGCGCTGGGCGGCATCGTCGTATCGCGCTCCGTCCGCGTCGCCGGCGACGAGATGGACGAAGACATCGTCAACTACGCGCGCCAGAAATACAACCTGCTCATCGGCGAGCGCATGGCCGAGAAAATCAAGATCGCCATCGGTTCGGCCTTTCCTCTGCCCGAAGAGAAGACCATGACACTGCGCGGTCGCAACCTGGTGACCGGCTTGCCGGAAGCGGTGGAAGTGTCGTCGATTGAAGTGCGCGAGGCGCTCGCCGGCTCGGTGGACACCATCGTCGAGGCGGTGCGCAGCACGCTGGACGAGACGCCGCCGGAATTGGTGGCCGACTTGATGGAGACCGGCATCGCGCTGGCCGGCGGCGGCGCATTGCTGCAGGGGCTGGCCGAGCGCATTGCCGACGAAACCAACATCCACACCTGGATTGCCGAGGATTCGCTCACCTGCGTGGCGCGCGGCGCCGAAGCCGTGCTAACCAACCTCGACGACCTCAGACAGGTGCTGGTTGGCCTGGAACGCAAGAGCACCTCGCAGCCGGTGCAGTCCAGCGCACGCAGAGTCGCCTAGCGGGTTCCGAGTTCATCGTTCCGATTCCCGAGAACACTCACTCGGAACTAAGCACTCCGAACTGACCTATGCAGAATCGCTCCCGCCCACGCTCGTTTGTGTTGATCACCGTGCTGATTGCGATCAGCGCGCTGGTAGTGCTTTTCAGCTTCGTCAGCCAAAGCCCGATCGGACAAGGGCCGCTCTCAGTGATCGTCGCGCCGATTCAAAGCGTGTTCAGTGATGCCGGCCGCGCCATCAACAACCTCTTTCGCACCACCGGCGAATTGACCGATCTTCGCGCGCGCGCCGAATTGCTGCAACGGCAAGTGACTGAATTTTCAGCCGAAAACATTCGCCTGCGCGAGTTTCAGGCAGAGTTGAAGCAGTATCGCGACCTGTATAAATTTGCAAACGACAACCCCACCTTCAACGTGATTGGGGCGGACGTGGTCGGCATCGCCGACACGGTGCTGTGCCAGAATCACCAGCCCACCGCGCCCAACGCCGGCAAATGCGCCAATGTCATCGCCGGCGACAGCAGCCCCTTCATCCGCTACGTGACGATCAACGCCGGCTCGCGCGATGGCATCGCGGTGGGCATGCCGGTGGTCGCCGGCGGCATCGCGCTGATCGGACGCGTAGGTGAGGTGGGATTCGCGTCCTCGCAGGTGCAATTGCTGAACGATCCGACCTCATTTGTGAATGTGCGCGTGGTGGAGAGCCGCGCGAACGGCACGGTGGCTGGCACATCTGAGGGTCAATTGATGCTGCAAAACGTGCCGCAAACTGACCCGCTGAAAGTGGGTGATTTGATCGTGACGAGCGGGCTGGGCAACACGCTGCCGGCGGCGCTGCCCATCGGCATGGTCGAGAAGATCACAAGCAAGGACCTTGAGACGCAGCAGACGGCCATCCTGCGACCCGGCGTGGATTTCGACAAATTGGAGACGGTGCTGGTGATTACCTCGCCACGCGCGGCGAACGAATTGCCGACGCCAACACCGGCGCCGGCGACGCCTTGACAGACCCTCACAAAACAGCTGTCAACTGCTGCGTGCCGGCCCACACGGCATTTGGCTCCAATTGCACCGGTTCGCCAATCACGGCCGCCTCGACGCACAGCATCTCACGATAACCTTCAGGCTCCATATCGGCCAACTGCGCCGCGCTTGTCCACGGATTCCACACCACCACATCGGTGAAGCCGGTCTGTCGCACCTGGGTGACGCGCGCCGGCTCGCGCACGGTCACTGGCTCGGCCACGTCATAGTAGATGTGATCGGTCTCGCGATCGATCAACAACACGTCATCCTGCACGCCCTGATGCCCCTCGCGCGTTTTGTCGCTATAGGTGACGCCGGCGAGACCAGTCACTTCCACCTGCTCAATCGCATTTACGCGCAGGTAGGTGTGCAACGCGCAGGTAAACGAGATTGGCTCAGCGCCGAGATTGTGCACCGCAAAGCCGAGGTTGAGGACATTCGCCCGAACGTTCACTGTGAGGTCGGCAGTGAAACGCGCCGGCCAGATGGCCCGCGTCTCGGTGTCGCTGCTCAGCCGAAACATGGCCGTGTCTTCCGTGATCACGACAAATTGCCACGTCTTGTTGCGCGCAAAGCCATGACGGGGCAATGGCCCCTCACGATTGAACTGCGGGAAGATGATCGGCACACCACCGCGAATGGCCTTACCGGCGACGAACTCGGCGCGCGGGCTGAGAAACAACCGCTCATCGCCGTTCGGCAACCGCCACGATGTGACATGCGCGCCATGCAGATAGATATTGGCGCTGGCGGCCTCTTTTGTTTCGATGCGAGTCATCGGCAACCCGCCCTGCCCTGCAAGTGTCATGCTCATGATTTCGAGATCTGGGAGATTTGAGATTGTGGAATTGAGGTTAGAGATCAGCGCTGGATCAACATCAACAAGAACAGAATCAGCACGCCGACGAGTGCTGTCAGCGCGATGGCAAAATTGACGATCAGCCACACTCGCATGCGTTGCGCGCCCCGATCGTCGGCAGGCGCGTCGCTCACAGGCGCCGGCACCACCACTGCCGGCACACGCACCAGCCTCACCTGCCGGCGCTGCTCCATCACGCGCTCATCAAGACGCCTCGCGTGCGAGCGCAACACTGCGCCGGCGCACTCGTCCAGCTTGCGCGCTACGGTCATCACTTGATCCACCGTCTCCGCCACCAACGAGGCAAAGGTAATTTGCACGCTCAACTCGAGCTGCAATTCATCGAGCAACGTCGTGATGCGCACGCGCGCGTTCGTATCCTCCAGCTTTTTTCCGCGCAAGCCGTCATCGATGCACGTTTCAATCTCGCGTTCGATCTGCACGTGGCCGGCACTCAGTGCATCGCAGACACGCTTGACCTCATCAGGCGTGCCGGCCATGACAGCTGACCACAACATCGTCATCTTGAGTGTGCGAATGTATTGAGTTGGTTCGACGGGTGGCATGACGTTTTTTTATGAGCGATCGCTGTATGGGCCATCGATGCGCAGCGCACTTTCACCGGCATAGTCTATCAACAAATGGGCTGTGCCATACTCGCAGGCAATGAGCGGCTTTCTGGCAAACGCCGACCTGAGCGAAAACCCGATCGAGCGCGCGCGGCGGCAGGCGCGCAACTACATCGACCTGACCAGCAGCAACCCAACCCAACAAGGGCTGCTTTTCCCCGCCGGCGCGCTGCGCGATGCAGCCAGCAGCTACTGGGACGCGCGCCGTTACACGCCCGACCCGAAAGGCGCATCCGCTGCGCGCAACGCAATCGCCAATTACTATTTGCAAACCCGCGCGCCGAGCATCGCGCTCGATCCCGATCACATCGTCATCACTGCCAGCACCAGCGAGGCGTATGGCCTGCTATTCACGCTGCTGACCGAGCCGGGTGACAATGTGCTGGGGCCGGCGGTTACCTATCCGCTGTTTGAGCATCTGGCCGAAGCGCATCACATCGAATTGCGCGCCTACGACATGGATGAATCGCGCGGCTGGCAGATCGACGAAGATTCGCTGCTGGACATCGCCGATGCGCACACGCGCGCAGTGCTGATCGTATC
>CAZPVX010000005.1:72287-123218 GCA_964590135.1 uncultured Anaerolineae bacterium | reverse complement strand
AACCCCACCGGCATGATCGTGCAGCGCCCCCTGCCGGCGCTCGACCAACTGCGCCTGCCGGTCATCTGCGATGAGGTGTTTGCCGAGTTCACCTTTGCAGCAGAGGTGACGCCGCCTTTTCACGCATTGCACCCGCATCTGCCGGCGTTCGTGCTGAACGGCATCTCAAAGATGTTCGCGCTGCCTGATCTGAAATTGGGTTGGGTGGCAATGAACGCGCCGGCACATGCGCAATTCGGTGAGCGGCTGGAATTTCTCAACGACGCTTATCTCAGCGCGAACTCACTCACCCAGCACATGCTGCCGGCGCTGTTCACGCACGGCATGCCGTTCGTCAAAGCGATGCGCTCACGGATCAACGCGGCGCTGACAATGGCATTGGAGATGCTGTCAGCATGTCCGGCCATCGAAGCGCAAACGCCCGCCGGCGGCTACTATCTCTTTCCCCGCGTGCGCGGCTGGGAAGATGAGGAGGCGCTCGTGCTTCACCTGCTGCACCATGGCGTGCTGGCGCATCCGGGTTTTTTCTATGGCAGCCCTTCCGGCGCGCACCTGATGATCTCATGCCTCACAGAGCCGGCGACGCTGCGCGAGGGTGTGCAGCGATTGGTGAGCGCGCTAACGTGAAGGCAAACCGCATTTCCCGCTGCAGCCGCGCATTCCATGCAGAATTCGCTAAACTTCCTCTACACACATGAGTGGAGGCATGCAACACGCCCAGACGCCTGCAGCGCAATTGCGCCAGCAACTCGTCGCGTATTTCAGCGCCGAGGAATTGCAGGCCATGGCCTTTGATCTCGGCATCGACTGGGAAACATTGAGCGGCGATACCAAGATCACGAAGGCCGGCGACCTCATTCAGCACGCTGCCCGCAACGACAAGATCGTCGATCTCATCAATGCCGCCCGCACTGCCCGCCCCAACGTCGATTGGAATGACGCCGGCGTTGCAGCTACCGCCAACCCGCAGCAGTTCTTGTTCGTGCCAGACGACAAGCCGCTCATCAACGCCACACCTGACCGCGCGCTCAAAATCGGCATTGCGTTGGGCGTGGCGATGATGTTGCTGCTTGGCTGTGGGTTTGGCGGCGGATTGATCGCCGGCCAGGTCGTCAGCATCACGTTGCAGCCAGTGCAGCCCAATCCAGAATCACTCAAATCGATTCAGTTCGACATCGCCGGCCAGAACATGACGCCACAGGGCGTCAACGCATCCTTTTGGGACATGCTCAGCGTTATTGGCAATTTACCCGCCGGCACTGACGTGGGCGTGGCGATGAAAAACGAGCAAGCCACGACGATTGCCGATGAATTGGTGAAGTCGCGCCGAAATGCGCCGGTGACCGAACCGCACATTCGCTTTTTGGAGGACGGTAGGATCACAGTGAATTTCCGCGCCAATGCGCTGAATGGCCGGCGGGTGGCGCTAGCTTATACTGCGCGGGTGGAGGGCGGCCGGCTCATTCTCACCCCTGTTTCAGCAAATGTGAATATGGTGGAAGTGCCGAACAGCACCTTTGGTTGGGTGCCGCTGCCGGTCTCGGCTGCGAATGAAGCAACTGATTGGGCGCAGGCGCAACTGGATGCCATCGCCCGCACGTTCTGGTTTACCAATGTGGATGTAAGCGACAACCGAATCGACGTAGACGGCACGACGCGCTGAGATGCCGGCCCGGCATCGGCGCATCTCTCCTTCCCTCATCCCGGCCCTCTCATCCCAAGCTTGTCGAAGGAAAGATAGAGGGCAACCAATATGCCCAGAAAGAAAATTCAATTTGAAACCAAGCCCGAAGTCCAAAAGGCTTTTCTCGTCGGCGTGGACTTTCGCAACCCAACCTACAAGGCGACGCACGCGCAGTTGCCGCTCGATAGCTCGATGGCCGAGTTGGAATTGCTGTGCAAGACCGCCGGCCTCGCCGTGATTGGCCAGACCACGCAGCACCTCGACTCGCCCAATCCCAACACTTTCATCGGCCCAGGCAAGGTCGAAGAGATCGTCACCTGGCGCGATGAGCTCGCCTTCGATGTGGTGGTATTCGACGATGAACTCTCGCCGCGCCACCAGCGCGAGTTGGAAGAAGCGATGGGCGAGAAAGTCACCGTGCTGGATCGCACCGGTCTGATCCTCGACATCTTCGCGCAGCATGCCAGCACGCGCGAGGGTTCTCTGCAAGTGGAGTTGGCGCAATATGAATATCGCAAACCAAGATTGACCCGCCAGTGGACGCACCTGGCGCGGCAGGCCGGCGGACGCGCCGGCGGCAGCACGGGCGGCGTAGGCGTGCGCGGTCCAGGCGAAACGCAGCTGGAGGTGGACCGCCGGCGCATCGATGAGCGCATCACCAAGCTGAAGCGCGAGCTGGAAGAGGTGCGCAAGCAGCGCGCCCAGCACCGCGCCCAACGCAAGCGCAGCGAGATTCCGGTCGTTGCGATTGTTGGCTACACCAACGCCGGCAAAAGCACGCTGCTCAACACGCTGGCAAACGCCGATGTGCTGGCTGAAAACAAGCTGTTCGCCACGCTCGACCCCACCACGCGCCGAGTGCGCCTGCCACGCGGCCACAATGCGCTGTTCACCGACACCGTCGGCTTCATCCAGAAGTTGCCGACGCAGTTGGTGGCGGCCTTTCGCGCCACACTCGAAGAGATCACCGAAGCCGATGCATTGCTGCATGTGGTGGACGCCACGCACTCCAACGCGATGGAGCAGGCGCAGACGGTGATAGAAACGCTGAGCGAGTTGGGCGCCGGCACGAAGCAAATGGTGATCGCCTTGAACAAGGCAGACAGACTGAACAGTGCCGAGCGTCGCGACCTGGCAATCGGCCTGTTGAGCGAGGGCTACTTCGTCTCCGCTCTCCAACGCGAGGGCATCGAGCCGATGCTGTCGGAGGTGGAAGCGGTGTTGTTCGAGCGGCTGGTGCCGATCACGGTGCGCCTGCCCTACAAGGCCGGCGATCTGATGTCACTGTTTCGGCGCGAGGGCGCAGTCAATAGCGAGACGCCGGAGGAGCGCAGCATCGTGCTCAGCGGGCACATTCCGGGCCGGCTGCTCGATGTATTCATGCCCTACGCGGCGAAGGAGCGTCATGAAAAAATCGAACAGGCATCCTAGATCGATGCAGACTCCAAGGCTGATTATCTCTTTGTAACCGTTTCCCGAACCAGCGTTTTCAGGTTTTGGAAATATCGCGGTCTGTGAAGTCACCTCGACTTCGCAGACCGCGTTGTTTTTCTCATTCAGCGCAAATAGGTTGCAAGTAGGATACAAGCATGAGTTGGGCATTTCGAGTCGCGCATGTGCGGGGCATCGACATCAAGGTGCACATCACCTTCTTTCTGATCTTGATTCTGGGTGGCTTGCAATGGGCCGACAGCGTGCCAGATAGTCCGCTGGAGGGTATGTTGTTCGGCGTGGTGTTGATGCTGCTGCTGTTCGTCTGCGTCACGCTGCACGAGTTGGGGCACAGCATCGTGGCTCAGGGCTATGGCATCCCGGTAAAGGAGATCATCCTGCTGCCGCTGGGCGGCGTGGCGCTCATCAGCAAGCGGCCAGAGAAGCCGCTGCATGAGTTGGTGATTGCCGTCGCCGGCCCGCTCGTCAATGCCATCATCGCCGCGCTGCTCTTTGGCGTGATCGCCAGCACCGGCACAACGCTCACTGGCTTGAGCGATCTGGGCCGGCTGCTCAACGCCCCGTCCCTGCAAACGTTGTTGATGTGGCTGCTGGTCGCCAATGTCTCGCTCTTCGTCTTCAATTTGATTCCGGCCTTCCCGCTGGATGGCGGGCGCATCTTCCGCGCGCTGCTGGCCATGATCATCGGCTACCCGCGCGCAACGCGCATCGCCGCAATTGTGGGACAGGTGGCTGCGGTTGGCCTGGGCCTCTGGGGGGTCACCAGCGGGAACATCCTGCTGATTCTGGTGGCTGTGTTCATCTTCATGGGCGCCGGCCAGGAGGCAACCGTGGCTTCACCCAATGCGACCAACGTACTGAAGACCCTGCGTGTCGGCGACGCCTACAACAAGCACGCGCTGCAACTGCACATTGGCGATCGTGTGAGCAAGGTGGTCGATTACATCCTCACCAGCTATCAACCCGACTTTGCAGTGATGCAAGGCAACACCGTGCTGGGCATCATCACGCGCGATGACGTGCTGCGCAACCTGGCTGTCGACCCGACCGACCGCTATGTGACCGAGATCATGCAGCGCAACCTGCTGCGCATCGACGCGAGCAAATCGCTGGAGGAGGCGCGGCAGATGATGGCGGAGGCCGGCGCGCGCGTCGCCGGCGTGTTCGATGGCACCCAGTTCCTCGGCCTGATCAACATCGACGACATCGGCGAGGCGTTTGCCGTGCTGACGTTTGTGCAGCAACAGCAGCAGTTGCGGCAGCGCGCAGGTGCAGGTGCAGGGCAGGCAAAGCGACCATGAATGACGGCGCGCGGTCTATCTGGACCATCGGGCATTCGACGCGGACGATCACGGCATTCATCGAGATGCTCACTGCCCACGAGATCGAAACCATCGCAGATGTGCGACGGTTCCCCGGGTCGCGGCGCTATCCGCAATTCAACCAGGACGCCTTGCGCGCCTCGCTCGCGGACGCGCATATCGCATACGAGCCATTTCCTGAACTCGGCGGCCGGCGCAAGCCGCGCCAGGACTCGCACAACACTGCCTGGCACAACGCGTCCTTTCGCGGCTACGCCGACTACATGGAGACGGCTGCGTTTCGCGCAGGGATTGCGCGCCTGCTGGATCTGGCTGGTCGCGAGCGAACCGCGATGATGTGCTCCGAGGCGGTGTGGTGGCGCTGTCACCGCGCATTGATCTCCGACTATCTCAAGGCAGAAGGCATTCAGGTGCTGCATATCCTCAGCGCAACAAAAACTGAACTCCATCCCTTCACTTCGGTTGCACACATTCAAGGCGGCCGCCTGTCATATTCATCAGTCAACTGAAGCAAGCGCTTATCAGGCGAATCTTTTTTCGTGAGCACTGTGAGCTGACGCCGGCGCAGGCGCCAGCGTTGCACGCGGCATCGATGTTCGCTTTGACATCGCTCGCGCATCGGCTTGCTCAGGCGCATCACCAATGCAATGACGATCACAAAGTGACTTGCCGCAGCCTTGCCGTCAAAGGGCATGGTAGGCTTGAGCGAATGCGAAGGTGGAATCCACTGATCTTCAGCGCAGCGATTGTGCTGGCCGCATGCGCCGGCAACACACCCACCGCACCGACGCCGCTTGCAACGCCGGCGACTGTGCCGGTGACGATTGTTGCCACGCCGGCGAGCGCAACGGCCACACTCGCGCCATCGCCTACGCCCACCGCGCTAGCGCAGGCAACCGCCACACCGCAGCCGGCGCAAGCCTCGCCACTGGCCACGCCGACCTCACCGCAACCCATTCCCACCGAGACGCTCGTGCCACTGCCAAAGGTCTCGCTCAGCGACGAGGGCGTCAACGTGGCAAATTACGACAACGCCAACATCGCCGCGCTGCAACCATTCGGCTTCGGCTGGATCCAGGTCTTCAATCCGCCTGAATATCCCATCGCACATTACAAAATCCTGTATCGCATCTCGCTTGGCAATGCGATCAGCGGACAGCCGGCGGACATCAACGCATGGGCTGCGCAGCTTGAAAATCTCGCCCGCGAGCGCAAGGGCATCATCAACGCCTATTCCATCGGCAACGAAGTGAATCTTTCGCGCGAGTGGGGCGGCAGGCAACCCGATCCGCTGCTCTACGCCAGGTTGCTGGCAATCGCGTATGCGCGCATCAAGAGCGCCGATCCCGATGCGATCGTGGTGAGCGCCGGCATCGCGCCCACCGGCGGCGACAGCGCCGACGCGATGGACGACTTGAAATATGCGCGCGCAATGCTCGAAGCCGGCGCTGCAAACTTTATCGACGCCTATGGCTTCCACCCGTACGGCTTCGCCTATGAGCCGGAACGCGATGCCAATGACCCACAGACGAAAGGGTTGACCTTTCGCCGAGCAGAGGCACATCGCGCATTGATGGAAGAATTCGGCGCCGGCGACAAACAGATGTGGGCCACCGAGTTCGGCTGGATCATTGATGCAAAAGAAGAGGGTCTGGACTGCGCGTGGCCAAGTCTGGATTGGCAGCGCGTGTCGCGTAATCGTCAGGCAGAATACGTCGTGAAGGCGTATGATTTTGCTGCCAAAAACTGGCCGTGGATGGGGCCGATGTTTCTGTGGAATTACGACTTCAGCCTGTCGCCGCAATACCCCGACCCCTGCGAACAGATGAAATTCTTCTCCATGCTCGACGAGCAGGGGCGGGAAAGGCCACTGTTTGGCGCACTCAAGGCGTCGAGCAGCAAGTAAAAGCCATGTGTGGACGTTATACCCTCACCATCGATCCTGCAGAGTTGATGGATCGATTCAACCTGACCAGCGCAGATGTCACGATACAGCCGCGCTACAACATCGCCCCGACACAAATGGTGGCTGTGGTGTATGACGAGTCGCCACGCACGCTGTCGGCGGCGCAATGGGGCCTGATACCCTCGTGGTCGAAGGATGCCAGCATCGGCTCGAAGATGATCAACGCGCGCGCTGAGACGCTGGATGAAAAGCTGTCCTATCGCACCTTGCTGAAGAAGCGGCGCTGCCTGATTCTGGCAGATGGCTTCTACGAATGGCAGAAGCACGAAGATGGCAGCAAAACGCCCATGCGCATCACGCTGGCCGACGGCGCGCCCTTCGCGCTCGCCGGCCTGTGGGATATGTGGAAGACGCCCGAAGGCGAGCGGCTGAGGACCTGCACGATCATCACCACCGCGCCGAATGCGCTGATGGAGACGATCCACAATCGCATGCCGGCGCTGCTGACACGCGCAGCCGAAGCTGACTGGCTGAACAAGGCCAACGACGATCCGCTCCACCTCAAATCGTTGCTGGCGCCCTACCCTGCCGAGCGGATGAAGGCCTATGCCGTGTCGAAGGCCGTGAACAGCGTGAAGAACGATCAGCCGGCAATAATTGAGCCGGCGTAGCCCATCCATGCTCACGCTCTTCCACACCGCCGCCACAAACGTCGAAGTGTTCGATGCATTGCTCAAGCAGTTGGCGCCAGGCACATCAGTGACGCACGTCGTCGATGAAGCAGTGCTGCGCGAAGCGCTGGCCGCCGGCACTGTCACGCCGCATCTTGTCCAACATGTCAATGCCGCGATGACAGACGTCTTGCGCGACAGCTCGTTCGTGCTTTGCACCTGCTCCACCATCGGCGGGCTGGCCGAGGCTGCCGGCCCCAACGTGTTGCGCGTAGATCGCCCGATGGTCGAGAAAGCCCTTGGCATTGGCCGGCGCATCGCCATCGCCTTTACCTTGAAAAGCACGCTCGTGCCGACACGCGAGCTGGTCGAACAGGTCAGCGCAGAGATGCGCCGGCCAGTCGAGATTTACGAGTGGTTCATCGAATCAGCGTGGCCGCTCATGCAGCGCGGCGACAAGGCCGGCTACCTCGCCGAGATCGCGCGCTGCGTGAAAGCAAACTTGCAGCGCGAGCCAGTGGATGCCGTCCTGCTGGCGCAGGCGAGCATGTCCGACGCAGAGCCGCTGTGCGCGCATGTGGCTGTGCCGGTGTTCAGCAGTCCCCGCCTGGGCCTGGAAGCAGCGTTGAAGCGCATCGGCGTGAAGTAATGCTCCATCCTCTCCTTCATTTTGGGAGCCGAGAAAGAGACCTATCAGACAGCTCGTTTTTGACACGCGGGGGTTGACATAGAATCATACGCATGACCAACCGACCGAAGACGCTGTTTGAAAAGATTTGGGACGCGCATGTGGTGGCGCAGGCGCCAGACAGCCCAGCCGTCCTCTACATCGATCTCCATCTGGTGCATGAGGTGACTTCACCGCAGGCGTTCGAAGGTCTGCGCAAACGCGGTATCAAAGCGCGCCGGCCCGATCGCACCTTCGCCACGATGGATCACGGCATCCCCACCTTCGATCGCAGTCTGCCCATCGTCGACGAGATGGTGGTGAAGCAGATCACACAGCTCGAGCAGAACTGCAGCGACAACGGCATCACCCTCTACGGCATTCACCAGGGCGCAGACAAGCAGGGCATCGTGCATGTGATCGGGCCGGAGTTGGGATTGACGCAGCCCGGCATGACCATCGTGTGCGGCGACAGCCACACCGCCACACACGGCGCATTCGGCGCACTGGCCTTCGGCATCGGCACGAGCGAAGTGGAGATGGTGCTCGCGACGCAATGTCTGTTGCAGCGCAAGCCGAAGACGATGAAGGTGGATGTGGCCGGCGCCCTGCAAAAAGGCGTCGGCGCAAAGGACATCATCCTCGGCATCATCGCGAAGTACGGCGTGGGCGCTGGCACCGGCTATGTCTTCGAGTACACCGGCGACGCCATTCGCAAGCTGACGATGGAAGAGCGCATGACGATCTGCAATATGTCGATCGAGGGTGGCAGCCGCGCCGGCATGATCGCGCCAGACGAGACGACCTTCGAGTGGGTCGCCGGCCGCGAGTTCGCGCCCAAGGGCGAGGCGTGGGACCAACAACTGGCTTATTGGAAGACGCTGTCCACCGACGAGGATGCAGCCTATGATGCAACCATCACGCTCGACGCTGACGCACTGGAGCCGATGATCACCTACGGCACCAATCCGGGCATGGGCATACACATCACCGATGTGGTGCCGGATCCCGACAAGATCGGCGATCTCAGCCAGCGCAACGCCCTGGAGAAGGCGCTGGCCTACATGGGTTTGAAGCCGAACCAGCCGCTGCTCGGACACCCGCTGGACGTGGTGTTCATCGGCAGTTGCACCAACAGCCGCATCAGCGATTTGCGCCTGGCAGCCGGCATATTGAAGGGGCGCAAAGTCAACCCGAAGCTGCGCGTGATGGTGGTGCCAGGCAGCGCGCAAGTCAAAAAACAGGCTGAGCACGAAGGGCTGCACGAGGTGTTCATCGCCGCCGGCGCGGAGTGGCGAGAGCCAGGCTGCAGCATGTGCATCGCGATGAACGGCGATCAGCTCGCGCCCGGGCAATATGCCGTCAGCACGAGCAACCGCAACTTCGAGGGCCGGCAGGGCAAGGGCGGCCGCACCTTCCTCGCCAGTCCGATGACGGCAGCGGCATCCGCCATCACCGGCGTCGTCACCGACCCCAGAACGATAATTTGAGGGAACATGAACCTACGACCCAACGAAGGGTTGACCTTCGATGATGTGCTGCTGATTCCGAAGCGCTCGCGAATCCGTTCGCGCTTCGCAGTCAACACGCGCGCCACGTTCACCCGCAACATCTCGCTCGCTGTGCCAATCGTGTCATCGAACATGGACACGGTGACCGAGAGCGCAATGGCGATTGCGATGGCGCGCGCCGGCGGGATCGGCGTCATCCACCGTTTCATGTCCATCGAGCGCCAGGCGCACGAGGTGAGCCGCGTCAAGCGCGCCGAGAGCATGATGGTGGAGCAACCGCGCAGCGTGACGCCGAATTCGACCGTGCAGCACGCCCGTGACATGATGCGCGATCACGGCATTGGCGGGTTGGTCGTGCTGAATGAAGCCGGCGAGCTGCTTGGCCTTGTCACTCGCCGCGATGTGATGTTCGAGCAGGATCCGAACCGCCGCGTGAAGGAGGTGATGACGCCACGCAAAAAACTCATCACCGTGCGCGCCGGCACTTCGCTTGATGATTCGCGCGAGTTGTTGCACGCGAACCGCCTCGAAAAACTGCCAGTGGTCGATGACCGCAACAAGCTCGTCGGCTTGATCACCTCGCAAGACCTGGTGAAAGCTGAGGAGTCGCCCGACGCGACGAAGGACAGGCTTGGCCGGCTGCGCGTTGCAGTGGCTGTCGGCGTGAAGAGCGACGATCTGGATCGAGCCGAGGCCTGCATCAATGCCGGCGCGGATGCCATCGTCGTCGACATCGCGCATGGTCACGCCGACTTTGCGCTGGACATGGTGCGCGCGCTGAAAAAGCAATTCCCCAAGATCGACGTGATCGGCGGCAACGTCGCCACCGCAGAGGGTGTGCGCGACATGGTGGACGCCGGCGCAGACGCGGTGAAGGTCGGTGTGGGCGCTGGTTCCATCTGCATTACGCGCATCGTCACTGGCTTTGGCGTGCCGCAGTTGAGCGCGATTGCCGACTGCGCGGAGGCCGGCCACGCATTGAAGACACCGATCATCGCCGATGGCGGCATTCGCACCGGAGGCGACCTGACCAAGGCGATCGCCGCCGGCGCCAGCACCGCCATGATCGGCAGCCTGCTGGCCGGCACCGACGAAAGCCCAGGCAAAGCGGTGGTGCGCGATGGCCGGCGCGTAAAGATCGTGCGCGGCATGGCATCTTTCAGCGCCAATATCGACCGGCGCGAGGTGGAACTGCGACGCGATGTCGATCCGGCTGATTGGGAGAAGGTGGTGCCGGAGGGCGTGGAGGCCGTTGTGCCTGTGCGCGGGCCGGCGAAAGACATCTTGTTTCAACTTGTCGGCGGCCTGCGCAGCGGGTTGAGCTATGCCGGCGCGGCCACCATCGAAGAGCTGTGGCAGAACGCCGAGTTCATGCGCATCACCGATGCCGGCAAGAGGGAAAGCGGCTCGCATGATGTGGAGAAGATCTAACAGGCTGCCGGACTGCGCGCTATACACATCAACAACCATGAATAAATTCACATCATTTCAATCGAAGATCATCCCGCTGAAGGCGGAGAATGTGGACACCGACCAGATCATCCCGGCGCGCTTTTTGAAGGTGACCGACAAGTTGGGCCTGGGCAGCAACCTGTTCAGCGACTGGCGCTACAACGCCGACGGCTCACCGAAAGCCGATTTCATTTTGAACCAGCCGGAGATGAAGAGCCGGCAGGTCTTGCTTGCCGGCGACAACTTTGGCTGCGGTTCCAGCCGCGAGCATGCGCCGTGGGCGCTCACTGGCTACGGCTTTCGCGCCGTCATCAGCACCTCGTTTGCCGACATCTTCAAGAACAATTCGCTAAAGAACGGCCTCTTGCCCATCGTCGTCGACAAGGACACGCACCAGCAACTGTTCAGCCTGACCGAAGAGGATCCAAACACAGTTGTGGCAGTTGACCTTGCGGCACAGACGGTGACGCTGCCCGATGGCCGCGCAGTGCCGTTCCCCATCGATGGCTTCAGCAAAGCCTGTCTCTTGAATGGTGTGGACGAGATCGGCTACGTGCTGGGCATGCAGGACAAAATCGAAGCGTTCGAGCAGGCTAACAACAAGTGACATCCAGCAAACCCATCAGCTCTCCTCCTGAGGGCGAGGGTCGGGTGGATAATGCCGGCACAATGTTGTTCCCCCGCGACCATTTGGTTGCAGCGTTGCACGCGCGCGGTGTTTGCTATCTGGCGCCCACGCCGCAGGGCGATGAGCCGGCGCTCAATGACGCCGAACTGATCATCGGCCTTGCGGCTTCACGCGATGGCCGACTGCGCTTTGCGCTCGCCGGTCTGCTGCTGGTGCATCCGCAACTCGCCGACCTCGCCGCTCACCTGATCGAAACCGGCGACATATCTTCCATCAGCAAACCTGTGCCGGCGAAAGCGTGGGAGGAGTTGCGGAAGCAGTATGTTGCTGCCGCCTATCTGCAACGACTGTGGCGCACGCGGTTGACCTTCCGCTTCGGCGAACAGCCCGATATCCCCGATCACTTCGCCGAATCGCTCGACCTGCCAAAAGCCGATGTGATGCACGGCGAACTGGGACTGCGCATGCTGACCGACCGCAGCCCCTACAACGACTGGTCATCCTACGATCAAGTGATTGAGATGATCTGTGAGCAGCCCTGTCAGACAGAAATTCTGAATGATGAATTTTGAATGCAAAAAATCGCCATTCAAAATTTACAATTGAGGCATGCGACCGCCCATCGACCGACTGCGTGTGCATTATTTTCTGGTGAAGCTCGGGATGGAGTTTCGCCATCCAGCGCGACTGTATCTTGTCGGCGGCACCACGCTGGTCTATGAGGGTCTGCGCGAGCAGTCGCTTGACATCGATATCTCGTATGAAGTGGCCGATGAACACGAGGCCGAGTTCGCCCAGGTGATCCGCCGGCTGAAGGACGAGTTGCAAATCAACGTCGAGCAGGCGTCGCCGGGGGATTTCATCCCGCTGCCGGCCGGCTGGAAGGAGCGCGCCAAGCATGTCGGTCGATTCGGTCAGGTCGACGTCTTCCACTTTGACCTGTATAGCAGCGCGCTGAGCAAGATCGAGCGCGGTCGCGAAGGCGATTATCAGGACGTGATGTCGCTCTTGCACAGCGGGCAGATCGAGATGAAAGAGTTGCGCCAGGCGTTCGACAACATCATGCCGCGCGTGGAACGCGAAAGCCTGAAGCGCAACCCCGAGCGATTTCGCCGCAATTTTGCGGTGGTGGAGCAACTGCTGGCCGAAGCGGATGAGACTGGGCAAGGAGGCGACGCATGATCGTTCTGCGCATCGTTGGCATTCTGGTTGCGCTGGCCGGCGCAGCCATGGTGGTGTTCTCGGTGATGAATGGCGGCGAGGCATTCGCCGGCGTATCGCAGTCGCTGGCAGCATTCACCATGATTGGCGGATTGCTGCTGGCAATGGCCGCTGACGCCGGCGCAAAGATCGCGCGCAAACAAGAGGAAGCTGCGCAGAAGAAAGCCGGCGAAAAGAAGCCCGGCGCATAGGCCAACTGATTGACCTTCACGCCCGTTATCCATTAGACTTGCACATCTGTGGAAGCTGCGCTCACCGACCCAAACCACCCATCACGCCGTATCTCGCCCGCCGTTGCCGTTGTGCTGGTGGTCATCGCGCTGGCGGTCGCATGGCAACTTGCCAAGCTCGCCTTTAATTTCGACAATCGCACGCTGCCCAATCTGTGGGACATCGGCGGCGCATTTTTTCAACCCTCACGCCGCAACGGCCCGCTGCTGGGATCCTTGTTGATCGAGGCGGCGCTGTTCACCTTCCGCGGCGCATTCCTTGGCTTTATCATCGGCGCAGCGCTGGGCTTCGTGCTCGGCACAATCTTCGCGCACGTGCGATTGCTGGAACGCAGCCTGGTGCCCTTCGTCGTTGCCTCACAGACCATCCCCATCCTTGCCATCGCGCCCATGGTGGTGGTATGGCTGCAAGGTTCATGGCTGTCGGTGCCGGTGATTGCCGCCTATCTCACCTTCTTTCCAGTCACCATCAACACGCTGCGCGGCATGCGGTCGCCTGACCCGCGCGCAATTGAGTTGATGCGCTCATATGCCGCTTCAACATGGCAGACCCTGTGGAAGCTGCGATTTCCGTCAGCGTTGCCGGCCATCTTCACCGCGCTCAAGATCAGCGCCACTGCCAGCGTGGTCGGCGCAATCATCGCCGAGTTGCCCGCCGGCGTGCAGCAGGGTCTTGGCGGTTTGATCCTGAACTTCAACCAGTACTACATCACTGGCCCCGAGCGGCTGTGGGCGTCGATCGTCATGGCAGCTTTCGTGGGCATCTTGTTTTTTGTCGCCGTCTCGCTCATCGAGCGGCTGGTGTTGAAAAACATCGTGCGGCCGGCATAACCCTGCGAAAAGAATTTCGTCATCGAAACATCTGCAATCACAATCAGTTCATCTGCCGGATGCCAACAACCGATCACAAGTCACTGACTTTCAATTTCTCAATGGCAAATCCCGTCGTCTCACTCAAGAACGTCAACAAAATTTTCGGCACCGCCGAGAAGCCGACCACGGTCGCGTTGAAGGACATCAACCTCGATATCCAGCCTCGCGAGTTCATCTCGTTGATCGGCCCATCGGGCTGCGGCAAAAGCACGCTCCTGCGCGCCATCGGCGATTTGCTGCCGGTGAGCGCCGGCGAGGTGATGGTCAACGACAAGCGCGCGCGCGAAGCGCGCATGGGTCGCGAATACGGCATGGTGTTTCAAGCGCCGGTGCTGTTCGAATGGCGCACCGTCGCAAAAAACGTCGAGCTGCCGCTGGAGATCATGGGCGTGCCAAAGGCTGAGCGCGCCACAAAATCACGCGAGATGCTGAAGCTGGTCGAACTGCATGGCTTCGAGCGGCACTACCCATGGCAACTGTCAGGTGGGATGCAGCAACGCGTCGCCATCGCCCGCGCGCTGGCCTTTCGCCCGCAACTGTTGCTCATGGATGAACCGTTCGGGGCGCTGGACGAGATCACCCGAGAGCGCATGAACGCCGAACTGCTGCGCATCTGGCAGGAGACCCAAACGACTGTGGTATTTGTCACGCACTCCATCCCCGAGGCGGTCTTTCTTTCCACGCGTGTGGTGGTGATGAGCGCGCGACCAGGCCGCATCACCGAGATCATCCCGATCGACCTGCCCTACCCGCGCAGCGTCGAAACGCGCGAGACGTCGCGCTTCTTTGATCTTGTGACAGCGGTGCGCGAGGGTCTGCGTAAGGGTGAGGAGATGCGGGAGCGATGATCTCGTCCCTGATGTGCAATTGTGGATTTTTCAGTTTCTCATCTCATGTCATGTTTGATGTCGAGGCGACAGCACGAGTGAGATCAACAACAGCAACGACAAAATGGCTTCGTCATCTCGCGCACAACAGCTTCTGCCGCCGGCGCTCGTCTTCATCAGCGTGATTGCGCTCTGGGAATTGCTGGTGCGGGCGCTGAACATCCCGCAGTTTTTGCTGCCGGCGCCATCTGCCATTCTCGGCGCGCTGGCCGAAACCTTCTCGCTGGTGATGAGCAGCGCGCTCTACACTTTTCGCAGCGCGCTGATCGGCTTTCTCATCGGCTGCAGCGCCGGCGCGCTTGTCGCGCTTGCCACCGCCCGCTGGACTACCGCGCGCGAGGGCTTGATGCCGCTCGCCATCGCCATCAACAGCGTGCCGATCCTCGCCTTCGCGCCGATCATGAACAACTGGTTTGGCACGGTCAACCCAGCGTCAAAAATCGCCATTGTCGCGCTCATCACCTTCTTTCCGATGATGATCAACATGGTGCGCGGACTGACGCTGGTGGAGCCGGCGAAGCTCGAATTGATGCGCTCATATGCCACAACCGAGTTCGACGTGCTGGCAAAGGTGCGCCTGCCCAATGCCCTGCCCTACCTCTTCAACGCGCTGAAGATATGCAGCACGCTCAGCGTGATTGGCGCAGTCGTGGGTGAATATTTCGGCGGACCGCGCGACACACTCGGCGTCTACATCCTGCAAGAGGCCAAGTTGTTTCGCTTTGACAATGCATGGGCGGCGATTATCATTGCAGCCTTACTGGGCATCGTCTTTTATCTCATCATCATCACGTTGGAGCGCATCGCCATTCCATGGCATGCCTCCAGTGAAAAATGAATGGCATTTGCAATTTTGGGCTTTGGATTTTGAACCGCAGCAAACGATTCAGTCTTCTCAAGCCGAAATTGAATATCAACTGCACTGCTGGGTTACGTCACTGCACAATTGATCTCACTCACGAGGAGCAAGCATATGAAAATGTCAGCAAAAGTTCTTTCGTTCGCAGCCTTGGCAGCCATGTTTATGGCGGCGTGCGCTGCACCGCCCTCCGCGCCGGCGGCTCCCGCCGCCACCACTGCGCCGGCTGCCGAAGCCACCGCAGCGCCGGCCGCCTCTGGCGACTTGACCAAAGTGCGCGTAGTGCTGCAATGGGTGCCGCAATCGCAGTTCGCCGGCTACTACGCCGCGCTGGATAAGGGGTTCTACAAGGAAGAGGGGCTGGATGTCACGATCATCCCGGGCGGTCCGGATGTCTCCAACTCGCAGGTCGTCGCCTCTGGCCAGGCCGAGTTCGGCGTGGGCTGGCTGCCCGGCAAGATCCTCGCCCCGCGCGAAGCCGGCGCCAAGCTCGTCAACATCGCGCAAATTCTGCAGCGCAGCGGCACGCTGATGATCTCGTTCAAGGAGAAGAACATCACCAAGGTCGAAGACTTCAAGGGCAAGAACGTCGGCTCCTGGCTGGGTGGCAATGAGCCAGAGTTGTTCGCGGCCATGCGCAAGGTCAACCTCGAGCCAGACAAGGACGCCAAGATCATCCAGCAGGGTTTCGACATGAACCAGATGTTGAAGGGCGAGATCGACGTGGCGCAGGCGATGACCTACAACGAGTATGCGCAGGTGCTGGAGTCGAAGAATCCGGCCACCGGCAATCTGTATCAGCCCGATGAATTGAACGTGATCAACTTCAACGAAGTTGGCACTGCAATGCTGCAGGATGGCATCATGGCCAAGGAAGACTGGTTGGCCGATGCGAAGAATCAGGAAATTGCAGTCAAGTTCCTGCGCGCGTCATTCAAGGGTTGGATGTTCTGCCGCGACAGCTTTGACGAGTGCGTGCAGATCGTGCTGAAGAACGGCAGCGCGCTCGGCGAGAGCCACATGAAGTGGATGCTCAATGAGATCAACGCGCTGATCTGGCCGTCACCCGCCGGCATCGGCATGATGGATGAAGCGGCCTACAAGCAAACTGTCGAAATCGCCAAGACCTACGGTGTGCTGAAGCAGGAGCCGGACGCCGGCGCAGTTCGCACCGACCTGTCCAAGAAGGCGCTCGAAGGTCTGCAGGGCGACACCAAGGGCGAGAATTTCCAGCGCGTGACCGTCGAGTTGAAGGAGGGCGGCAACTAGCGCACCTTGGGTGCCGGGCGCCGGGTGCTGAGTGAATCGAGAAGAATATAACTGCTCGCAGCACCCATCGCTCAGCACCCGATATTGATCGACTATGACAAAAATGGATTTCGGCATCACCTTCAAGAGCGATATGGGCTGGCAGCGCGAGTTGAAGATCGCGCAACAGGCCGAAGCCGCCGGCTTCCGTTATCTGTGGAGCTTCGACAGCCACGTGTTGTGGCAGGCGGTCTTTCCGCGTTTTGCATTGTGGGCGAACGCGACAAAGAAGGCGCACATCGGCACGCTCGTCACCAACCCGGTGGTTCGCGATGTCACTGTGGCAGCAAGCGATTTTGCCACCCTGCAGAACATCAGCGGCGGGCGCATGGACATCGGCATTGGGCGCGGCGACAGCAGCCGCCGGCGCCTGGGCAAAGGTCCGACCACGATGGCGAACCTTGAGGAATTCGTCGAGCAATTTCGCGCGCTGACTGCCGGCAAGCATCTGAACTACGAAGGCACAGATGTGATGCTGACATGGGCAGAACACGGCGCGCCGCCGGTGTGGGTGGCCGGCTATGGCCCCATCGCCCTGCGCAGCGCCGGCCGCATCGCCGACGGAGTGGTGCTGCAATTTGCAGATCCATTCTTGATCAAGTGGTGCCTGCAATTCGTGAAGGAAGGCGCGCAAGAAGCCGGCCGCGACTACAGCAAGATCAAGATCATGTCGTGCGCGCCGGTGTGGATCAGCAGCGACCTGGCGACGGCGCGCGACCACGTGCGCTGGTTCCCCGCACTCGTGAGCAACCACGTAGTCGATCTGCTGAAGCGCTACCCGAAGGAAGATCTGCCGCAGGAGTTGGTGGCCTACGTCGAAGATCGGCCAGAATACGACTATCTGCATCACGCGCAGGTGGGCAGCGAGAATGGGCGCTTCGTGCCGGATGAGATCACGGATCGCTACTGCATTGTCGGCACAGTCAAGGATCACATTGCCAAGCTGGAAGAATTGCAATCGCTCGGCGTGCATCAGTTCAACATCTATCTGATGAGCGGCGACGAAGAGAAGCAGGTCGCAGCCTACGGCCGGCAGATCATCCCGCACTTCAACGGCAAGAAGAGCGTGCGCGTGGCAAAGCCGGCGACGAAGAAACCCGTGAAGAAATCCGCATCGAAGGCAAAGCGTAAATAGAGCTGCGTTCTTGTCGAATGATCAGCGCATGCTTCAACCACGTGCGGCACTGTCAGGCGCATGCGTGCCGCCATTCCAAGCCGCATTCCATTCAGAATGCTTGCCTAAACATGAAGGACGCATCGCAAAGCACAAAGTATTTTTCTTTGTGACTTCGCGAGAGAATTTCTGCAACCATGTCACTCTTGATCAAAAACGGCACCATCGTCACCGCCGGCGAGACGGCAAATGCCGACATCTTCTGCGCAGGCGAAACCATCACGCGCATCGGCAAGGGGCTTGAAGCGCCGGCAGACACCACCGTGATCGATGCGACGGGCAAATATGTTTTCCCCGGCTTCATCGATCCTCACGTGCACATCTACCTGCCCTTCATGGGCACCTATGCCAAAGATGACTATGTGAGCGCCAGCAAGGCCGCGCTGGTCGGCGGCACCACCACGCTGATCGAAATGGTGTGCCAGGCGCGCAATGGCTCGCCGCTTACCGACGGCTTCGAATTCTGGATGAACCAGACGAAGGGCAAAGCCGCATGCGACTTCACTTTCCATCAGGGCGTGTCGCGCTACGACAAAACGGTGGAAGGCGAGTTGCAAGAGATCGTGAAGGCCGGCGTCGCCAGCTTCAAGATTTTTCTGGCCTACAAGGGCGCGTTTGGCATCAACGACGACGAGCTGTATCACACGCTGGCGCTGGCAAAAAAGCTCGGCGTGATCACCACGGCGCACTGCGAGAACGAAGACCTCGTCTCGCTGCTGCAGGCGAAGCTGCTGAGCGAAGGCAAGACCGGCCCGGAATGGCACTACTGGAGCCGGCCGCCGCGTGTCGAAGCCGAAGGCGTGCATCACCTCTTGACCTTTGCCGAGATGACCGGTGCGCACACCTACATCGTCCACACCTCATGCGAAGAGTCGCTGAACGAAGCGATGGCCGGCAAGGCGCGCGGCCTGAATGTGTGGGTCGAAACGCTGATCCAGTATCTTGTCATGGACAAGAGCTATGCCGAGTTGCCGAACTTCGAGGGTGCGAAATACGTCATGTCGCCGCCGCTGCGCGACAAGACGAATCAGGACGTGTTCTGGAACGCACTGCGGCAAGGATTCGCATCGACTGTCGCGACCGACCATGCGCCCTTCGACTTCAAGGGGCAAAAGGAGATGGGGCGCGACGACTTCACGAAGATTCCGAACGGCATCCCATCGCTGGAAGACCGCATCAACGTGCTGTATACGCACGGCGTGGCGGCAGGCCGGCTCTCACTCAATCAGTTCGTCGACGTGGCCAGCACCAATGCAGCCAAACTATTCGGCATGTTCCCGCGCAAAGGCGCCATCGCCGTTGGCAGCGACGCCGATTTGGTGGTCTACGATCCAAACTATCGCGGCACGATCTCGGCAAAGACGCATCAGTTGAATCTGGACTACAGCGCGTTTGAGGGTTGGGAGATCAAGGGCCGGCCCTCGGTCGTGACCGTGCGCGGCGAAGTGCAGGCGCAGGATGGCCAGTTCGTCGGCACGCTTGGCCGCGGCCAGTTCATCAAGCGTGAGCCGACGCATTTCTGAAGTCCTTAGATTCGACGCGCGAAGCGTTCATGCATGCCATGCGCCAGGCTATGCAAGGGATACCGAAGGGCATGCAGATGCAAGCCACGCGCATGCCCTTCCTTTTCACCCGACATGGTGGCCGTCATCACCGATGCATGCTTTTACGATTGGCGATCACGCGCGATCGATGCGCTAGTCATGCTGGTAAAAGCCGGCGTCGCGTGAAATTTTCAAATCATGGTTCAGAGCAGTTGAGGTGACATGCTCAAAGCGAGGTGACACTGCTCAGCGCCTTGTCAGATGGGTGATGATGCAACAAACCGTCTTGTTCGTCTGCACCGGCAATTACTATCGCAGCCGCTACGCCGAGATGCTATTCAACGCGACGAGGCCGGCATCGCTCGCGTGGCTTGCCATCTCGCGCGGCTTCGATCCCAGCCCCGTGAACCCCGGCCCCGTCGCCAAAGTGACGATTGAGCGGTTGCACGAGCGGGGCTATGCTGCGCCAGACCCCATGCCATACCCGCGCCGGCTCATCGAAGCTGACCTGCGCAACGCCGGCCGCATCATCGCCATGGATGCCGACGAGCATCCCGCTTACGTCGAGCATCTCTTCCCCGCGTGGCGCAGCAAGTTCACATTCTGGCACGTGCCGGATCTCGACCGTATGGGCGCGAATGAGGCGCTCGGCCTGATTGAAGCAAATGTGGTGTGGCTGCTGAACGAGCTGTCATCTCGCGCGTTGCGAGAAGTGGAGCAGCCATGATGTTGAAAGTGATTTCCACCGGCGCCCTCGCAGTCGCGCTCGCCGCATGCGCCATGCCGCCGGCGCCGCCGCCTGCAGTTCCATCCACCATGAACCCAATACCCTCATCCCAAACGCGCGATGCCAGGTTGATCGATGCCGCTGGCAAAGGTGATCTCGCCACAGTGCAACGCCTGCTCGCGCAAGGCGCCAGCGTAAAAGCCGTCGACGGCGCAGGACGCACCGCGCTCATCGCAGCAGCATATGGCAATCACGTCGCTGTGGCAAAGGCGCTCATCGACGCCGGCGCAGACGTGAACGTGAAGGACAACACGCAGCAGAGCGCCTATCTCATCCCCACTGCCGACGGCGGCCTTGAGATGCTGCAACTTGCACTCGCCAATGGCGCCGACGTGCACAGCCTCGACAGCTATAACGGCACCGGCCTCATCCGTGCCGCTGATCGCGGCCATGTCGAGATCATCCGTGAACTGCTCAAGACCGGCATCAACATCGATCATGTCAACCGCCTGGGCTGGACGGCGCTGCTGGAGGCGATTATTCTGGGCGATGGCGGCGCGCACCACACCGAGGCAGTGCGACTGCTGGTGGATGCCGGCGCAGATGTGAACCTCGCTGACAGCGCCGGCGTCACGCCTTTAGCGCACGCCAGGCAGCGCAGCTTCGAAGCAATCATCAGGATTCTCGAAGGCGCTGGCGCGAAATGATCGCAGATCTTCCGGAAGATGGCGCCGCGCCTCAGTCTTTATAATCAAGCCAAGCACACGCGCAAGGAGATGAAACCCGTGTCAAGCACAAGCAATAGCCGTTTACTCAACTACATCGACGGCAAGTGGACGTCGTCGAGTGCAAGTTCGTATCTGGACGTGAAGAACCCTGCCACCGCACAGGTGTTGACGCAGGTGCCGCTCTCGCCGGCAGACGCAGTGGACGTCGCCGCACAGGCTGCACAGAAGGCATTCCACAGTTGGCGCCGCATCCCGGTCGGCGAGCGCATTCAATTTCTCTATCGTCTGAAGCATCTGATGGAGGCTCAGAAGGACGAATTGGCGCGCGTGATCACAAATGAAGCCGGCAAGACCTTCGGCGAAAGTCAGGCAGAGGTCGTGCGCTCCATCGAGAACATCGAAGTGGCCAGCGGCGCGCCTGTGATGATGCAGGGCATCAACAACGAAGACATTGCGCGCGGCATCGATGAGCACATGATTCGCCAGCCGCTTGGCGTGGTTGGAGCCATCACGCCGTTCAACTTCCCCGCCATGGTGCCGATGTGGTTCCTGCCTTATGCTGTCGCCACCGGCAACTGCTTTATCCTGAAGCCGAGCGAGAAAGTGCCGATGTCGATGCAGAAGCTGTTCGAGCTGATTGAGCAGGCCGGCTTCCCTGCCGGCGTCATCCAAGTCGTCAACGGCGGCAAGGAAGTCGTCGATGCCATCCTCGATCACCCGCTTATCCGCGCCATCTCGTTCGTTGGCAGCACGCCGGTGGCGCGCTACATCTATCAGCGCGGCGCGGCCAACGGCAAGCGCGTGCAGGCGCAGGGTGGCGCAAAGAATCCAGTGGTCATCATGCCCGATGCCGACATGGAGACCACGACGCGCATTGTGGCCGACTCAGCCTTCGGATGCGCCGGCCAGCGCTGCCTTGCAGCATCTGTCGGCATCACCGTTGGCAAAGCGCGCAATGAGTTCGTCGAGGCGCTGGCCGATACCGCTGCCTCGCGCAAGGTTGGCTATGGCCTCGACAAGGGCATCGAGATGGGGCCGGTGATCACGCCAGAGAGCAAACAGCGCATCGAAAGGCTGATCGCGCAGGGCGAGAGCGAGGGCGCAAAGGTGCTGCTGGATGGCCGCAACAGAAAGGTGAGCGGCTATGAGGATGGTTACTTCGTCTTCCCCACCATCCTCGATCATGTGCCGCCGCAGGGCGAGATCGCCAAGACCGAGATCTTCGGACCGGTGCTGAGCCTGATGCATGCTGAAACGGTGGAAGAGGCGATCGCGATGGTGAATGACCGCGCTTTTGGCAATGCCGTGTCGATCTTCACCAGCAGCGGCGCGACAGCGCGGCAGTTCCGCTATGAAGTGAACAGTGGCAACGTCGGCATCAACATCGGCGTGCCGGCGCCCATGGCCTACTTCCCATTCAGCGGCTGGCGCGAGAGTTTCTTCGGCGACCTGCACGCACAAGGCTTCCACGGCATCGAGTTCTACACCGAGACCAAGGTCGTGATCGAGCGCTGGCCGAGGGAGTGGAGCCGCAAGTTCTAAAACCATTTGTGGCGCACCTCTGTGTCGCGCCATAAACACAAGAGCATGTCCACGCCGGCGATCCTTGAACGGCTCAAGCGCATTGCGCTTGCATGGCCCAACCTTGACCTTGGCGAGTCGTATGGCACGCCAGCCTTCAAGGTGAAGGGCAAATCGCTGGCGTGGCTGCGCGCCGACGGCATCCTCGTCATCAAAGTCGATGCGATACTCCGCGACATTTTGATGCAGGCTAAGCCGGCAACTTACTTCATTACAGATCATTACCGCGGCGTGCAACCCAGCGGCTGGACCTATCTTCTGGTGCGATTGGAGAGCGTGGGCGACTCAGATCTGAGCGATCTTTTTGAGCGCGCATGGCGGCAGGTAGCTCCCAAGCGGCTTGTAGCCGAATACGATAAAGCACAGCCGGCGCGTGATTCATGACTGACTTCGAAGCGTGCACCTGCGAGGAATGCAAGGCGATGTGCGAGCGCCGGCCCTGCTGGCCCACGCCCGACGACGCGCAACACCTGATCGACGCCGGCTTTGCCGACCGCCTCATGCTCGACTGGTGGTTTGATCACATGCAGGACAAGACGGTGTATGTGCTGACGCCGGCCATTGCCGGACGCGAGGGCGGGCAAGCGCCGGCGATCCCCTCTGGCCGTTGCAGCTTCCTCAACGCGCAAGGTCTATGCCAGTTGCACGACCTCAACCTGAAACCGAGCGAGGGTAAACAGGCGCTGTGCAAAGAGCGCACGCCAGCCGGCCTGCACGAGCGAATCGCGCAGACATGGCAAGGCGCGGACGGCAAAGCCATCATCGATGCCTGGGAAGCCGGCAACCGTGGTCGCAACCAACTCCGCAGAAAAAGAAAACCCGATTAACAGAACCAAAAAACGCAACGCGCGCCTGCACTGAATCGCAATGCCTTGCGCATGTTCCATTCAACATCGGGAAATACGAGCCGGTCGAAGCAGCGCTGCCATAGTCGGGCTGATCGGTTGAAGCGAGAATCGCGTGCTAAGCTAGCCAGCCATGCCCATTCCCGAAGATGAGCTTGCGCAATTGTTGCCGCTGCTCGAAGTGCAGCACGACATGCGCGCGATGCTTGAGGCCATCGACTTTGAGCAACTCATCCCCGCGCCGACGCTGCCTGCGGACGAAGCGACGCTGCGCTCATGCTCCAGTCTGTTCTATCGCCACGTTTCGCAGGCCGGCGGTGCGTTGATACCCGACCATGCCTTCAACGTGCCCAAGTGGGTGTTTCTCGAGCACGCCATCCGGCGGCATGGCGTTCTGGCGCATGGTTCGGCGAATGGAAGCATCGATGTGTTCGAGCCGCGCGCCGCGCAAGACAACCTGAAAGGTGGAAGCACACCGCGCGTGTATGCGGCTTCGAGCGGCATCCTCGCCGGCTTCTACGCCGTCATCGACCGCGCCAAACTGAACGATCTGCCGGTCATTCCTGCGTTGAACAACCTCTATGCGCCGCGCCGTGACGTGAACGGCTCACTCATCGAGCGCTTTCAGTTCGCGCTGGATTACCGCGCCCTGCCTGGCTTCCCGTGGCATGAAGGCACGGTGTATTTGCTGCCGGCGGACACCTTCACACCTGATCACGATGGCGAGCAATGGTTCAGTGAACAGCCCGTGATGCCGCTAGCCAAAGTGCGACTCACGCCGCAGGACTGGCCCTTGCTCGAGCAAGTGCGCGGCATGAACTTCATCGAATTTCTCAGGCGCATGAATGCCGGCTATGAGGGCATGCCGTGGTGGAACGACGACGCGGTTTACCCAATGAACGCATCCAACCGCGTTTGAATGATCTCAATGACGTTGTGCCGATCCTTATTGCGCGCCGTAACGTCGATGGCATCCGTCTCGATGGTTAGCACTGGACTGGCGGTGAAGCTGTGCACCCACTCTTCATACAGCACGTTGAGCGATGCGATGTAGCTCGGCGAAACACGGCTCTCATAATCACGGCCCCGGCGGGCGATGCGTTGCATCAGCGTCGGCACGCTCGCGCGCAGATACACGATCAAGTCTGGCGGCCGCAATAGCGATGACATCGTGCGATACAGACCCTCATAGGTCTGCCAATCGCGCGCGCTCATCTCGCCGCGCAGATAAAGATTGCGCGCAAAGATCTCCGCGTCCTCATACACGCTGCGATCCAGCACCACCGGCTCGCCTCTTTCCAGAAGTTGCTTGTGTTGCGCCACGCGCTGCGCCAGAAAGAACACCTGCGAATGGAAGCTCCAGCGCCGCATGTCGGCGTAGAAATCCGCGAGGTAGGGATTATCGGCGTTCGGCTCATAGAACGGCGTCCAGCCCAGATACTGGGCCAGCAGTCCAACCAGCGTCGATTTACCGACCCCGATATTGCCAGCGATCACCACAAAACAAGATGTCATTTCCCAATCCAAAGAGGCAGAGCCGCAAAGAGCAGTTCCAGTTCAGTATGGCATTGATTGTAGGCGCCGGGCGCGATGGCGCTTGCACAAAGCATGATTGGAGATTAGTAATTGGAGACTGGAGATTGGCAAAATGAAAATCGCAGTTCAACTTACGCTGCTGCCTGGCAGCACACCCAAAGAGAAGGCGCATTGGGCGAAGGAGCATGGCGTGGAAGGCATCGAGTTGCTGGCTTTCGGCGGCGGGGGGCTGGCACGCATGCGGCGCGAGGCCGATGAGATCGCCGGTATCCTGCCACTGTGCTCAGTATGCGGCAATGCCGACGTGGATGGCAACGCCAGTTTCGATTTCCTGCATCCAGAGCCAGCGAAACGCCGGCGCAGCATCGATGGCAGCAAAGCCATCCTCGAATTCTGCGGACAAATTGGCGCGGCCGGCCAGATCGTGCCACCCATCTTCGGGCCGCCGCTTGTGCCAGACCTCTCACCCGTGTTCACCCCGCTTGAGATGGAAGAGAAAATGATGCTTGCGGCCTGCGAGGAGATCGGCCCGTTTGCTGCGCAACACAAGACTCTGTTCATGCTGGAACCGCTCAACCGCTATGAGCAGCATTATCTGCGCAAGCAGAGCGATGGCGTGCGCATCATCGAGCGCGCGAAACAGCCTGGGATCGGCCTGCTCAGCGATTTCTTTCATATGCACATCGAAGAGACCAGCACGCCTGAGGCGTTTCGGAAGGCTGGCAAGCACATCTCGCACATCCACCTTGCCGACAACACGCGCCTGGAGCCAGGCACAGGCGACATCGATTTTGTCGCGTCATTCAAGGTGCTGAAGGAGATCGGGTTCGCCGGCTACATGGCCTACGAGTGCAGCATCAGCGGTGACACGCCGGCGGAGAAGGCCGCCAACCTCAACAAGAGCCTGCGCCACATGCGCGACTGCATCGCTAAAGCATGAGACATCATGAACTATACGTTCCGCAACGTGCGCGGCGAAGACGACTACTATCGCGTGCGTGACTTTCTGCGCGCATGCTATCTGTTGAATGGCCGGCGCGAATTCTGCTGGCAGCCCTACCGGCTGGACTATGCGCGCTGGCATAGCCTGCTCAACATCAGCAAGGCGCGCTATGAAGACGTGATGTTCATCTGGGAAGCCGGGGGTTGCATCGCCGGCGTGCTGAATGCTGAAGATCATCACAACGCCTTCCTGCAAGTGCATCCGCATCGCCAGGAAGCGCCGCTCTACATAGCGATGATCGATGCGGCCGAGCGCGAGTTGGCGTTTGAGAATGGCAACGGACAACGCCAGCTGCGCATCTGGGCCGACCAGCACAATGCACCCCTGCAAGACTTGCTCATCGAGCGCGGCTATGGCAAGGGCGATTGGCCGGAGTATCAGCGTTATCAATCGCTCGCCGGCAAGCCCGCGCCCAGCGCGCAGCACGTCGCCGGCTACTCCATTCGTTCGCTCGGCGATGGCATCGAGTTGATCGAGCGTTGCTATGCGTCCGGCCTTGCGTTTCATGAAGGCGACGTGAGCATTGCCGCCGGCAACCGCGACACAACGTGGTATCGCAATATCCAGAAGTGCATCCTGTATCGCCGCGACCTCGATCTGGTGGCCGTCACCGAGCAAGGCGAGATCGCCTCGTTCTGCACAGTGTGGTATGACGACGTGACGCGCACCGGCGCATTCGAGCCGGTGGCAACGGTGCCCGCGCACCAGCGGCATGGTCTGGCACGCGCGGTGATGACCGAAGGCCTTCGCCGGCTGCATGCACTCGGCGCCGTTCATGCCACTGTCGGCTCATACTCTGAGGAAGCCGGCGCGCTCTACGCCACGCTGGGTTTCACACAGTTTGACGTTTCGGAGCGATGGGAGAAAACCCTGCCTTGACTCAACTATTCACGACGCTCGGGCCAAAAGACGAGAACGAACTCGCCTGCATCCTGCCGCATGAGCACGTCTTCGTCGATCTGGGTGAAATTGGCCGCCCCGGCTTTGGCGAAGCGGCCATCGGTGACGTGGTGAAGTTGATGGCGCCGGAGATCGAGAAGATCAAGGCGCAGAATGTGAGCGCGCTGATTGAATGCACGCCGGCGGATGTGGGCCGGCGCGTCGACATCGTGAAGGCAGTGTCGCTTGCCGCGCAATTCCCCATCGCAGTCGCCACCGGCCTGTATCGTGAGCCGTGGACGCCGCAGTGGGCGCGCGATATGCGCCAGAATCAATTACAAGATTGGATGCACGATGAGTTGCAGCACGGCATTGGCGACACCGGCATGCGCGCGGCGTTCATCAAGCTGAGCGCCGGCGACGATGGCATCACCCGCGTCGAGGAGAAAATCCTGCGGGCGGCTGCGCGCGCAGCATGCGTGACTGGCGCAGCCATCGGCAGCCACACCATACGTGGCCGCGTGGTGCGCGATCAGCTAGATATCATCGAGCGTGAGGGCTACACCGCTGCACGTTTTGTGTGGATTCACGCCAGCGCCGAGCCAGATTTCGATCTGAACGTGGAGATGGGTCGGCGTGGCGCGTGGATCGAATACGACTGGATCGGCGGCTCACAGGACGATACATTTTTCATCGAGCGCATCTGCCGCATGTTGGATGAGGGTTTGGGGCATCGGCTGCTGCTGAGCATGGATCGCGGCTGGTATGACCCATCGAAGCCAGCCGGCGGCGCGCCTGCGCCTTATACCTATCTTGTCGAACACTTTCTGCCGAAGCTGCACTCATCCGGCATCGATGACGCAATGATTCACATGCTTACGCGCGCAAATCCGTTCAAGGCGTTTGCGCGATAGAAAAGTGAGACGCACCTCAGAAAGTGCGTCGCACTTGAATCACGCGCAAGCTTCCCGCACCCTTCGACTGCGCATTCGTTCGTATTGATTGCGATCTGCGCAAGTCATCCACTGCATTCAGGGTGCTTAGTGCGCCATCAGCCCACAACGTCGATGTTCTCTTTGCCGCCGTAGGCATTCCACCACGGTTGCGCGCCCTTCGCCAGCGTCTCATTCAGCGCAGTGATGTTCTTCACGCCCTTGTCTTCCAACCACGCCATAAGCGCATCGTAGCCTTGTTGTGCAAAGACAGGAATGCCGTCTTGCCAGGTGGCGCGTCCGCACAGCACGCCGGCAAAGTTTGCGCCAGCCTCTGCTGCCCACTCCAGCGATTCGATGAACACTGCATCGGTGACGCCGGCGCTGAGATAGATGAACGGCTTCTTCGCCACACTGGCCGCCTCGGCAAACAAGCGCAGTGCATCAGCCTTGTTGTACGCGGCAGTGCCAGAAAATGCGCGCGAGCCTTCGACAAACTTGATGTTGAACGGCACTTCAACCTTCAAAATGTCCACGCCATAGCGCGGCTTGCTGAATTCTTCCATGTAGCGCGTCACGGCTTCGGGCTTCTTCTTCGCCAGCGCCGCATCGTCGAGACCGTCCTCATAGTAGATCGGCTCAAGGAAGAGCGGCATATCGTTGGCTGCGCACTCCGCGCCGCAGCGCTCCATGAAGGCATGCTTCACCTCGTTGATGCCGGCGTCGTCCCAAGGGTTGTAATACAGCAGCAGCTTGATTGCATTTGCGCCGGCATCCTTCAGCCGCTTCACACTCCACAGGCTGAGCAAATCAGGCAGCCGGCCCTTCACCGTGGCATCGTAACCGGTCTTCTCATATGCCAATAGCACGCCGGCGTTCGGCGCCTTGTGATCCAGCGCCGGCAGGCCATATTCCGGGTCCATCAAAATGGCGCTGGAGTGCTTCGTCAGCACCTGCGTCACTGCCGTCTTGAACTGCGTGAGTTCCGCATCGCTGCATGCGCCATTTGCGCCGCGCGCCTTGGCGATCGACTTTTGCAGCGAACCGCGCTGATCCATCGCAGCGGCGGCGATCACACCGCGCTCGTCGGCGCAGGCATTGATGCCGTTATATTTGCCGCGCGTGATGATGACTTTCGACATTGTTATTTCTCCTTGACTTCTTTTTCCAAAACGCTTCTTCGGCAGGATGAACCGCTTGATCGACTCCACTTCGTCGACCCTCGACATCCACCCATTCTGCCAAAACGCTTTTGTTGCTTGCTTCGATGCGATTATCCCACCGCGACCTGCGTGTTTGACTTGCGAATGGCGCGCAGGAAGAGCTTGAATATCTCACGCGCAAAGATCACCGAACTTGCGATTGCCGCACAGGTCAGCCAGTTCTCAAGCGAGAGCGAAGTGGTGCTGAACGCGGTTTGCAGGAATGGCACATGCACCACTGCGATCTGCATCAACAGCGAAAGCGCGACGGCGAACCAAAGCCACTTGTTGGTGAACATCTCCGAGAAGGCACTGCGCTCATCCGATCGCGCGTTGAACACGTTGAACAGTTGATACATCACGAGCGTGGTGAAGGCCATCGTGCGGGCGTGTCGCAATTCGCCGGCATTTCCCACAAAGCCGCCTGGCAGCGACATGTCCATCACAAACAGCGTGCCGGCGGCCATCACTGCGCCGACGAAGAAGATGCCAATCCACATCTCGCGGTCGATCACACCCTGGCTGCGCAGGCGCGGTTTTTGATGCATGATGTAGCGCCCTGCCGGATCGACGCCAAGCGCAAGCGCCGGCGCCGCATCGGTTGCGAGGTTGATCCACAAAATCTGCGTCGCCAGCAGCGGCAGCACCAGCAGCTCGCCCTCGCCGGCGCGCAGACCGAGGGCGCCGGCGAACATCACGCCAAAGAACATCGTCAGCACTTCACCAATGTTCGACGACAGCAGATAGCGCAGAAACTTGCGAATGTTGCTGAAGATGCCGCGCCCCTCTTCCACCGCCGCGACGATGGACGCAAAGTTGTCATCAGTCAGAACCATGTCGGCGGCTTCCTTCGACACGTCGGTGCCGGTGATGCCCATCGCGACGCCGATGTCGGCAGTCTTGAGCGCCGGCGCGTCGTTCACGCCGTCGCCGGTCATGGCCGCCACGTTGCCGTTCTTCTTCAGCGCCTGCACAATCTTCAGCTTGTGCTCGGGGCTGACGCGCGCATAGCAGGACACCTCCTTGACAACTTCCCGCAGCTTCGCTTCGTCGAAGGTGTTGAGTTCAGGGCCGGCCACCACACGCCCGCCCTTCCCAATGATGCCAAGCTCGCCGGCGATGGCTTGTGCAGTGAGCGGGTGGTCGCCGGTGATCATGATCACGCGGATGCCGGCTTCATGCGCCAGCTTCACCGCATCCTTGGCCTCCGGCCGCGGCGGGTCGATCATGCCGATCAATCCGAAGAAGACAAAATCATGCTCGATGTTTTCATTGACTTCAGGGCCAATGTTCTCGTGCAGCTCAGTGCGATAGGCGATGCCCAATGTGCGCAACGCCTCACTCGCCATCTGGTTGACCGATGCCAGAATCTCCGCGCGGCGCGCCTCGGTGAGCGGCACTGCATCTTCGCCCACGCGCTCATGCGAGCACCGCGACAACAACACATCCGGCGCACCTTTCGCAAAGATCATTACGCGCTCGGTTTTCTCGGCGTCATCATGCACCGTGCTCATCATCTTGCGCTCAGATGAAAATGGCACTTCGGCCATGCGCTCAAAGCGCGATTCCAACGTGTCTTCTTGCAATCCAAGCTTGGCCGAGGCCACTTTCAGCGCGCCTTCAGTGGGATCGCCTTGAATCGACCAGCGGCCCTCGCGCTGTTGAAGTTCGCTGTTGTTGGCCAGCATGGCCGCGCGCAGCAGATGCACCACCTCCACGCGCACATCGCCGCCCAGCGGCTGGCCGTTATGCAGAACATCCCCTTTTGGCTCATAGCCAATGCCGCCAAAATCGGCGCGGCCGCTGGCAGTGATGACGGAGCGCACAGTCATCTCGTTCTTCGTCAGCGTGCCGGTCTTGTCGGTGCAGATCACATTGGCTGAGCCAAGCGTTTCGACCGCCGATAGCTTGCGCATGATGGCGTTGCGCCGCGCCATGCGCTGCACGCCCATCGCCAGCACAATCGTCAAGATGGTGGCAAGCCCCTCCGGCACGGCAGCCACGGCCAGCGACACACCGAAGATCAATGCTTCAACCAGCGCGCTGACGGAGTGAATACTCTGGGTGATCAGCACCGCGCCGATAACGATGATGGCGATGATGATGACGGCGATGCCGAGCACCTTGCTGACTTTCTCGATTTCGATCTGCAGCGGCGTCGGTTCTTCCTTCGTCTCCTGCAACAGGCCGGCGATCTTGCCGACTTCGGTTTGCATGCCAGTGCCGGTGACAATGGCGCGGCCTCGTCCGTAGGTCACCGCGCTGCCGTTGAACACCATGTTGCGGCGGTCACCCAGTGGCGCGTCGCCGGCCACCGGCTCGCTATTTTTGCTCACTGGCAGGCTCTCGCCGGTCAAGGCGGCTTCGGCAGCCTGCAAACTGTGCACTTCGGTGAGGCGCGCATCGGCGGCGATCGTGTCGCCCTCCTCCAGCTGCAGCAAGTCGCCTGGCACCACTTCGGTGGCAGGGATGCGTTGAAGCTGGCCGCCACGAATGACTGCAGCCGTCGCCGCCGACATCGCCATCAGCGCTGCCACCGACTTCTCGGCGCGCTCTTCCTGGATGAAGCCGAGGATGGCATTCAGCAGGACGATGGCAAAGATGGCGATGGCTTCGTAGGGCAGGCCGTGATCCTGTTCGAGCAGCCATACGATGAATGAGATCAGCGTGGCGATGAGCAGCAGGATGACGAGCGGGCTTTGGAATTGAGCGAGGAACTTGCGCCACGCCGGCACCGGCGGTGCAGATTGCAGTTCGTTGCGGCCAAACTGTTCCAACCGCGCGCGCGCTTCGCTCTCGCTCAGGCCGGCGCGCGGGTCGGTCTTCATGGCCGCAACCACTTCGTCGATCGATTGCTGGTGTGGTTGTGTGGTTTGTGTCATGGTTTTTGGTTCAGGGTATTTTCGTTCATTTGACCATTTTCAAAATCGGTCAGGTTGCGAATCGTGGTGCCGGCGATTTCCGCCAGCGCCTCATGGGTGAAAAACGCCTGGTGGCCAGTGACCAGCACGTTGGGAAACGAGGTGAGCCGCGCAAACACATCATCGGTGATGATCTGGTCGGAGCGGTCGCGGAAGAACAGGCCATCTTCCTCTTCATAGACATCCAGGCCGACTGCGCCCACCTGCCCGCTCTTCAAGGCATCGATCAGGGCCTCGGTATCGATCAACGCGCCGCGGCTGGTGTTGATCAGGACTACGCCACGCTTCATCTGCGCGAGCGATCTCGCGTTGATGATGTGGCGCGTTTCGGCCAGCAGCGGCACATGCAGGCTGATCACATCGCTCTGTGCAAGCACGTCATCGAGCGGCAGATAGGTCATGCCCAGCGCAACGCATTCAGGGTTTTGCATCACGTCATAGCCAAGCAGCGTCACATCGAAGCCGCGCATGATCCTGCCAAACAACATGCCGATACGGCCGGTGCCGATCACGCCGATGGTCTTGCCGTGCAAGTCGTGGCCTTGCAGGCCATCGAGCAGAAAGTTGTGCTCACGGGTGCGGTTATAGGCGCGGTGGATCTTGCGGTTGACTGTCTGCAGCAGGCCGACAGTAAATTCGGCCACCGACCACGGCGAGTAGTTCGCCACCCGCATGACGGTGATGCCGAGCCGGCGCGCCGCGTCGAGGTTGACGTTGTTGAAGCCGGTGCTGCGCAGTGTGACGAGCTTGACGCCGGCGTCCGCCAGCTTGACCATCACCGGCGCCGACGCATCGTCATTCACGAAGATGCTGACCGCCCGATAGCCGTGTGCCAGCGCAGCAGTTTGCTCGTTTAGGGGCGCTTCGACAAAATCGAGCTGGTGCCGGCCGGCGTTGGCTGCATCCAATCCTTCCCGATCATAGCGCTTCGTGTCGTAGATCAACGCTTTCATGTTTCTTTGGTTTGAACGGGTCATCGAGCGGTTTGCGTCACCGATTTCGCCTGAGATCGATGGCGCAACAGCCAAACGCACGATGGCGCATTCGCCCGCGATTGTATCGTCTACATCGGCATGCGATACTCCATGCCATGACACAACCCGTATGGATGCCTGAAGATACAACCTTGCTCATCCGCACAGCGATCATGTGCGGCATCTCGATTGCACTGTCAAAAACCGACGGCAACCGCGCTACGCTAAACGAATTGGCAGCCATCGCGCCGCATTTCCTCAACACCATCCGCAATAGCGACAATCCTTTCCTGAAGACAGCGGCCAATGAGAGTGGCGCTGCCGAGTTGCGCACTCTGGCAGAGCAATTCACCACCAACCCATCGACCTTGAAATTGCAGGACATTCGGCCGTTTGCGATGCGCCGCTGCGATGAGCTGGCCGAAGCGCTGGCGAACAAGGCGACGCCGGAGCAGGCCGGCGAGGTGAAACAGGCCATTATCGATACGTGCCAGCGCGTGGCCGAAGAGAGCAGGGATGGCGGTTTTCTTGGCTTCGGTGGCGTGCGCGTCAGCCCGCAAGAGACGGCCATCATCGCCGAAGTGCGCCGCGCGCTGAAAGTCGCTTGAATCATGCGCCGGCTTCATCTGCTGATCGTCGCACTGTTGGTCGCGCTTGTGGCCGCGCCGATCACACCATCGCTACGCCTGCACGCACAGGCACCCGTTGCCCAGCGCTACGACGCCGGCGATGCGTCCATCGACCAGACCTGGCTGCCGCGCCGCAATGCACAGCGCAAAATGCCGTATCGCATCGAGGGCATCATCGCCGCGCCAGATGGCGCCGGCCCCTTCCCCATCGTGTTTCTCTTGCACGGTGCGCATGGCGGATGTCCAACACAAGCGAACGACGCCGGCGTGATGGTGGAGCAGTGGCCTTGCGCGCCCGACGTCGAGAAGCGCTACGACGCCGGCCTGGCAACTCTTGCCGAAGCATTGGCTGCGCGCGGCTACGTTGCCATCGCGCCAAACCTCAATGCCGTGTATGCGCCGGCGTTTGGCGCGGTGGCGTCCGAGCTGCGCCGCTACCCCGAAGTGCTGGATGCGCACCTGCAACTGTTGATCACCGCAAACAAGACCACCACCACACCGCTTGGCATCAACCTACAGGGTCGGCTCGACCTCGACCACATCGGCATGATCGGCCATGCGCATGGCGCGCTGCTGGCGATGCAGAGCGCACAGGCGCGCGTTGAACGGAAGGGGCGGCGTGTGCCGGTCGCAGGCAGGCCGCTTTTCGGCGCACTGCTGGTTGCGCCGCTCTATGCCGCCGGCAACGACATCGACATGCCGCTTGGCGTGGTGCTGCCAGAATGCGATGGCGAAACGCCGGAATTGAATGGCCAGGCCTATTACGAAGCTGCGCGCCTGCGCAACCAGCGTGATGCCTTCGCCTCATCGCTCTACGTGAAAGGCGCAAGCCACAACGCCTTCAACGCTGCAGTGACGGTTGATGATGCGCTGAGGCTGGAGAATGTGCCGGGCTGCGGCGAGGCAAATTTGCTGACGCCGGCGGCGCAACAGCAATTCCTCGCGCAGTACGCGCCGGATTTCTTCGATGCCGCGCGCGGCAAAATGGATAACGCGGCGCGCGCCGGCCTGAGCGTGAATGCGCCGGCGCCGGACTTCCTGTTCAACGTGCCGGTGCAGACAGCGCTCGCGGTTGGCACGGCGCAACGCGGCCCCATCATCTTGCCGCGCAGCAAGGACGATCTGGGTTACAACGGCTTCGGCGGCTACACGCAGGTCACCGGGCCGGCGCGCCTGGACTTCTGCGATAGCCACGCGCCCTGCACACGCTGGCCACTGCAACCCGGCAACCCGACGCAACTGCGCTTCGCATGGAACGACCCGATCAGCACGAAGTGGGAGATGCCGCTGGGCGAGACGCCGGCGGATCTCAGCCGTTTCACTGCCTTGCACTTCCGCGTTGTGCCTGACCCGGGTGATTTCCTCAATGCACAACGCAAGCCACTCGGCCTCATCATCAAGTTGGTCGATGCAAGCGATCGCAGTGCAACGGTGCGGTTGACGGCAAAGGATGTCGCAACATTTGCATATCCGCCGGGCCGGCTGGATGTGTCATCATTTCGCTGGCTCGGCCATGCGTTTCTCGGCTCGGTGCGCGTGCCGCTGGCGCAATTTTCCGGCATCGATCTGGCGCAGGTGCGAGCGCTGGAGATCCAGCCGGCGAGTGACACCAGCGGCGCGCTGTTCATGGCCGATCTTGAGTTTGTGCGCTGACATGCATCTAGTATTCAAAACGCTTCAAGCACTTGAGTCGATACACAAAACATGCCTACCTTCGCATTTATCTCCGACACACACATTGGTCCGAGCGGCTATTTCAAGGGCATTCGCCGCAAACTGACGGAATATGCCGAGCCGTATCTGACGGAATTTGCGCAGCACGTGCGGCACGCCGGCGGCTACGATGCCATGCTGCAATTCGGCGACCTGATCGAAGACGAGTCGCCTGAGCGAGACCGCGACAACTACAGCAAAGGCGTGCAGTTGCTGGCGCAAGGCGGCGTGCCGGCGCATCACATCCTCGGCAACCATGACACGGCGCGCCTGACCGCCGGTGAACTGCTCGGATTGCTCAATCGCCCGGCGCATTTCTACTCGTTCGACGCCGCCGGCGCGCACGTGGTTGTGCTGCACACGCTGCACCGCGAGGGTCGCATCGCGCTGCCGGCGGATCAGGTTGCGTGGCTGCGCGACGACCTCGCCGGCACGTCGTTGCCCACGCTGGTGTGCTCACATCACTCGTTTGCCGATCAAGACTTGCGCGGCAATCCGTGGTTCGAGGGCGCGCCAGAGACATGCCTGGCAGACAACCGCGCCGAAGTGCGAGCGATCCTGCGCAATGCCGGCCATGTGGCCGCCGCCGTCAATGGTCATCTGCACTGGAACCATGTCGACTGGCATGACGGCATCCCCTACATCACAGTGCAGTCGGCGGTGGAAAACTGCGATGACGCCGGCACGCCGGCGCATGCGTGGGGAGAAATCGAGATCGATGCAAATCGCTTCAGTTTGCGGCAATTCGGCCACACCCCCTTTGAAGTAACACGAACGCTGTAGCGCAAAAACAACCCCGGCGATGAACCGGGGTTGTTGACAAACTACGCTCAACTGCCCTTTACTTCCACCCGCCATTGCTGCGGAAGTTGGTGCCGCGATGCGGCGCCGGCACATATGGGAAGCTGTTGCTGAAAGGCAGATCGTTCACATTCACGCCTGTGTTCAGCACCTTCGCCAGCGCCGGGTTGAATGAGAACGAATCGTCATTCGTCAGCACTGGGTAGGCCGCGCCGGCCACCGCAAGCAACTCGATATAGGTCACGTTGTCCGCCAGCCGCCGGCCGTTCGGGAAGCCGCACGCATCTCCGCCCAGCAGACCAAGCTGATAGTCGGGCTTGGGCTTGCACAGGTCACCCTTGATCGCAGTGTTCAGACGAATCATCTCCGCCGGCACCACACCCTTGGGTTGATTGACGTTGAAGCCGGCTGGCAGTTTTACCGGGCCATTTTTCGTCTGGATGGTGAACTCCTTCGTGGTTACCATGCCGGTGAGGAAGATCGCAAGCAGATCGCTGCGGTCCTGCGCCGGCTTTGGCACGCCATACAACGCATTCAACAGATTCTGCAGTTCCGGGTTCAGCACGCTTTTCTTCAGCAATTCGCCAGCAGCGCTGCCACTCGTGAAAAGCTTGTAATCAGTCGATGGTGGAATACTGTTGAAGGCGTCCTTCAGCGCCAGTGGCAACACCACCTCATTCACCAGCGGCATGCCGAGCCGGCTGACCTGCACTTCATCACCGCTGTTGTTGACCGCGCCCTGCTGGCTCAAAACGCGTGTGCTTTGGCGCGTGCTCGTCGACCACACGCCGATGGTTGTGTTGTCACCGGCGTTCTTCAACAAATGCGCCGCCGGCACTTGAATGGCAATGCTGTGGACATTGAAGCCGGCGAGGCTGTCGATTCCCTTGCTGCCAAAGCCGATCGGCGCTTTTTGAGGCCGCAGCGTGAGCAGATCAAAGATTTCGAGATCGACGAAGAACGGGTCATCTGTCTGGCCAGCGAACACCTGCATCTCGCCCTCAGGCAGCGCGACCTTCTTGATCGCCGGCATGTAAAGCTGGCTCACATAGTCGGGGTTGGTCTTCACCCCAACATGCGCCGGCGGCACGATGCCCGTCGCAATCTGCTGGCCGTTCTCGAACATCGTCCATGTCTGTTGCACGATCTGGGAATCGCTGTTCAGCGCCGTTACCGGACCAACGTTGTAGAGGAACGTGTTAGGGTTCTTGACCGTGGTCTCAAAGGTGAATTTGTAGGTGAAGTCGGGGTTGGCATCGCCGTTGCTATCAACATAGAGGTAGTAACCCACGTCGTCGGCGAAGCTGAAGTAGTTTGGACCACCGGCAGCATGCTCGAACGGAATCCAAGATCCGATCAGCGTCACTGTGTCGGGCTTGTCGGGGCTGACAAATGCATAGGTGTCGGTGTTGTCAGCATACTGGTCACGCGAAATCAGCGGCGCTTCGCGGTGGCTGGATGCAGTTGCCGGCGCGCCGCCGCCCGCCACAAACACGCTGCCCATCAGCAGCATGGTGGTCAGGCCCGCGCTGACGGCCTTTCCGAATTTAAGGTTGCGTTTCATGTGTCTCCTCTCATGTGAATGTTGACTGAACTACTTGAGCCGAGTGGCTCTCTTTGCATACGCAGGCATTGCGGCGGCGCATCTGGCCAATTCACAACATTACGGCGATGATCAGTTTTGGCATATGCAGCGCGCAAAAAGGAGGGTGTGTTGTAAATCACCTATCGCCGGTTATCACTTGCTGATCTGTCTCAGCATCTTCTGTGCAATCGGCGCATGATGGACGGAGAAATGCGGATTGATGGCAAGCGCAGTTTCCAGATGCCGCCGCGCTTCTTCCACGTCGAACTGCAGCGCGATCATGCCGGCGTGATAATGCAGGAGCGCGTCCTGCGTTCCGAGCCGCAGCGCTTCTTTGATCAGGACGCGCGCCTCGCCAAACTGCCCATCCCGATACAGCGCCCACGCCAGCGCATCCGCGCCGTGGATGCTGGGGCGCCGGCGATACGCCTCACGCGCCAGCGCAACCGCCCTCCTCGAATCGCCATGATCTGCCTCAAAAAGCGCCATCTCAAGGTCGGTGTTCATTTGCGCATTCGCGTTGATCTGTTGAATCGCGCGCACGAGGTCATATTGCGCCTTGGCGTCCACATGCCGGCCCATGTGGTCATACAACTCGCCCAACTCGATGGCGTATTGCGGCAAGGGCAACCGGCTGACCACGGTCTGATACAGCGCCAAGGCTTCGTCGACGCGGTTCTGAGCAGCGCGCACTTTGGCGATGGCTGCCTGCGCCGGCGCATAGTTGGCGTGCTGCGCAAGCACATTGACAAACAGGGCTTCCGCCACCTGCAAATCACCCTTGTTGAAATACAACATGCCGAGCTGCACCTGCGCCCACAGCGTGCCTTCCGCACCAGGCGCGCCGGCGTTCACCGCTCTGCGCATCGCGTCGATGGCGCCGGCGACGTCGCCGTGCAACTCACGCAGATACGACACACGGCTGTAACTTGCGATGTCTGGCCGCATATCGACCATCTTTTGAATCGTCTTGACTGCAGCATCGTATTCGCCCAACTCAACTTGCGCATCACCCAGCACGCCATACGCTTGCGCGCGATAAGGGTTCACCGCGATGGCTCGTTCGCCCCACTGCACAGCCTGCGAAAATTCATGCCGCGACAAGGCAAGCAAGCCCATGCCAATCAGCGCATCCTGTTGTTGCGCATCGCGCTTGAGCACTTCATCGAACGCCGCCTCAGCCTGCGCATACCAAGTCACATCGGCGCTCTCACGCGCTTTTTGCAGCATGAGCGTGCCAAGCAGCGCATAGCTGTTTGTGTCATCGGGGTTGGCCTTCAAGCGCGCTTGCAAGCGCGCCATCTCACTTTCCAGCGTGGCGGGTTGCGCCAGCGCAGCAGGTATCGGCGCCGGTGATTCGTTTGCGGCCGGCAAAATGCGACCCGCCACAATCAGGCCGAAGAGAAGCGCAGAGCCAATCGCTGGCAGTGAAAGGAGACGAAGTGCAGTAGCTTGCATGACATCGTTTTCGCACCGCCGGTTATCCAATTCCCATCTCAAATGCTGCTCAATCGATGTTCTTTTTCAGGAGCATCGCGGGCAACGATCGACCCGAGAAACATGAAGGTCGAGGCGCGCATTTTGCGCTTGTGGAAGACATCAAGCCAGCGGCGCAAGCAGGTCCTTCAACTTGCACATGCCGAGACGCGCCCGGGTATGGACCGTGCCAAGAGGCTCATTCAATCGCGCAGCGATTTCCTGGCGTGAGTAGCCGGCAAAAAACGCCAGCGTGATCACTGCCCGCTGCGCCGCCGGCAACTGCGCCAACGCCTTGCGCACCTGCTCGCCGGCCATGAGCCACCATGCATGTTCAGCCACGTCTGCCCGCTCATCTGCTCCCAGCCACAATTCATGATCAGCCGTTTCAATTTCCACCGAAGTGATGCGGCAGCGCTGCCGGCGCAGGGCATCGATCGCGGAGTGATGGATGATGCCCATCAGCCATGTGGAAAACGTTGCGCGCAGAGGATCATAGCTGCCGGCGCGCTGCCATACGCGCCAGAATGCTTCCTGAATCGCATCTTCGGCCAGCGCCCGGTCTCCAAGAATACGCATCGCAAGTCCGAGCGCTTTGCCGGCATAGCGATCGAACAAAAGTGAAAAAGCCTCGCCATCACGCGCAACAATGCGCGTGATCAACGCATCGTCTGTGACTTCACATGGGAGCGATTGTGCCGTCAAGTGCTTGTGCATGACCGGCACAATAGCGGCTCCCACTGCCCAATCGCCAAGCCATGCCCTGCCCAAAAATTGCTCACTGAACTGGCGCTGCGCTTACGCGCACCAGTCGTCGCGGGTGAGCGGCAGGCAACTGCGCCCTTGCGCATCGAGCTTGCACAGCAGGGTCTGGTTGACGTTGTGCGCAGCGCTGTCGAAGCCATACGCCGATGACGACATGTATAACCGCCAGGTGCGGTAGATCGTCTCATTGCTCACGGCGATGGCCTGTTCGCGCTTCGCCTCCAGGCCGGCGACCCAGCGCCGCAGCGTCAGCGCATAATGCTCGCGCAGATTTTCCACGTCACGCACCTCGAAGCCGGCCTGCTCTGCAAAGCGGTTGATGTCGTTCAGCGGCACCAACTCGCCATCAGGGAAGATGTATTTGTCGCCAAACTTGCCAGCGCCGATCAGCACATCATCGAGCCATTTGCGCAGGCCGGTGTAGCGCTCATGCTCCATGCGATACGAAGAAATGCCGTGGTTGAGGAAGACGCCATGCGGCTTGAGCAGGCGATGCGCATGCGCGAAGTATTCCGGCATGTGGCTCCTGCCGACAGCCTCGAACATGCCAATGCTCACCAATTTGTCGAACGATTCGTCGCCAAGATCGCGGTAGTCCATCAAGCGCACTTCAGCGCGATCCTGCAAACCCATCTCCCGAATGCGCCGGCTGGCAAACTCGTATTGTTTCTTCGCCAGTGTCACGCCGACAGCACGCGCGCCAAACCGCTGCGCAGCATGGATGACCAACCCGCCCCACCCGCATCCGATATCGAGCAGCGTCTCGCCAGCTTGCAGGCGCAGTTTGCGGCAAATGTGATCCAGCTTTTGTTCCTGCGCGGTGCTGATGTCTTCATGGCCGGTCTTGAAATAGGCGCAGGTGTAAACCATCTGCCGGCCCAGCCACAGCGCATAGAAGTCATTGCCGACATCGTAGTGATACTGCAAAGCTGCCTTGTCGCGCTCCTTGGAATGCTGCCCGCCGCTCAGCGCCGCCGGCCCGCGCTCAATCCGGCGCGCCGGCGAGTCCGTGGGAAGTCGCGCATATAACGGCAACAGTTTTGGCATCTCCCGCAGCAATCGCGGTGCATCCATCACTGCCCTGGCCGATTGAAAGATGTCGATCAAGCTGCCTTCCACCTCGAAATCACCACGAATGTAGGCCTCAGCCAGGTTGAATTCGACCGGCGGCGTGAACATGCGCTTCACAGCGCCAGGTGTGTCGATGCGCAGCGTGATGCGCGCGGGCTGTTCGGCGGGCATCCGCGTGCCATCCCACAGGCAAATGTCGAACGGGCGTTGCGAAGGGATGATGCGCGCAAGAAATGCACGCGCAACGTCGATTGCACTCTCGGCCATGTCGGTTTCCCCTTTGGCCGCGGCGAAGGATGGCAAAACTCAAAAGCCTGGCGGAAAGTGCTCAATCTCGGTGCCTGGCTCTTGATGCTTAATGCTTCCTCACCAGCGCCTTCATCACGCGGCCCAACGTGAGCTTGCCCTGAACCGGCGCGCCGCCCAGCACCACGCTGACCAATCGCTGGCGCAGATCAGCCCGCCGATTCGCCACAGCCACCAGTGTATTCAACACGAACGGTTTCAGGCAAAGCGCGCGCACCTTGAAACAGAACTCAAACAGCGCCTGGAAGTGCGCGCGCAGCGATGCATCGTAGGCCGTGAATTGCGCATGTGAAAAATCGCCGGCCTCGAACATGCCGGCGACGCACTGCGCTGCGATGCGCCCCGATTCCAGCGCATAGTCGATGCCTTCGCCTGTGAGCGGGTTGACCAGGCCGGCAGCCTCGCCCACCAGTAGCGCCCCATCGCCAAAGGTCGGCGAGGTGAGAAAATCATCGCGCAGCGGATAGCCCTTCAGCGGCCCCGCCTGCTTCGCGTTTGCCAGCATCATCCGCACAGCCTTTGACGCGATGAATTGCTTGAAGGGGTTTGCAGCGGAAGCATCACGACCTTCCTTGAAATAGCCGACCCCGATGTTCGCCAAGCCATCGCCGGCGGGGAAGATCCAGCCATAGCCAGGCATCGGCACGTCGTCGAAGCGCAGCGTCCAGATGTCGCTCAAGCCGGCTACATTTTCGAAGTAGGCGCGCGAGGCAACCATCACCCTAGGTTGCTGCCGCAGAATGCCGGCTTGCAAGAGCAGGCGCGTATTGGCGCCGGTAGCAATCACTGCGACGCGCGCTCGCACTGTTTCAGCCTTGCCGGCGCGCTCGATGGTGAGCACGACCTGCGAATTTACGCGCTGAAACCCAACCGCCTGCGCATGCATGAAATCTGCGCCGCTTTGCACCGCGCGGTCGCGGATACGCTCGTCGAGCGTGAGGCGCGGCACAACCAGCGCATAGTCAGGCAGGCCGGCGCGCACCGTGATCGCATCGCGTACATTGTTGCCATTCGGCGCAAACACTTCGAAGCGCTTGATGATGTGGCCGGCCCGTTTGAGATCATCAGCCAGCCCCATGTCTTGCAGCACGCCGACTGCGCGCGGCGTGAGGCCATCGCCACACGTTTTATCCCGCGGAAATTGCGCCTTGTCGAGCAGCAGCACCTTCAGGCCGCGCTGTGCAAGATAATGCGCAGTGGCGCTGCCGCCCGGGCCGGCGCCGATCACGGCCACGTCATGCAGGTCGTTCATCACGGAGGATGCAATTTTATCGTGCTGGAGAGGGAGTGGCCGCTTGCCCTAAGCGGCCTCGGTCAGGCGCTTGAGGTTCGCCATCTGCGCATCGACAGATTTTTCATTCTGCTTTTCCAGCAGCCTGCCCATGAAGGCGAGCGCCGGCGGCACGCTGTAGTCGAGCGTGAGCATCAGATGTGATTCTGCGTCTTGCATCTGCAACGACCAATCCCAGTGCGATGGCACCCCGCCGAGCGTGTCGATCACAACACGATGCGGTCTTTCATAGAGTGCGACTTTGCTCTCGCCGGCAAGCGTCATCATGCCGAAGCGATACTCCCACTGGATGTCGTAACCACCCACTGGCGAAGGCGTGTATGACAGCACTGTAATATCGGGGTTTACGCGGCTGATCTGATGCGGGTCAATGATCAAGTCGAAGATGCGCTCCGCCGGCGCTGCGATCGTCACCTGCCGCTCAATTCGCAAAGTCATCATCCTGCCTCTCCAGTGCAGCTCGGCCTATGGAGCGTAATGCGCCAGCTTATGCAGCTGATGCGCAGCGCGCTTCATGCATCACTTGCCAACGACCAACCTCAGCATCTGATACGACCGTGACAACGTCGCTTCGATCTGCGGCACCAGCGGGTGGCGCGGGTCGCGACTTTCCTGCACCCAGCGATCAGAATACAGCATCGCCTCAGCGCGCAATTGCGCGGCCTCCATCACGCTCGCCGCCGGCACGTGATAGGTGGCAGCATACAGTTCAGCGACGGCTGCGATCAGCGGCGCGTTCTCTGCCTGCCCAAACAGCCGGCGATGGATCACCCACCATTCCACATCGAGTTTTGCCACAGCAGCTGGATCGAAGGATTCGCCATATTTGGCATGAACGCGCAGGAGCAATTCGTAAAACTTGCGCTGATGATCGATGGCCTTCTGCACGTCATTGTCGGGGAATGGGGCAAAGGCGGCCTGCGCCTGGGTGGCAAACACTGCCGCGCGCGCAGCCTGCGGCAATGTCAATCCAAAGGCAGACTGGATCAAGCCAAGCAAATTGCGCAAGAGCGCCGGCCAGTCCTTCTGGTAATACACCACCCAGCACTGCGTTTCGTAGTGCGCCACCCTCACCGGGTCAAAATGTCGCATCGGGCTGATCTTCGCGCTTGTTTCGGTTGCAGTTTTCGCCAGCATGACCAGTATTCTCTGCGCAATAGTGCGCAACTCAAAAACCAAAATGTGCTCGCGCGGTGAATGCGTCACTCGAACAGCATCTCGCCTTGCGCGTGGCTGCCACTGCGTATGCTCCACTTGAATGTAGCTTGCGGCGGCGCCGGCACTTTCGCGCGATCTTCGGGCGTAAGCGCATGCCGGCGTTGCAATTCCAGTTGCAAGCTCTCCTCGCCCTTGCGCATGGCCCATACGTGATTCATCGAAAAGATCGGCTTCATGATGAACGAGAATGTCTTGAGCAGTCCTTTCTCGGCATCGATCTTCCAGTCATAGGTGATGTTTACGAAATCTCCATCCTGCTCGAATGTCCAGATGCCGCGACCGACGAGGTCTCCCACCGCTTCCAGCCGAAAGCCATTCAAGCCGTTGACTTCAGTCACTTTGAATTGCCAGCGCAGCGTGTAAGGCAGCCAGCCCTTGGTGAACAGGCTGACCACGCGCCCCAGGCCAGAGGCTCCTCCAGGTTCCAGTACTTTCACGTCGAGATATACCGCCGGCCACCAGCGCGGCAGATCGATTGCATCACTCAGGATCGCATTTACTTCCTGCAGCGTGCTTTTCACGCGCCAATGGGTGATGAAGTGGTAGCTGTTTGTCGCCATGCCGGCCATATTGCGCCTTTCACTGCTCACTTGCCAGTTCACTCACTGCTCATCAGCGAGAAATTTGCTCATTACAATCGACGCATGACGATCATTCTGGATGGCGCGATGGGGACGGAGTTGACACGTCGCGGCGTGGACACCACGCTGCCATTATGGTCTGCCATCGCGCTGGATGCGGCGCCTGAGGTAGTTGAGCAAATCCACCTCGATTATCTTGCCGCCGGCGCGCATGTCATCACCACGAACACCTTCCGCACCAACCTGCGCGCGCTGGCAAAGGCCGGCATCGCTCACCGCGCCCGTGAGTTGACGTTCAGGGCAGTTGATCTGGCGCGCAATGCGACGACGAAGGCGAGAGGGCGAGAGAGCGAGACAATCCGAGATTCGCACCCCTTCACCGTGGCCGGCAGCATGGCTCCGGTCGAAGACTGCTACTCGCCCGAACTGGTTCCAAGCGAGACCGAACTGAGCGCTGAACATGCCGCACTGGCGTGCAACCTTGCAGACGCCGGCGTCGACCTCATCCTGGTCGAAACCATGAACACGATCCGTGAGGCGGTTGCAGCCTCTCGCGCCGCGCACGCGACTGGCAAGCCGCTATGGGTCAGCTTCACGCTCGGCGCAGATAACCGCTTGCTCAGCGGCGAAACGCTGCGCGATGCGGTGAATGCAGTCATGCCTTTTGCCCCGCAAATAGTCTTGGTAAATTGCATCCCGGTCGCGCAAATCGCTTCGGCGTTGACAACGCTCAAGTCCGCCGTGGCTGGCCGTTGCGAAATCGGCGCGTATGGCAATGTCGGCCATGTGGATGAGACGGTGGGCTGGACGTTGACGGATGCTGTGTCGCCGGCGGCCTATGCTGAAGCGGCAAGGGATTGGCGCGCACTTGGCGCCGGCCTCATCGGCGGCTGCTGCGGCACCACGCCGGCGCACATCGCCGCAATACGTTAGCGCGACGCATGTGGATGCTGCACGGGAACCTCGCGCATGGCCTGCACCAGCGTGACCGCCGCGCACACCGGACAAGCCGCATCCGCCCACACGGCGTAACTCTCACCGGCGGAAGGCCGAATACGTTTGACGCGGAAATAGCGCGCCAGCGCAGCAATCAACCCAAACGCAATCACTGCTATCACGATGCCAGCGGCTGCCGGCAACGGAATGTGCAGTGATTCAATGGCCGTGCCGCCGGCATAACCCAGCACAAAGTGCCAGCCGAGGAATAGCGCGCTGCCCACCACCAGTCCGAGTGCATATCGGCGCGGCGCAAGGTCAGCCAGGCCAGACGCCGGCGTGGTGGCAATGCGCACACCCGGCGTGGTCAACCCGATCGCCACCGCTGCGCTGCCGCCGCGCCGCACGCGCGTCATCATCTTGTCCAGCCGCTCCTGCGTCAAGCCAATATATCTGCCGGCGCGATAGATGAACGCCCGCCCCGGCCCGCGCGCAATGGCGTATTGCGCCATGCCTCCGATCAGCATCGGCACAAATATCACGGCAAACGCCGAGGTGGGTTCGAACTGACCGCGCGCAGCCTGCGCCGCCGCGCCAAGCATGATGAGATCCCCCGGAATAGGCACTGGAATGCCAAGCTCCTTGAGCAGCATGACGATGAAAATCGCCGGCAGACCATAGGCGGCCACGGTTTGTTCAAGATTCACACGCCACCTCGCAGCCTTGCGCCGTTTTGTCGCAGGCAAAGTGATACAGGGATAGCGCCTCGCATGTGACAGCATCATCTTGATGGCGCTGCTCATCTCACAGACCAACGGTTGCTCACTTCGCGCTTGAAATCGCAGGATGCGAAAAAAAACCCCTGCGTTTGCAGGGGGTTCCTGGGTAGATTCACGCCGTCACACCACACCCAGCAGGCGCAGCATGAGAATGGCACCGGCAACGAGCACTGCGCCGGCGAAGCCAATCACGATGCCTGAAAGGGTGTTGTGCGCATCTTCGCTGATCGGCAGCTTCTCTTCTGCGATGGCAGCGTGTTCCATCGTAAAGCGCCGAATGTCGGTTTGGGCTGGCGAATTCAACATGACTGTTCCCCTCCTGTGAACGGTTCGCTGTTGCTTCTTATTACGGCGGACTATCACAATAGTCGCACGTGGTCCAGTTTTCCACCTTGTTTTTCAGACTCCATTTTGCATTATTTTCCTGAAATCACGCTGAAAAGCGCTGAAGAGCAAAGAGAAGGTTGGCAGGCGTGACTTTGCTGCAGGTCTGCCAACCTCAATTGCGCCGCTGTGCGCTTATTTGACCGTGAAAGGCATCACCATGCCCAGTTCGGCGTGTGCCTTGCCGGTTGTCGCGTCTGGGATGTTGCACAGCGCGACGTAGGTTCCGGGTTGCAGGTCGAAGTTGATGAACGCCGGCGCTGCGCCCTTGCTGATGCCCTGCATCCCGCCGATGGAAGTAAACGGTGGCTTACCCTCCGGCTTGGCGAAGAATGCAAACACGTCATCAGGCGTCTTGCCATCCTCCAGCTTCAACACAACGATCTCGTGCGGTTGCGGACCGTCATTGACAACCTTCCACACCTGCTTGCCGGCCTTCACCTCCGCCGGCATGGTGTAGTGAAAATCAGCCATATTCACCGTCACGTCAGCCTTCGGCTCTGCGGCGGTGGATGCGCCAGCGCCCTTCACCGTCAACAGCGCAACCATACCCTTCGCCAGATGCGGCACGCCGTCGGCGCTGGGCAAGAAGCACAGCAGCATGTACTGGCCTGGCGCGAGATTCATCGTCACGCTGCCATTGCCGTTCGGATCGATCACACTTGGTCCGCCCACCAGCGAGACAAGCGCCAGCGCTGCCTGCTCGCTCTGCTTCAGCGCATCTTGAATCTGCTGCGGCGTCACGCCATCGTTGAGCCTAGCAAACTGGGCATGGTGCGCTTCTTTGCCAACATTGGAAAAGTTCACAGTCACCCAGCCGCTCTGCACCTCTGCCGGCCCTTCAAACGAGAAATCCGCACCTTTGAGTGTAACGACCTGAGCCGGCATTGCCGCCGGCGCGGCCTGACAGGCTGCCAATAACAGCATGGCGGCGACGAACATCGTTGTGGTCAATCGATCTAGCTTCATGGAAATCCTCCTGTGTGTGCTTTCATCCTATGCGCATCAGCGCCAGTTTCTATCGCCTGGACGACAGAGCGTGCCTAGTGACAGGGCAATGATGTCCCCGCCATTGCTCATTTGACAGGCTAAAACCTGCTCAGTTCGCCGGCGCTATACTCACCGGCCAAACCTGATCTCACAGAGGAAACACACCATGGGCTTACTCACCGGCAAAACAGCGTTGATTTTTGGCGTGGCCAACGACCACAGCATCGCCTGGGGCATCTCGCAGGCATTTCATCGCGAAGGTGCGACGCTCGGCTTCAGCTACGCCGGCGAGAAACTGGAGCGGCGCGTTCGCCCGCTGGCCGAATCACTCGGCAGCGACTGGGTGGAGCCGTGCGACGTGGGCAAGGACGAGGACATCGCCGCGGTGATGGAGAAAGCGAAAGCGCGCTTCGGCGAAATCGACATCCTCGTGCATTCGATCGCCTTCGCCAACCGCGACGACCTCGCCGGCGCTTTCTACAACGTCTCCCGCGAGGGCTTCCGCATGGCGATGGACATCAGCGTGTTCTCGTTCACTGCGCTGGCGCGCGCCGCCGCGCCGATCATGAAGCCAAACGGCTCGATGCTGACGCTGACCTACATCGGCAGCCAGCGCGCGGTGCCGCACTACAACACGATGGGCGTGGCGAAGGCCGCGTTGGAAGCGAGCGTGCGCTACCTGGCAGCAGACTTCGGCGCCGAGGAGAAGCACATCCGCGTGAACGCCATCAGCGCCGGCCCGATTCGCACCCTGGCGGTCGCCGGCATCAGTGGCTCGCGCGCGCTCATCAACGAGTTCAGCAAGGTCAGTCTGCTGCACCGCAACATCACCATTGAGGATGTTGGCAATTCGGCGGCATATCTGTGCAGCGACCTGGCGGCCGGCGTGACAGGCGAGATTCACTACGTCGACGCCGGCTTCAACGTCGGCTTCCCACTCGCCAGTGAGGAGTGATGTTCGAACTTGGCATCTACTCCTTTGCCGAGTTGACACCGAATGCGGCCGGCCAGAAGATCAGCCCGCGCGAGCGACTACACAATCTGGTCGAAACCATCGCGCTGGCTGATCAGGTCGGGCTGGATGTGTTTGGCGTGGGAGAGCATCATCGGCCCGACTTCGCGTCGAGCGCGCCGGCGATCATCCTTGCCCACGCCGCCGCCCGCACCCAGCGCATCAAGCTCAGCAGCGCCGTCACCGTGCTTAGTTCGGATGACCCAGTGCGCGTGTTCCAGCAATATGCCACCCTGGATCTGCTATCAGATGGCCGCGCCGAGATCATGGCAGGCCGCGGCTCATTTATTGAGTCGTTTCCGCTGTTCGGCTTTGATCTGCACGATTACGATGAACTGTTCGCGGAGAAGCTCGACCTGCTGCTGAAACTGCGCGACAGCGAGCGCGTGACATGGCAGGGCAAACACCGCGCCGCCATTGACGACCTGGGCGTGTATCCGCGCCCGGAGCGCCGGCTGCCGGTGTGGATCGCGGTGGGCGGCACACCGCAATCCGTGGTGCGCGCAGCCACGCTCGGCCTGCCGATGGCGCTCGCCATCATCGGCGGGATGCCGGAGCGATTCAAACCATATGTCGAGCTATATCGCGAGACAGCCATGGAGGCCGGCCACGACATTGCACAGCTGCCGGTCAGCATCAATGCGCATGGCTTCCTGGCCGACGACTCGAAACAGGCCGCCGACATCTACTTCCCCGGTTTCTCGCTGATGATGAATCGCATCGGTCGCGAGCGCGGCTGGTCGCCCATCACCCGCCAGCAGTTTGAGGCATCGCGCGGGTTGCGCGGCTCGGATTTCGTCGGCACGCCGGATGAGGTGATCGAGAAGATTCTCTTCCAGCACAGTCTGTTCAAGCATCAGCGCATGCTGCTGCAACTCGGCGTTGGCACAGTGCCGCATGCAGCCATGTTGCGGGCAGTGGAGTTGCTTGGCACGGTGGTGGCGCCGGCGGTGCGGCGTGAACTGCATGCATGAAACCTTCATGCAATTCACAGGAATTTGTTGAAGCAACAGCCCTCTAAAACGTCCAGAGTTCATCAAGTGGAATACACTTGACGAACTATCCGTTTGTCCAGTTGACAACTCGCCGTAAAGCCGGTTGAGCCACAACACATTTCTACTAGGTTTTTACGCCAGAGGCACCGCAAAATGGATATTCAAACCTTGTACGACGCCATCGTCAACGGCAATGCCAAGACTGCCCGGGCTGCAACGCAGCAAGCCCTTGACGAAGGCATGGACCCCCAGACGCTCTTGGACGACACGATGATCCCGGCAATGGACGAAGTGGGCAAACGATTCGAACGCAACGACTATTTTGTCCCCGAACTGCTCATCGCCGCCCGCGCGATGAAATCTGCGCTCGAATTGCTCAAGCCATTGCTGGCAGCCAAGGGCGCTGAGCCGGTTGGCAAGGTTGCCATTGGCACCGTGAAGGGCGACCTGCATGACATTGGCAAGAATCTCGTGGCGGCCATGCTGGAAGGCGGCGGCTTTGAGGTGATCGACCTCGGCGTGGATGTGACGCCGGAGAAGTTCATCAGCGCGGTGAAGGAGCGCGGCGCGCAGGTTGTGGCGCTCTCGGCGCTGCTCACCACCACGATGAGCAACATGAAAGGCACCATCGATGCGCTGAGCGAAGCCGGCGTCCGCGATCAGGTCAAGGTGATCATCGGTGGCGCGCCAGTCACGCAGCGCTTCGCTGATGAGATCGGCGCAGATGGCTTCAGCGACAACGCAAGCGGCGCGGTGCAGATGGCACGCAAGCTGGTTGGCGCATGATGCATCACCCTTTGATTGAGCGGTTGGCCGGCGAAGCGCCGGTGCTAATCGACGGCGCGTGGGGCACGCAATTGCAGGCGCGCGGCCTGCCCATCGGCGCCTGTCCTGACGCGTGGAACCTGACCCAGCCGGCGAAGGTCGAAGATGTCGCCCGCGCCTACGTGAATGCCGGCAGCTGCATCATCCTCACCAACACCTTTGGCGCAAACCGCTTCGTGCTGGCGCGTCACGGCCTTGACACGCGAGCTGCCGAGATCAATCGCGCCGGCGCGGCGCTGAGCAAACGTGCGACCGAAGGCACGCCTGCGCTCGTCTTTGCCTCCATCGGCCCCAGCGGCAAGATGTTGATCTCTGACGAAGTGACTGAGGATGCGTTGCGCGACACCTTTGCCGAGCAGGCGCAGGCGCTGGCCGCCGGCGGCGCAGACGCCATCGTGATCGAGACCATGAGTGACCTCGATGAGGCGTGCATCGCGCTGGAGGCGGCGAAAGCCACTGGCCTGCCGGTCGTGGTCAGCATGACCTATGACAGCGGCAAGGACAAAGGCCGCACGATGATGGGCGTGACGCCAGAGCAGGCAGTCGAGCGATTGGAGGCCGCCGGCGCAGATGTGATCGGCGCAAATTGCGGGCAGGGCATCGAAGGCTATGTGCAGATTGCCGCTCGGCTACGCCAGGCGACGTCGCTGCCGGTGTGGATCAAGGCGAACGCCGGCCTGCCCGAACTGGTCGAAGGCAGAGCGGTGTATCGCACCAGCGCTGAGCAGTTTGCATCATTTGCGCCAGCGGTGGTGAGCGCCGGCGCAACGTTCATCGGCGGCTGCTGCGGCTCCTCACCCGCCTTCATCCAATCTCTCAAGAAGATTCTTTTCAGTCAGAATTAACAAGATGAACCG
>CAZPVX010000005.1:0-72277 GCA_964590135.1 uncultured Anaerolineae bacterium | reverse complement strand
CGGATTGACCAGATCAGATTGGAAAAATCCTGTTGAGTCCTGCTAATCCTGTCCAGGCAACAACCATGAATGCGCGAGAACGATTTGATGCCGTGATGCACTACCGACCGCGTGACCGCAGTCCGATCATGGATTTCGGTTTCTGGGATGAAACGCTGGTGATCTGGCAGGATCAAGGCTATCCCGCCGGCGCAGACAGCGACTTGTTCTTCGGCATGGATCCGCAATGGTTCCATTGCGGCGGCGTCACCAGCTTGTGGCCGGGCTTCCCTGAGGTGCGGCTCGAAGACAGGGGAGAAACTGAGGTTGTCCAACAGGGTGATGGCGTGATCGTCGAGCGCGCCAAATTTCTGGGCGCCATTCCGCGCCACCTCGCTCACGCGCTGCATGACCGCGACTCATGGGAGCGGCACTTCAAGCCGCGCCTGCGCCCAGACGACCCCTTGCGCTTCCCCAGCGACGTAGCGTGGGAGATGTTGGTGAAGGAGTGGACGCGTCCAGACCGCGAGTATCCGCTGTTCATCGGCGCTGGCTCACTGTATGGCGTGATGCGCAACTGGTTCGGGCTGGAGCGCGTGTCGGAGGTGATCTACGACGACCGCGCATTGTTCGAGGAGATCGTCGAGACGCTGGCCGATGTGGCGATTGCGGTGATCGAGAAGACGTGCAGCGCCGGCGTGAAACCCGAGGCAGCCAGCATGTGGGAAGACATGTGCTACAACGCCGGCCCGCTCATGTCGCCGAAAATATTCAAGGAGGTGCTGGTGCCGCACTACCGTCGCATCACCGACACGCTGCACAAATACGGCGTGGACATCGTGTTCATCGACTGCGACGGCAAGATCGACGCGCTCGCGCCACTGTGGCTGGAGGCCGGCGTCAACACCATGTTCCCGATCGAAGTCGGCACGTGGGGCGCGGATCCGGTGGAATTTCGGCGCAGGTTTGGCAAGGACATGCGGCTGATGGGCGGCGTGGACAAGCACGTGCTGGCCGGCTCCCTCGACGACATCCAGCGCATGATCGAGCGACTCGCGCCGCTGGTCGAGGAGGGCGGTTACATCCCCATGCCCGACCATCGCGTGCCGCCGAACGTGCCGCTGGCGAATTACATCTTCTATCTGGATGAGATCAAGCGCGTGTGGGGCCACAACCTGCCAAACATCAAGCCGACCGGCCAGATTGACCCCGATGCAGTGAAGGCGACGCATTACGCGTGGGATGCCGTGTGAAATTCGCAAGGGAGGCGCGGGAAGTCCCCAGACTTCCCTCTTCGCCACTCTCAAAATGCCATGAGATTAAAGCTGATCAGCTGCGAGGTGTTCTACCGCGAGATGTGCGCCACCATCGCGCGCTCGACGAATCAGGTCGATGTGGAATTCCTGCCGAAGGGCTTGCACGACATCGGGCAAGTCGGCATGTCGGCGCGGATGCAGGCAGCGGTGGACAAGGTGGACACGTCGCTCTACGACGCAATCATCATCGGCTATGGCTTGTGCAACAACGGACTGGCCGGCCTTACCGCGCGCGTCATCCCATTGGTGATGCCGCGCGGCCATGACTGCATCACCATGTTTCTCGGCAGCAAGGAGCGCTACCTCGATTATTTCAATAGCCACCCGGGCGTGTATTTCAAAACCAGCGGGTGGATCGAGCGCAGCGAGGCCAACAGCGAACTATCGCAGCTATCGATCCAGCGCATGGCCGGCCTCGACAAAAGCTACGATGAACTGGTCGAGAAATATGGCGAGGACAACGCGCAATACCTCTACGACCAGCTCTACGGCTACAAGAACTACGGCCAGATCACCTTCATCGAGATGGGCGTCGAACCAGACGACCGCTTCGAGCAAAGCGCGAAGAAGACCGCCGATGAGAAAGGCTGGCAGTTCAAGAAAGTGCGCGGCGACATGCGTCTGATCGAAAAACTGGTGAGTGGCGACTGGGACGAAGAGGAGTTTCTGGTCGTGCAGCCCGGCTATCGCATCGTCGTCGACTACAACGATCCGGCTCGCATCATCAAGAGCGAGAAGGCGGATTAGGGCCCGACCCAGGAAGCGCGAAGCGCGAGTCAAAAGCACGCTGAGCAACTGTGACCAGGGCGCATCGACTCTGGCAAGGGTGGAAACAAACGCATGCCAACCATTACGCTGAAGCCGACCAATGCCGAAGTGCGCGCCGAGGCCGGCACGCCACTGCGCGACCTGCTGTTCGAGCAGGGTGTTGAATTTCCGTGCGGCGGCAAGGGGCGCTGCCGCGGCTGCAAGGTGCGCGTGTTGAGCGGCGAGGCCGGCATCAACCAGGCGCAGTGCAACCATCTGAGCGAAGCAGAGTTGGATCAGGGCTGGCGCCTGGCATGCCAGTGCGAATTGCAAGGCGATCTCGTCATCGAGCTGCGGCAGTGGGATGCGGCGATTCTGGCCGACGAAGCGACCTTCAACTTCACGCCGCGCGAGGGACTGGGGGTGGCAGTCGACCTCGGCACAACGACACTGGTGGCACAACTGCTCGACCTGCAAACGAGTCACGTGCTGGCGGTGCGCACTGCGCTCAACCCACAGGCGCGCTTCGGTGCAGACGTGATGAGTCGCGTGACCTTTGCGGTGCACGAGGGCGGGCAGGCGCAGTTGCAAAAGATCATCCGAGACCAGATCAGCAAACTCATCCGCGACCTGGTGTTCGCGGCGCAGATCGACGCGACGCGCATCATCGACGTGACGATCGTCGGCAACACGGTAATGCACCATCTGTTCTGTGGCGTCGATCTGGAACCGCTGTCGCACTATCCTTTCGAACCGGTCGATGACGGCCTCAAGGTTTTCTCTGCAGAGGCGCTGGGCTGGCGTCTCGCGGCAAACGCAACTGTGCGCTTCCTGCCCTGCCTCGGCGGCTTCGTCGGCAGCGACATTCTCGCCGGCATCCTCGCCACGCGCATCCACGAGAACGATGAGTTGATGGGGCTGGTGGACCTCGGCACGAATGGGGAGATCGTCTTCGGCAACAAGCACGGGCTGCTCACTGCATCCACGGCTGCCGGCCCGGCCTTCGAGGGCGCGCGCATCGGCATGGGCATGCGGGCAGCCAGCGGCGCAATCAGCGAAGTGAGCGCAAACGGCGATGGCGTGAAGTGCCATGTGATCGGCAACGTCAAGCCGGCCGGCATCTGCGGCAGCGGCCTGGTGGATGCGATTGCCACCGGTCTCGACCTCGAGGTGATTTTGCCGAGCGGGCGTTTGGTCGAAGGCAGCGCCGGCGTTTTTCGCACCGATGAGTTGAAATGGCTGCTGGCCGAGCCGGTCTTGCTGGGTCAAACCGACGTGCGCCAACTGCAGTTGGCGAAGGGCGCAATTGCGGCCGGGATCGGGATCGTGTTGAAGCAGTGGAGCGAAACCTCTCCCGCCGCGCGCGAGGCAGAAGAGCTGGCGCGGCTGTATCTCGCCGGCGCGTTTGGCAACTACATCAACCGCGCCAGCGCGCAGCGCATCGGCCTGATCAAATTCCCGCCGGACATGGTGACGCCTTCCGGCAACACCGCCTTGCTCGGCGCAAAGCTGGCGCTGTTCGAGCCGGATGAAGACTACAGCGCCATCCGCAACATGACGCGCCATGTGTCGCTAAACGAAGATCCGATTTTCATGGATGCCTACGTGGAGGAGATGACCTTCCCCGAAGAAGTGATGTGATCACACAACACAAATTTGACGCTGATGCGTCGCATGATCACCCAACGGAGCAACATCATGTCTGAACCCGCCACCCCGCGCGAACGCTTCATCGCCGCGCTGGAGCGCCGGCCCTTGAAAGGGCTTGTGCCACATTTCGAACTCGTCTTCTTTCTGACGATGGAGGCCTTTGGCAAAGTGCACCCCTCACAGCGCCACTATGCGCAGTGGGACCAGATGGAGGAACGGGAGCGCGAACTGCACCGGCACGAGATGGCCGACATCTACATCATGACCGCCGAGCGCTATGGTCACAGCGCAATCTTCATCCATCCCAACCCAGAATCGGTGGAGGAAACGCAGCGGCTGATCGACCTGATTCGCGAGAAGAGCGGCGATCGCTACTTCATCATGCGGCATGGCGACCCAACCTATAGCATTCCCAACGGCACAGATATTGCGCGCTTTGCCGAGCGCATGGCCGACGAGCCGGAAAAGCTGCGCGAAGAGGCGCAGCAGCGCGTGGACAACGCCATCCGCAGGGCGGAGAAGTGGGCGAAGAAAGGTGGGCTAGATGGCTTTGCGCTGTGCGCAGACTATTGTTTCAACACCGGCCCATTCCTCAGCCCGCGCTGGTTTGCAGACTTGATCACGCCGTATCTGGCGCAGGTGACGAAGGCATATCGCGACATGGGCTACTACGTCATCAAGCACACCGACGGCAACATCATGCCGATCCTCGATCAACTGCTGCAAACCAACCCGCATGCGCTGCACTCGCTCGACCCACAGGGCGGCGTGGACATGAAGGAGATCAAGCGGCTGGCCGGCGACAAGGTATGCCTGTGCGGCAATGTGAACTGCTCCGCGCTCGACACCGGCAGCGACGAGCAGATCGTCGAGGCCACACGCTATGCGCTGCACAACGGTATGCCCGGCGGCGGCTATGTCTTCGCAACAAGCAATTGCATCTACACGGGCATGCCGCTGCGCAGCTACGAAATCATGCTGGATGTGTGGCGCAAGGAAGGCATCTACGCATAAGCAACGAATAAAACATGCAACTGGAATACAAGTCGGATGCCGACAAGGCCATGGCGCGGATGGAGGCGTGGTGGAACAAGGCCATCCTCGATCGCGCCACGATTCAGGTCACCGCGCCGAAGCCCAACCCGAAACCGCTGCCGGCCAAGCAGCATGCCAGCTTGCGTGAGCGCTGGATGGATGTCGATTACATCGTCAATCGCGCCGCCGTTCAACTCAGCAACACCTACTTCCCGGCCGAGCAATTGCCGTGCTTTTGGCCCAATCTTGGGCCGGAGGTGCTGACTGCGTGTTATGGCGCACCCTTGATCTTCGGCGAAGATACGTCGTGGAGCAAACCCATCTTGCACGACTGGGCCGGCATCCCCGATCTCAAGCTCGACCTCAACAGCGAATACAACCAGACACTGCGCGCCATGCAGCGGCTCGCCTTCGAGGTCGGCCAGGGGAAATTCATCGTTGGCCTGACCGACATTCACCCGGGCGGCGATTTAGCGGCCTCATTCCGCGACCCGCAGCAATTCTGCTTCGATGTGCTGGAGGAGCCGGCGCAAGTGCATGCGCTGATAAAGCACATCTGGAATGCGTTCTCCACCTTCTACGAATCGCAGCGCGAAGAGCTGCTGGCGCATGGTCAAACCTTGACGACGAGCTGGCTGCCCTTGTTCGACGCAAATGGCCGCTTCTACATCCCATCCAACGACTTCTCGATCATGATCTCGACCGAGATGTTCCGCGAGTATTTCATTCCCGAGATCATCGCCGAGATCGAATGGCTTGACCGCTCGATCTATCACCTCGATGGCCTGAGAGCATTGCGACACCTCGACACGCTGCTGGAGATCAAAAAGCTGGATGGCATCCAGTTCGTCTATGGCGATGGCGCCAAGCCGGCATCGCGCTGGCTGCATGTGTATCAAAAGATTCAGGATGCCGGCAAGAACATCCATGTCGATATCGAACCATCGGAGTTGGATGCATTCATGGCTGCACTTCATCCGGAGGGGGTGATGCTGCACACTGTCGCCGGCTCGGTGGATGAAGCTGATGCGCTGGTAAAACGCGTCGCGCGCTGGACGAAAAAGGGTGTGCGGTGATGCGCTCGCGCAGGTCGTTATCGCAGCATTCGCCATGATTCACACGCGCGATTACAATCCGCCTGAAACCACGCTGATCTCATGGATTACAGCACAAGAGGAGTAACGTGATGAAGACAACCGTTCGCACGCGCGTCGTGTCCGCATTGGTGCTGACCGCGCTCCTGCTCGCCGGCTGCAGCGGCGACAGTTTCAAGCTGGCTTTCCCACGCATCGAAGTCGTCATCGACAAGGACGGCTACCCATCCATCGCCGGCGTTAACCCGCTCATCCTGCGCCTGGTCGGCGTCGACCTCAGCAACGCCAAGTTGGACCCGGCGCTGGTTCAGCAATTGACTGATTCAAATGTGCAGCATGTCGAGATGCTTTTTCACAAGGACGGCCTGTTCTGGTGGATCAACGCAAAGCCCATGACGCCGCTCGCATGGGACGATGATTCATTCAACAACACGCTCGACCTGGTCATCAACCTGGGGCTGATCGATCCTGCACAGGTTGGATTGGTCAAGGCGATGGTGCCGCAGGCGCGCAAACTTGAGGCTGACGTGTTGATCCGCTTCCCGCTGCAGGCCGGCGCCACGCCAATCGAGCCGCGCGCGCTCGGCACGCCTTTGCCCGAACCCGGCAAGCCTGCCGGCCAGTCCGTCGTTGCCGGCTTGAAGCTGAAATTCGACACCGATGGCACCCCTTCGCTCGCCGGCGTCTCGACAAAGGACATCAGCAAAGCCACCGGCATGGACCTCAGCACGGCCGCCATCCCGCCAGACACGATGGCGCAACTGGCCAAGGCCGGCATTCAGCACATCACCATCCGCACCACGCCCGAGGGTCTGCGCATCTGGACGAATGACAAGCCGCTGCCAACGATCCGCTGGAGCGAGGAAACGCTGAAAAGCACTGCCGAAGTGCTGGGCGGGATGAAGATGGTCGATCCAGCGCTGGCTTCGGTGCTGCATCAGTTTGTGCCGTTCGTGAACACGCTCGATATCAACATCGTGCTGCGCTTCCCAACCAACGGCGCCGCCGAGATCCCCTTGCCGTGATTTTTGCCGCAAGGGTGGGACAGGAGATGTTCAGATCTCCTGTCCCACCCTTGCGAAAATCATTCGCGCAACGCCGGCAGGTCTGGCAGAAGACCGATGTGTCGCAACATGCCAGCGACATCCCACACGCGCAGGCTATGCACAATACGGCTATCTCGGACAGTCAGGATTGATATACCCCGCGTGCTGATCTTTGCGCCGGTTGGCGGAATGTTCATCACTTTGCCTGCGTGCGTGCCCGCCGCCGTCCACACCAGCGCCACCTTGCCACCCTGGGCAATGGTGTCGTGTATCTCGAAGCGCAAATCAGGGAAGCCGAGCAGGTTGTAGGCTACATAGCGCTGCACATCGCGCACGCCGCGCATCTGGCCATGCAAGCCAACATCCTCGCCCACATAATCGTCTGAGAAAAACGAGGCCACCCGTCGGATGCTGTGAGCGTTCCACGCAGCGATAAGATCACGCGCCAATCGCGCATTTGCTTCAAGCTCGCTCACGGCTTCACGGGTGGCAATGTGGTCCATATTGACCCCACATTAGCAGTTTGCGGCGCTCATTTCCATATCAAAAATTACTCAGATTCATTCGCCCAGTTCCTTGCGCCACAACAGATCGGTCACACGATCGACGCCGGCCTGCAAATGCCGGCGATAAGTGCTGAACGGCACATCGATGATCTCCGACGCCTGTTCCTGCGAGGCTGCCGGCTTGAGGTAGGTGTGGTAGAACGCGCGATACAGCTTCATGTCACGCGGTGTGGCCTGCAGCGTCTCGGCCGCCTCGGCAATCAGTTTTTTCAAAGCCTCGGCGCGCTGGCTTTCATTTGCGGTTGCGCCGGCGCGGTCGGTTACCAGGCGCGTGTGCAACAGCACATTGCCGCGCAGGGTGGACGAACGTGACATCAGCTTGAGCGCATCGCGCAGCGCCTCAGCAAAATCCGGCTCGCTCAATGCGATCACCTGCGATGTGGATATTGGGCGGGCGAGGTTGGGCGGGTTGATGGCTGTCTCGCGCTCCGCCAGCAGACTCAACCATTGCGCCGGCGGTGTGACGCGCCAATCGTGCTTCACGATGCCATAGTGCCGGCCTTGCTGATCCCACTCCAACTCCATCACGCGCTCCAGATCGGAATACGTGGTGAGCAATTCCCAGAAATCTGGATCTGCCACCGCAAAGAGCGTAATGGCCAGGCGCAGTGTGGTCAGGTAATACTGCACTGCGCTGATGAAGATCAGACTTTGCACTGAGCTGACCTGCTGATAGGTGTCGGTCGCGCCCCAGAAGCGAAAGAACGTCGCCACTTCGCCTGGGCGCGGGGCATTGTGCCGGCGCACATATTGCCAGACGCGCTGCGCAATAGGATCTTGTTGCAAATCATCGTCGCTCGCCTCGTTCAACACGACACGCAGCAGATAACCGGCCACACGCTCGCCGTCGCGCAGCGCCAGCACGCCCTGCGGCTGCGCACCAAACCAGTGCCGCGCGGTTTGCGCAGCTGCTTCCCCTTCAAAATGCCGAATCGCGTCGGCGATGGCATCCATGTCGCTCGCGCGCGCCGGCTCGATGCGGATGCTGCCGTTCTCCTGCCAATCGACATACTGGCGCATCATCGCGTTGTCGCGATGCAGATAGGTGAAGTCGAAGAGCACGCGCTGCTGGTCATTGCCCTGCACCTGCTGCAGGCGCGCGTTGTAGTAGCTGCGCGCGCGTTTGTGGAGTTCGCCATACCAGTCTGGATTGCGCCAGCGCACGTCGGCGGCGATGGCCTCACGCGCAAGATCGTGCGGGAAGACGCCATTGCGCCCGCTTTCGATGAACGACAAATCGCGCAACCAATCGAACAGCGCATGCGCATCCTGCACATTCAACATGTGCGCCAGCAGCCCTTCAGTGAGCATGCGCACAAGCGAACAGGCTTCAAGTGCGGCGCGATGCGCCGGCGACGGCACGCGCTGCACGAAGCGCTCCAGCAGAACCTTGATCACATCGGGCGTGTCTTCGGGCGTGAAGCTGGTCATGCTGCCGCGCTGAGCAAAGGTGTCTGCGACAAGTGACAGCGCAAGCGGATGGCCACGCGTAAAGTTCAACATGGTCTGCTGCTGCGCATCAGGAATGCTGCGCTGTGTCAGATAGGCGCGCGCCTCGTCCGGGTTGAGATTGCGCAAAGGCAAGGGGCGGATGAGCGTGTTCCACACTGGATCGGCGCGCCAGCCAGCGCTCGGCGCCTGCCGGCCCGCCAACACCAGCAAGACATTTTCAGGCAGGCTGGGCAGCCATTCATCACGCAACCAGCCATCCAGTGGCGCCAGGGTCTCATAGGTGTCGACCAGAATGACGACGCGCCGGCCCCCAGCGACCAACGCCGGCCACAGTTCGGTTGAATCACCCTCGATTCGCGCCGCCAACTTGAGCGCGTCGATGAAGCCACTCGAGGTTGGCTCAACATTGCGGCCATCGATGTAAAGCACCGTGACACCGGCATCCTCAGCCAGCGCAGCAAAACGCCGCAGCAGAAACGACTTGCCCACCCCACCCGGGCCAAAGATATGCAGCACGAAGAACGGCAACTCGCCGGCGTGGAGCGCCGACGTAAACAGTTGGCTCTCAGCCTCACGCCCGACGAATTGCCGCAGGCGAGCGGCCTTCAAGTGGCTGCTGAGTGATGATGGCATTGAGAAGAATATCGGGTCAAAGTCAATTCACGCGTCAATCTCACCATCCGCAAGCCCGATCGGCACAGCCGCCGGCCGCGCCGCCTTGCTCTCCAGTTCGATGTGGCGATTTTCAAGCGACGCATCATGGATGGCATGCATGATGTCCAGCACATGATAGGTGAGTTCGCCGCTGGCGCGATGCGGGCGCGTGTTGCCCGACAGGATCGACATCGCCATGTCGGCCACGCCCACGCCACGACTATTTTCCGCATAGGGATGCGCCAGCGGCACTTCCGTCCACTCACGCTCGCCGGCTTTTGCCACCTTCACATCGCCGCCAAATCCGTTCGGATCCGGCACTTGCATCGAGCCTTCTGTGCCGTAGACCTCGATGCAAGGCATCGAATGCTTCCACACATCGAAGCTGGTGATGATCGTGCCGATCGCGCCATTGTCAAAATCCAGCACGCCGGCGACATGCGTTGGCACGCGCACGGTGATGGTCTGGCCAAATTTCGGCTTGCTGGTGATGGTGCGCTCGGGAAATGTGATCCGCGCCGAGCCAGTGGCGCGCCTCACACCACCCATCAAGACCACGAGCGCAGTGAGGTAATACGGTCCCATGTCGAACATCGGGCCGCCGCCGGGCTGGTAATAGAACGCGGGGTCAGGATGCCAACTCTCGTGGCCATGCCCCATCATGAAGGCTGTCGCAGCCACCGGCTCACCGATCACGCCATCGTCGATCAGCTTGCGGCAGGTCTGGATGCCGGCGCCCATGAATGTGTCTGGCGCGCCGCCGACCAGGACATTCTTCTCCCTGGCCAGCGCCAGCATGTGCTGCGCCTCTTCGCGCGTCAGCGCCAGCGGCTTTTCGTTGTAAACGCTCTTGCCGGCTTTGATGGCCGCAAGTCCCACTTCCCCATGCGCCTTCGGGATGGTCAGGTTGATGATGATCTGCACATCGGGGTTGGCCAGCAGCGCATCGACTGAAAATGCCGCCGAATCGAACTCGGCCGCGCGGGCCTGCGCGCGGGCCGGATCAAGATCGGCGCAACCGATGAGGTTGAGCGCGTGCATGCGACGCACGTTCTTGAAGTAGATTGGACTGATGTTGCCACAGCCAATGATGCCTACGTTGACTTTGTTGGTCATGATTCCCTCTAGTCTCCCGCAATTTCCTCAAGCACGCAAAGCAACTCGAAATCGCCGGCTTCGCCGACTCCGCCATTGACTTCTCCTCACTCGCCCATCAACGAGATTCGCAGCAGCGGCGATTTTCATGATGCAGTGCTGGCAAGCGGCAGCAGCGTCATCGCTGCAGCAGCAGCAAGCGCAAGGACGCCAAACAGCGCCTCGACGGTGATGCTGATGCGAAAACGGCGCGCGGCATCCTCTTGTGTCCCGGCCTGCGCGCGCCAGGCATTGATCTGTGGCGCAATGACATACTGATGCAGCGCGCCGAAGCCAATCAGCACGGCGAAGGCGATGAGTTTCAGCAACAGCGCGCGACCGTAATCCGTGTTGAGCAGCGCGTCGAAGCTGCCAACGAAGTCCGTGCCCTGAATGATGCCGGTGAGCGCAATGACCAGCACCGACATCATCGCAAGCGGCGAAAACTTCGCAATGCTTGCGCCAAGCGCCGGCACGAGCGCGCGCTGCGCCAGCGCCTGCGGCACAATGACGCTGGCGTAATATGCCACCCCGCCCAGCCAGACCGACACGAAGATGAGATGCAACCAGTCGGTGATGACCGGCAGCAGCCACGCCGGCTCGCGCATGGGATGACCGAGCAGACTTTGCGAGAGCAACAACAGTGCGCACAGAAACATGGCGAATTTTGAATCCTGCCATTCACCGCGCAGGTTGAGCGCCAGGATGGTAAACAACCCCACGCGGGCGAAGAGCAGCACGCCTGTGTTCAACGGCACATCTTCATTACCGAAGTGCCGGAAACCATCCAGCGTGAGCGCGACGATGGTGATCGTCAAACACAGCAAAAGCCATGTGCGTCGGCGGATCATCGTCGCCTCGCGCAACAACTGCAGCGATGCCGCGCGCAGCACCAGCGCGTTGAACGCGAACGCGCCGGCCAGCGCAGTAAGCGACACAAGCAACAGCGTGCGAATGATGAGATCGAGCATGGTTGGGTTGAGGGTCAGGATGTTCTGGTCGCCCTGACCGGGCCTATTTTGACGCAGTGAGCCCGAAGGCTTCAGGCCGCGGTGTGACATTGCGGAAGCCGGCGCGCTTCAATCGCTCCATCGCGCCGCGAGTGACCCGCGCGCCAGACGCACTGCGCAGATCGCCAATGTAGTGAAACAGCTTCCCGCCCGGCTTCAGGATGCGATACAACTCGGCGTAAAACGCGCCGGCATACAGTTCGCCACCGAGCGAAAACATCGGCGGATCATGGATGATGCGCGAGAACGTCGCAGCATCGAAGCGCTCGACTTCCTCGGCGCTGTCACCGATGATCTGTCGTATCTTCGGATTGGCAAACAGCGCCTGCGACCACGGATTCAAGCGCGCAACTTCCTGCGCCGCAGAATCAAGCTCTATCGTGATCACCTCATCGGCAACGCTGGCAGCTTCGATGGCGGTGTAACCGAGGCCGGTGCAGGTGTCGAGCGTTTTTCCGCGCATGATCGATGCCGCCTTGATCTTCAACAATGTGTCGTGGTGCGGATCAGTGTCCTTGATGCGGTGCATCGGCAGGCCGCTCAGCAGCATCGTCGGCGCCAGCGCAGTGGGATACAGGCTGTAGTAACGCTGCGTCTCTTCGGAGAAGGATTGAATCTTCCTCACAGCGTTCTCGCGAACGAGAAAACAACTGTTCTCATCGCCGGCGATGCGCTCGATCACTTCCCAGTTCAACCGCTGCCCATCTGGCAGCACGGCTCCATTCACATCCAGCGCGATGTGTGTTTGGGTGAGGTTGAGATCGAGCGAGGCGATGGCATCGGTCTGGCCGGCGTTGCGTGCCTGCAACAGCGGTTGCGCCTGAATATGTGAGAGGACGACCAGATCGTTCGGCATGAGCGGGTGTGAAGCATACTCGCATTCCCAAAACTGCCGGCTTTTGCCATACTATCAAGTGCTATGGCTGACAACACATTTCTCGTTACGGGCGCGCTCGGTTGCATCGGCGCCTGGACGGTCCGCAATCTGGTGAAAAGTGGCACGCGCGCAGTGGTATTCGACCTCGGCGCCGATACGCGCCGACTGCACCTCATCATGACGCCGGCAGAGCTGGCACAGGTCACCTTCGTACAAGGCGACATCACCGACTTCAAGCAGGTCGACAAAGCAATGAATGACTACGACATCACACACGTGGTGCATCTTGCCGGCCTGCAAGTGCCATTCTGCCGCGCCAACCCGGTGCTGGGCGCGCAGGTGAACGTGGTCGGCACAGTCAACGTATTCGAGAGCGTGCGCCGGCGCGAGGGTCGCACGCAGCGCATCGCCTACGCCAGCAGCGCGGCAGTCTTTGACGTGGATGATGCCAGGCCCGGCGAGCCGGTGGCCGCCGATGCGACCGGCCATCCCGCCACGCTCTACGGCGTGTACAAGCTGGCGAATGAAGGCACAGCGCGCGTGTATTGGAAGGAAAACAAGGTGCCATCGATCGGCCTGCGGCCCTATGTGGTATTTGGGCCGGCGCGTGACCAGGGGCTGACCAGCACGCCGACCAAAGCCATGTTCGCCGCCGCCGTCGGCCAGCCCTATCACATCAGCTATGGCGGACGCGCCGATTACGAATATGCCGACGACGTGGCGAAGATGTTCATCGGTTGCGCAAGCGTGCCATTTGAGGGCGCGGAAGTGTTCAACACGCCGGGCCATGTGCTGAGCATGAATGAGGTGGTGGCGGCGATTGACAGGGTTGCGCCGGCGATGCGCGGCAAAATCACCTTTGATGACAAGCAACTGCCCTTTCCCGAGAGCATGGATGGCTCGCCGCTGGAGAAGGTGCTCGCGCTCACCGGCGGTGTGCCGCGCAAGCCATTTGTCGATGCGGTGGCCGAGACCATCGATATCTTCAAGCAGTGCGTGGCCGATGGTCGCATGGCGCGCGACGAAATGCTGAAGTAAGCGCGTATTGCGCAATCACACGATAATCTTTTGCATCATGACCTTCGCCATTCGCGATAGCTCGCCGGCAGACGCGCCGGCTGTCAACCATATCTGCCTGAAGACGGGCGACAGCGGCAACGACGCCAGCGCCCTCTTCAAAGATCCCGATCTGCTTGGCGCGTATTACGCAGCGCCCTACGTCATCATCGAGCCAGAGTCATGTTTCATCTTGACGAAGGCCGGCGAACCATGCGGCTACATCCTCGGCACGAAAGACAGCGCAGCGTTTTACCTGCGCTGCGAGCGCGATTACTTCCCAACGCTGCGGATGAAATATCCATTGCCGCCGGCAGACGACCAATCGTTTGAAGCGCATATCATCCGCGCCATCCATCGCGGCATCGAATTTGATGAGGTGTTCAAAGACTACCCTGCACACCTGCACATCGATCTTCTGCCCGTGGCGCAAAAGCTTGGCTTTGGCCGCAAACTGATGGATGCCTTTCTGGCGCGCATGCGGGCGAATGGCGTGCCGGCGGTGCATCTGGGCGTCGGAGCAAAGAACCTGAACGCGATTGCGTTCTACGAAAAAATGGGCTTTCATCGCGTCGTCACACACGACACATGGGTTGGTCTGGGCATCTATCTTTAGGAATCACGCGCAAGGCGCCCAGTTCCATCCATTGTGAAAGATTAAGAAGCTATGGCAAAAGTCTTTGAGAAGATCGACAAGAAGATGCGCGCGTGGGTGAGCCGGCAACGCATGTTCTTCGTCGCCACCGCACCGCTCGCCGGCGACGGCTTGGTCAATTGCTCACCCAAGGGATTGGATGCCTTTCGCATCCTCGGCGACCACACCGTCGCATATCTTGACTTGACCGGCAGCGGCGTGGAAACCATCGCGCACCTCAAAGAGAATGGCCGCATCGTGCTGATGTTCTGCTCGTTCGATACAGCGCCGCGCATCGTGCGCTTTCATGGCCGGGGGCGCGTGCATGCGGCTGGCAGCGCTGAATACAACGCGCTCGCGCCGCATTTTCCACAGCTCGCCGGCGCGCGCAGCATCATCGTCGTCGATGTGCAGCGCATCTCCGATTCATGCGGCTTTGGCGTGCCGCTGATGGAGTTCAAGTCCGAACGTCAGACCTTGACAGATTACTGGTCGCAGAACGGCGAAGCTTTTACAGCTGACTATCAGCGCCAGATCAATGCCCAAAGCGTGGATGGGTTGCCCGGGTTTGCAAATCAGTCGGACAACTGAGCGGGCAGGAGTCAGGGTGGTGTCTGTCTGGATGCATTCACACTTGCTACAATCGCATGTGTGAATGATTTCGGCTTTCGCCTGCGCATGTTTATCCGCGAAAACACGCCGCAGATCGCGGTGATACTGTTCCTCGCGCTAATCAATATTCTCACCACCTCCTTTCCGTGGGCGCTCTTCCCCATCGGCGCGATCATGATCTCGGTCATCATCTCGGCGGCCAATATCTTCCTCTCCGACAACCCGCAGTCTTTGGAGCAGCGCAAAGCCGATCTTGAGGCGCAACGCGCAGAACGGCGCGCGGCAAAAAATGCGCGCAAATATGGCGGGCCGGCCTCCCAGAAGCCCATTCGCGCATCCAAGGAGACGCAGAGCCGGCTGAATCAGGCGCGCGCCTACAAGCGCGAGATCGACCGGCTCGTCGAAACCACCACCGACCCTCTGCGCAAAGACAAGCTGCACCAGCTCTCGGCCGATGTCGACAACTGGATGAGGACAGTGGAAGAGATGTCGCAGCGCATCGACGGCTTCAAGGGCAATCAAGTCATCCAGAATGATCTGGCGACCGTTCCGGAGAGCATCAAGAAATTGACAGCGCAACTGAACGACGAGACTGACCCGCACGTAAAGGAGATCCTTGAACGCACGCTCGCCGCTCGCGCTGACCAGATGGCCTCACTGCAAAAGCTGCAAAGTCTGATGCGGCAGGCAGAGGTGCAACTGGAGAATAGCATTGCCGCGCTCGGCACGATCTACTCGCAAGCGCTTGCCACGCAATCGACCACGCGCGTGGCTGACTATTCACATCTGTCATCCGAGTTGGAAGAGCAATCCAAGCTGCTGCGCGATCAGCTTGAAGCGCTGGAAGAGGTGAAGCTCGGACGCGAGAGAGCCAATCTCAGTTGAAGTCGCGAGTGTTCGAAGATCGCTACCTCCACTGCCACGCATTCCATGTGATGGGCAACAAGGCCGCCGGCCGCACCGCACTCACCTTGCGCGCATACACAGCCCGAAGCGGCGCATACAACGGCACCACCGGCGCAGACTGCTGAACGGCGGCTTCTGCCTGGCGCACCGCTTCAGCATGTGCCGCCGGCGCAATCACGCTCTCGCCGCCCTCCGCCTCCACGATCAGCTTGTCCACCCCGGCATCGCAGAAGCCGCTGGCGTTGCCGCGCGATACGTCATGCGCATCAGCGGTCGGAATGCTGTTGCAGCCAAACTGCCCGCTCAGCGCCAGCGGGTCAAGCGTCTGATACAGCGCGGCATCGAAATTGCGCGTGAGCAGCACGCCACCCTGTGCAAACGGCGCAAACATGCGGCTCTGCCGGCCCAACCCAAACACGATTTCCACGTCAACCGCAAAGCCGGCTTGCGCAAGCTGCTTTTGAATCTCCTGCGCCACCAGGTTGCGCGGCTCGCGCTCGGTAGTGGTCAGCTTGAAGGCGAGCGTGCGCGTGATCGACTCGCCGGCGTCATTCGACGCTGCCTTTGTGCACGGCAGCGTGTCACAGTTCCAGCCGGCTTCCTGCAATAGCGCTTTTGACTTTGCCGGATCAAACGCCAACAGCGATGTCGTTGCAGTTGCGACGCTGGAGCCTTGCACGAACACGTCACGATCGATGGCATGCGCCAGAGCCTGCCGCACCTTCACATCGTCAAAGGGAAAGCGATCGACATTCAGCACCAGTTGCTCCACGCCAGCAGCAAATTGCAAGACGCTGAGCGCGTCAGCCTGCGTGCCGGCGGGCGGATTGCGCAACACCTGCGGCGCATCAGCATCGATCGCAGCGTCATGCAACAAAAATGCAATACCTGTGGTTGGCGGCTGGCCCAGCGGGAAAGGCAGCGCCGCTGGCTTCAGCGTGATGCGATCATTCGCGACACTGTCGATCTCAAATGCGCCATCACCCACTGGCTTTTGGGCAAAAGCACTGTCACGCTGCCGCGCCGGCGGCACATCGCGCAACAAGTGTGAAGGCAACCATCGCAGCACGCTTGCGTAGTCTGCCGGCGCGAGTGGCTGCTCGGCAGCCACAAACTGCCCATAGTCGCCCAACTGTGAAAAATACTCAAACGGCACGTCACCGCGCAACGCGCCATTCGCAGCAGCTTGCGCCTGCGCTGCGCTCATGAAGCTCACCACAATGGTGCGCTCATCCGACGCGCTCATGCTGAACACTTGCTGCGTGAGCGGGTCGCGCAAGCCCGATTCCGGCGCCATGATGAGTTGCCAGGCATAGATCGCATCCTGCGCAGTCACAGGCTTGCCATCGGTCCAGCGCCAGCCCGGCTTGATCTTGAAGGTCACCTGCAAACGGCGATCTGCGCCCTCGCCGACAAAGGCAGCACCGGCGTTGTCGGCAGTCGGCACTTGCTCACAGCCGAGCGCAACCCGTTGTCCTGCATCGTCCTCACCGATGCAGCCAACGAAGAGCGCGCCGGCCACATCGCGCGCTGCCGGCGTATTGGCAAAGAGCGGGTGCAGGCTGTCAATGGAGCCTTGCAGCGGCACGTTGATTGGCTTGGGTGGGATGGGTGTCGCAGTGGGCGCCGGCGTGTTGGTGGGAATTGGCGTTTCGGTCGGCGGCGTGGTGCCGAAGATCGTCGGCTGAATGATGATGGTGGGTTCAGGCGTAGCCGGCTGCGATGAACAGGCAGCGACAACGAGTGTCAGCACGGCTGCAATTGCCGCGCCGAGCGCAGAGCGTGAGTGTGCTTGCATGATGGAAAGACATGCAAGTTTACTGCTTTGCAGCCGGGCGCAAAATGCGCTACCGCACCTGGATGTAAATCGGGTTCATGCCAACAAGCACGCGCTGCCCATTCACCGGCACTGGCTGGCCGAGATGATCGAAGGCGCGCCCATTCAGCACTGGCGCATTGATCTGCCGGCTCTGCCCATCCACCGACCACAGCAGCCAGTAGCGTTCGTTGCCGGCGCTGAATTGATAGCCGCGCGTGCCATCGATATCCGCCTTCGGTTGCATGGCCGTGGCCTGGCCGATGGTGCGCGACGCCACTTGAAACGCGGTGTAGGCTGGCGTCAAATCACCGTTGCCTTTCACCAATTGCGTTTGGAACCAGCCTTCCCAGCTGTACCACACGTTGCCCATCAGACGCATCTCGCGCGCCATGGCGAAGGCCTGCGGCACATACCATGCCTTTGTCGTCTCAAAATCGGCTGGACTAGTCTCACACTCCCAGCACAGCACTCCGCTCTCGGTGTTGATCAGCGGTTTGGCCGGCGCATCATACGCAGCCAGCACATTGCGCAGAAAGTGCGCCTTTGCGGCAATCACCGGCCCGGTGCTGGCCGATGATGACGACCAGTTTGGGTTCGCATACCGTCCCAACGCCCAATCGTAGAAATCGTAGGCGTGAAAGCTGACTGCATCGAAGTAGGCAGCGCCGCCGGCGCGCAGCACGCCCTCAAAGAAGCGCGACGAGCTGCAATCCTTGCCCGCCGGCGGATTGTCGGGGTCGCAGTCAAGTAGCAGACCGCCAAGCCACAGTTGCGCGCGCTTGCTGGCTGCCTTCACTTGCGGGTAGGCAGCCTTGAGCGCCGCAGCATATCGCCCGCCACCGTAATATGGGTCGTTCTTGTCCCCCCAGCAGCCAAAGATATTGTCGGGCGGCACCCGCGATGGATCGACATCCGGCTCGTTCCACAGCTCATAGAAGCGCACGTTGTAGGGCGCCTTTGCATAGCGCGAAACCACATCGCGCATGAACGCGCCAAACGCCGGCAACTTGTCCGACGCGATCGCGCCACATGAAATGCCGCTCTGCGCCTGCGCCCACGCCGGCGTGCTGCGAATGATGAGGATGAAATTGAGGCCGCGCGCGGCCGCCAGTTTCATCTCCGCTTCCAGCGGCATGGCTTCAGACCAGTTGCGATCGCCTTCAGCCGGCTCGATGACTGACCACAGCAGCGCGTTGCGGCGCACCCATGACGCACCGGCGGCGCGAATCTGTTGCGCGTTAGCCGCGGTCAGGTTGGCGGTCTCAATACCCATCAACGAAGATCGCTTGCCAGTGATTGGCGCAGGCAATTGCGCCTGCACTGGCGCAAAGCACACTGCCAGCATCAGGCCGGCCAACAGCACACAGGTGGCGACTTTGGAATGGCGCATTGCTGAATTAAAACGCAAAAGGGCATGTTAAACATGCCCTTTGTGCAAATCACAATCAAAAAGCTGGCTATGGGAACTCGATGTAGAGCGGCTTGACGGTCAGTTGCAAACTGGCGCTGGCCGGCTGATTCACACCCAGCGCATCGGTGATCTTCGCCGGCACGCCCGGCAGCGTCACGTTTTTCGTGCTCCCATCCAGCGACCAGATCACCCACAAATTCTTGCCATCAATGGTGAATTTATAACCCTTTACTCCACCGCTACCCACATCGCCGGCAGACACCTCGCCAGCAGAGGTCGCGCCACCGAGCTTGGCGCGCGCCACCTTGAACGCATCCATTGCCTGGCCGGTCAATTCACTGCCTTCCCAGCCCTCGAAGCTATACCACACATTGGCCATCAGCCCTTCGGCAATGGCAGCGGCGTACGCCTGCGGCACGTAATATGCCTTTGTGGTCAGGAAAGCGGTGGATGGGCTGCCGCATTGATAGCACAACAGGCCTACTTCGGTATTCATCAGCGGCTTGTCGCCGGCGCCAAACTGTGCCAGCACTCCGCGAATAAAGCGGCCTTTGGCAATCAGCACTGGACCGGTGGTGTTCCAATGACTTTCCCAGTTGTTGCTTGCATATTGTCCCAAGCTGCCGGCGTAGAAGTCATAGGCGTGAAAGCTGACAATGTCAAAATGTGGCGCGCCGCCATTGCGCAAGATCCCTTCAAGGTAGAGCGCCATCTTGACATACGGGCTGCCGCACGACGCCGGCTTGTTGGGATCACAATCCAGCAACAGTCCGCCCAGCACGATTCTTGCGCCTGGGTCCGCCTGACGGATCTGTGGCGAGACTGCCTTCAGCACATCGGCATAGGCACTGCCGCCAAAATAGGGATCAGATGGGTTGCCCCAGCAGCCATATGGCTGGTTAAGGCCAGGCGCGGCCGGCGCATCCGGCTCATTCCACACTTCCCAATATTTGACGTTGTATGGCGATTGGCTATAGCGGTCAACGGCATCACGCACGAAGGTGGCAAATGCCCCCAACTGGTCAGTCTTGATTGGGCTGCAGTTTGACGTGGGAACGGCGCGCGCCCAAGCCGGCGTGCCGTGGATGATCAAGATTACCTTCTGGCCATTCTTGCTGGCGTTGATCAGATCGGCATCCAGGCCGGCATTCCAATTGCGCTGACCTGGCGCGGCTTCCACGTCCTTCCACTGCAAGGCATTGCGGCGAATCCAGGTCGCACCGCTGCTGACCAGTGTGCTCTGCACAGCGGTGTAGTTGACTGTCTCGATGCCAAATACAGTGGTCAACGGCCACGATCTCATGGTGATTGGAATATGCGCGCGCGGGGTGAGCGCCGAGGAATCCTGTGGACCACTGCTCTGCTGTGCCGGCGCTGCGTTGGCTGATACCGCCGGCAGGGCGCTCATTAGCATAACAAGCATGCCGGCAATGACTAAACGTGAAGAATATTTGTGCTTCAGCATAATTGCGGCATTCTAATGAAACCGTGTTGCGAGGATGGGCGGCTTACCGACACAAACCGAACTTCATTCTAAGTCACGTTCTGAGCGATGAGCGACGACTAACCACCGAAAAGCTGGCTGGCGAGCGCGTCACCCTGCTGCGGCACGTAAATCTGGCCGAATTGCGCCTCAAAACGGTCGATGTTTTGTTGCAGTGCGCGCAGCAACAGCTTGGCATGCATGGGCGTGCAAACGATGCGCGCGCCCACGCGAGCAGTTGGCATGTTGGGCAGGATACGCGCAAAGTCCAGGACGAATTCAGATGGTGTGTGCTGAATGACGACGAGGTTTGAGTAGGTGGCTTCGAGTTGTGCCGGCAACTCAATCTGCAGGCCCTGATTATTGTTGGGTGGAAGTGGTGGTTGCATAGGTCAAATGGATGGGATCCCTGAAAACAAATGACGCGACGCTCTTCGCGTCGCGCCATGATACTTCACCGACAGATATCGACGATCAGAATGGAATATCTTCGCTCTCCATGCCGGCGTCGTGACCGCCGGCATCGCCACCTTCAGCCACCGGGCTGCCCTCATCGCGCGGGCTGAGGAAAGTGAAATTCTCCACCACAATTTCGAAGCTGGCGCCAACCGTGCCATCCTGACGGGAGAAGGTGGCCGGCCCGCCAGTCTTGGGATCAGCGCGCAGGCGTCCCTCCACCATCACGAGCTTGCCCTTTGCCAGATACTGGTTGGCAACTTCAGCGCGCTTGCCAAATACGGAGCAGCGGAACCAGGTGGTCTCCTTCTGCTTCTGGCCGTTTTTGTCATTCCAGACACGGTCAGTGGCAATGCTGAATGAGGTGACCGGATCGCCATTTGGCATATAGCGCATCTCAGGATCGCGCCCAAGCCGGCCTATCACCGTTAGTTTCTGATACATCGCTGCTACCTCCTAATCGAGTAGAACAAATGAGCTAATAAGCGAATATTACTTCTTTTCACCCTTGCCGTCAATGGGTTTGATCAGCACGCCCTCGTCGGTTTCCTCGATGATGGCGCGCAAACCAATCCCTTTTTTCTCGCGCAATTCGCGCGGGATTTGCAGCCGGCCGGCCTGATCCAGCACGGTCATCTCGACCAACTCATGCGACCGCGCCTCGCTCTCGGCCATGCCCACCAGCGTCGCCTCGATGCTCTCGGCGCTGCGCGCCTGGCGCACGATCTCGCTGCTGGTCTTGCCATCGCGAATGGCAATCACGCGCCCGACCTCATCGGCGATCTTGGCGTCGTGCGAGACGATCAGCACGGTGATGCCATCCTTCTCGGCCAACTCGCGAAACAGCGCGAAGATCTGGCGCGAGGTCTGCGTGTCAAGCTCACCAGTCGGCTCGTCGGCCAGCAACAACTGCGGGCTGTTGGCCAGCGAGACGGCGATGGCCGTGCGCTGCTGCTCGCCGCCGGAGAGCTGGCTGAGCTTGTGGTGCCGGCGCTTCTCCAGCCCCACCCGCGCCAGCAACTGCCGCGCGCGCGCGTTGCGCTGCTTCGCGCCGCTCAACAGCATCGGCATCATCACGTTCTCTTCGGCGGTCATATAGGGCAGCAGGTTGCGCGACACCTGTTGCCACACAAAGCCGACCATGTCGCGGCGATAGCGATCCAACTGCGCGTCATTCAGGCGCAACAACTCCTTGCCGGCGACCAGCGCCTTGCCGGCGGAAGGCCGATCCAGCCCGCCAAGGATATTCATCAAGGTCGATTTGCCAGAGCCGGATGCGCCGATGATGGCCGTGCACTCCCCTTTCTCGACAATCATGTCAAGACCCTGCAAGGCGAATACTTCGATATCGGCCACTTTGTAGATCTTGACCAGGTTCTCACACTGAATGAATGGCGCCACGAGCCGGCCTCCTTTGCTGTTTTACTTGAATGCTCATCTTGCGCTCAAGCGACTTACGATGGGTTATTTGTTGCAAGTATCTGTCGCCAGTGACTGACCAGGCGCCGGCCCCACTCCGCGCGCTGCTCGGTCGTCATGGCATATATTGCCTGCGTGATTTTCGTGCGCGTGATGGCGCTCATGTCATCCAGCGACAGCAGCGCATCTTTGATTTCAGAATGATCAGCGACCCACGCTCGCCGGCGGCGCTGCATCTCTTCCGCCAGCGCCGGCAACGGGCCACACTGCACCCCGATGCATGTCATATTCTCATCGAAGAAGGCAATTACTGGCAAGTCGGGCTGACCGCCTGCACATGCACCCTGTGCGATTGTGCGCAATACCGCTGCGGCATCCCGATGCATCTCATCGACGAACAGACGCAGCGAAAGGCGGGTCACCTCAGCGGAGAGCCGGCTGACAATCGGCACGTCGCGCAGCGCGTCGAGGCTGGCATCGCGCGTCAAAACTGCGATGTGAACCTGCCGTGGCAGGGAGCGAAAGAAAGCCAGGTCTTCCTGGGCGATGCAATCAGCAGCTCGAATGAAGTTTGCGCGAAAGTTTTCCTTGTTGACCGCAAGGTGCGCGATGTATTCAGTCAGCCTGAACCCGCTTTCAAAAAGTTCCAAGGTCAGCATTCCAGTCGAATGCGGCAGTATAGCTTGATTGCATGTTGCAGATCGCCATCACTTCACCCAGGTGTGCAGGATGATGCCTTTCGACTGCGTGCAGCATTTTCTGCGCTTATCCGCCAGCATTTTCAAGCTGACTTTGCCGCGCATCTCTGCGCATCTTGTCTCTTTCGCTATGGAATAATGTTGCAGATGAATTGGCTGCACAAGATAATCGGCCCGGTCGCTGCCGCGTGCATGCTGGCAGCCTGCGGCAGCAACCCAGAAACACCACCCACGCCGACTCCATCCAGCCCAACCGCAACGCCGGCTGCCGTGGTCACCTCTTTTGCCCCAACTCCCACCCGCACGCCGCGCCCTCTTGGCACGCCTACGCCAGACCCGCCGCGCGGCATCCCAGAACGACAAACATTCAGCGACACTTACACCATCCAGCGCGGCGACACGCTCAGCGGCATCGCGGCGTTGTTCGGCATGACGACCGATGAACTACAGCAGCTGAACAACATCAAGAATCCCGATCGGCTGGTGGCCGGCCAGCAGATCAGCATCGTGCGACAGATCGAAGGACGCGCGCCATCGACCAAACTGCTGCCCGACAGCGAGTTGGTGAACAGCCCCAGCACCATTGGCTTCGACGTTACAAAATTCGTCAATCAACAAGGCGGCTATCTCAGGGGTTACACGCAGGAGGTGGCCGGCGAAACACTCAGCGGCGCACAAATCGTGCAGCGCGTGGCAAACCAGTTCAGCGTAAACCCGCGCATCCTGTTGGCCGCGCTGGAATACGCCGGCGGCTGGGTGACACAACCGCAGCCGAGCGACGATCAATTGAAATATCCACTTGGCTACAAGCGCACCAACATCGACGGGTTGGCGATTCAGTTGAACTGGGCGGCACTGCGGCTGAACGAAGGCTACTACGGCTGGCGGTTGAACGTGCGCAACTTTGCGCGGCTGGACGACGGCACCTATAGCTTCATCGGCGACCGCATCAACGCCGGCACCGCCGGCCTGCAGAACTACCTCGCCGCCATCAGCACGCAGGCGACCTGGCAAGACACGATGGACGCGCACAGCCCGCGCGCATTCATGCGCACATATCAAAAGCTGTTCGGTGATGCGTGGGAGTTTGATCTAGGCCCGCTGGTGCCGGCCAACGCGCAGCAGCCCGAGATCGAATTGCCATGGCCGAAAGGTGAGACGTGGTTCTTCAGCGGCGGGCCGCACGCCGCCTATGGCGTCGGCACGCCGTGGGGGGCGCTCGATTTCACGCCATTGGATGTGGCCGGCTGCACGCCATTGAACCAGTTTGCGGTGGCAGTGGCCAGCGGCGTCATCGCGCGCAGCATGTATGGCGAAGTTGTCTTGTCGCTCGACGAGAGCAAGGACGAACGGCGGGGTTGGAGCGTGCTGTATCTGCACATTGGCAGCGACGACCGCGTGAAGCAGGGCGCTCAAGTGAAGGCCGGCGACCGCATCGGCCATCCCTCGTGCGAGGGCGGGCTGGCGCTGGCGGCACACCTGCACATTGCCCGCAAGTACAACGGCGAGTGGCTGAACGCCGAAGGCGCCGCGCCATTTGTGCTGGGTGGCTGGGTGGCGCGGGAGTCCGGCGCAGAATACGACGGCACACTCACGCGCGGGGTAATCTCGCATGAAGCCTGCAACTGCAAGAACATGGGCATGAACGCGATCAGAAATTAAGCGCGTCAGCGAATCAGGCTCAGCACCTTCAGCACAGCGTCGCGCGAGGTGGGGGTATTGGTGGCGATGACGGCGTGGCGCAAAAGGCCGCGCTCGTCCTCAAAGCGCAATCGCGCCGCCGGCAACGCGCCATAGCGCGAGGCGACGTCGAACAGTTGCACTGTCTTCAGCCGCTTGACAGACACCTGCCACAGACCTTTGGGTTGCACGCTCTCGAAGCGCGCCTCGTGCGGAGTGGCAACGAATTCCGCCGGCGCGCTGCGCAGCACGGTGTCATTGTATTGCCGGCCCAGATCGCCATACCACATCAGCGCGGGCGCCGCCGCCGGAACCGCCTTGACCTGCCAGGGCAACGGCAGAGCGTAATCAAACCGCTCCACCAGCCAGACGATGAAGGCGAGCAACAGGATGACAGCGAGCAACAGCGAGCCGATGCGCGAGAGCGCATTCGCCAGCACCACGTTTGGCGGGTAGCCCACTTGCAAATAGATCGGCGGCTGCGCGCCGGTGCCGGCCATCACCTGCGCCACAAAAGTCACTGGCTGGCCGGGCGTGCTGCGCGGCAAATTCTCATCGGCCACGAATATGGCATCCGCCATATCCGGCGAGGCCAGCGGCACATAGCGGCTGCCATATAGTTCGATGCCGCCGAGGTTGTAGCGGGTGCGATACGCGCCGGCAGGATCGAAGATGCCGGTCACGCGCACATACGAGTCGATGCTGGAGATGGTGATGCTGCTGATGCTCGCATCTCGCACGGTCTGGTTTTCGATCTGGCCGGGGCGCGAGAAAAGCGAGAGACCCACGGCAAGCACAGCCAGCGCGATGAATGCCCAACGCGCGAGAGCGCTGCGGCGCAATTGATAGCAGGCCGCAGAAAATGCATCGAGGACGCGCACGAGCACACTACCACCAGCCACGCCGCCGAATATACAACAGCATGGCCGCCGGCACGGTGATCATCACGGTCATCGCAATCGCAAAAATCAGCAGCGGTGAAATCTGCATGAACATCTCCATGCTACCGCCAAAGAAATTCATGCCGAAGAAGCCAGTGATGAATGTGAGCGGCATGAAAAGCACGGTGATGATCGTCAACACCTTCATGACCTCATTGGTGCGGTTGGCGGTGACCGAGAGATAGGTGTCGAGGGAGCCGGCGACCAGGTCGCGCAACGATTCGTTCAGATCTGTCAGCCGCACGAAATGGTCGTAGACGTCGCGCATGTAAACGCGCACATTCGAGTCGATCATCGGGAAATCGCCGCGTGAGAGCTTGTTCAGCACCTCGCGCTGCGGGCTCAGCACGCGCCGCAGGTCCAGCACGGCCGATTTCAACTTGAAGATGATTTGCACAGCGCGCGGATTGCTGGTGTCGAATACGGTGTCCTGAATGCGATCAATGGCCTCATCGATGCGATCAATGGCCGGCATGTAGTCGGTGGCGATGAAGTCGCACAATTCGTAGAGCAGATAGTCGACACCCTTGCGGGTGTGGCGATCATCACGCAGGGCAGCCTGCCACAGACGGTCGAGCGCCGGCACGTCGCTGACGTGATGCGTGATCATGTAATTTGCGCCGACGAAGATATCAACTTCCAGCGTTTCGATGCGATCCATGCCGGTTTGAAAATTCACAGCGTGCAGCACGACGTAGAGATAATCGCCCCAATCGTCCACTTTTGGCACGTGTGTTTCCACCAGCGCATCATCCACCGCCAGCGGGTGAAATTGAAAGATGTCGCGCAACACCTTCGCCACATCTGGCTGCACATCTTCGCCCGGGTCATGCAGGTCCACCCACACAGTGTTGGCTTTATCGGCGACGAAGAGCGGGATGCGCGTGATGTCGCTGGATTCAAACAGCGCACCCTGCGCATTGCGGATGAAGATGCGAACCATGGGCTGTATTATCGCCTCTCCGGTGAAGGGGTCTTGAGGCATTTTTGCGCCATGACCAGCGCAGTAAAAACCGTTAGAATGGGCTTGTTCATGAACGCATTCAACCGGTTTTTCGTCATCATCACGCTGGCGGTGTTGCTGGTGGCCGGCGTGGTCACGCTGATCTCGCCGGCGTTCACGCTGAGCCTGCTGCAGAACACGGCCAACAACATCCACAATAGTTTCTTCAACGGCTTCACTGATATTGGCCGCTTCATCGCGCGCGTCACGCTTGCCATCGGCTGGGCCATGTTGATCGGCGCTTTGCTGTGGGTGCAATTGCGGCGTTCCAGCTCGCGCACCATCGAAGTGGCGCGTTACACCGGCGGCAATGCCATCCGCATCAGCACCGCCGCCGTCGCCGAGAAAGTGCAGGACGCGGTGAATGCCATCAGCGGCGTGATCGGCGCGAAGGTGAAGGCAACTGGACGCGAGCGCGCGGTCGAGATCAGGCTGGATGTGACTGCGACGAAGGACACCGACCTCGTATCGAAGGCTGAGGAGATCGCCATCGTCGCGCGACAGGTGGTGCAGGATCAACTAGGTTTGAAGTTGTCCGGCAAGCCACAGGTGGCGATTCGCGCCAAGGATGGCAAGCCGGCGAAGATGAAAAACGCGCAGCGCAACGCGCCACCGCTGATCGAAGCGATGCCGCTAGCGGAAACGATCACGCCGGTTGAAACGCCGACGCTGCCCGAAGCGGGTGAATCCAGTTCTGCATCGACCCAATCCCCTGCCCCACAACCATGACCGAAGAAGCCGCTGCAGCCCAAACAACCGCCGCACCACTGCCGCAGGACGCCGTAGAAGACCAAGCGTCCATCGCGCGGCCAGTGACGAATGAGCCGGCGGCGGCCATGCCGGAAGAGGCAATGCCGCTATCACTCGCCTCACAGGTGGAAGCGCTGCTGTATGCCTCGGGCGAGCCGGCTTCGCTGGCCGCGCTGGCCGGCGCGCTGGATGCCACGAACGGCGAGATCGAAGCCGCGCTGGAAGAGTTGACCGCGCTGTATGCGGTGCGCGGGATACGCCTGCAGCGCAGCGGCAACAAGGTGCAACTCGTCACCGCGCCCGAGATCGCCGCCAAAGTGCAAAAGTTTCTGGGGCTTGAAGAGGTGAATCGCCTGTCGGCGGCGGCATTGGAGACGCTGGCGATCATCGCCTACAACCAACCCATCACCCGCCCGCAGATGGAGATGATTCGCGGCGTCAATTGCGACGGCGTGATCACCACGCTGGCAACGCGCAATCTGATCCAGGAGTTGGGCCGCGCCGACACGGTCGGCCACCCGATGCGCTACGGCGTGTCGTTTGAGTTTCTGCAATACTTCGGCCTGCGCAACGTGCATGAGTTGCCACCTGTGGAGAAGCTGGACACGCTGCCGGTTGAAAAATTGGAAGAAGCCATTGAGACGCAAGAGATAACCGAGGAAGTGATTGTGGAGCATGGCGAATAGCGCTTGGGACCTGGCTGCTGGGAAGCGTCAATGACCTGTGGCCTCTGTGCTGCATCTTTGCCTTGAACAGACATGCGACTGCAAAAGTTTCTCGCGCAGGCCGGCTTTGGCGCGCGCCGCAAATGCGAAGAGATCATCCTGGCTGGCCGCGTCACGGTGAATGGCCGAGTGGCGCAACTGGGCGAATCGGTGGAAGCCGGCGATGCAGTGCGCGTGGATGGCGCGCTGGTGGCGCAGCCCGAGCAAAAGGTCTACATCGCGCTGCACAAGCCGGCGGGTTACGCCTCAGATCTGAGTGATGCGCGCAACCGCAACATGTTCGAGCTGGTGGCAGTGCCAGAGCGGCTGTTCGGTGTGGGCCGGCTGGACAAAGACAGCAGCGGTTTGATCTTGCTCACCAACGACGGCGAGTTTGCCCATCGCCTCACCCACCCGCGCTTCGAACACGAGAAGGAGTATCGCGCATGGGTAGAGGGCCGGCCCGCCGAGCAAACGCTGCAACGCTGGCGCGATGGAGTGTTGCTGGATGGCGAAACGACCAGGACTGCGCCGTGCAAAGTGCGCCGCCTCGATGCACGTGGCAATGTGACGCAACTCGCCATCATCATGCACGAAGGCCGCAAACGCCAGATTCGACGCATCGCCAAACTGCTTGGACATCCAGTGGTCAAGCTGATGCGCGTGCGCGTTGGCAGCGTGACATTGGGTGAACTAGAATCTGGCGCGTGGCGCCGGCTGACCGAGCAGGAAGTGAAAACTCTGGTGAAGGACCATGATTGACACCATCACGATTGACGGCCCCGCCGGCTCCGGCAAAAGCACCATCGGCCAGGGATTGGCGAAGTCGCTCGGCTTCTTGTATTTCGACACCGGCGTGATGTATCGCGCGGTCACGCTGGCTGCGCTCCAGCGCAACATCGACCCGCGCGATGGCGAGGCGGTTTCCGCGCTGGCTGAGGTGATACACATCGAGGTGAAACCGCCGGCGAAAGACGACGGCCGGCAATACACTGTGCTGCTGGGCGACGACGACGTGACATGGGATATTCGCAGCGAGCCAGTTGATCACAACGTGTCCATCGTATCGGCCTACCCGCGCGTGCGCGACGCCATGGTGGCGCAGCAGCGGCGCATCGCCGCGCGCGGCCGCGTGGTAATGGTGGGCCGCGACATCGGCACAGTCGTCATCCCCGATGCCGACTTGAAAATTTACCTCGACGCATCGGTGGAAGAGCGCGCGCGCCGGCGCGCGCTGGAGTTGCAACGGCGTGGCGAACAAATCTCCTATGATGACGTGCTGGCAAGCTTGCGCGAGCGCGATCGGTTGGATAGCACGCGCGCGATGTCGCCATTGAAGCCGGCGGACGACGCTGTCATCGTCGATTGCACCGAAATGGACGCGCAGGACACGCTGGAATATGTGCTGCGCATTGTCAGCCAGCGCAGCGCGGCTGCGGTCGCGAAGGATTGACGCATGGCTGAGACCTCATCCACGCCGCACCCCGCCGGCAAGCAATCCACCTTCGCCAGGCGCTGGAAGTGGAACAAGCGCGGCGAGTTGCGCGGCTTCTACAACTGGTGGCTGCGGTTGTTTGAGAAGGCGCTGATGCGCTATCGCATCACCGGCCTTGAGCATGTGCCGCCAGCCGGCGGCGCAATCGTGATGATCAATCACATCAACTTCTGGGATCCGCTGGTGGTGATGCCGTCACTGGGGCGCGATGTGATTCCCATGACGAAGGTGGAAGCGTGGGAGAGCATTCTGCGCCCTTTCGTCGGACCCTATGGCGCCATTCCAGTGCATCGCGGCGCGGTCGACACGTCGGCAGTGCGCTCGGCAACTGAGGCGCTGAACGAGGGGTATCTGGTGCTGATCTCGCCGGAAGGCACGCGCAGCCCAAATGGCGCCTTGATTCCCGCGCAGGAAGGGCTGGCTTTTCTGGCGGCACGCACGAAGATGCCGGTGCTGCCGGTGGCAATTCAAGGCACGCCTGGCATCGTGACCAGCTTGAAGCGCCTCAAGCGCGCCGAGGTGCTGGTGACAATCGGGCCGGCGTTCACGCTCGACACGCACGGCGAGAAAGCCACGCGCGAGGTGCTGGCCCGGCTAACCGATGAGGCGATGCTGCATCTGGCAAAGCTGTTGCCGGCGCACATGCACGGCGCATATGCAGACCTCGTGAAGCGCGCGCACGATGCGTAGCGCGTGATACGCATTGCACCATTCGCCGTTGGCTGTGCGATTTCACAAACTCTCAGATTCGTTTGTTACCATCGCGCCCTGCGATTGACCGCGATCAACCGCCAATCAATCAGAAATCCCCAATTGAAATCAGGATGCCGGGTCTCGTAAAAGCCATTGAGCAACACAGTGTGGCCGAGCGCATGGATTTGCGCGCCGGCGACCTTGTATTTTCCATCAATAGCCACGCGCTACGCGATGTGATCGATGCGCAGTTCTACGGCGCAGACGATCAGCTTGAGATCGAGTTCGAGCGCAATGGCGAGCGGCACACCGCCCGGAGCCAGCGCGACTTCGGGCAGTCGCTTGGCATCGAGTTCGATCACCCCACCTTCGACATCGACATTCGTCGCTGCAACAATCACTGCCCGTTCTGCTTCGTGCTGCAAAACGCGCCAAAGATGCGCCGCACGCTCTATATCAAGGACGATGACTTCCGGTATTCGTTCATGTTTGGCCACTTCGTCACGCTGACGAATTTGACAGATGAGGATTGGACGCGGTTGGCCGAGCAGCGCCTCTCGCCACTGTATGTGTCGGTGCATGCCACCGACGTGGAGACGCGCCATAAGTGCTTGCGCAGCGACCGCGCTGTGGATGTGGTCGCACAGTTGCGCTGGCTGGCCGATCATGGCATCGATGCGCACACGCAACTCGTCATCACGCCCGGCGTGAACGACGGTGCGCAGTTGGAGAAAAGCGTGCGCGATCTGGCAGCGCTGCATCCACACGTGCTCTCGATCAGCGTGGTGCCGGTTGGCCTGACCAAGCACCACAAATTCGGCCATCGCCCCCATACGCGCGAAGAGACGATCGTCATCCTCGATCAGGTGGAAGCGTGGCAGCGCGAATATTTGCATTCACTAGGCACGCGTTTCGTGTTCGCAACCGACGAGTGGTATCTGGTTGCCGGCCGGCCCGTGCCGAGCAAACGCGCCTACGAACATCACAATTTGCAGGCGAATGGCCTGGGCATGGTGCGCGATTTTTTGAATGAGTGGCGCAGGGTGAGAAGCGCAGAGCTAAAAAGTGGTGAGCGTATAAGTCAGCATTCACAGCCCAAAGGCGCCCTGCTCGCCACTGCCACGCTCTTTGCGCCAACACTGACCAAGGTGGCCAGGCAGTTCACCCGCGACACGGGTGTGCCCCTGCGCGTCATCCCCATCATCAATGAGCGCTTGGGGGAGTCAATCACGGTCGCCGGCCTGCTGAGCGGCGCAGACATCATTCGCCAACTCAAGCAACATGACAATCTATTGCAAGATTGCGATATCATTGTTCTGCCGCGCGTCACCTTTGACCACCCCGATGGCATCGCAATCGATGATGTTTCACCTGGAGCGATCGCCCGCGCGCTGAACAAGTCGGTGGCGTTGGCGGACTGGATGGGTGACGTAGTGGATGCGTTGCACGGTCACAATAAACTTACATTCGCGCCCAACGCGGATGATGCGGAGATTCCTATCGTCCGCGAAGGCGGTTGGGCGGTCGAAAAGTATCTGTAGCTGGAAGCATCGTGGCATTGCCAGCGCGATGTCAGATTGCCAGATTGAATTTCGATGACACTGTGCGAGAACCATGTGTGCCGCGCTTTGTCCTTCGACAAGCTCAGGGTGCGTCGCACATTCGCATGGCGTATCGCACTTTTACAGGAGAGAACACAGAGGTTTCAACGGATATGAGAAAAGCAACCTTCATCAGCGGCTTTGCGGTCATGGCCATCATGGCCGGCGCGATCAGCGCACCCGCCAGCGCGCAGGGCGGCCAGGAACTCACCGTCACTTCAGCCACGCTGAACGTGCGCAGCGGCCCCAGCACCGGCGACTCGATCATCGGCACGCTGCAGTGCGGCCAAAAGGTCACCGCCGACGCCAAAACCAGCGACAATGCCTGGTATCGCATCAGCTACAACGGCAAGAGCGGCTTCGTGTTTGCCCAGTTTGCCGTGCCGGGCGGCTCATGCAGCACTGGCGCAGCCGCGCCGGCAGCTGCCCCTGCCGCAGCAGCACCGGCTGCCAGCGCCGGCAATGTCACCGTCACCTCCGAGACGTTGAACGTGCGCGCGCAGCCCGGCTTGTCCGGCCAGATTCTCGGCAAGCTCACGCGCGGCCAGGCCATTGCACCCACGGCGAAGACAAGTGACGGCGCGTGGCTGCAGATCAACTACAACGGCCAGAACGCCTACGTGATGGCGCAATACACCACATTCGGTGGCGCGCCGGCGGCGGCAGTGCAGGCAGTTGCGCCGGCGGCCGCAGTGAAGGCGGCCCCAAAGAGCGGCGCTTGGGCGTTTGAACTCGGCGGCCACGTCAAAGAGTTGGATGTACTGGGCGCAATGGCAGCCAACGGCATGACGTGGGTGAAGTATCAGGTGGTCATGCCCGGCGGCGCGCCGGACATCTCCGGTATCGTGAATGCCGTGCATGGCGCCGGCCTCAAGCTGCTCGTTGGCGCCATTGGCGACCGCGGTCGCGCAGCAGACGCCGGCTATCACGATCAATTTGCCGCAGAGGTTGCAGCGCTCGCCTCACAGGGCGCAGACGCGATCGAAGTATGGAACGAGCCGAATCTCGACCGCGAATACGGCGGCAGCGGCAACGGTCAGGTGAATCCTGAAAACTATGCTGACATGCTGCGCAAGGCCTATGGCGCGATCAAGTCGGTGAATCCAAACACGCTGGTCGTGGGTGGCGCACCGGCGCCCACAGGCTATTACGGCGGTGGATGCAGCAACGCCGGCTGCGATGATGCCCCCTTCGTGCAGCGGCTGGCTGCCACCGGCGCAGCCGCATGGATGGACTGCATGGGCGCGCACCACAACGGCACGATGGTCGGCCCCGACCAAACCAGCGGCGCGCCTGTGGGCAGCAGCAACCATCACCAATGGTATTTCTGGGGCACGCTCGACACGGTCTACAACGCCTTTGGCGGCAAGATTCCAGTCTGCTTCACCGAACTGGGCTATGTGACAGGTGAAGGCATCGGCCCGCTGCCTGGCGGCTTTTCGTGGGGCAGCAGCATCACGCTGGACAATCAGGCGCAATGGCTCTCACGCGCGGCGCAACTCTCGCGTGACAGCGGCAAGGTGCGCATGATGATCATCTGGAACATGAACTTCCGTCAGTGGGATGAAGACCCGCAAGCCGGCTTCTCGATCTTCCGGCCCAACGGCAGTTGCCCGGCCTGCGCCGGCCTCAAAGCGGTGATGGGCAAGTAGAATACTTGCGCAAAGACTTCTCTGTGATGAGCAGGGGCGACGATGTCGCCCCTGTTTTGCTTCATGCAACAGCATCTTTGGCCACAGAATCTTCTCTGTCCCTCATCTTGCATGCAGATGCGTCCTTTTTCAGGAGAGGCGACTAACTACACATGTGCGGAATCATCGGCTACACCGGCCCGCGCCCTGCGGCGCCATTGATTTACGGCGGATTGAGGCGCCTGGAATATCGCGGTTACGACTCCGCCGGCATCGCCCTGCTCGACCATGACAGCATTCGTGTCGGGCGCGCCGTCGGCAAATTGGGGAACCTGGAATCGCATCTCGCCAATCTCCAATCGCCGGCCTCCATTCAGACCGGCATCGGCCACACGCGCTGGGCCACGCACGGCGGCGTAACTGAGCAGACCGCACACCCACACACGAACGCCGGCGGCACGGTGGCCGTGATCCAGAACGGCATCATCGAGAACTTCGTCGCGTTGAAACACGAGTTGCAAGCTGAGGGCGTCGTATTCAAGAGTGAAACCGACACCGAGGTGGTGCCGCATCTGCTCGATCGGCACATGCAGGCCGGCCAGTCATTCGAGCAGGCCGCCTTTGCCACGCTCAGGCAGTTGCACGGCTCGAACGCCATCGTGATGATGAGCGTGAACGAGCCGGGCAAACTGATTGCGGCGCGCTTGGGCAACGCCGGCGGCGTGTCCATCGGCCTCAATCCCGACGAGATGTTCATCGCCTCAGACATCCCGGGCATCCTCGAACACACGCGCAACATCGTGTTTCTGGAAGATGGCGAAGTGGCAATCGTGCAAGTGGGCCAGTTTGAGGTGCGCAGCCTCGACAACAGAATCCTCGCCAAACAGCGCCACACCATCTCGTGGGATCCGGTCTCCGCTGAAAAAGGTGAATACCGTCACTTCATGCAGAAGGAGATCTTCGAGCAGGCGCGCGCCATCACCGATACCCTGCGCGGGCGCGTGAATTTTGAAACTGGCGCTGTTGAGTTGGAGAGTCTGAGCATTGGAGAAAGTGGGAAAGCGAGAAAGTGGGAAAACGAGATCACCCCTTCACCCCTTCGCTCCTTCGCTCCTTCATCGACGTTGCCCACCAAAATAATTTCAGTAGCCTGCGGCACGTCGGCGCACTCGGCGCTGGTGGGCAAGTTTCTGATCGAGCGCATCGCGCGCATTCCGGTCGAAGTCGACTACGGCAGTGAGTTTCGCTATCGCGACCCGCTGGTGAACGACACAATGGCTGTGCTAGGCATCACCCAATCTGGTGAAACCGCCGACACGCTGGCCGCAATGGCAGCTGCGCATGAGCAAGGCGCGCGCGTGTGGAGCATCGTGAACGCAATTGGCTCACAAGCCGAGCGCGTTTCGGACGGCTTCATTGGGATGCGCGCCGGCCCCGAGATTGGCGTCGCCAGCACCAAGACCTTCATCGCCAGCATCGTTGACCAATATCTGCTGGCATGCGCGCTGGCGCAAAGCGCCAGAAATACAGCGCAAAGGGCAAAAGCGCTCGATGCGGCCCGGCAACTTGCGATGCTGCCCGGTCTCATCAGCCAGTTGCTTGGCCACGACACAATTTACGAGGAGTTGGCGAATCGCTTTCATGACCGCAAGCACTTCCTGTTTTTGGGGCGCGGCGTGAATTATCCGATCGCGCTGGAAGGCGCGCTGAAGCTGAAGGAGATTTCATACATTCACGCCGAGGGCTATCCCGCCGGCGAGATGAAGCACGGTCCCATCGCGCTGATCGACGAAACCATGCCCGTCGTCTGCATCGCGGTGAAGGACAGCGTCTACGACAAGATGATCTCGCAGGTGGAGCAGGTGAAAGCGCGCGGCGGGATCGTGATCGCAGTGGCGACCGAGGGAGACGAATTCATCAGGCGGAAGGCGGACTACGTCATCAGCGTGCCGGCGGCGCCAGAGCTGCTGATGCCGGCGCTGACTGCCATCCCCATGCAGCGCCTGGCCTACGAGATGGCCGTGCGGCTGGGCTGCGATGTCGATCAGCCGCGCAATCTGGCCAAGAGCGTGACGGTGGAGTGAGGCGTTGGGGCGATTGAACACAGAACGCAGAACGTTGGAGCGATAAAGCATCTTTCGTTCTGCGTTCTGCACTCCGCACGCTATGCTTCCGCATCCAGCGCGCCGATCAGATCGCGCAGCATGACGGCGGCGACAGGATGCGTCGCGAGTTGCTTGCGCAGGCGGAAGGTGCTGGCGATGTATTTGCCGCGCCCGATGCGCCGCTCGGCCACCAACGCCATCGGCTTGTGAATCCAGCCCACGAACAAGCCGGCGTGCACATCCGTCTCAAAGTCATACGGATGCACGCCGCCCAGCACATGCTCCGGCGTCAGGTCGGCAAAGGCGAAGTTCACCTGATGATCGGTCGGGATCTCCTTGAAGAGTTTGTCCTGATTCAACCAGTTGAAGTTGGTCGCCCAATCGCCCTGCCAGGGCGTGCCATTGCGTGCAATCAGTCGCACGCCATTCAACCATGCCTGCTGCGCATCGTCGCTTTCGGCCAACCACACCACCTTGCCGCCCTGCAACAGATACTCGCGCAGCGCATCGGTCATCTTCAACGTCACGACAAGCGCTGCCTCTTCCAGCGTGTCCACCACGTTGTAGCCGAGCTTGCGCAATGGCCTTGCCAGATTCGGGGCGTAGATTGGCCGCTGCGTCACCGCCTTACCGGCGGCCTTCGGGAAGAGATACAGGTCGACCCAGTTCTGTGAGACCACGCCGTCCTTGCCATCCAGCCAGCGCAGCGAGAGCCTGGCGTGCGCGCTGTGCTCCACCTTCGGCGCCTTGAAAGCGATAGCGCCGAGCGGCGTGACGCCGTACTGTGCCGGCGCCGGCAGGTCAATCTCGCCGCGCAGCTTGCTGCCCTCAAGCTGCCATTCCACCTTGCCTCCCTGTAAATCCCGCTGCGAGTAGTGCGACGCAGCGAGATTGATTTCAATTTTCTCGCCCGACCAGAACGCCATGCGACCGGCGTCCGGCACAATTAGGTCATCGGCGTTGATGTGCCGGAACACGTCGTAATACGACTTGGGGTTGCGCGCCATGTCGAGCAGGCCGTTGCACTCCCAATGCACGTCCGTAAACTCAGTGATCACATAGCCCTTGATGCTGTCGTGCAGGCGCATCTGCTCGATCTCGAACTTCATCGCGTTCAACTGCACATTCTGCGAGGCGCGGCTCAGGGCATCCAGAGATGGAAAAGCACGGCGAAGGTGATACTCCTCGAAGCGGTTGTCGATGCCATGCGGATAGACCTCGCCGGAGCCGTGGTTGTAGCCAGTCTCAAACCACCACGGGTCGCCGTTGTAGTGCGCGCGCAACTTGCTCACTTCCGGCAGGCCCCAGTTGCCAAATTCCGACACGAGCAGCGGCTCATCGCCTTTGCGACGAACTTCGGGCGCCGGCGTCAATGCGCGCTTGTCGTCCCATGGATTCATCATGAACTTGCGAATGTCTTCGCTGCCATGCGTGACATGCGCATAGCTCCACGCCGGCCGCTTCGCAAAGCTGTTCACCCACGCGCGCCAGTTCGACTGGTGATCGGGGATGGAGTAATAAATGTGGAAATCCTCAAGGTCGCTGACGACGTGGAAGTTGCCGTGGCAGGCCGAGTTGCCCACCGCCAGGCGCGATGGATCAACCGACTTGAGGTAGTCGTACGTGTCGGAGATCCACTGGCGATGATCGGGGTTGTAGACATCCACGCCCCAGGCCTCATTGATGATGGTGCGGATGATGATCGATGGGCGGTTCCAGTCACGCGCGATCATCGCGTCGAAGGTCTCGCGTGCGCGCCGGCGCGTCTCATCCGTCAACAACTGCCAGTTCGGCATCTCCGTCCAGATCAACAGACCGACTTTGTCGGCGGCTTCGTAGTAGCGCGGGTCGCCGACCTTGATGTGGATGCGCAGATTGTTCAGGCCCATGTGCTTGGCCTGCAGGAACTGCTTTTCGATGTACTCCAGTGAAGGCGGCGTGCAGATCAGATCAGGGTAGTAATCCTGGTCGAGCGCGCTGCGCAAATAGATCGGCCGGCCATTCAGCATGAGCTGGCCGGCTTTCGTCTCGATGGTGCGAAAGCCGAAGGTGTCTTGCAGAGTGTCACCGTGCAACGTGGCGCGCAGCGTATAAAGGTGCGGCGTGTCAATATCCCACAGCTTTGGCGAGGCCACGCGCAGGCTGGCCCGCGTTGAATGCGCCTCGGCGCTTGCAACGACGCTGCCGGCAGGATCGATCACCTCAAACAAAATGGCATCGCCGGCGGCCTGCGGCTGGCTGAGCGACGCAAGGACATCCACCTCTTCACCGTGAGGTGTGATGCGCAACGCGCGGATATGCTGCGCCGGCCGCAACTCGAGCACAACCGATTGCCACAGTCCGCTGAGCGGGCCATACCACGATTGCTTGCCGTGCGGGATTTCAGGAAAGACGTTCTGCTCGTCGGCAACGCGCACGACGATCTCATTCCTGCCGGCCTTCGCAACGCCGGCGATGTCGAAGTCGAATGGGGTATAGCCGCCCTCGTGCGCGCCGACTTTGTGTCCATTCACCCACACATCGGCAAAGTAATCGACCGCGCCAAAATGCAGGTTGATCGCGCGCCCTTCGACAAGCTCAGGACTCAGCCAGTGCGCCGGCAGATCGAACGCGCGCTGATACCATGCGATGCCGTTGAAGTAGCGCAGATCTTCAGCCTGCGATTGCAGCGGCGCCGGCACTTGCACGCGGTGCGTGGGCTGACCAAGCGCGTCATGCGCCAGTTTGTCGTCTTTATCCGTCCAGAATTGCCACTCGCCATCCAGCGAAAGTTGCTCTCGTTTCATGATTGAAATGCTCATGCCAGCGTGATTGTGGTGAAGGAGAGCGGCGGTAGACGCAGGCGCATCTTGCCATCCTCGATCTTCACATTCTTGAGTTGTTTTGGCGCAACGTTGTTCGGATTTTCGTACGTGTTGCCGGCCTGCGGATCATCGCCGGCCAGTTGCCAGGCCGCATTCACGCCCTTTGGCACAGCGCCTTCCCACTGCACATCCGTCGTCACGGTCTCACTCTGGCTGCGATTCACGATGAACATGGCCGCCGCGCCGGTTGCTGGATCGTGGCTGGCCGACACATCCAGCAGCGGCGTGCTGCCAAATTGCTTGTTTTCATATTGCGGTGATCGCACCAGCACATCCAATGCGTTGCCACGCGCGTTGTTGCTCACCCACTTGAACGGCCAATATGACGTGTGCTTGAGCAGAGAATCGCGGGTGGTGTGCAGCCACGAGATGATATTGACCACCTGCGCCACGCATGCCGCCTTCAGCACGTCGCTCTTGCGCAGAAACACATTGAGCCATTGCGCCACTACCAGCGCATCTTCCAGGTTGTAGCCCACCTCAGCCAGATGCGGCGCTTCCTCCCACTTGCCGGCGTGCTGGCCCGGATGCCAGACCTGCCACTCATCCCACGACAGATAGATGTCGTGCTTGCTGCGCGTCTTGGCCTTCACATAGCGCAGCGTGGCAGCCATGGTATCCACGAAGTCCTCGAAGCGCTGTGCCAGGCCGAGATAGCTGGGTGTGTCCTGCTCGTGATGGTTGCTGACATACATGTGGATGGACAGGAAATCCATCTGCTCCCACGTCAGTTCCAGCGCCACGCGATCCCATTCGGGGAAAGTGGGCATGCGGTCGTTGGATGAGCCGCACAGCACGGTCTTGATCGATGGGTCCTGCCACTTCATCATCTTGGCAGCCTCGCGCGCCTTTGCACCATACTCGTGCATGTCGAGGTGGCCGATCTGCCACGGGCCGTCCATTTCATTGCCGACACACCAATATTTGACGTTGTGCGGTTCGGCATAGCCGTGCTGCTTGCGCAAGTCGGCCCAGTAGGTGCCGGCTGGCGCATTGCAATACTCGACCAGCGCAGCAGCCTGCTCAATGGTGCCGGTGCCCATGTTGGCGGCCATCATTGGCGCGACATTGGCCTTCTTGCAGAAGTCCATGAATTCGTTGGTGCCGAACTGGTTGGTCTCGATGGATTGCCAGGCCAACTCGCGCCGGCGCGGGCGCTGCGCCTTCGGCCCGACGCCATCCAGCCAGTTGTAGCCGCTCAGGAAGTTGCCGCCCGGGTAACGGATCACTGTATAGGTCTGATCCTTGATCGCGGCGAGGACATCTTTGCGCAGGCCGGCTTCATCGGCCAGCGGCGACTTCGGGTCGTAGATGCCCTCGTAAACGCAGCGCCCCATGTGCTCGACAAAGCCGCCGAACAGCAGAGGAGAGATTTCTGAGACGACACGATTCGTGTCGATGGAGATTTTCGCAGAGGTAGGCATGATTGAGATTTGGTAATCGCGAACAACAAGTGGCTGCGGTTATCGCCCAGCCAGGCCGGCGGTTGCCATGCCCTGGATGATCTGGCGCTGGAAGATGGCGTAGACGGCCAGCGCCGGCACGGTGGCGATGAAGCCGCCGGCGAACGCTAGGCCGCGCTGGATGTAGCTGCCAGAGGTCAGCACGATCAAGCCGACCGGCAGTGTCAGCGCCTCGCGCGTGCTCATCACCACCAGCGGCCAGAACAGATCGTTCCAGAAGAACAGCGCGATGAAGATGCCCTGCGCCACCAGCGCCGACTTCACCAGCGGCAGCGCGATCTGCCAGAACACGCGAAAGCGCCCGGCGCCATCGACAGTGGCCGCGTCTTCCAGTTCATGCGGGATGGCGAAGAATTGCTGGCGCAGGAAGAAGATGGAGCCGACGCCGGCCATCGCCGGCAGCCACAACGCTACATAGCTGTCGAGCAGCTTGAAATCCCGCAGCAACAGGAACGTGGGGATGAACGTCGCCACACCCGGCACCATCATGCTGATGAGCAGAACGAAGAAGATCACATCGCGGCCAGGGAATTCCAGCCGCGCAAAACCGTATGCGCTGAGCGCCGAGACGAACAGCACCAGTCCAGTGCCAACGACAGTCACAATGGCGCTGTTGAGCATCCAGCGCGCAATCGGCAGGGTGCGATCCGAGAAGATATGCTCGAAATTTGCCAGCGTGAAGGGGTCCGGCATCCATACGATGGGAAACTTGTACTGGTTGATTTCCGGCGTAAACGCCTTCGCCACCATGTACCACACTGGCGCAATCAGCACCACCGCGATGGGCAGCAGCACCACCCACAGCAACACAGTCTTCCAGGGAAATCGGCCCCTGTGCTGCGGCGCAGGTGCGGCCTGGGATAGAGTTGTCGATGTCATTGTTTACTCCTGCGTCAATACTCAAAGCGATTGCTGAAGATCGCAAACCAGATGCGGGTGACCACGATCATGACGATCGCGATCAACACAGCCATGGCTGAGGCATAGCCGATGCGGAAGAATTTCCAGGCGGTGTCGAACAGATAGATCATGACAGTGCGCGTTTCGTTGCCCGGTCCGCCACCGGTGAGCGTGTAGGCCTGACCGAACATCTGCATCTGGCCGATGAACTGCGTGGAGATGACAAATAGCAAGGTGGGTGTGAGCAGCGGGATGGTGATGCGGGTGAAGGTTTCCCAGGGGCCGGCGCCATCGATCTTGGCGGCCTCATAGATCTGCTCAGGGATGTTTTGCAACGCCGTGAGGAAGGCCAGCATGGGAAAGCCAAATGTCCACCACACCGTTGTGATCGACAACGCCGGCAAGGCAGTTGCCGCAGTGCCAAGCCACAAAATGCGCGGGCCATTGAACACGTCGACGATGAAATAGTTCAGAATGCCGCGATACGGGTCCCACACGCGGCCGGCGATGATTGCCACCGCCGACACCGAAAGAATGCTGGCTGCAAAGAACACCGTGCGGAAAAGATCGCGTCCCCGAAACGCCTGCTTCAATGCCACTGCCACCAACAACGGGAAGATCGTGTTCAATACCAGCGTCATCAGCGTGAAGCGCACCGTCACGTTCAGCACGATCCACCACAGGCGATCGTTGAGCAGCGCCTGAAAGTTGTTCAAGCCGATGAATTTCTGCTGCTCGAAGGGCAGCATGATCTTCCAGTCATACAGGCTGATCTGCACACCACGAAAGATCGGCCATGCCAGAAAGACGACAAAGAGAAGCAGGTGCGGCAGGATAAAGAGGAAGTTCGGCAATTGCCTGCGCAATCGCACAGTCTTCGATGTTCCTCCTTTGCCTTGTCGCGGTAGAACCGTTGCAGCCATCTATTACCCTCCAACGTTTGTTAAGAAATCCTATCAAACCATCCTGGCAGGCCTTTGAGGACCTGCCAGGATTTGCATGAAGGCGATGACTAGCCGCGATCGAGGATCGCCTGAATCGCCTGGTTGCCCTCGTTCAGCGCATCTGGGAGCGGCGTGGTGTTTGCCAACGCAGCACTGACGGCGGTTTCCCAAGCCGTCTGCAACTCGATGAACGCCTTGTGCGGCGTCTCGGTGTAGCCCTGCTTGCCGAATGCTTCAGCAGCCGCCTTCACCGACCAGATAGCCTGCACGGCCGGGTCTTGCTGCACCGAGAGGCGCGCTGGGATCTGACCAGAAGTAGCCCACGTCTTGCCGTTGTTGGACAGCCATGTGATGAGGTGCGAGGCGCGCTCGATGCCATCCTGCTTGACGCCGGTCGGGATCGTGAGGATGTGCGAGTCGATCTTCTGACCACCGGCGCCATCGGGCGAGAGCGAGTTCATCGTCACGGCCTTGGTCACCTTCTCGACATCCGGGTTGTCCTTGAAGAAGTTCAGCATCCAGGTGCCTTCCCACATGATGGCGACCGAGTTGGTTTTGTAGAGGTCGCCGCCCTGGGTGACGCCTGGCAGCGCCGGCGGGCATACCTTGTGCTTGTACATCAGGTCATGCCAGTACTGCACTGCAGCGGTGCTCTTCTCGCTGTTCAGGCGCGCCTTGTTGGTCGCCTTGTCGAATTGGCCACCCTGCCCCTGGCCGTACCACTGGAACCAGGAGCTGGGCATGGTGAAACGCGGCCATGTGTAAGTGGTGGCCCACACCTTGACTTTGTCAGCATTGAAGCCGCTCTCGTCTGGGTGTTTGCCGGCCTCGTCCACCGTCGCCTTCAAGGCGAACTTGATGAACTCATCGCCGTTCTTCGGCAGGTTGTCGGGGCTGAAGCCGGTGCCTTCGAACAGGCTGGTGTTGATGTAGCAGTTCCAGCCGTGGTTGTCGAACGGCACCGCCATGACCTTGCCATCAACAGTGACCACCTCCATGACGCTCTTGTTGAAGTCGTCCTTGGGGATGTTGTTGGCGGCCATCATGTCATCCATCGCCATGTTGATGCCCTGCGAGCTCATCTGCGGCACCTCAGCGGCGTGATACAGCGCGATGTCCGGCGGGGTGCCGGCAGCCACGGCAGTTGGGAACTTCTGGAAGAAAATGTCCCAGTTGTACAGCTCAGAGCGCACGCCACGATCGGGGAATTCCTTCGCATACATCTCCAGCATGGTGGCAAAGGTGGCGCCGTCGGCGCCGCCGAGACCATGCCAGATCGTCGTGGCGTTGGCATCCTTGCCGTAGTTGTTCACCGCGACGGTCGGTTCGGCTGCGGGTTCAGCCGGCGCCTCAGTGGCGGTAGGCTCAGCCGCTGGCGCCTCAGTGGCCGCCGGCGCTTCGGCGGGTCCAGTCGTGGCTGCGGGAGCTGCAGGAGCCGCCGGCGCAGCGCATGCAGCCAATGTCGCCGTGGCGAGCAGGCTGCCGCTGATCAGGAATTGGCGGCGCGAAATCGGCTTCTTTGAACGATCTTTCATTGGGTAACCTCCGGGTTATCTAACTGAATTGAAAACAAATCTGAGTGCGCATGGACGCGCTTATCCCCGCCTCGTTGCTAATGCCCAACTCGATACAATCTCCTCCTCGAATCTCTCCTGATATGTCTCATGCTGATGTTCTGGAGTGGTTTGGGAAATCGGAGGCCGGCATCGCAATCTTACTGCGCGCCAGCCTCCGATCATTTTGCATTTTCGTTTATGCCGACTGGCGAACGATCAGCCGGCATGGCACCTCAAAGACGCGCGCCGGCCCGTCATAGCGCCCTTCGATGCGCTCGAAGAGCATTTCCGCCAGTTTCACACCCATCGCACTCGGATATTGCGCCAGTGTCGTCAGTGCCGGCCGGATGCGTGAAGCCTCTGGCACATCGTCAAAACCGATCACCGCCACATCCGCCGGCACCCTCAGTCCCATCTCATGCGCCATGGTGATGCCGCCGATGGCCATCAAATCGTTGCACGCCACCACCGCTGACGGCGGGGTCTGTAGCTGCATCAACTCGCGCATGGCGCGTCCGCCGGCCTCGATGCTGAAGTCCCCCGGGCGCACATACTCATGCGGCACATGCAAGCCGGCCTCACGCATGGCGCGCTTGAACCCGCGCAGCCGGCGCCGGCTGGGATGCGTGCCGGGAACCTCGATATAGGCGATGCGCCGGTGCCCGCGCTCGCGGATCAACCATTGCGCGCCTTCGTAGGTCGCCCGTTCGTCATCTCCAAACACCTGGTCTACGCTGGCATGGCCAAAGTTGGTGCCCAGCGCCACCACCGGCACACCCGTGCGCTGGATGAGGATATCGATGTCGCCTGTATCGATATGGTAGGGGACGATGATGACACCATCGACTGGCCGGCGAATGATGCCCTCCAGAAAATGCCGCTCGTTTTGCCGATTGTGATCCGAATTGGAGATCAGCACATCGTAATGGTGCCTGTACGCCACATCCTGCACATTGCGCACCATGTAGTGATAAAACGGATTGCTGATATCGGCAATCATCATCGCCAGCAGCTGCGTCTTCTGGCCGCGCAGTGAGCGCGCTGTCAGATTGGGGTAATAGCCGAGTTGCTTGACGGCATCGTTGACGCGCTGGATGGTGTCCTCACTGATGAGGACGGCGGAGTCAGCAGTCTGGTTCAGCACGCGCGAGACGGTGCTCTGTGAGACGCCGGCCAGATTGGCCACATCTCGCATTGTCACAGCACGCTGCGCACTTTTTTGCCTGGTCATCGCGAAGATGCATGCATACGTATGCATGCATACGTATTTCTACACGGTTGACGGGGAAATGTCAATATGCGCCTCGCTGGCTCGCAGGTTTTGTAGAACCCGCAAGGTTCAAGGTCGTCGGCGCGAGTGCTGTTATCCTTCCGCCCCATCATGAGCGATCACATCAAGCTATTTATTCCCGGGCCAGTTGAGGTCCGCAAAGAAATCCTGGATGCGCAAGCCCAGTGGATGATCGGGCATCGCGGCAAGCCCTTCGAGACGCTCTACGCCGGCATCCAGGCCAAACTCAAGCAGGTGTTCTACACGCACAGTCGCGTGTTTGTCAGCACCTCCAGCGGCACTGGTCTGTGGGAAGGCGCAGCGCGCAATTGTGTGAGCGACCCTTCAACAGATCCCGGGCAGGCCGGCGGCGGCGTGCTGGCCACGGTCTGCGGCGCATTCAGCGAGCGCTGGGCCGATGTGTTCGAGCGCAACGGCAAAGCGACTACATGGCTGCGCGTCGAGGAAGGCAAGCCGATCAAGCCGGATCTGGTGCGCGACGCCCTGCTCGCTCGCAAGGCCGAGCCCGCCAAGCAACCTTTCGATGCCATCGCGATCGTGCACAACGAGACCAGTTGTGGCGTGATGAATCCATTGGCGGAGATCGTGGCAGTCGTGAAGGAGATTTCACCAGACACGCTGATTCTGGTGGACGCAGTGAGTTCACTCGCCGGCGTCAAGATCCCCTTCGATGCGCTTGGCCTTGACGTGCTCTTGACTTCCTCGCAGAAGTGCTTTGGCCTGCCGCCCGGCCTGTCGTTTGCAGCGGTGAGCGACCGCGCGCTGGCCAAGGCTGCCACGATCAAGCATCGCGGCTACTACTTCGACTTCATCGAATTGGAGAAGTTCGGGTTGAAGAACAACACGCCCTCGACGCCGGCGATCTCGCTCCTCTTCGCGCTCGACAAGCAGCTCGATGCCATGCTGTCTGAGGGGCTGGAAAATCGCTTCGCACGCCACGCCAAGCTCGCACAGATGACGCGCGACTGGGCAACCGAGATGTTCGCCGTGTTCCCCGAAGCAGGCTGCGAATCAAACACCGTCACCTGCGTGGCGAACACGCGCAAGGTCGACATTGGCGCGATGAACAAGTTTCTCGCAGCGCGCGGTCTGCACATCAGCGATGGCTACGGCAACCTGAAAGGCAAAACTTTCCGCATCGCCCACATGGCCGACACGACCGAGCAGGACATGCTGGAACTGTTCGATGCGATGAACGCATTTCTAGCCCAGGCATAAGGCGCGCGGAGCGCAGCATAGGGCAACGCAATCGCTGTTCTGCGCTCCGCAATCTTCGGCCTGCGCTTCAAGGCGTGGCGGTGGCATCGTCGCTCTTGCCCATGAGTTGCTGCATCAGCGTGCCGGCGCGCACGCGGGCGGTGGCGAACAGGGTGTCATTGCCAGCCTCCTGTGCCAAAGCTGCCGATTTTTCCAAATCATCCAGCGCGCGTTGCACCTCGCCGGTGCCTTCGTAGCCGGATGCGCGGATGTAATACGCCTCCGCCGATTTCGGATCGATCTCGATCGCCCGCGTGGCATCTTCGACCACGCGATCATTCTCACCGAGTTGCACGAGGATCTGGGCGCGGTTGAGCAGGAAGTTTTTCTCGCCGGCGACCTCCTTCGCCTTTGCAAACGCATCCATGCTGCGCGAGTCGTTCATTTTCTCCAGCAGCACGCCCTGCCACACCAGCAGCGTCGTGCTGGTCGGCACCTTGGTCAAACCGGCTTCGACTGCGCTCAGCGCGCGCGGCAGGTCGTTTTCCTGCAAGCCGGCGCGCACGCCAAAAATCGCATCACCCTCGGGGTCGGGCGGGAACAGCACGCCACGCAACAAAAAACCCAGCAGCAGCACGACCGCCAACGCCCCCACCCCCGCGCCGATCTTGATCAGCCGGCTGCGATTGGCCGCGGCCACTTCGTCGTCCAGCCGCCACCAACGCGCGTCGGCATAGGCGCCGGCGTCTGCCTCGCGTAACTTCACAAAACTCTCCGCGCCGCCGGCTGCCTTCAGCATCTCTCGCGCGCGATTGACGATGCGCTCATCAATCGTGTCGAGCCGCGAGCGCTCGGCGCGCATGTCGGCGCCGCCATTGGCCAGCCGATCAAGCAGCGCGTGCGCCTGGGTGTTCTGACGCAGCAATGCCGGCGCGCTGGCCGGCGTGATCGTCACCATCAACTTCTCCATCTCGCCAATCAGTTGGCGCAGCGCATCACTCTCGTTGAGGATGCCGGCGTCCTGTCGTAGTTTGCCCATGATCGTGCTGAATATTCTCCCGCAAAGGCACGCAGGCGCAAAGTGCGAAGCGCACCTGTGACATTGCGCCCCCTCGAAAGGCAAGGCGCGCATGGTATTCTTGCGCCTGCAAAACATGGCACTATCTACCGGCATCGTCGGCCTGCCCAACGTCGGCAAGTCCACCATCTTCAACGCACTCACATCGGCCGGCGCACTGGCCGCCAATTACCCCTTCGCCACCATCGAACCGAATACCGGCGTCGTCGCGGTGCCAGATCCGCGCCTGAAAGAGATCGAGCAGTTCATCAAGACCGAAAAGATCATTCCGGCGACGATTGAAGTGGTCGACATCGCCGGCCTGGTCAAGGGCGCATCGCAGGGCGAGGGTCTGGGCAATCAATTCCTCGGTCACATCCGCAGCGTGGATGCCATCCTGCATATCGTGCGCTGCTTCGAGAATCCCGACGTTGTGCATGTCGATGGCAACGTCGATCCGATCCGCGACGTGGAGATCATCGAACTGGAACTCGTGCTGGCCGACCTCGAAAGCGCCGAGCGGCAGCTGGAAAAGAACAAGCGTGCCGCCGCGCAGAAAGACCCCGAGGCGATGCAACGCGCCGGCGTGCTGGAGCCGATGGTCGCGCTGCTGAAAGAGGGGCGGCCTTCGCGCAAGGCGCTGGAAAATATGGATGCAGCCACGCAGCGCCTGGCAAAGTCGCTTGGCTTCATCACCAGCAAACCCGTGCTGTATGTGGCGAATGTGGATGAGAACGATCCGCTGGGTGAGCGCAATGCGCACGTGGTGAAGCTGCGCGAATGGGTGGCCGTGAATGGCGGCGAACTGGTGGTGATCTCCGGGGCGATCGAGGCGGAAATTGCAGCGTTGGAGAGTGTCGAGGAGAAGCAGGAGTTTCTCGCCGGCATCGGGCTGGCGGAATCAGGGCTGGCGCGGCTGTCGCGCGCGGCGTATCACCTACTTGGGTTGCAATCGTATTTCACCGCCGGCCCGAAGGAGATTCGCGCATGGACGATTCCGGTGGGGGCAAAAGCGCCGCAGGCCGCAGGGGTCATCCACACCGATTTCGAGCGCGGCTTCATCCGCGCCGAGGTCTACACGCTGAACGCCCTGAAAGCCTTCAAGACCGAGTCGGCCATTCGCAGCGCCGGCAAGCTGCGCGCTGAAGGCAAGGAATATATCGTGCAGGATGGCGACATCATGCACTTCCTTTTCAACGTGTAACAAATCGCGCAACAAAAAAACGCTCGCAAAGGCACGAAGTCGCAAAGAAGATTCCCTTTGCGCCCCTGCGCCTCTGCGAGCGATATGTGCAAACGCCGGCCGATTACTCCGGCTTCACTTCCTCGGCCACCGGCTCATCGGGCTTCACTTCCTGCGCCGGCTTCGCCCGTTTGCTCAACTCCTCGTTCAGCTTGCGTAGCGTCTCGCTCAGGCCGGCCCCGATTTCCGAGAGAATCTGCGGACCGTGCGCGGTCTCCCACGCATTCTGCACGCTCTTCTTGAAGTTGTCCGCGGTGCCGTCGGCCTTCATCTTGTTCACGGCTTCATCCATCTTCTGGTTCAGTTGATTCAGGTTTTCAGTGATCTCGCGCTCCACGCTTTTGCGCTCCTCGCTGTCCCAGATCGCCTTCATCAGGTTCGACAGGTTCTCACCCAGCTTGTTCAGCTCGGTTTCGATCGCGCTCTGTTGCTTTTGCTCAGACATGTCAGTTCCTCCAGTTCAAATCATCGCCGATTCCGACCAAGGATGCCTGACATTTATTGGATGAATGTTTGTCAGTTTTGCATCCACTTCGGCCTGGCCACCTTTACATGCACCACGCCATCCAGCACCTGCACCGGGAAGATGGCCATCGGCGATTCATCTCCAGGCATCACGCACGCGCCGGTCTTCACGTCGAAGCGATAGCCGTGCACCGGGCATTCGATTTGCCCTTTATAGACCATGCCGTAGGACAGATCGCCCATGGCGTGCGGACAAATCGTTGAGAACGCAGCCACGTATTCGCCGGCATCGTCCTGCGTCTTCACCACGACGGCGTAACCATGCTCTGTCTTTACGCGCTTCGGGCGATTAAGTTGCAAATCATCGAGCTTGACCGTCGGAAAGTATCCATCCAGTGATTGATCCATGACAAAGCGATGTTACACCAGGCGCGCTTTCGCCCAATCTGCCAGCGCCGACATCTCTTTGTCATGCAGCACCACGCTGAGATGCGTGCCCTGGCTGCACCAGATCATGCTGCAATCGCACTGCGCCGCCGCCTGAATGCGCCGCGCATTGCTGGGCGGCACGGCGACATCTAGCCGGCCATGCACCACAGCCAGCGGTCGGTGAATCTTCTGCACCGCGCCCAGCACGTCGAGTTGCTCGATCATGCCATACAGCCCATCGCCGAGCCACACCCCCTTCATGCTCTTCCATTCCGCCCACATCGCGCGCATGGGTTGATGACGCAGCAGACCCAGGTTGCGCGGCAAAAACAGGCCGGCGCCCTCGCGCGCCACCGTCCCGCGCGTCACCGCCGGCAGGCTCACCGGCGTGCTGATGAGCGCAACGGCAGCGAAACGGCCGTCGCCGGCCGCCAGGTCGGCCACCTGCGCGCCGCCAAAGCTGACGCCGATGGCTGCGGTCCTGGTCACACCCGCCTGCGCGTGCAACCAGTCGCTTGCAGCGCGCGCAGCGCTGCGCACGTTGTGGGTGGTGCAAGGCACAAACTGGAAATCACCATGTCCGGGCGGATCAACCGTCAACACGGCGATGCCCCGCTCGATCAGCTTTTCGAACAGCAGCCACTTGAAGGCGTGGCGGTTGTCGCCGGCGCCACAGATGAGCAGCGCGGCTGCGCCCGACCATCGCGCCGGCTTCATCCAGGTGGCGGGTTGCTGCGCAGTTTCCGCCCGCTCGCGCAGCGCAGCAGCGTGTTCGAGCACAAGCTGCCACGCAGCAGCGACACGCGGCGGCAGCGTCAGGCCGGCGACAGGGATGCCGACCTGCTGAACGGTGTAGGCTGCGCCTTCTGCCGGCGACAGCCAGCGTTCCATGCGCGTGATCACAGGCTTGCGCGCCATGGAAAAAGCATACTCTCCCAAACTGAATGTTTTGGGAGAGCAAGCCATTTGGGCCCAGCTGGATTCGAACCAGCGACCAATCGGTTATGAGCCGACTGCTCTAACCGCTGAGCTATAGGCCCTTGAACATTCTGGATGATACCAAAGCGCGCTGCGGCACAAACCTGTTTACCTCGCCCGCTCGCGATTGGCCGCATCAATCAACTCGTGCAAGCGCCGGCGATGCTCGAAGTATTCGATGATCTCGATGACCAGGTTCTCCCTGGGTCTGTCACCGCTGACGATCTCAAGCGTCTTGCCCTCGAGCTTGTAGAACAGCGTCTCCAACTCATCCTTGTTGAATTCACCGCTCAGCTTGCGCAGCAGTTCATGCTTCTGCTCGCGCGAGATGCCGCTCACGCCGTCCAGCAATTCCTTCACGCTCAAGCGCTGCTTGAGCTTGGGGTTGAAGAACGTCTGCTCGCCCGCTTCCTCGTAACGCCAGCAAGTCCGAATACAACTCCGGCGCGATGCCTGGATGTCCAGGGATCGGCACATATTCGGCCACCTCGCGCTTGAGCGAGCGGTGGATATGCTCGAAGTGGCCGCGGATGACGTTGAGGAAGTCGCGCCGCGTGGCTCCGTTGCCCGTCACCCAGATCGCGATCACGCCCGCCTCGGGGTCGGCTTTCACCAGCGCGGTGTTGAGGCCATTCTGGTAGCTCAGTTTCTCATCAGAATGGAATTCGTTGTCAATCATGCGATTGACCAACGAGGTCTTGCCAACCCTGCCCTCGCCGACGAGCAGGACTTTGGCTTCGTTCAGGCGGCGCTTCGGCTTGGTGAGCCAGTCGGTGTAATAGCGCAAGATCGACTGCGCACTCGAACGACTCTGTGCAAGAAATTCTTCCGGAATTGCGATCAAGTCATTCCCACGAAGATTAATCACGCGAAGGCCGGCCAACAGTGTGATCGCCTCCGGCACGCCCGTCAACTGGTTGTTGTCCAGAGACAGCGCTTGCAAGCGCATCAGCCCCCGATCGCCTCCGGCACATCGGTCAATCCCATGCCTGACAAGTCCAGTGTAGTGGCGCTGTCCTTCGCAGCGCGTTCGATCCGGGCCAGAACTTTGGGGTCATGCATGGGTTTGCCTCTTACTAGATGGGTTGCACAATATGCCAAATTCGCTGCCCGGTCACCCGCCCAGCCCATCCTTGATGCTCTGCGCAACGTTACGCGGCACGATCTGTGCCAGTTCATCCACGCTGGCAGCACGGATGCCCTCAAGCGAGCCGAACTTCATCAACAGCTTCTTGCGGCGGGTTGGCCCGACACCGGCGAGCGCATCCAACCGCGATGCCATGCCAATCTTCTCGCGCTGCTTGCGGTGGCTGGTGATGCCATAGCGGTGCGCTTCGTCGCGGATGCGCTGCACCAGGTAGAAGCTCTGCGCAGCGCGCGGCAACATGATCGGGTCGCCACGGCCCGGCACGAAGATCTCCTCGCGCTGCTTGGCCAGCGACACCACCGGCACGATGTGGCTCAAATCGAATTCCTTCAGCACTTCCACCGCCACGCCAAGCTGCCCCTTGCCGCCGTCGATGAGGACGAGATCGGGCAGCAGCGCCCAGGTCGGGTCATCCTTCTTGTTGCCAGGCGAGAGAGATGGGGCTGCGGGCTGCGGGCCATCCGCCCCTCGTTCCCGGGCGCCTGTCTGCGCATCCTTCCAGCGTTGAAACCGCCGGCGCAAGGTCTGCCGCATGGACTCGAAATCATTCGGCCCCTGCATGTCGCGGATGTTGAAGCGACGGTAGTCACTCTTCTTCGGCGTGCCATGCACGAACACGACCATGCTGCCAATGATGGCCGTGCCCTGGGTGTTGCTGATGTCGTAGCACTCGATGCGCGTGGGCAGGCGCGGCAACAGCAGATAGTCCTGCAGCTCCTTCAGCACGGCCTCCTGGCGCACGCTGTCCTCCTTCCACTGCGCCTTCAGCGTTGCCAGCGTCTCCTGCGCGTTCTGCTGCGCCAGTTGGACGAGGCCGGCATCGCCGCTTTCCCCTGAATTTGCCGAAGCGTGGGGCACGCGCAGTTGCACGTTGCTGCCGCGCTTGCCCTTCAGCCAGTTCTCGATGATGTTGGCCTCTTCGATCTGCGCCGGCAACAGCACCTCCGGCGGCACATAGGCCGCTTCGTCATAGAAGCGCTGCAAGAACGCATCCAGCACCTGCTGATCGTCCTCGCCCTCCGCGCCCTCCAACACGAAGTATTCCTGCCCCAGCAGCTTGCCGCCGCGAATGAACAGCACCTCCACGCACGTCTCACCTTCATCGCGGGCAAAAGCGATCACGTCCTGGTCGACGCCGGCGCTGCTGACGATGCGCTGCTTCTCCACCACATGCTCCAGCGCCCGCAACTGGTCGCGGAACTCAGCGGCGCGCTCGAATTGAAAGGCGCCGGCGGCGCGCTCCATGCGCTGCTTCACATCAGCGATCACCTGCTCGCTCTTGCCCTCCAGAAAATCGCACAGGCGCTGCATGTTGGCGCGGTAGTCGGCGCGATTGATGGCGCCAATGCACGGCCCGCTGCACAGCTTGATGTCGTAGTACATGCAGGCGCGGCTGTCGTGGCCGGTGATGACGCGATCGCAATTCAAAAAGGGGAACATCTTGCGCAGCGCGTCGCGGGTGGCATACACGGCCTTGGCGTTGGAATACGGCCCGTAGTAGCGCGCGCCGTCGCGCTCGATCCGGCGCGTCACCATCACCGTCGGAAAGTCGTCCTGCCAGGTGACCTTGAGATAGGGGTAGCGCTTGTCGTCCTTGAGGCGGATGTTGTAGCGCGGGCGGTGCTGCTTGATCAGCTCGGCCTCTTGAATCAGCGCCTCCAACTCGCTGCCGCGCACGACGAAGTCGATGCGCGCGATCTCCTTCACCAGCCGGCCGGTCTTGGGAGCGGCCACCCACGTGTTCGGGTTGAAATACGAGCGCACGCGATTGCGCAGGTTCACTGCCTTGCCCACGTAGATCACTTCGTCGTTTTTGTCGAAGTAGATGTAGCAGCCGGGCAGCGCCGGCAGGTTGCGCACGGTCGCTTCGAGATGCTCTGGCACGGACATATGTTCTAGTATAGCCGCGCGGGACACTACAATGTCAATCACCTTGCATCTCACGGGTGACAAACGTGCTCAAACGCGCTGCGGCAATTGCGCTGCTCTCCCTCGCCAGCCTCACCGCCATCGCCCCGCCCAGCCTTGCGCAGGGCAGAACGCCGATCAAGATCATGGCGCATTACATGCCGTGGTATCAAGCCGCGCCATTCCGCTCCAGCTACGACTGGCATTGGACGATGAACGTCTTCAACCCGTATCAGATCGAGGATGGCCGGCAGGACATCGCCTCGCACTATCAGCCGCTGATCGGCGCGTATGACTCCGGCGATCCAGATGTGCTGGAATACCACGCGCTGCTGATGCGGCTGGCCGGCATCGACGGGGTGATCTTCGACTGGTATGGCCGGCAGCCACAATATGATTACGCCGCCATCCACAAGAATACGCAGGCGTTCGTCGACACGGCGGCGCAGACGCAATTGCAATTCGCCCTCTGCTACGAAGACCAGACTTTGCCGATTCTGGTCGATCGGGGTCGCATCAAGGCCGATGAAAAGGTCAGCGAGGCGCGCCGCGAATTGGCATGGTTGCACGCCAACTGGTTCACCGCGACCAATTACCTCAAGCTGGAAGGCCGGCCAGTGATGCTGTCGTTCGGGCAAAGTGGATTAAGCGATGCCGAATGGACGAAAGTGCTGAAGGACGCGCCGGGCAACCCGATCTACTTCAGCGAGCACCTGCGCCGGACGGCCGCAGAGGGCGCCTTCGATTGGCCGATCCCCCAGATTGGCCTGTCTGCGCAAGACACCTTCTTCAAGGCCGCCGTCGCCTGGCCGGCCGCCATCCCGGTTGCCTTCCCGCGCTTCTACGACATCTATGCCGAAGCCAACGTCAACGCCGGCTATGGCGTGATCGACGACAACGACGGCAAAACGTTTCGTGACACGTTGACTCGCGCGCTGAAGAGCAAATGGCCGATCGTGCAAATCGCCACGTGGAACGATTGGGGCGAAGGCACCATCATCGAGCCATCAGTCGAGTTCGGCTATCGCGATCTGGAAGTGATTCAGGCGCTGCGCCGGCAGTGGGTCGAGCCGACATTCAAGCCAACCGCCGGCGATTTGCGGCTGCCATTGCGGCTGTACAAGCTGCGCCTCGCGGTGAAGGCCAAGCCGGCGCTGGCGCGCGACCTCGATGCGATCGCGCAGCAGCTGGCGCAATTGCAAACGCAATCCGCGCGCGCCGGCATCGAACGCATCGAGAGACAGTTGCTGCCACAATAGGCCTCTCACAGGAGCAATATGCCAACAGCAAAGAGCGGACAGTCCCCTTTCGTCTTCAGTGCTTGCAACGATCTACGCCGCGTGCCGCAAGCCGCGCTGCCCTTCGAGGCGCAACTGCACGGCAGCTTCGCCGTCGACAAGCGCGCCGGCTTCGGCCAGGTGTATTACGGCATGCCCGGTCTTGGCCTCTTGCGCGCCAGCGCCGATCTCACCGCGCAAGACCTCATCCGCCTGCCAGCGGAACTAACGCCGGTAAATTTCCACAGCACGAAGATCGGTGAATTCGAGGGCAAGACACGCCTGTTCCTCGCCGTCGAGGGCAAAGGGCTGGTTGCGGTGGTCACGCTGGATGGCGACGTGGAGTTCATGCTGACGAAGCCTGAGTTCGAGGAATACCAGCGCGGCGCAAAATACCTGCCAACCGACACGGCCTTGGCCGGCGACACACTTTTCATCGCCGACGGTTACGGCTCGAACTACATCAGCCAGGCCAGCGTGACCACACAAAAGTGGCTCGGCATTTTCGGCGGCCACTCCGACGCCGGCCACCATCACGGCTTCGGCACAGCGCACGGCATCAGCATCGCGCCATCGCGCGATCACCTCGTCATCGCCGACCGCGCCAACTCGCGGCTGGAGCATTACAGTTTCGCCGGCGAGTATCGAACCACGCACGGTCTGCCTGCCGGCTCACGCCCATGCGGCATCGACTTCACGCACATCGCCGGCAAGCACTACGCGACGGTCGGCAGCCTGGACGATCCGCAGCCGGGCCGGCCAGCGCCGATCTATATCCTCGACGGCGACACCTTCGACATGCTCTCCACCATTCGCCCAAAGGAAGACCTGGGGCTGGAAAAGGTCGACCACCTGCACAACGTGGTGTGGCACCACTACGGCGGCCGCACCTTTCTGGTGTGCCAAAGCTGGAACCCGGGCTTCTTCTTCGTCCTGGAACATCTGCCATAGCGTTTTGGCGCAAAACGCAGAACCCGTCGTTCTGCGCTACATTTCTTCAACATGGAACCGATCAACCTGGCAACCTTGAAATCGATGACGGTCGGCATTCAGCCGATCACAGTGGATGAGCGGCTGGCACGGCTGGAGAAAGCGCGCCGGCTGATGCGTGAACATGGCCTCGATGCGCTGTATCTCGATGTCGGCAAGAGCATGGTGTATTTCACCGGCGTCAATCACTGGCCGAGCGAGCGCATGATCGCAGCCATCGTGCCGGCGAGCGGCGGCATCGTCTATGTCTGCCCCGCGTTTGAGGAGATGCGCTTCCGCGAGATGCTGACGATTGACGGCGAGGTGCGCGTGTGGGAAGAGCACGAAAGCCCCTACGAAGTGGTCGCCGGCGCATTCAAGGATCACGGCGTGCGCGGCACAGTCGGCATGGAAGAGCAGGTGCGCTTCTTTTTGTTTGACGGCGTGCGCAAAGCCGCGCCGCACCTGCAATACAGCAGCGGCGACGCGGTGACGGTGGGCTGCAGGGCGCACAAGTCGCCGGCGGAGATCGCGCTGATGCAGCGCGCCAACGAGGCGACGGTCGCAGTCTACAAATACTGCATCTCGCACCTGCGTGAAGGCATGTCGCAGGCCGAATTTGCCGCCAACGGTGCAGCGGCCTATCAGGCCGTTGGGGTGCGAGGCGGCATCGGCGCGCAGTTCGGCAAGGCATCGGCCTTCCCGCACGGCAGCCGCGAGGAGACGCCGCTGCGCGAGGGCGATGTGGTGCTGATGGATTCCGTCGGCGAGATCGAAGGCTATCACTCCGACATCAGCCGCGTGGTGGTGTTTGGCCGGCCTTCGCAGCGCCAGCGCGACATCTGGAATCTGGAAAAAGAGGCGCAGGCAGCGGCTTTTGCCGCAGCGCAAATCGGCGCGCCGTGCGAGGCCGTCGATGCAGCAGCGCGAAAGGTGATCACCGACGCCGGCTTCGGGCCAGACTACAAAGTGCCTGGCCTTCCACATCGCACCGGGCATGGCATCGGCCTCGACGTTCACGAGTGGTATCACCTCGTGCGCGGCAACAAGACGCCGCTCGCGCCAGGCATGTGCTTCACCGACGAGCCGATGATCGCAATCTATGGCGAATTTGGCGTGCGGCTGGAGGATTGCTTCTACATGACCGAAGCCGGCCCGCGCTTCTTCACCCAGCCCAGCCCGTCGATCGAGCAGCCATTTGCGTGATGCGAGAGCGTCCGCATGCAGAACCCAATCCATTGCCTGATCTGAAGGAAACAGACTCATGAAAATCATCGACCTGCGCTGCGCAGTGATCGGCGACAACCCGGTGGTGCGCATTCTCACTGACGAAGGCATCGATGGCTACGGCCAGGCCGAGAACAGCAAGCCCTATCTCAAGCCGCACATGCTGTTCTACAAGAAATACATCCTCGGCGAAGACCCGACCAACGTGGAGCGCGTGATGTTGCGCATTCGCCGGCTGGGTTCGTTCAAGCCATGGGGCGCGGCCGTCAGCGCGATCGAGATGGCGCTGTGGGACATCGCCGGCAAGGCCGCCGGCGTGCCGGTCTACAAGCTCATCGGCGGCAAAGTGCGCGACCAGGTGCGCGTCTACAACGGCGGTGTGCGCTTCCACATGGGCGGCTCCGAGCCCGAACATTACGCCAGGGTCATGCAGCAGATGAAGGACGCGCCGGAGGGCTTCAGCATCATCAAGCAGGGCATCGCCTTTCACAGTCCCATGCCATTCGAAGTGGACAACTTCATGGTTGGCTCCCAGCAATCCGGCCCGCCCCACCCCAACCGTGGCCTGCTCACCGAGCAGGGCATGAAGCACATCATCGCCTGCGTCGAAGCGATGAAGGCTGTAACCGGCGACAGCGTCGGCCTCGCGCTCGACTGTGGGCCAGGGTTCACCGTGCCAGACGCGATCCGGCTGGCGAAGGCGTTGGAGCCATACCACCTGATGTGGATGGAGGACATGCTCACTGGCGATTACACACCCTATGTGATGGCCGACCTCTACCGCGAGGTGACGCGCGCCACCAGCACACCCATCCACACCGGCGAGCAGATCTACCTGCGCCAGAACTTCCGCGAGCTGATCGAGACAAATGCAGTGAACATCATTGGCCCCGACCCAGCCGACATCGGCGGCCTGGCTGAGTTGAAATGGGTGGCGGAATATGCCGACTTGCACGGCATCCTGATGGCGCCGCACGGCACGATCGATGGCGTGATCGGGCTGGCGGCGCTGGTGCATGCCAGCGCTGCGATGCCGCACAACTACATCGCGTTCGAGTATCCGGTGGCCAGCCCGAAGTGGTGGTATGAGATCGTCGATGGCCTGCCAAACCCGATCGTGAAGAACAGCATGATCGACGTGGATGCGTTCAGCCGGCCCGGCCTCGGCGTCACATTCAATGTCGATAAAGCGGTGGCCTATCTCAAGGATGAAGACAAGGGCTTCTTCGATGGGTAGCTGGCAAGCGTGAACACGCGCCTGGCAGACCTGTTCGCCGAGATTTACGCCCACTCCAGCATCATCCGATATCATCCGACGCCATGACTTTCGTGAAGATCTGCGGCATCACGAATCTCGACGACGCGCTGTGCGCAGTCGACGCCGGCGCCGACCTGCTCGGGTTCATCTTCTACCCGCCCAGCCCGCGCAGCGTGCGCCTGGAAGCAGCGAAGGAAATTGTGGCGGGGGTGAAACGTCGTGCGCCATCCATCACGTGCATCGGCGTGTTCGTGAAGGAGACGCCGGCATACATGCTGCGCGTGCTGGATGAAGCCGGCCTGGATGCAGCGCAACTGCATGGCAACGATCCCGCCGATCTGGTTGCGCTGGGCCGCCAAGCCTATCTCGCCGTCAAAGCGTGGAAGCCAGGGCTGGGAAACGGGCAACCTGCGCAATTCACCACCCGCAATCTCCCAGATTTGCTGCTCGACGCCAACCACCCGATGCTGTGGGGCGGCAGCGGCGAGCGCGCCGACGCATCACTGGCAGCGCAGATTGCGAAGCAACAGCGTTTGCTGCTCGCCGGCGGCCTGACGCCTGAGAACGTGGCCGACGCCATCCGCACGGTGCAGCCATGGGGCGTGGATGTGGCGAGCGGCACCGAGGCGTCTGCGGGCAAAAAAGATCCCGCCAAGGTGCGTGCCTTCGTCGCTAATGCGAAACGCAGCCTTTGACGCAAACACAAATATCGCATAACGTCTGCCCACCATGACCGATCGTCTAAAAGGCAAGATCATCATCGTCACCGGCGCAGCGCAGGGCATCGGCTACGGCATCGCCGAGATGGCGGCGCAGGAAGGCGCAACGATCATCATCGGCGATGTCAATGAAGCGAAGGGCATCGTGGCAGCGCAACGCCTGAGCGCCGCCGGCCACTCCGCCATCTTCCAGCAGTGCAACGTGGAGAGCGAGGACGATTGCAAGGCGCTGATCGACACAGCGGTGCAGCGCTTTGGCCGGCTGGACGGCCTCGTCAACAACGCCGGCTACTACCCGCGCGCGACGCTGGAGCAAACCACAACCGAGTTCTGGGAGAAGACCATGCGCGTGAATGCGCGCGGCCCGTTCTACTGCTGCAAGCATGCGGTGCCGGCGATGCGGGCTGTCGGCGGCGGCAGCATCGTCAACGTCGGCTCCGGCAACGGCATCCAAGCCATCGAGGCCCTGTTTGCCTACGGCGCAGCAAAGGGCGCGCTGCTGAACATGACGCGCACGCTGGCGGCGGCGCACGCCCGCGACCGCATCCGCGTCAATTACCTCATCCCGGGATGGGTGTTGAGCGAGGGCGAGATTACATTGCACGCCAGCCTGGGCACCAGCGAAGCGGAATTGCGCGAGCGCGGCAAACACACGCCGCTGGGCCGGCAACAAACGCCGCAGGATGCCGCCTATGGCGCACTGTATCTGCTCTCCGATGAATCGCTGCAAGTGACCGGCGCTGTCTTTCAGATCGACGCCGGCTGGTCATCGCTGCGCTTTCCGAGCGACTTGTGAATTTCGGGATGCAGAGCGCAGAGCACGCCGGCGTCCCTGCGTGAAAAGCAAATTCTGGCCGCGCCTCTACACTTTTCGCAGGAGCATTCACCGTGAGACCCAACACCCTGCAAGCACTTTGGAAGGACGGCAAGACGGTCGTGAATGGCTGGTGCGCCATTCCCAGTTCATGGAGCGCGGAAGTGATGGCGAACGCCGGCTGGGACAGCCTGACGCTCGACCTGCAGCATGGCCTGCTCGACTACACGACGGCGGTGCCGATGCTGCAAGCCATCAGCACGACCGAGGTGATCCCACTGGCGCGCGTGCCGTGGAACGAGCCGGGCATCATCATGAAAATGCTCGACGCCGGCGCCTACGGCATCATCTGCCCCATGATCAATACGAAGGAAGAGTGTGAACGATTCGTCGGCGCATGCCGCTACGCGCCGCGCGGCTACCGTAGCAGCGGCCCCACCCGCGCCAGCGTCTACGCGCGCGAGAGTGATTACCAATCCCACGCCAACGACACCATTCTGGCGCTTGCGATGATCGAGACTGACGAAGCCGTGCAAAATGTCGAGGAGATCGTCAGCGTGCCGGGGTTGAGCGGCGTGTATGTCGGGCCGGGGGACCTCAGCCTGTCGATGGGCGATAAACCCCACCCTGATTTGCGCGAGCCGAAGTACGTCTCGGTGCTGGATCGCATCGCTACCGCCTGTGAAAGGAATGGCCTGGTCGCCGGCATCCACTGCAACTCGGTCGAGTATGCACAATTCATCTCGGGTCGCGGCTATAAATTCACCACTCTGCGCAGCGATGGCGCGATCCTGGCAACGGCCGCCAGCCAGATGGTGAAGGCGATGCGCGGTTCGGCAGAGTCCAGCGCCGGCGATGTGAAGCTTTACTGATGCAATGCGCGCAAAGCGATGAGGCCTTGCCGTAGTGGCGCGTGCTCAATCTCCAGCCACCCATAGCTGATCTCCGATATTCTTCGATCCTATGACTTTCAAGCTCTGGTTCGACGAAACCATTCTTCCCTCTTGCGTGTCGTTGCTGGATGGCTGCGCAGTGGCGCTGGGGCCAAACGCTGCACTCGCCGGCATCAATGAAGCGGATGCTTTCATCTGCACGGGCGATGTGATCTACGACGGCGCGCGCATGGACAAGGCGCCGAAGCTCAAGGTCGTCGCGCGGCTCGGCGCAGGCTACGACAACATCGATGTGCCGGCAGCCACTGCGCGCAACATCGTCGTGCTGTATGCGCCGCAAGCGCCGACAGTCAGCACCGCCGAACATGCCATCACGCTGATGATGGCGACGGCCAAGCGCCTGAATGTCGTCGAGAACGCCCTGCGAGCGCACAACTGGCGCGGCTACCTGCAGCGCAATCTCAAGGGCCTGGAACTTGACGGATGCACGCTTGGTCTGGTTGGCATGGGGCGCATCGGCAGCCGCGTGGCGAAGGTGGGTCAGGCGTTGGGCATGCGCGTGATCGTGCATGATCCCTACCTCTCGCAAGCGCGTGCAACAGAAGCCGGCGTGTCGCTCATGCCCACGCTCGACGCGCTATTGCAGCAGGCAGATGTCGTGTCACTGCACCTGCCAGCCACTCCCCAGACGCGCAACCTGATGAATGCCGAGCGTTTCGCGCAGATGAAGGCCGGCGCGATTTTGATCAACACCGCGCGCGGTGCGCTGGTCGATGAGGGAGCGCTGGTTGACGCCCTGAAGAGCGGATGGCTCGCCGGCGCCGGCCTCGACGTCTTTCAGCAAGAGCCAATCCCCGACGACCACCCATTGCTGCAATTCGAGAACGTCGTGCTGTCACCGCACATTGCCAGCCGCACCAGCGCGGGGCATCACCGCATCTGGGAGACGACCATCGTGCAGGCACTGCAGGCGCTGCGCGGCGAGAGACCGCCTTTCCTGCTCAACCCTGAAATCTGGGAAACACGCCGGCGGTGATGATCAAGACGCACTTGGCGGCGCGGTGAGCGGGGGCGATTGCGCCGGCAATTGCCCCGTGAAGAAGCCAGCGGCCAGCCGCGCAATGTCGGTGATGATCGGCGACGTATCCGCCCATTCCAGCGCGCTTTGGCTGTGCAGCAGCACTGATACGACATAGCTATGATCGCCAGCCTGCACCAGCGCCGACGCGCCATGGTTGTTGGGATCCCAATTCATGCGCTGCGTCACTTGGGCATCGCCGCTGCCGGCGGCAATCAACCCGTCAAATGGCGATGACGCCACCGCATCCAGCACTGCCTTGCAGGCATCTGCGGTGAAAGGCTGCTCGTCGAACGCCAGCAGCATCGGCCCCTCGCCCCGGCTGCACTGCCACAGCATCTCCAGCAGCACGCCGGCGTCAGCCACGGTCGATTGCGCGTTGGGATCGGGCGAGGCGTCGATGTCGCCACGCGCATTCGCCGGCGTCACGATGTTCGGCGGGCGCGCACTGCTGAAAAACGGCTGGGCGAGGAAGGTGTTGCGCAACCCGAGCCGGCCCAGCATCGCATTCACTGCATCCACGCCGCGCTGCGCATCGCCATCGCCCAGCCGCTGCAGCACCGGGTTGATGGCAGTCATGTCGCCGGCGCCGGCGATGGCATTCAGCGCGACAGCATCCGCCGCGCCCATGCGCGCGCCTTCAGCCGCCACAGCCAGTTTCGCCCAGCCGGCGCCGCTGAAGGCCACATCGCCATTGATCGCCAACTCTTCGCCGGTTTGCAAATCCTTGATGAAAACGCCGGCAATGTTGCCGGCTGCACTGGTGAACGGCTGGAGTCGCTCGATGATTTGTGGCTCCAGCGACTTCACGCTGGCCGCGCCGAGCGGGATCGCATCGACCGGTAAATCGACCGTGCGCGAGACGCTTGAGGTCAGCGCCTGCACGGTCAGCGACGTCGCTTCATCACGGTTGAGTAGTTGCCCATCGCCGCCGGCGGCCACCTCATCGCTGGCCAGGTTGGGCTGCGGCGGGCTTGGCTCGCGGTCAATGCGCTGCGCGATCGCGTCCAGCCGCGCTTGCAGCTTCACCTCTGAGTAAAGGTATGGCAGAGGCAGATCGGTGCGACGGATGTGCTGGCGCAGCATGAACGCCGGCAGCTTGCCGATGCCCTGTTGCGCGTCGATCATCTCCTGCAACTGCAATTCGGCCACCACGCGATTGAGGCGGAAATCAACCGTTGCGGGATCGAGCGACTCTTCCTGCGCAAGAAAGCGCAGCATCACCGGCGCTTGCAGGGCGCTCACCGTTTTGCTGATGGCGTCATCGGGCGTCAAACCGCTCACATCCACGTCGCCCAGGCGCGTCTCTGGCGGCAGCACGCCACGTGTGGCAACGAACGAAATCACGTTGGCGACGATGAACACGATGAGACCCAGCGCAGCAATAACCGCAGCGTTTTCGAGCAATGCGCGCATTGATGGGCGAAGTTTCATGGTGTCTGATGGGTGTTGATGCAGCGATGGGTGAGAGCGTGGCGACCGATGGGATTTTAGCGCAAGGTATACTCGCCACCCACAAGATAGATCCCCTCAAAAATGGAGCAAGAAATGACAGTGCAGGAAACATTGCAAGGCATGGTCGCCGACTTCAACCCCGATACCGCAAAAGGCGTCAATGCATTGATTCAACTGAACGCCTCTGGCGAAGGCGGCGGCAACTACAACATGCGCATTGCGAATGGCGCGCTCAATATGCAGGAAGGCGTGGCTGAATCCCCCAGCGTCACGATCAACGTTGCCGCGAAGGATTGGGTGGACATCATCAATGGCAAGCTCGACCCAACGAAGGCGTTCATGACCGGCAAGCTCAGCATCGCCGGCGACCTGGGCTTGATGATGCGCTTCCAGCGCATGTTCATGCCCAACTAAAGCGCTCCAACAGCGATCACACGATATTCGAATGAAGAGGTGAAGACATTCTTTCACCCCTTCATCTTGTCATCTCTCCCGCCCGACCACCTGCGCGGTTTTACGGAAAGAGCTGCCCCAACAACTCTGGCACGTGCCGGCGCACGATGTCGCTGCTGAGCGCGTTTGCCCGCACGATGTCGCGCATCAGCGCCCCGCTGGGCCTCAGCGTGCGCGTCTGCGTCTCCACATCCAGCGCGTACAGGCCGAACCGCATCCGCCAGCCCTCGCCCCATTCAAAGTTATCGACGAAGGTCCAGTGATAATAGCCGCGCACATCGAGGCAGAATTGCACAGCCTGCCACATGGCGCGGATGTGGCGCACCAGAAAGGCCGGCCGCTGATCATCGTCGGCGTCGGGCAAACCATTTTCGGTGATGTAGATCGGCAGCTTGAAGCGCGCAAGCCGGCGCAGCAAATGCAGCATCCCCTCAGGGTAAATCTCGCCGAACTCGTAGTCGCTCATGATCGCGCCTGGGGTGTTTACAAGCGTGCCAAACATGGTCGCACCCTGCGTGCGATCAAAGGCAGCCCGTTGGCGGGTGTAGTAATTCAGGCCGATCCAGTCTAGCGTTCGGCGCAGCCGGCGCGCGCTCACCGGCGCGCCGCGCATCAACATCCAGTGCCATCGCCCGCGAATCAACGCATCCAACAGGCTGTCGTTGAAGATGGCATCCTGCAGATTTGCAACGATTGCATCCAGCGGATTGTGCGGATTCAGCCCTTGAAACACGCGCATGTGATGCGCGATGCCGACGCGCGCAAGCGGCTGCGCGCGGTGCAGCACCTCATAGGCCACTGCATGCGCCACAAGCATGTTGCGCACGACAGTAATGGTGCGAGCCATGTTGCTTTCCCCGGGCGGCATGCGGCCGCCAGAGAGATAGCACATCACGGCAAAGACGTTTGGCTCGTTGATTGGGCACCACAGGTCGCAGAGGTCGCCAAGCACCTTCACCACCGTTTCGGTGTAACGCTCGAACAGCGGACCGATCACTTCAGTGTGTTCCCAGGCGCGCTTCTCATCCAGCCAGATGGGGTTGGTGAAGTGATGCAGTGTGACCATCGGCTCGATGCCGCGCCGGCGCAATCCCAACAGCATCGCGCGATAGCGATCCAGCGCGCCCTGGTCGAAATGTCCTTCACGCGGCTCAATGCGGCTCCACTCCAGAGAGAGCCGATGCGCATTCAGACCCATGTCGGCCATGCGGTCGAAATCGGCTTCGGCATTGCTCCACCAATCGCATGCTTGCCCTGAGGTGTATCCATCGATGATGCGGCCGGGTGTCTGCTCCCACTGCCACCACTGGTTGTTGGTGTTGTTGCCCTCCACCTGGTGCGAAGAGGATGCCGTGCCCCATTTGAAGTCTTTGGGGAAATAATGGATCGCGTCGCTCATCTAGGCTGCCAACCCCGTCGTCTTGCGAATCTTGCGCGCCTGTCGAAAGAGCCACCAGCGCGCCGGCGACAGCACGCTCACCCATGCGCCAATGTGCCGCACCACCTGCCCGCCGAAGCCGCGCTTGAAGCGATACACGCCCCAGAGGCCATCACTCCGCGATTCAAAATTTGCCTCCAATGTGGCCTCGTCTTCATCCGGCACGCCCCACAGGTCGTATGTCTTGCAGCCACGCGCGCGGGCCCACAGCATGGCTTCCCATTGCAGCAGATACGCCGGCATCAACTCGCGCTTCTGGTTCGCACTTGCGCCATACAGGTAAATCGCGCGCTCGCCCACCGCTGTCACAATCAGCGCAGCCAGCGGCACACCCTCATGCTCGGCAATCAGCAACCGCGCCGGCGCGCGCTCGCCCAGGGTGAACAGTTGCATGAAGTCTTTGTAGTACGCCAGCGGGTGAATCGAAAATGTGTCGCGCTCGGCAGTGGTCTGCATCATGCCATAGAACAGTTCGGCATCTTCGGGGGCGCCGGCACGCACCGTCACGCCCTTGCGCCGCGCAAGGCCAATGTTGTAGCGCGTCTTCTGTTTCATCGCGGCGAGGATGTCCACCTCCTCGTCCACATCGAGGTTGACCCAGATGGTTCGTCGCGGCTGCACGCCGAAGTCCGCGTATTGCAGGCCAAGCCTGGCGAGCAGGGCGCGGTCGGTGGCAGTGTCGAGCAGATCCGGCTCGATGACGAGGGCGAAGGCGCCGGCAGCGCGCGCCAGCCGGCCGGCAGTCTGCGTCGCAAGCGCTGCATACTCCTCGTTGTCCCAATTCACCACCGGGCCGCGCGGCACATACGCAATGTTGCCGAGGCCGTATGGCAGGGTGCGAATCAGAGCGAGCGCCACGCCGATGGGCTTGCCCTGTTGCGTGAGGACGCTCGCGCGCATCGGCTTCCAGCCGTGCATGGCCTTCAGCCGGCCCCAGTTCAGGGTTTGCAGCACATGGCCGTGCGAATGATGGGACACGAAGTGATCCCATTCGCCCTCGCTGATCTCCCGCATTCTCGGCCGTGGCGAAATCTGGCGTGATCGCATGACGCTGTAATTGTAAAGGGCGAAGCAGGTTGCCATGCTTCGCCCTTTGTGAGCATATCGGGGAACAGGGATTTGAACCCTGGACCTCTGCGACCCGAACGCAGCGCGCTACCAGTCTGCGCTATTCCCCGATGCAGCGCTCATTCTACCATCAGCAGACAAAAACGGATTGAACAAACGCTCAATCGATCTTTAGAAATGTCGGCTTGCGGTGCTCGAAGACGGCAATGCGGGTGCAGCCGGCATCCTTCGCCATTGCCATCGCGCGGTCAATATCCGCGCCGACGTCTTTTGGCGCGTGTGAATCCGAGCCAAGCGTGAGAATCTCGCCACCCATCTCGCGATACCACTTCACGACGACCGCCGGCGGGTTCGGATTGGCCAGCCCCTTGCGCCACGGGCTGGTGTTGATCTCAATGCCCTTGCCGCGCGCGATCACGTTGCGCAGCACCTCGCGGATGATGTCTTCATAGGCTGTGATGTCATAGGCGCCGGCGTGAATGTGCTGGTTGTAGCGCGCTGGATAGTCGATGTGCGAGAGGATGTCGAAGTCACCATCGCGCGCAAGGGAGATCATCTGCGTGAAGTAATTGCGAAACGACTGCCGCCAGTCGCCAGCGTAGGTCATGAAGCTTTCGTCGAAGGTGTTGATGCCGGGTTGAATCCAGTGCAACGAACCCAGCACAAAATCCCAATCGTGCTTGCGCAGCACGGCGCCGGCGGCCTCAGCATATTCATGCGGCTCGCTCACCTCAATGGCTGCGCGAATGACAAGCTGGCCATCGTATCGCTCGCGGCAGCGCGCAACCTCCTCCAGATAGGCGTCATGCTTGAAAAAGAACGAGGTCATGTCGCCCGGGTTGTAATCCTCGTGCTCGGTGAAGGCAATCTGTTGCACGCCCTTGCGGATGGCAGCCTCGCATTGCGCAGTCATCGGCGCATCAGAGTCGGCAGAAAAGTTTGTGTGGCAGTGGTAATCGACAAGCATTGTGATCAGGCCGGCCGAGTGAGCCAGCGAGCAGCCAGCCACCCAGACAGAAATTTGCATCGCGTGACTATACTAGCTGTGAGCGACGTACAATCGATTTGAAATCACGCATCAAGCAAAGAGGAATCTGATCACATGTCCAACACCATTCGCGAACTCCTGGCAGCCGGCGGCAACTGCGTCGAGGTGCATGTCGACCAGGCCCAGCAAACCGATGCCAACGCCGGTCGCGTCCACCACTATGAGATCGATGTGCGCGATGCCAAGATGTTGCGCGAGAAAGGCATCGACGCATTCATCAACGCCGCCGTCTTTGGCACGCCGGTGCAACAGGCCACCGCGCGCTGGCTGATCTGGGAATTGGGGCAGGTCCTGGGCGTGCGTCCAGCATCGATCCACGAGTTGTACATCGCGCGCGGCCGCAATGCCTTGCCGCACACTTTCACCACGCCGGCCATGAACATCCGCATGATGTCGTACGACACTGCGCGCGCCGCCCTCAGTGCTGCCGTCCAGGCGAAGGTTGGCGCGTTCATCTTCGAGATCGCGCGCAGCGAGATGGTCTACACCGAACAGCGCCCGAGCGAGTTTACATGCGTGATGATCGCCGCCGGCATCAAGGAAGGCTACAAGGGGCCGATCTTCGTGCAGGGTGATCACTTCCAGATCAACCTGAAGAAATTCAAGGCCGATGCCGATGGCGAATTGAGCGCGTTGAAAAAGCTGATCGATGAGGCATTGAACGCCGGCTACTACAACATCGACATCGACTCATCGACGCTGGTCGATCTGAACAAAGCATCCCTGGACGATCAGCAGCGCTTGAACTATGAATTCTGCGCGCTGTTCAGCGACTACATTCGCCAGCGCCAGCCAGCCGGCGTGAACGTGTCGCTCGGCGGGGAGATCGGCGAAGTGGGTCACAAGAACAGTGACATCCATGAGTTGCGCGCATTCATGGCCGGCTACCTCAAGCACGCCAAGCATAAGCCCGGCCTGAGCAAAATTTCCATTGCCACGGGCACCTCGCACGGCGGCACCGTGTTGCCAGACGGTTCGATCGCCGACGTGACGATCGACTTCAACGTGTTGCACGATCTGTCGATTGCGGCACGTGAAGAATATGGCATGGGCGGCGCAGTGCAGCACGGCGCAAGCACGCTGCCCGAAGCAGCATTCGACAAGTTCGTGCGCGCCGGCGCCATCGAAGTGCACCTCGCCACCGCGCTGCAGCAAGTCGCCTTCAGCGCACTGCCGAAGGCGCTGAACGAAGAAATTTCACAGTGGCTGTTCAAGAATGCCGCCGACGAACGCAAGGCCGGCGACACCGACGAACAGTTCCTGCACAAGTCGCGCAAGAAGGCCACCGGCGCATTCAAGAAAGAGCTGTGGGGGATGAGCGAAGCCGACCGCGCGCATGTGCGGCAAATGCTTAAAGCGCGCTTTGCCATGCTCTACAACCGTCTTGGCGTGGAGAACACACGACGCTATGTCGATCAGGTAGTCAACGTGCGTGAAATCCACAAGCGCCCCGACGATTTCGGCGCGGTGCAGGTTGTGGCCGAGGATGTGAGCGGGCTGGCGGATTGAATCAAACGCTCGGGACGACGGGATCGTCCGAGCTTCTCTCCGCGATCAAGGCGCGTAGTCGATCACAAACACCTCTTCGAGGATGCCAAGCCGGCTGAGCAAATCACCAAAGGCTTTGTGCTCGGGGTGCGGCAGATAGGCATCTCGCGCGCCGGCGTCCGAAAAGGTCAACTGGAAGATGTGCGTCATGCCGCGATGGAGATTTTCGGGGCTGTTGTTTACGCCGGCCTCGAAGCCGAGGATGCCCGGGATGCGATCTTCCAGCACATGGAACGCCTTGCTCACCGTGTCGATCTGTTCCTGCGTCGCGTCGTCGTGAAATTTGAAAATGACAATATGGCGGATCATGGCGGTGAATGGTAGCTGGTAATTCGCAATGCCTCAGCCGCACTGTCCTCGATTGCGAGTTGCAATTACCAATTGCTGACAACTGCGCAATGGTAGCCGCGCTCACGCAACTGCGCCAACTGTGGCGCAACGTCGATGCGCGGCACGCCGTGCTGCGCCAACACGGCTATACGCCGCGCATTTGCAGGCATGCGCTTCAACCCGCCTTCAGGGTGGCACAGCACGTCCATGAGCATCGCCGCCGTGATGGCGCTGCCCATTGGCACGCCGGTAATGCGCGCCACACGTTCGGCGCGATGCACGCTGCGCTCATCTAGTGGCCGGCCAATCGCGTCTAGGCTGGCCACGACGCACACCACGTTTGCACAGGGCGGGATGGCCGGCTCATATTCTGCCGGCGCCTTCAGCAGTCGTCCTCGCGCGCCGTCGGCCTCGATGACGAACGCCACATCCCACATGACAGGCAATGCCCTCAGCGCGCATACGTCAGCCGGCGCAAAGCCGATCCATTTTGTCTGCACAGTCGGCATGATTGCGCCTGATACAGGCGCGTCGCTCGGCTCGCCGTCAATGGCAGACGCAAGGCACAGCGTGCGCCAATCGCCCCCGGCCCAATCGATTGCGGCTGGGCGAGGCAGCAAACGCCACGCGTCAAACACGCCTTCCGCCGGTCGCCAAATCTTCGTCGTGGTGGTGAACACGACGCGCTCGCCGCGCGCAGCAAGCGCCTGCACGATGCGCCAGCACAGCGTCGTTTTGCCGCCGGCGCCCACCACCGCCACACAATCATGCGGCTGCACGCCCAACGCATCAAGCACGCCCGGTATGGCTGTCACATCTCGAATGCTGCATCCGCATCGCCGGCGTCACCTGGCTCCTCGTGCAACACGCTGTCTTCAACAGTGCCAGATGGCGGCTGTGATGTCGATTTCACGATGGCACGCGCAAAGATCAAGAAACCAGTGTGCGCGATCATGCGATCCTGCGGGCGCAGCCGATCGGCCACGGGCTTGTAACGCCGCGTCATGATCTCCTCAACGTCGATCAATCCAAACGACGATTGATCCAGTGCGCGCAGAATGTTCTGCACCTGATTCGTCGTCGGGACGAGCGAGCCGAAGAAGCCGCCATCTTTCAGCACCGCGCGCGCCTGCGGGATGCACGTCTCAGGCGCCGGCATGTCGAGAAAGACCGCATCGACTTTTTCATCGACCTGAAAGCCCTGCGTGCTGTCACCGTGGATGAACGTGACGTATTCATCGAGGCCGACGCGCTCCATGTTCTTTCGGGTCAACGCGATGAAGTCCTCGCGGATCTCCTGCGAATACACGCGGCCATTCGGCATGACTGACGTGGCGAGCGCGAGCGTGAGGCCGCCGCTGCCACAGCCACTCTCAAGGATGCACTTGCCCGGCTTCACATCCAGCCGCATCAAAATGTAGGCGCTGTCCTTGGGATAGATCACCTGCGAACTGCGCTTGATGTGCTTGATCAGGTCAGACGTGCTGGGCTGCACGATGAGATAGGGGTGGCCGAGTGTGGAGTACAACAGACTGCCCCACGGCCGGCCAATCATCGCATCATGCAGGATGATGCCGTGGTGCGTCTCGAATTTGTGGCCGGCGCGGATCTTGATGAGGTGCGCCTTATCTTTCACGTCGACCGCCAGGGCCAGGTCTTGATCTTGTATTGTGTTCACGGTGTGGCGCAATTTTGCCACGAGCCGGCGGTTAGAATCAGCGTATTCAACAGAGGGCAGACAATGAAGCATGCGATGAAGAACCTGGCGATGGTGTTGATGTGTGCCGCGCTGGCCGGCTGCGGTGGTTTGCCTGTGGCGCTGCCCGGGCAGGCACAGGCGCCGGCGTCGATCAGCATCGTGGAGCCGGCGAGCGGCATCGACGTGAAGATGGGCGACACAACGAGCGTGAAGGGCGAATATACCGGCGATGTCGCGTCGGCGCGGCTGGTGGTGAATGGCGCAGAGTATGCCGTCGAGCCGGCGGCAAATGGCGCGCTCACCCTCAGCTGGACGCCGCTGGACGCCGGCCAGAATGTGCTATATCTCGAAGCGCTGGATTCCGAGCGCAAAGCAATCGCGCGCTCGGAATTAGTGTTTGTGAAGGTGAGTGCGCCTCAACCCGCCACAGACCCGTCACCGACGGCAGTCCCATTGCCCACCGCAGCGCCACAACCCACCCCTGTACCAGTTGCTGCGACGACCGCAACCACGCAGGCGATGGTTTCCGCAGCGCCATCACTCACCATCACCAATGAATTTGCAAATCTGCGCGCCGGCCCCGATACCAGCTACGATCTCATCGGCAAGCTGAATCAAGGTCAGACAGCGAGCGTGCTGGGCAAGAGCGCCGACGGCAAGTGGTGGCAAATCAAGAATGGAGATGGCGTGGCGTGGGTGTTTGGTGAATTGGTGCAGGTGAGTTCGGCTGCAAACGGCGTGGCGGTGGCACAGGCGCCGGCGCTGCCGACCCAACCGCCGGCAACTGCCGCACCCATCCAGCCCACCGCCACCGCTGTGCTGGTTGCCATCGCGCCAACTGCTGCGCCGGCCACAATTGCGCCTACAGCGATTCCCGCGATCCCCGACGAGCCGCCATGCAACCCCGACAACCCAACCTGGGGTTTCAGGCTCAATCCCGACTCGCCGTGGTACACCTTCTGTACGCCGGTGCCGTTTGAATTTGTCAACTCCGGCAACCCCGATGAGGTGCAGGTGCGCTGGCATATCTATGGCGACTTTGTCGATCTGGAGTTGCGCATGGATCCGAGCAGCGACTCCTGTGGCACAGGCAGCACCGGCTTTCGGCAAAAGGTGAACCGCAAAGAAGACAACTTTCGCATCAACAAGAAGAACCTGCCCGCCGGCGGCTACAAGCTTGGGCTGTTCGTCACCTTCGTCGACGGCCGCGTGCAGGACTGGGGCGAGTTGCACTTTTGCGGCGGCTAACCAGCCGCTTTCATCACGGTGTTGAGGTCTTTGTCGCCGCGGCCGCTGAGGTTGATCAGCACGATGGCATCGCCGCTTAACTGCGGCGCGCGCTTGATCGCCTCGGCGACCGCGTGTGATGACTCCAGCGCAGGGATGATGCCCTCAAATTTGCACAGGGTGTGAAAAGCGTTGAGCGCCTCGTCGTCGGTGGCACTGGTGTATTGCACCCGGCCGGCATCGTGCAGCCACACGTGTTCGGGACCAACGCCGGCGTAATCCAATCCGGCTGACACTGAGTGCGTCTCAGCGATCTGTCCGTCTTCGTTTTGCAACACGACCGTCTTCATGCCCTGAAAGACGCCGACCTGACCGTGCATTGCGGATTGTAATTCTGCGCTCCCAAACCGCGCCGCGTGCCTGCCCGTCTCGACGCCATAGCCGCCGGCCTCGACGCCGATCAACTTCACGCCGGCATCGCGCAGAAAGCCGTGAAAGATGCCGATGGCGTTGCTGCCGCCGCCGACGCAAGCTATCACCTCGTTTGGCAGCCGGCCGGCCTGCTCCAGAATTTGCGCGCGTGCTTCCTCGCCAATCACGCTTTGAAAATCGCGACACATCAGCGGATATGGGTGTGGCCCCAGCGCGCTGCCAATGATGTAATACGTATCAGTAGG
>CAZPVX010000004.1:147935-174724 GCA_964590135.1 uncultured Anaerolineae bacterium | reverse complement strand
ATGTGGACTTTTTAACTCGGCAACTTTCTGACTTTTACCACCGGCCCTGACAGCATCTCTGGTGTGGTGGGAATCAGCAGGATTCCAGCGCGCAGCATGGGCAGAACATCGTGCAAGGTAGCTTCGGTGACAGAAACGGGTATACAGGCGAGGGTGCCGGCCGCAATAGCATCCTCACGAAATAGTGCATTGTCTGCATGTCGCGAGATGAACGCTATGCGCGAATCTTTCGCCAGCACGCGAACAGATCGGCATGCGATGAAGGCATTCCGCGTGCAAAAATTCGGCCCAATGAAACACACAAGATAGTCTAGATTACAAGCGGGGATGTAGCTTTCAATCTCTTCCAAACTATAAGCCTGTTGGCACACAGTGTAATGCGCATGGTCAAGCCAGAGAGTCAATCCAGCCATGAATATTGGACTTGGATCAACCACGAAAACCATATTTGCTTCGCGTTCCTGATTGAGTTGAACGACGTCTTCCATTCACAATCCCCTTTGTTTGCAGCATCAAAGCCGCAATGTGCATGGTTTGGTCAAATAAAGTTTAATGCTTGGTGAAATAGTTTGTCATCCATCCAAAGCATCGGGGGTGTTCGAAGAGCGCAATAAACATACTCGTTGCTCCTGATACACTCCCGCCATGCCAACGACGCACGGCTTGACCGAAGCCGACGTGCAGGATCGCCGGTGGCGCGGCCGCATCAACACCCCGCCCCCGCCTACCACGCGCACGCTCAACGACATCCTGCGCGCCAACATCTTTACCAGCATCAACGTCATTATTTTCTCGATTGCGCTGGCGTTGATCGCGCTGGGGCGCGTGGCCGACGGCATCGCCAGCGGCGGCCTCGTGTTCATCAACGCGATGGTCGGCATCTATCAGGAAACGCGCGCCAAGCGCCAACTCGATCAGATCGCGCTGATCAATCGCCCCAAAGCCATCGCGCTGCGCCGGCGCACTGTCGATGCGCATGATGAAGAGATGCAACTCGACCCCGCCGAACTGGTGCAGGATGACGTGCTGGTGTTGCAGCCTGGCGAACAGGCGGTGCTGGATGGCGAAGTGATCGCCGGCCGCGCCGAGCTGGATGAATCGCTGCTCACCGGCGAGAGTGATTTGATCGCCAGGCAGGCCGGCGACCCGATCCTGTCGGGCAGCTTTTGCGTGAATGGGCGCGCGCTGTATCGCGCCACGAAAGTCGGCGCTGAGAGCTACGCGAATCAACTCGCCAGCAAGGCGCGCGCCTTTCGCGCCGTCAAAACGCCGCTGCAAAAGGAGATCGACTTCACCCTGCGCATCCTGATGACCATCGCGCTCGTCATCGGCTTCTTCATGCTGGTGTCAGCCATCGTCAATCAGTTGCCGTTGGTCAGCAGCGTGGCGGCGGCGGCGGTCATCGCCGGCATCGTGCCGAATGGTCTGGTCATGGCGGTGCTGGTAGCCTATTCGCTCGGCGCAGTGCGCATCGCGCGATGCGGCGCGCTGGTGCAGCAGACCAACGCCATCGAATCGCTCAGCAACGTGGATGTGTTGTGCACCGACAAAACTGGCACGCTGACCGCAAACCAGATCACTTTTCACGCCGCCGTTCCGTTGCGCGCCGGCGAAGCCACCTTGAAAAAGATCGCCGGCGACTTCGCGCACAGCGCCACCAGCAGCAACAAAACCAACGATGCGCTGAAGGCCGCCTTGCAAGGCCGTGCATTGCCCGTGATCGATGAGGTGCCATTTTCATCGGCGCGCAAGTGGAGCGCGCTCGCCATCAACGACGAAAAGAGCAACTTGCGCGGCGTGCTAGTGATGGGGGCGGTCGAGATGCTGCGCGATCATCTGTGTGACGGGCGCGCGCTTGATGCGACCGTGCAGCCGCTGGCCGATCAGGGTTTGCGCGTGCTGTTGCTGGCGCATCGACCAGATGCGATCACGCTGCACGATGCGCAGGGCGAGATCGCGCTGCCGCGCGACCTGCAGCCGCTCGGCCTGCTGGTCTTTGCCGATGTGCTGCGCGCTGATGCGAAGGAGACGATCCAGAAATTTCGCGACGCCGGCATCCGCATCAAGATCATCAGCGGCGACGACCCGAACACCGTGGCCGCGCTGGCGCGGCAAGCTGGTTTCGGGAAAGACATCAAGCTGTTTTCCGGCATCGATCTCGCTGCGATGCCTGACGCGATGTTCGCGCAGGCTGCCAGGGAAGGCACGATCTTTGGTCGCATTACGCCGGAGCAGAAAGAAAAATTGATCGAGACACTGCGCAGCCGCGGCCACTACGTGGCGATGATCGGCGACGGCGTGAATGACGTGCTCTCTTTGAAAAAGGCGCAACTCGGCATTGCCATGCAGAGCGGCAGCGCTGCCACGCGCGGCGTGGCCGACATGGTGCTGCTCAACGATTCATTTGCGGCGCTGGCGCCGGCGTTCACCGAAGGCCAGCGCATCGTCAACAGCATGAGGGACATCCTGAACCTGTTTCTCACGCGCTGCTTCTACGTCGCGCTGATGATTCTGGCGACTGGCTTCGTCGGCGTCGGCTTTCCCTTTGGCCCGCGCAACATCACCTTGCTCACGGCCATGACCGTCGGCTTGCCCACAGTCATGATCGCGTATTGGGCCAGGCCGGCGCCGGTGCGCGGCAGCCTGTTGCGCAAGGTGTGGTCATTTGTCATGCCGGCGGCGCTCTCCATGCTCGTCTGCGGGCTGATCGTGTATGTGCTGGCGTTCAGCTTCATCGACCGCAGCTTGCAATTTGCGGCGGTTGCGCCGCAGGATGTCATCGCCTTTCGCCAGGAAGTCGCCGGTCTGTATAACCTTGACCTGAGCCGGCCTGAGAAAGTGGCTTTTCAGGTGGCGAACATCTTTGCGCAAAATGCGGTGACGATCTTCTCGTTGCTGGCCGGCCTGTTGCTCACGGTGTTCGTGATGCCGCCATATCGCTTCCTCGCCGGCGGCCGGCCCTACGATGGCGACAAGCGCATGTTGTGGCTCGCCATCGGCCTGTTCGTCGTTTTTTTGGTGGGATGGAATATCCCCTTCCTGCGCTTCTTCTTCTCGATCATCCTGCTGCCCGATCTAGAGGTGCTGGCGTTGATCCTCGTGGCGACGGCGGTATGGGCGGTGGTGCTGCTTTTTCTGTGGCGCCGGCGTGTCTACGAGCGCTTTGTGCTGGGGCGCAACGTTGTGCCACCGAAGTGAATCCAGCAAGCTGATCATCTGAGATTTTTCAGGGGGTTCATATGTCATGCCCACGCAGGTCGAAGATCCTCGCAGAGGGCGGGCAACCAGAGCTGGCGCACGCTTGGATGCCCGCTTTCGCGGGAGTGACGAAAACCCCAGGCAATCAATCCAGCAAAATAGACCAGCAGTTGAAAACGCGTTCTGCGTCGGCGTTCACCTGCGGGCGAAGCGCCGCTTCACCACATCGCCCACCAACGTCAACTCGCGCACTTGCAGCGCATGCGCGCACAGCCAGTACACCGCTACACCGATCAGCGCCGCGCCCAGCGCCACAACCACGTCGTGAAAGATGGTGTCGAGGTTGAAGCGCGCTTGCAGCGCGCTCATCGTCAGCCACACCGCGCCGGCCATCAGCGCCGATGCGATCCCCACTCTTACGCCGACCTGCGCCAGCCCATAGCCGGCCAGTCCGCCGATGCGCCGCCACAAAAAGAATCCCATCAGCAGCATGTCCACGCCGATCTTCAACGAATTCGCCAGAATCAGATCGTCGAGGGTGAAAGGGCGCGTGCCGCTTTGCGCCAGCAGGGATAATCCGCCAACCCACACGAGGTAGAAGAATGTCGAAGCCAGGCCGATCAGCGTCGGTGTGCGCGTGTCACGCTGTGCGTAAAAGGCGAAGATCAACAGGGGATCGATCGCTGCGAAGAGCAGACCTGGCACGGCTGCGCGCAAGGCCGATGCGGTGTAGGCAGTGCTTTCGGCAGTGAATGCGCCATGCTGGAAGAGCAGCGCGATGATGGGTGAGGCCAGCACATACATGCCGATGGATGCCGGCAGGATCAGCACCCACACCAGCCGCAACCCTTGCGCCAGCGTCGCCTTGAACGCCTCGCCCTGCGACGACGAGAGCGCCGGCAGGATGGCTGCTGCGATGGCGACCGACACCATGCCGAGCGGAAACTGGATCACCTGCGCCGCATAGCGCATCGTCGCCGGCCCTTGTTCGCTGATGCGCGAGGCAAGGATGAAGCTCACCTGCACGGCAATTTGCGCGACAAACAGACCGCCGGCGACCGGTAGAAACAGGCGAATCACCTGCGCCACCCCCGGCAAGCGCCAGTTCAACGACAGCTTTATCGGCACGCCGCGCAGGCCGGGCAATTGCACCAGCACCTGCGCCACGCTGCCCAGCAACAGCCCCAGCGCCAGCGATGCCACGCCGAGTCGCGCCTGGAAGAAAACGATGCACGCGATGGCCGCGAGGTTGAACACGGTGGCGGTGAAAGCAGTGAAGCCGAACCTGCGTCGCGCCTGCAATGCGCCGGTGAAAATGCCGCTCAGATTCAAGAACAAAATCGCCGGGATGGTGATGCGCAGCAGGCCGGCAACCAGATGCAGGTCCTGATTGGGGCCGCCGCTGATGAATGCAGCGATGGGTGTGGCAAAGATGAACAGCAGCGCGATCAGCGCGGCCAGAACAACCGTCGCCAGGCCGATCAGCGCGCCAAGCAGTTGGCCAAATTCGCGCAGACCGTCTCGCCGGCCCTTCTCGTTCAACCCGCTGAAGGTTGGCACCAGTGCGCTGCTCAACATGCCGCCGATGAGCAGGTCGTAGAACTGCGTGGGGATGTTCGCGGCCAATTCGAAGGCGCTGGCGGCCTGCCCGTTGCCAAAGTAGAACGACTTGACCGTGACGAAGATCAGCCCAACGATGCGGCTGCTGAAGTTGCCGATGGAGGTGAGCGTGGCTGCGCGGGCGAAGGACTCTGGCTGCGGCGTGGGGGCATCGGCCGCCGGCGTCGCTTCGCTTTCCTGAACTGGCATGGTGGGTGGATTCTACGTGTCTGCCGGCGTCGCAGCGGCATCCATGCTGCACGGAGACAGGATCAAGGGGCAGGGTTCATCAGCCAAAATATGCCAGCGCGCGGCGCAGTTTTTCTTCGAGATCCAGCGGTTCATTGCGCGGGAGTGAAGCCAGCGCACCCTGCGCCTCGGCCACGCTGTAACCCAGCGCGGTGAGGGCAGCGATCACCTCGGTGTCCACTGCTGAAAGCGGCAGTGTGCCAATCGCCGGCGCTGCATCCAACCCGCCCAGCTTGCCCTTCAGCGCGAAGACGATTTTCTCGGCGGTCTTTTTGCCGATGCCTGGCACGCGCGAGAGCGTCTCGACCTGCTGCTTTGCCACTGCATCGCGCAGCGTTTCTGGCGACAGCTTCGACAGCATGGACAGGCCGGTGCGCGCGCCTACGCCCTGCACCGTGAGCAGAAGCTGAAACAGTTCGACTTCCTCTTCGCTCGAAAAGCCGTACAGCGAGAGATCGTCTTCGCGCACGATGAGATGCGTGTGCAAATCGCAATTGCGACCCAGATCGAGTGTGTCGAGCGCAGCCTGCGAGCACAGCACGCGGAAGCCCACGCCTTGCACGTCGATCACAGCCGCCGGTGGTTTGATGCTGAGGACGGTTCCCCTGATTCGTGAAATCACGGTGGTGAGTCTACATGGATTCAGACTTGCCGGCGAAAGCTGAAAATGCGAAGAAGCGCGGTGGTCTGCCGCGGGTGATTTGTCGCCGGCTTATCTGGCCAGATTCGCCCACCGCCGGCTTTGCAGATGGGTGACAGCGATGGCGAGCGCGTCGGCGGCATCGTCGGGTTTGGGAATCTTCGGCAGGTTCAGCAGAATGCGCACCATCTCCTGCATCTGCTTTTTGTCGGCCTGGCCATAGCCGCTCACGGCTTGTTTTACCTGCAAGGGTGTGTATTCGTATGGGTTGAGGGCGGCGTCCTGCAGGGTCAGCAAAATCACGCCGCGCGCCTGACCGACCGTCATCGCCGTCTTCGCGTTGGTGGCGAAAAACAACTCCTCAACTGCGGCTTCATTCGGCTGCCACGTTGTGATCAACGCGCGCAACTGATCGCGCAGCAATTGCAGCCGGCGCGGCAATGTATCGGTCTTGGGTGTTTCCAACACGCCGTGCGCCAGCGCGGTGAACTGGCCGCCGTGTTCCTCGCGCACCACGCCAAAGCCAGTGGTGGCGATGCCGGGGTCGATGCCGAGAACGATCATGCAAAAAAATGGGCGATTGACTCATTGAGCCGCTGAGTGATTGTGCAATCACTCAAAAAGCCCAAGGGTCAATCACCCAATCATCCAGGTGTTTCAATCACGCAGTCACGCAGCGACTTCGTCACCCAACTCAAGCGCGTGGTAGACCTGCTGCACGTCATCCATCTCTTCCAGGGTATCAATCAGGCCCATGACCTGCTCGGTCTTCTCCTTGTCCAGTGCGGTGGTGTTGCTGGGGATGAGCATGATTTCGGCCTGCGCAAACTCGTAACCTTTCTTGTGCAGCGCCTCGCGCACTTCGCGGAAGCTCTCGACGCTGGTGGTGATTTCGATGGCGTCATCGCCGATGATGATGTCATCTGCGCCGGCTTCCAGCGCCACCTCGAACACATCGTCGGAGTTGACCTTGTCGGTGCGCTCGATCACGATCACGCCCTTGCGGGAGAATTGCCACATCACCGCCGCCCCTTCGAATTGGCCGCCGGCGCGCGTCACCGCCTTGCGCAATTCTGCCACTGTGCGGTTGCGGTTGTCGGTCATCACATTGATGATCGCCGGCACTTTGTGCGGCAGATATACCTCGTAGGTGACCTCTTCGTAGGTGACGCCATCGCCGCCCTGACCGGTGGCGCGGGCGATGGCGCGCTCAATATTGTCCTTTGGCATATTCGCCGCGCGCGCTTTATCGATGGCGAGGCGCAGGCGGAAGTTGCTTTCGGGATTGCCGCCGCCCTCCTTGGCCGCGATTGCAATCTCACGCCCGAGGCGTGTAAACATGGCGCCGCGCTTTGCGTCGTTCGCGCCTTTGGCGCGCTTGATGGTTGCCCATTTGCTATGTCCTGACATCGTTCTTCCTCACTTCGGCGCGACAAACCCAGTCATCGTCCGGAGAGCCTTTGCGTTTAACCCGCGAATTATATCTGGCGAGTTGGCGAGATTTCAGAGAATTTGGCAAACGGAAAGTCAAGCCTGGCAGCAGGGCATGTATAGGTGGTGCGATGTTCGTTTGCCATGCTGGCTATTTCGCATATTCGATCGCGCGCGTCTCACGCACCACCGTCACCTTGATCTGGCCGGGGTACTCCATCGACTCTTCGATGCGCTTGGCGATGTTGCGGCTGAGTTCAATGCACGCCATGTCGTCGAGTGCCTCGGGTTTGACCACGATGCGCACCTCACGGCCGGCTTGCACGGCGTACGCCTCCGACACACCACGGAACGACTTGGCTGTGTCTTCCAGCTGGCGCACACGCTTGACATAGGCTTCCAGCGTCTCGCGGCGCGCGCCAGGCCGGCTGCCGCTGATCGCGTCCGCCACTTCCACGATCACCGCTTCAATCGTCTCTTGCGGCACATCGTGATGATGCGATTCGACCGTGTGCACCACCTTCGGGTTAAGGTTGAATCGCCGCAACAGATCGACACCCAGTTGCACGTGCGTGCCTTCATTCTCGCGATCCAGCGCCTTGCCAATGTCGTGCAACAGACCGCCCATCTTGCAGATTTTTACGTCGGCCTTGAACTCGCTCGCCAGCAGGCCGGCCAGTCGCGCTGTTTCAACTGAGTGAAAAAGCTGATTCTGGCCGTAGCTGGTGCGGTATTTCAGCCGGCCCAGCGTCTTTATGATCTCGCTTGGCAAGCCAGGCACGCCGGCCTCTATGGCTGCGCGCTCGCCCTCATCAGCCATGATGCGCTCTACATCGCGCTTGGCATCCTCCAGCGACTTTTCGATGCGCGTCGGGTGAATGCGACCATCGCGCACCAGCGTCTCCAGCGCGCGACGCGCGATCTCGCGCCGCACGGGGTCGAAGCAAGAGATCGTCACGGCTTCGGGAGTGTCATCCACGATCACATCGACGCCGGCGATCTGTTCGAAGGTCTGCACGTTGCGACCGTTGCGGCCAATGATGCGCCCCTTCGCCTCCTCACTCGGCAATTCCACCGTGGTGACGGAGCGCTCTGCAACTGTGTCGGTCGCCACGCGCTGCATCGTCTCGATCACGATCTTGCGGGCGCGCTGCTCGGCCGTCTCGCGGGTTTGCGCCTCCACCTCGCGGATGGCGCGCGCCATGTCGTTGCGCGCGGTCTCGCGCACGGCATTCAGCAATTCGTTGCGCGCGTCTTCGCGCGACATGCCGGCGACCTCTTCCAGCTTCGCCTCCAGTTCTCCCAGCCGCTCCTTTTGCAGGCGATCCAGGTCACTCTCGCGCTTGTCCAGATTTGACTGGCGCTGATTCAGCTTCTTGTCGCGCTGTTCAAGACGTTCGCGATTCTGGTCATACTCCTCGCGGCGCCGCTTCAGCCGGTCTTCCTCGCGCAGAAGTTCTGCGCGACGCTCCTTGATTTCTTTGTCCGCGACTTCGCGGGTCTTGATCACTTCGTCTTTGGATTCGATCAGCATCTGACGGGCTTTGGTTTGCGCCTCGTTCAGCGTTTTCTCGGCTTCGATGCGCAGCACTGCGCCCTCATCTCTTGCCTGCTTTCGTCCGATGCGATAGGTGATCACGCCAACCACTGCGGCGATGACCAGGCCGATCGCAACTCCAATCACGAGCCCAATTGCATCCATGGTGAAAATGTGCTGTGAGTTGAATCGTCGACAGCGGAAATGCAGTTGTTAAAAACCGGTGCCATGATGGCGTGATCGCGGTGTTTGGGAACATAGCGAACATGAGAATGGTTTGCGCCATCCTGTTAATCATCCAGTGTTTGAAACTCGTCTCCGTCGTCCGACGACTCAACTTTCGATATGACGCTTTCAATCGTCTGAAAATCAAACCCATTTCGGGCTAAAAACTCCGTCAGCTTGCGCCGGCGTTCACGCGGCTCAAGCGACTTCAGTTTGGGCCAGCGCCGCTGCGCGGCCCGCAGGGCAGCCTCTTCGTCATCCACTCCTTCGAGCGCTGCCTGAATGTCTTCCTCACCAACCCCCTTCTGTCGCAACTCCCATGCCAGCATGCGCCGGCTGCGCGGGTTTGCGCGCAAACGACTCTCCACCCACGCCTTGCCGAACGCCTCATCGTCCAGCAGGCCGGCATCCCTCAGGCGCGCTGTCACGCTGCCAATCGTCTCGTCGTCTGCGCCGGCCTTCTTCAGCCGCTGGCGCACTTCACGCTCGGTGCGCGGACGATACGCAATGAAATCCACTGCGCGCTGTTGCGCTTTCTCCAGCGTGTCTGCCGCCTTTAGTTGCGCGATGTCTTCGTCGCTCAACTTCTGGCCAAGCTTCAGCCATAAGGCATGGATCAGCGCCAGGCCGAAAGCAAACTCGCCATCCAGGTAGACATTGACGCGGTCTTTTGCGCGTTGCGCCTTCAGCGCCGTGACCGTGCCTGCCATTTGTCCCATAATTTTAGTGCAACCTGTCACTACTCAGAAATCTGACAGGAGGCGGATGATATACTCGTTTGTTGGAAATCGAACAAGCAGAACACTCAGGAGTGGAATCCAATGGCAAACAACCTTTCTCGACGGAATTTTCTGAAGACGATCGCACTTGGTGGCGGCATGGCAGCCGGCGCATCCGTGTTGGCAGCATGCGGCGGCGGTGGCAGCGCTGCGCCGGCGTCTGGCGGCTCCACTGGCGGCGGGCCGGTCACGCTCGACATCGGCTCGAAGGGCGATGAGCTGGCCTTCGACAAGACTGCGCTGGAGGCAACCGCCGGCGCGAAGGTGACCCTGAACTTCAAGAACAACAGCAACCCAGGCGCGAATCTGTTGCACAACTGGGTGTTGACCAAGCCCGGCGCGGCGGAAGGCGTGGAAGCCGACGGCATCGCTGCTGGCGAGGCCAATGCCTACATCAAGCCCAACGATGATCGCGTGATTGCGCACACCAAGATGATCAAGGGTGGTGAGACGGATACCATCACATTCGATGCGCCAGCCGCCGGCACATACCCCTTCATTTGCACCTTCCCTGGTCACGGCGTGTTGATGAAGGGCACCTTCACGGTCAAGTGATCCGCAAACTGGATGGCTGAGATTGTCGATGCCACCCATTGTCTGACAACACAAACTCCCGCAAAAGCAAATTGCGGGAGTTATTTATTTTTCGTGGAAAAACGCTGAGAGCCAGCTACGCCGAACGCTGGCTCTCAAACCAAAAGGAGGAGAAGAGGAGGTCCCACCCTGACTCTTGACATATATCTATAACATGATTTCTGGGTACTGCTGTACGTTTCCTATACGACTTCCCTACGCTTCTGTAAAGTCTTCTTCATGTTGCGCTCAGCTGGAACAGGTTCCAGCACGCTTGCGGGATTTGTTACAAGGATACTGCTTGCTACAATCTCGCCCATGGCTCTCCCTGAAACCGTTGAACACATCGCCGGCGCGATTGGCCCAAGAGGCAGCGCCACTGCCGCAGAGATTCAGGCTGCTGAGTGGGTTGCCGCAGAACTCGTTACATTGGGCTATGTGCCGGAGCAACAGCGCTTCGTTGGTGAGACCTCAGCGTACTGGCCATTGATCTTCGCTGCCGGCGCAGTGTTGCTCAGCCTGTTTTTCTTCTGGCAACCACAGCCTGTCGGCGCCGGCGCGGCGATGGTGCTGGTTGGTGTTGCGTTTGCCGCACTCGTGCTGCATCTGCGCGGACGCAGCAACGTGCTGCGCTGGCTCACACCCAATGATGACAGCCGCAATGTCGTTGTGAAAGTGCCGGCCGCCGAGCCCAGCCAACCGCCCATTTTGATCACAGCGAATCTGGATTCGCCGCACGCGACGCAAGGTGCCGGCCGGCCGCTGCTGATGTTGACGCTTGCCAGCATGGGCATGCTGGTTGTGCTGGCGTTGCTTGGCATCCCTGACAGCGCGCTTGTGCTGCGACAAATTGCCCTCATCCCTGGCATCATTGCGCTCGTGTTGCTGGCGCAGATGATCCTCGCGCAGCGCGCACCCCTCACCGTAGGCGCGAATGGCAATGCCAGCGGCGTCGCAGTCGCGCTTGATCTGGCAGGCCGGCTGGCGCTGCAGCCACTCGCCCGCCGCGATGCCATCATCGCCTTCACAGGCTGCGGCGAGGTTCAAGCTGCCGGCTTCGAAGCACTGCTCAGGACACGTGCCAATGATCTGAAGGGCGCGCTGCATCTCGTCCTGAGCCACGCCGGCGGCGATGAACCGCTCGCGCTCATCCGCCGCGAGGCGTTTGCCGCATTGAGTGAGGGCGACCCGCAGTTGGTTGCGCTGGGTGAGAAGGTGGCAAAGGCGTCTGGCATCGATGCGCAGGCGCGCGACTTCACCCTTGCGCAAGGCGCGTTTTCTGCCGGCGCGCAGCATGGCTTGCGCACGATTGGCCTGATGCGGCTGGACAGCAAGGGCGTGCCGGTGAATTGGCGCAGCGCGCGCGACACGGCCAATACGCTCAACGAGGCCTCTCTCCAGCAAACTGCAGACTTCGCGTGGCAACTGATTCAGGTCATCGACGCTGAGGCATGAGCATAAGACGCATATTCTTGGCGCTGCTGGCGCTGGCAGCGTGCAACCAGCCGCCGGCCACGCCTACCGTCACTCCCGTCAGCACGCGCATCCGCGTCGTCGCCGACGGTGACACTGCACCGCTGATGCGCGCGCTGACCGACGCGTACTATGCTGTGAATCCATACGCTGTGTTTACAGTGGATGCAGGCAACCCTGCATTTGTGGCGCAGGAGATGCAGGCCGGCAGGGTGGCATTGGCGGCCACCTCACTGCCGCCGGCCAGCGCCGGCTGGATGGCTGATCTGGCAATGGACGGTGTGGCGATCATCGTCAATCCGCAGAATTCCATCGGCGGCATCACGCTGCAAGATGCGCGCGCCATTTTTGCCGGCGAGCGGAACAACTGGAGCGACTACAACGTCGCCAGCCTCGGCCCGATCGAAGTGGCCGTGCGCGAAGAGGGCGATGGCAGCCGGCAGGTGTTCGACAACGTGGTGATGGGCGCGCAAAAGCTCACGCTGGACGCATTTGTGCTGCCGTCGGTCGAAACGATGCTGAACTTCCCGCTGGTCAAACCAAATGCCATCGGCTATGCGCCGTCGTCAGGCGTGGCGCGGATGCGAACGCCGGTGAAGATGCTGCCGATCAATGGCATCTCACCAACGCCCGACGCCATCGCCAAAGGCGAGTACCCGCTTGGTCGCACGCTGAACCTGATAGCGCTGCGCGAGCCGCAGGGCGAACTGCGCAACTTCATCGCGTGGGCGCTGGGGCCGGCCGGCAAACAGATCATCGCGCAGATGGGCTATGCGCCGATGCCGTGAAGTTGTAAGCTTGACGCCGTGGATGAACGCTTGAGCGCGCTGCTGGCGCGAGATGACGTGATCTTGGTGCGCAGACTGGCGCTGGCGCGCAACCTGCCGGCGTTGCTGGTTGGCGGCGCAGTGCGCGATGCGCTGCTCAGTCACACACCGCACGATTTCGATTTCGCCGTGCAAGGGGACGCGGTTGCGCTCGCGCGCGCAGTGGCAAATGCGATGGACGCGGCATTCTATGTCATGGATGCTGATCGCGGCACTGCCCGTGTCATCAAAAACGCGCCCGAAGAGGAACCGCAGGGCCTGGCGCTCACCGCACAACATCCTGCGCTGGTCTACGATTTTGCGCGCTGCCGTGGCGAAGGCTGGCGCGAAGACCAGCGCGACCGCGATTTCAGCATCAATGCCATTGGCCTGGATTTGGTCGATCTTGAGCTTGTCGATCACGCCGGCGGTCTGGCCGACCTGCGCGCCGGCGTGATTCGCGCAGCCAGCCAGGATGCCATTCGCAATGATCCAGTGCGGGCGCTGCGGGCGGTGCGGCTGGCGCACCGGTTTGGCATGGCGATTGCGCCGGCCACGCTCGAACGCATCCGTGATGTCGGCGATCTGCTTTTGCAGCCAAGTGCTGAGCGACTGCGTGATGCGCTGTTCGAGATTTTCGAGTTGCCAAATGCAGCTCAGGCTGTGATGCAGCTCGACGCGCTAGGTCTGCTCGCGCATCTCTTCCCGGAGATTGAGCCAATGCGCGCGCAACCACAGACAGCGCCGCACCGCTTCAATGTGCTAGAGCATACGTGGTGGGTCATGCGGGCGCTGGACAGGGAGGTCGAGGATTCGGAACAGGGAATTCCTGCACTCCAAACCCCCATCACCACTTTCACGCGCGCGGCGCTGTTGCGTTTTGCGGCATTGCTGCACGACTGCGCCAAGCCGATGACGGCGAGCATGGATGCTGGGGGCCGCATTCATTTTTACGGGCATGAGGGCTTGGGTGCGAATGTGGCAGCCGCACGCGCGCGGGCATTGCGATTGAGCGGGGACGAGATCGCCTTCGTCAAGACGTTGATAGCCAACCACATGCGCCCAAACCAGATGGCGCGGATGCCGGCGCCACCGACGCCGCGCGCGCTGGCGCGGTTTTTTCGGGATGCCGGCGATACAGCGCCGCTGCTGGCGCTGTTTGCCGTCGCAGATTGTGTGGGCAAGCGCGGCGATGCCACCACAGACGAGGATTGCGCGCCCAGCCGGCGTATCGCCGCGCTGCTGCTGGAACGCTACTACGATCGCTTTGCGCCGGACGTCGCGCCGAAAGTATTGCTCTCCGGTCGCGATCTGATTGAGATGGGCATGACGCCGGGCCGGCGCGTCGGTGAGATTCTAGAAGCGGTGCGCGAGGCGCAGATGGCCGGAGAGATCCATACCCGCGATGAGGCGCTTGTAGCGGCGCAGGGCATGTTGAAGTGAACATGTTACACTCGCGATGTGGCACAGGCGTTGTATCGCAAGTGGCGGCCCACGTCGTTCGATGACGTCGTCGGGCAGGAGCATGTCACCACCACCCTCAAGAACCAGATCGCAACTGGCCGCATCGGTCACGCGTATCTGTTTGTCGGCTCGCGTGGCTGCGGCAAGACGACTACTGCGCGCATCCTGGCGAAGGAAGTAAACATTGCGAGCGCCGACTCACAGCGTGTGCAGCAGATCAGCGATGCCATTACCGAGGGGCGCTCGCTCGATGTAATCGAAATCGACGCTGCTTCACACGCCGGTGTCGATGCGATGCGCGAGATCCTCGACAAGGTGTCGTATCAGCCGGGCGAATTGAAGTACAAGGTCTACATCATCGACGAAGTGCATATGCTTTCGACGTCGGCCTTCAATGCCATGCTGAAAACGCTGGAGGAGCCGCCGCCGCACGTGATCTTCATTTTGGCGACGACCGATCCGCAGAAGATCCCAGCGACGGTGCTTTCTCGTTGCCAGCGCTTCACCTTCAAGCGCGTGCGGGTGGAGAAGATCGTGGGCCGGCTGCGTCACCTGTGCAACGAAGAGGGCATCGAGGCGGACGACCACGCGCTGCGTCTGATCGCGCGGCATGCCACTGGCGCGCTGCGCGATGCGGTATCGCTGCTCGACCAGTTGGCGTCGTCGAATAGCCTGCGCATCACGGCGGCAGACGTGCGTGAGGCGCTGGGTGCAACTGACACGGCGACAGTGAAGGCGCTGACCGAGGGCTTGATTGCCAAAGACATTGCGGCCGGCTATGACGCCATTCAACGCGCCATCGATCAGGGCGCAGATGCGCGGCAGATCGCGCGGCAGATGGTGGATTACCTGCGCGCGCTGATGCAGATCAAGGCCAGCCAGAACAACGCCGGCGGCGAATTGAGCGAGGCCGAGCGAATAGAGCTTTCGGCGCATGCTGAGCGGTTGAGCATGGTGCAAATCTCGAAGGCGGCGCGCGCCTTCAGCGAGGCCATCAACGAAATGCGGGGCACAACCGATGCGCAGTTGTCGCTGGAGATGGCATATGTCGATTGTGTGCTGGCCGGCAGCGAGCCAGCACAGCGCCCAGCTGAAGAGCAGCCGCGCAGCGCGGCACGGCCGGAGCCGGCGCAACCCGGCAGGCGCGAGGCGTCCAGCCAACGACCTGCGCAGCAGAAAACCGCGCCGGCCGTTGAGCAAAATGCGGGGCAGACGACTGCACAAGCGCCATCCGCCGGCGGCAGCTTGACCCTGGAGAACGTGAAGGCGCAGTGGAAACAATTCATCAAAGAGGTGGATGCGCAGAACAAGCCGGCGGCAGCGCTGCTGCGATCATGCCACTTGCACGATGTGAGCGGCAATGTTGTGCATATTCGTGCCGACCACGATTTGTTCAGGCAGCGGTTGGACAACCCAAACAACAAAAACGTCATCATCAGCGTGGTCAACCGCATGTTCAGCGGCAGGTACGAGCTGCATGTGTTTGTGAATCAAACCCAGCAAAGCATCGATCCCGAAGAAGATCCGCTGATAAAAGCGGCGAAGAAGCTGGGTGGAACGGTAAGACAGTAGGAGAAAAATGGCAAAAGGACGACGAAGCGATTGGAAGCCGGGCGCTGGCGCGCAGCCGGCTGGCGGCATGCAACCCGGCATGGTTGAAAAGATCAAGAAGATGCAGGAAGACATGGCCGCGACACAGACTGCGCTGGAGACGGAGTTGATCAACGTGACCGCCGCCGGCGGCGCGATCACCATCGTCATCACCGGCCACCAGCGCGTGCAAAGCATCAAGATCGACCCGGAACTGATCGATCCGAACGATGTGGGCATGCTGGAAGACACACTCGTGGCTGCCGTGAACGAAGCCATCCTGGCCTCGCAGGAGCATTCAGCAAAGCGCATGGAAGAGGTCACTGGCGACGTCAAAATCCCTGGATTGACGTAACTGTGGCAGGGCCTAACCAAACGCTTCCGCCCTCGGTGACGCGGCTGATCGATGCGTTCACGCAGTTGCCGGGGATTGGGCCAAAATCGGCATCGAGGCTGGCGTATTACCTGTTGCGGCAACCACTCGAAACCTCGCTGCAACTGGCCGACGCTCTGCGCGACTTGAAGGCCAACACGCGGCTGTGCTCGGTGTGTTTCAACATCACCGAGAGCGACCCATGCGCCGTCGACGCCGACACCACGCGCGACCACGCGCTGATCTGCGTGGTCGAGGAGCCGCTGGATGTGGCGGCGATTGAACGCTCACGTGGATACCGCGGCGTGTATCACGTGCTGCATGGTGTGATCTCGCCGATCAACGGCATGGGGCCGGATGATCTGAAGATCAACGAATTGCTGTTGCGGCTGCGGCGCGCGGAGTTGGCCGGCGCGCCGGCGCGTGAGGTCATCCTTGCCACCAATCCAACTGTCGAGGGCGAGATGACCGCGTCATACATCCAGCGCAAACTAGGCGACTTCAAGGGGCTGCGCGTGACGCGGCTGGCGAGAGGATTGCCAGTGGGCGGCGATTTGGAATATGCCGACGAAGTCACCTTGAGTCGCGCGCTGGAAGGCCGGCAGCAGATGTAGGCGCGAGCTTGATCTCAAATAATTTCGGCCACAATTTGCCGGTGACGAAGAGGCGGTCACCGGCGGCATCGTAGGCGATGCCATTCAACACATCTGCGCCTTGCTGTTCCGCCGGCGGCAGCAATCCGCTTAAGTCGATCCAGCCATTCACATGGCCGCTCTGCGGGTCGATGCGCGCGATCAAATTGGTTTGCCACACGTTGGCAAAGACTTCACCCCTCACATACTCCAGCTCATTCAGGCGCACAACTGGCTGCCCCTGATCGGTCACCGTGACCTCGCGCTCGACAGCGAACGTCTCTGGATTGAGAAAACGCAAGGTGGCTGTGCCGTCGCTCATGATGAGTTGTCTGCCGTCATGCGTCAGCCCCCACCCTTCAGTCGGATAGCGCCATTCGCGCAGCGGTGCGAAGGTGGTCTTGTCATAGACGAAGCCCTTGTTGCTCTGCCACGTCAGTTGAATGAGATGGTTGTTGAACAGCGTCAACCCCTCGGCAAAGTACTGCAAGTCGATGTCGCGGCGTTGCAGCACCTCGCCAGTTTGCAGGTTTACTTTGCGCAGGCTGGATCGCCCATTCAGGCCGGTGCTTTCATACAGCGCGCCATCATCGAACACCAGCCCCTGGGTGAACGCTTCGCGATCGTGCGGATAGGCAGCGACGACTTCAAAGCCGTATTGTGCATCGGCTGCCGGCGTGGGAATGGGTGATTGCAGTGGCGAGACCAGTGGTGATTGCAACACCGCAGCCGGCATCGCAGTTGGCACGGTCGTGATCGCGCGGGGTGTGGGCGGCGCGAAGGTAGGCAAGGGTGTGGCCGCCGGTGATTCATTGCACGCGCTGAGCGCAATGATGCCGGCGATGGCGAGCGCAAAGCTACGGCGCCGCGGATGATCGCTCATGTCTGCGGGAGATGCTACCACCGAGACGCGGATGCAGACCTCGCGGGTTGCGAAAGCCTGCGAGGTTTTTCATGCGTGAAGTTGAAGCACATCTTGGCAGCCCGCTGTCAGCGCACCCATATCTGGCGCTTGACCGAGTTGAACATGTGTTCTATTATATTGTTGCGCGGGAGGGGCGTTATGCAGAAATTCTTCACGATCCTCATGTTTGAAGGGCAGGTCGACGCGACGATGTCACTCGATGCCTGTTCCTTCAGCCCCAAGTTTGGATGGGCGCAGGACCGCTTTGGCGTGTCACAGCAATTGACGCAGGTAAGCGTCTAGCGGTTATCACAAGATCACATTCAGACCATGCGTGGCCAGGCAGCGCAGCAAATGCCGCTGGCGCGACAGAATGGCTCTTTCACACACACAGGAGGCAATCGATATGAGTGGAGTGCGGGTTCTTGTTGGCACGCGCAAAGGCGCGTTCATTTTGACGTCCGATGAAAAGCGCGAGCGCTGGGAAGTCAGCGAACCGCAGTTCGCCGGCTGGGAGATTTACCATGTCAAAGGCTCGCCGGTGAATCTTGATCGCATCTACGCATCGCAGACCAGCAGTTGGTTCGGACAGGTCATCCAGCGCAGCGATGATGGCGGCAAGTCGTGGTCGCCGGCGGGCAATGCCTTCAACTATGACGGCACGCCCGGCACGCACCAGTGGTATGACGGCACGCAGCACCCCTGGGAGTTCAAGCGCGTGTGGCACCTGGAGCCGTCGCTGACGGAGGCCGACACAGTCTACGCCGGCGTCGAGGATGCCGCGCTGTTCAAGTCAACTGACGGCGGGCAGACCTGGCACGAATTGGCTGGCTTGCGCGCGGTGAAGGGTGGCTTGTGGCAACCAGGCGCCGGCGGCATGTGCCTGCACACCATCGTGCAGGACCCCACCGATGCAAATCGCATCTATGTCGCCATCTCAGCCGCCGGCGCCTTCCGCACCGATGACGGTGGCGCGACCTGGCTGCCGATCAACAAGGGCTTGATCTCGCCGTGGGAGTTGCCCGATCCGCAGGCCGACGTCGGCCACTGTGTGCATAGCATCGCCATGCACAAGGACCGCCCGGGCGTGCTGTATATGCAAAAGCATTGGGATGTGATGCGCAGTGATGATGCCGGCGGGATGTGGCGCGAGGTGAGCGACAACCTGCCGAGCGACTTCGGCTTCCCGATTGCGGTGCACGCGCATGAGCCGGAGACGGTCTATGTGGTGCCAATCAAGAGCGACAGCGAGCACTTCCCGCCCGAAGGCAAGCTGCGTGTATATCGCAGTCGCGCCGGCGGCGGCGCGTGGGAAGCGCTGACCGAGGGCTTGCCGCAAGGTGACTGCTACGTCAACGTGCTGCGTGATGCGATGGCCGTCGACGCGCTGCCGGCGTGCGGCATTTACTTCGGCACGACCGGCGGGCAGGTGTATGTCTCGCCCGACGGCGGCGATCATTGGCGTGCCATCGTGCATGATCTGCCGGCGGTGCTATCGGTCGAAGTGCAGACTTTGTGAATTTGAAAACGCAAAGGCGCAGAGAGGCAACGATGCAGAGCGTCTTCCTCTCTGTGCCTCTCTGCCATGGCGTTGAATGAACATGATTCGAGTGACGCTTCCCCAACACCTGCGCACGCTGGCGAATGCGGGGCGCGAGGTGCAGATCGAAGTTGATGCGCCCGTCACGCAGCGCGCGGTGCTGGATGCCATCGAAGCGCAATACCCGATGCTGCGCGGCACCATCCGCGATCGCGCCAGCGGCGAACGGCGCGCCTTCATCCGCTTTTTCACTTGCGGACAGGACTGGTCGCATGAATCGCCTGACGCGCTGTTGCCCGACGCAGTGCTAAAGGGCGAGGAGCCGTTCATGGTTGTTGGAGCGATGGCTGGCGGGTGAACAACAGGAGTCGGACTGCTCAAAGCAGTCCGACTCCTTATTTTCCATCAGGGCGTGAAGCGTTTCCAATGGCCTTCGGAGACCACTTCGACGACGCCATCGACCACTTGGATGGCGGTCTGATCGTCCATTGCATATGCCAACGTCTTCATGCTGGCGGCCCACTTTTCTGCGTGAGCCAGGGTATTACCGGGCAAGTCGGGGTGATCCAGGTGCGGGAAGATTGCAAAATCGACGACCCCCAGCGTTTCGTCGCCACCCGTGGGCGGTTTCCAGCCGACGAAGTATTCGCCGATGCGCGGTGTCATCACCATGCTGCCGGCACTCAACCCCACCCAGACCGTCTCGCGCAGCGCCGGCAAAAGGTCTGCCAGGCCAGATTGCCGCATCCAATAGCATAGATACAGCGGGTCGCCGCCATTGACCAGCAGCGCGTCCGTCTGCTGCACCAGAGGCACCCAAAGCTCCTTATCGATGCTGGGGAGCGCGGTCAGTTCCAGCACACCGAGGGACTTCCAGCCTAGCTCACACATGGGGCACCTGGGTTCTTGCCCGCTGATGAAGCGCCATGCTGCGCTCGGGCCGGCCAAGGGGTGCCCATACGACGCGGTGGGAATGCACAACGCGCTGCACTCGGCAATGGGCTTGTTGAGCAAATCGAGCAACGCATTGTGGATAGTAGCGTTTTTGATGCCGGCGGACGTAAGCAGTAACTTCATGCTATCTCTCCCTCTTTTCATATGTGCGCCTGGAGGCGTGTTCGCACGTATGTGTGCAAATTGCACGCGTTACAAATTCTATCCTTTCTCCGCAGTAAAGCGTCACTGCGAGCAGTATATGCACCTCACCATCGTTGGAGCGATGGCCGGTGGGTAGCCCCTGCGGACAGAGCCGCCATCATCGCCAGCCCAGTGCGCTCAGTGGCAATGTCGCATCGATGCCATTGCCGGCGCGGAGCAGGCCGGCGATGCGATAGCGCAGGTGGATTTTGCCGCGCTGGCTGGTGGGGAAGTTGGTGTGCCAGTAGTGGTTGACCGGCATCGATGCGAGAAAGCCGTTCCACATGTATGGCTTGGTTTCCCAGCGGTTGTAGTCGATCTCGTTGAGCATGACCAGCGGCGCATCCACCGGCAGCCACAACAGCGTTGCGCCGGCGCCCTTTGCAATGCGCGCGCCGCGCTGAATGGTGTAGTAGCTCGAACAGGTGCCGGGCAACTGGCCGCCGGCGTCGTGGCTGCCCGGCCTGAAGAAACCACCGCTCGTCTCCAGCGCAATATCTGTTGCGCCGGCGAAGGGGAAGGCCACGTATGCAGCTTCCGGCAGGTCGCACCACAGCTTGGCCCATTCGATGGCCTGTTCGACGATGGGTGCAGCGTGGTACAGCCGCCATGACACGCGGGCATGCCCCAGGCGCTCGTGTGCTACTTCAAAGCGCAACGCATCGAATACCTCGCCGCGATTCACACCCAAAAACTCAACCTGCGTGGGTGTGCTGCGCGCATATACCGGCGTGTCCACCCAGCGCTGGCGCATTACCTCGCTCGCTGACCCCAGCGCAATGAGCCGCGCCAGATTGGATGTGGCCGCGCGCCCGAGCGGATGCACGACGGCTTCATGCACCATCTGCCCAAAGCCATAGGCCTGACCGGCGTCGACCCAGTCCACGCCGGCAGCATCCTGCAAGTGTGTCAGGCAACCCGTGGCTGGGTCCGCGCGCAGTTGCCATGCGGCCGTCGCCAGCGTTGCCGGCGACGGCGCTGATTTGATCTGTGCCGGCGCTGTATCGCGCTGCGCCAGCCTGAAGGCGTTCAAGCCCATCTGTGCAAGTTGCACGACGGCCACAAAATGCGGCAGATCCTCGCGGTCGTGTTGAATGGGGAAGCGCCGGCCGTCAGCAGCCTCAAGCATGTGCTTGTCAGGGTCGATGGGCAGATCACCACTGTCGAAGTGCAGCGTGCGCAACCCGCCGGCTGCGCCCTCGCCGGCAAAGGCGTACAGTCGCGGCTCGCCATCGGCTGCACCTGAGGTCAATGCGCGCAGCCCTCTGCCAATGGCCTCGTCGTAATACATCTCGGCGCGGTGATAGGTCAATTCCTTGACAATGTGCTGGAACTGATTGGCCGGCGCAGCCGGCCAACGCGTGGTGCTCCACGCGCAAAAGGTGTGCTCCAGCGCGAGCCGCTCCTGCTCCAGCGCCACGTCCAATGCCTGCTCTGCCGGCTTCGATTGCGCGGCTTCGACTACGGCGATCGCGCTTGCGCGCCGGCGTTGGGTGCGCCGCGCCTGCGCCATGTTTGCAGCCATCGACCCAAGCCCGTGCGCCCAATGATCCGGCCAGGCCACGCGCCGCGCCGGCCATTCCCCGCGATCCAGCGTCATCAGATGGTCGAGCCATTCACTCGGAGTCGCGCTGCGCAGCCGAATGTCATCATGCTCGTCATTCCAGCGCGCGATGATGTGCAGCCAGCGATCGTCGGGCGGCGCATTGTCGACATAGAAGCCGCCGGTATTGATGAGCAGCGAGTCGTAGGGATAGCCGTCTTCGCGCAGGTGCTGGATGTAGCGCGGCACTTCGCGCAGCGCGACGGGATACAGGTCACTGGCAGTCAGCCGATCCGTCTCCAGAAAGTAGCGCGTCTTGTCTGCGCCGAAGGGGTGATTGCTCGAAAGGCCAAGCACATTGCCGAGGTGATAGTGCTCATTCAGGAAATGCAGCACCTTCCCGCCCTGCGGCCCCTCCCACCAGAACGCTTGTGGCATGCGCACTGGCACATCTGGGCGCAAGGCATCGCCCCACTCGCGCGTCCAGGCGTAATGCACGCTGCCGCGCTTGCCCAACGGGTCGGTGCCGCTGTCAATATGCACATGGCTCATGAAATACGGGATGCCGAACTCGGCCAGGATATCGGCGATGGTCCACGGCCAGCCATTGATGTCGGCATGCAGCAGGCACCGCAGCGGCAGACTGTGTGCGCGGCAGTAATCGACGGCGAGTTGAATGCTGCGGCGATAGGCATCTGCGTCGATCAGATCGGTGAAATGCAGATAGCCGGCCATCAACTCGATCTGGCCGTTGCGCGCAAAATGCAGGAAATCAGCTTCGCGCTCCGGGTGATGTGAGAGGTAATGTTGCACCTGCCAGAAGGTCTCGCACGTCCACTTGAAGCGCTGCGCTGCCGGCGCTTGTTCGGTCTGCCGGCATAGTTCCAGCACGCGGTCGTAATGCTCCAGATACATCAGCCCAATCTGCTCTTGCGGATGGGTGTAGCCAATGTCGGTGTGCGCCGCCTGCATGACGTAGACGGTGAAGGGATTTTCTTGTTGGGTTTGATTCATGGTCGAGAGTGGTTGAGCTTGTTTCATCCGTCAGGCGAACGAGTTGTATAGCGAGCGCGCTGTGACCACGCTGTTGCGGTCCCAACCAACTGGCGCCGGCGAGGTGATGGTCACTGTCTCGCCGGCGGGCAGGTCGAAGTAGTTGTCGCTGAACACCGCGTCGCAGCTCTCGATTTCCAGCACGACGAAGCGCGCCAATGTCTGCGCGGTCACATCGATGATGATCTGCTTGCCCTCGATGCGCGTTGTCAGTGTCAGATGCGGGTCGCGCAACTCAAGGTGCTTGTTCGGCACAAAGGGCGTCACACTGCGCACAACGCGCCGGCCTTCCAGCCACATCTCTGCGACAAAGACGACCTCACGCTGATTGTCGGGCGTGACGCGCGCCGAGAGATCATGTGTGACGACGAGCGTGTCGGCGAGCGCCGGCGCTCGCACCAGCCGCTCACCCTGCATCAGCGCCTCGCCGGCCAGCGTCTCCAAACGCCACTTCACCAACGCGTCGATGGGTTGGGTCAGGTCGCTGGTGATGTGAATGGCCATCGTCTTGCCGGCGTCCATCACCGATAGCAGCAGCGGGGCATGGAATCGCTTTGCCGCATAGTGCAATGCCTTCCATCGCCCGTAATAATCGAGTGACGACCACGATGCCACCGGCCAGCAGTCGTTGAGTTGCCAGATCAGAGTGCCGCTCACGCGGTTGCGGTTGCGCCGCCAATGCTCCACGCCATAGCGGATGCCCTCAGCTTGCAGCACCATGCTGAGATACACGAGCGAAGGAAAGTCCTTTGGCATGCGGAAGGTGGAAGTCATCTGGGCGATCATCAAGCCGTTACCAGAACCACTGCGCTGGTGATGCTCCATGATGTGCGACGTCATGTTCCAGTCTGCCGGCTGCGCAAAGGCGGCAATCGTCTTCAGCGGCGGCAATGCCTGAAAGCCAAACTCGCTCATGAAGCGCGGGAATTGCGTGCGATACGCAGTGAACGGCTTGCGGCCATGCCACACATCCCAGTAGTGGCAATCGCCCAGGTCCTGGCTGTTGGGTTGATCGAAAGGCTGGTTTGAAGATGGCGAACTCGGCCAGTAGAGATGATCGGGGTCTTCGTCTGCGATGAGCGCCGGCAGCATCTTGTGAAACATGCGGTCGTAGCCGGCTTTCAACCCCTGGTTGACTGGGTCGTTGGGCTTGTTCCAGCCCCAATTGCTCCAGGCCAGTTCCATCTCGTTGTTGCCGCACCATAGCGCCAGCGCGGCGTGGTGGCGCAGCCGGCGCACATTCTCAATCGCCTCAATCTGAAAATTCTCGAAGAAGGCCGCGTCGGCAGGGTAGATGCCGCAGGCAAACATGAAATCCTGCCATACCAGCACGCCATGGCGGTCGCACAGATCGTAAAACGTGTCTTCAGGATAGTAGCCGCCACCCCACACTCGCAGCATGTTCATGTGCGCATCCGCCGCACCCTTGACCAGCGTCTCAAGGTGCGCTTTGGTGATGCGCGTGGGCATCGCATCCGCCGGGATCCAGTTTGCGCCCTTCGCAAACAGCCGCATGCCATTGACGTAGAACACAAATTCCTGACCCCACTGATCCGGCGACTGACGCAGGGTCACCTCGCGCAAGCCGATCTTGTAATCGCGTTGATCGAGCGTCGTCTTGCCTTTCGCCACGCGCACTTCCACATCGTAGAGCGGTTGCCCTGAACCATGCGCTTGATGAAGGATCGAAGGACCGAGGCCGTTTGGCCACCACAATTGTGGCTCAGGGATGTCAATTTCAAGATCAGCGGAGAGGTTCATGCCGGCCATCGGGCAAAGCAACTTCTCTTTAGCCGACCATGTTTGACCCTCTGGGCTTTTGACCGCCAGCGTGGCGAAGAGTTCGCTGCCATCGTATCCCGACACTTCGATGCGGGCACTGATCGTGGCTGCGCCGCCGGCGTTTGGTTGTGCAAAGCGTTGTCGCAGATGCACATCCTCCAGCCGCGCTGTGAATCCTTCCAGCCGAATGTCCTTCCAAATGCCAATGGGCGGCAGCTTGGGGCCCCAGTCCCAACCCCAATGACATGGGGCCTTGCGCAGATGCGGCCCGCCGGGGATGTCGCCGCCGGCTTCCAGCGCCAGTTCGGCCTGCCGCGCAGTGATATAGCGCACTGGCGAACTGAAGAGAATGCGCAACTCGTTTTCACCCTTGCGCAGATGCGTCTTCACATCCCATTCCCAGCGCCGGAACATGTTGTCGGCGTGGCCGAGATACATGTCATTGAGATACACGTCGGCGAGCGTGTCGAGACCTTCACACACGAGGGCAAGGTGGTCCTGCTTCAACAAGCCGGCGTCCACAGCAAAGGAGCGGCGATATTCCCAATCGCATTCGGCCACCCACATCACCTTCAACTCGTTGTCGGCCACAAAGGGATCGGGGATTTTGCCGAGCGCGAGGAGATCGGAATGCACGCCGCCGGGGACGGTTGCCGACAGCCATTCAGCGGCGCCGGCCTGGCGAAACTGCCACTTGCCGCTCAAGGTTTGCTTGTTCATCGGTGGGCCCTCACATGCAATATGAATGCGACATGGTTGTTGAGGAAGGATAGCAACACATGCGACTTGTCACAACAGTCGTGCCGCGCCTCTCATCTGCCGGCGCGCTCACTTTATTCGATCGAGCCGCGGTTGAATCACGCCGGCATTGAACGATAATCAAACCGGTTGACACGAGAGGTTCGTGTTGCCTGCGTGAGGTGGTTGTGCCATGAACAAAACTCTGACTGTCCGCATTTTCAGCCTGTGCCTTGTCGCTTCGTTGTTGCTGGCTGCCTGCCGGCAGCCCAGCCCCGCGCCGGCGTCATCGTCATTGGAACCTGCACTGCAAACTACGCCCCAGATCACTGTGGAGTTCAACCCGCCGGCCGCCGCCGGTCCCACACCCACGCCGCGCCCACTCGGCAACCCCATTCTGGTCGATCGCAGCCCGGTGACCGGCGAAGAGTTGCCGGTGGACAAACCGCTGCAATTGCTGTTCGATCAGCCGATGGATCGCGCCTCTGTTGAAAAGGCGCTCAGCGTGAAGGCGAGCGACGGCAGTGCGGTCGACGGCAAACTGGCTTGGAGCGCCGACAACGCAGTAACCTTCACGCCGGCGATGGCGTGGGCGCGCGCAACGCGCTATGAGGTGGCATTGACGATGGATGCGAAGAGCGCAAAGGGCATGGCCCTGGCGCGCCCCGAGCAATTTACTGTGAACACGATTGGCAATCTGGCGGTGGCGCAGACCATCCCCAGCAACGGCACCCAAGACGTAGCCGCCGACGCGGCCATCACCGTGATCTTCAACCGTCCGGTTGTCTCGTTGACGACGCTGAGCGAGCAGGCAAGTTTGCCGCAGCCGGTGCAGTTCTCGCCGGCCATCCAAGGCGCTGGCCAATGGCTGAATACAAGCATCTATGTTTTTCAGCCCAGCGAGCCACTGCAAGCCGGCACAACCTATGAGGCCAAAGTGTTGCCTGGCCTGCAGGATACCTCTGGGGCATTGCTCGACGCGGAATACAGTTGGGTGTTCACCGTCGCCATGCCGATCGTCAAGTTTGTCACACCAGACGGCAGCACGACCAACGTCGATCTGCGCCAGCCGATCAGCGTGACCTTCAGCCAGAGGATGGATCATGCCAGCGCGCAAGCTGCGTTTGTGATTGAACCGGCGGTGCAAGGCGCATTTGCATGGAGCGATGAGCAACTGCGTGAGCAACCACCCGAATTCAAGCCAGAGCCGGTAGAAACCGCACAGGCCAATGGCGCGGTGATTTCCCTGCCTGGCGAAGTGATGACTTTTCTCCCCGGCGAGGATTATCAGCGCGGTGCGACCTACACCGTCACGGTGAACGCCGGCGTGAAGGCCGCCGCCGGCAGTGGTGCCACGCAGGAGTCGTATCGCTCGCTGTTCACAGTAGTTCCCCTGCCGGCAGTGCTCAGCACCGCGCCGCAGGATGGCGCCACACGTTTCGACCCCACCTATGGCCTCAGCATTCGCTTCAGCGCACCGATGTCGGTTGCCACGATCTTGCCGAACCTTACAGTGGAGCCGG
>CAZPVX010000004.1:132376-147925 GCA_964590135.1 uncultured Anaerolineae bacterium | reverse complement strand
ACATGCCATGGTGCTGGGCAATCCGCTGGGTCATGGAGCCGGCGATTTCGTTGACCAACGTCTACAGCTACTACGATTCGACCAGCAATGAATTCAACCTCAGCCTGAACTGGAAGCCTTCATCGTCGTATCGGGTCGTGATCGGCGCAAACATCACCGATAAATACGGCGTGCCGCTCGGTGAAGAGACTGAGTTGCGCTTCAACACTGGCCCGCTCTCGCCCTATATCGCCTTCCAGACCAGCGGCTTGTTCGGCACCTACAATGCCGCGCGCGCGACCGATTTGTTCGCCAGCTATCGCAACATTACCAAGCTCGACCTGGAGTTGGTGAGTCTCACGCCGCAAGACCTGTTCAACTTCACTGGCGCAAGCGATGCCTACAACAACCTGCGCAACTTCAAACCCGATGAGAAGAGCGTGCTGCGCACCTGGAGCGTGACCGGCGATTCGGCGCTGAACGAGAGCAAGAACGTGAAGTTGCAGCTGGATGAGGCCGGCGGCTCACTGCCCACCGGCATCTACCTGCTGACCATGCGCTCGCCAGAAATCCTCGCGCTCGACAAAAAATTTCAGCCGCTGCGCCATATTCTCATCGTCACCGATCTGCACATCTCACAGAAGCGCGGCGACCGCGATGGCCTGGCATGGGTGACCAACCTGAACACCGGCGAGCCTGTGCCGGGGGTGGAAGTGAGCTTCCTCGACAACACCTTCAGCGAGATTGCGAAGGCCACCACGAGTGGCGACGCCAACGACGCCGGTCAGGCCTTCGTCACCTTTCCGATTACCTATCGGCCTTACAACCTGCTGTATTCGGTCATCGGCGAGCCAGGCGGCACTTTCGGCGTGGTGTGGAGCGACATGTCGGATGGCATCAATCCGTACGAATTCAACCTGCCCGGACGTTATCGCGCTGAGCCGTATTTTGCCTATCTCTTCACTGACCGGCCAATCTACCGCCCCGGGCAGATGGTGTTCTTCAAAGGCGTGGTGCGCGTCGACGATGACGCGCGCTATTCGCTGCCGGCAGACGTGCCGGCGGTGCAACTCACCATCAACAACATGCAGGGGCAGCAAGTGTTGAGCCAGTCGGTGCAACTTTCGCCAAGCGGCATGTTCACCGGTCAATTCGCCATCGACAATGGCGCAGCGATCGGCCAATACTACCTGCAAGCATGCGTGCCGGCTCCCTCACAGCAAGAGGACAACAAGGGATCGGCCTGCAGCTACTATGGCGTGCCGTTCCTCGTGTCTGCCTATCGCACGCCGGAGTTTGAAGTCAGCCTGACGACCGACAAGGCAGACTACCTCGCCGGCGAGACGATCAACGCTGCGCTCGATGTGAAGTATTTCTTTGGCGGTAACGTTGCCAATACAAAAGTGCAATGGTCGCTGCTGACAAGCGATTACACCTTCAACCGCTACACCGGCCCGGGCAACTACAGCTTCGGCGACTATGACGACATCGTCGACTTCTATCCGCGCGGCCCCGGGTTCAATGAACTGATCGCCAGCGGTCAGGGCACGACTGATGACAATGGCAGGTTGATCATCAGCGTGCCGGCGGACCTGAGCAAGCACAATGGCAGCGCAACCTTCACTCTCGAAGCCAGCGTGACCGATGTGAATGACCAGAGCGTGTCGGCGCGGGCGAGCGCAGTCGTTCACAAGGGCAAATACTACTTTGGCATCGGCACAGATGGGTATGTGTTCGGCGCCGGCGATGAGATCGTGGCGAATGTGATCTCGGTGGACTGGCAGGGCCACCCGCTGGCGAATCAAACCGGCGCAGTTGCGTTCAACAAGCGCCAGTGGTTCACCACCCAGGAGCAGGATCAGTACGGCAGCATCTTCTATACCAGTGTGCCGAGCGACACCGAAGTGTTCTCGACCACGATCACGACCGATGCCGATGGCAAAGCCATTGCCACCCACGCGCCGCAAGAGGGCGGCGGATACCGCATTGTTGCGACCGGCGCAGATGCGGTGGCCGGCGCGACCTCGGTGTATGTTTCATCCGCCGGCGAATATGTGGCCTGGCGCGTGGAGAACAATGACCGCATCGAGTTGAAGGCTGACAAGACCGCATATCAGGTCGGCGAGACTGCGAAGGTGCTGGTGCCGTCGCCATTCCAGGGACCGCGCACTGCGCTGCTCACCATTGAGCGCGGCGGCTTCCTCGACCGGCGCACCATCACCCTGCAGAGCAACAGCGACGTGCTGGAGATCCCCATCATTGACGCATTTGCGCCAAATGTGTTTGTGTCGGTGCTGATCGTCAGCGGCGTGGATAACCAGAACCCAGTCGCCTCGTTCAAGCTGGGCTACACCAGTTTCAAGGTCGATCCAAAGGCGTTCGCGTTGAATGTGACGATCACGCCGGACAAGCCGCAATATTCGCCGCGCGACACGGCAACATACACCATTCACGTCACCGATGTGAACGGCAATCCGGTGCAGGCCGAGGTGTCGCTCGCGCTGGTCGACAAAGCTGTGTTGAGCCTGACCGATCCGAATGTGCTGGCGCCGCTGGACGCGTTCTATGGCGAGCGGCCGCTCAGCATCCGCACTGTCGATACGCTCTCGGTCAACGTTGATCGCATCACGGACAAAGTGGCTGCGGATGAGGCGAAGGGCGGCGGTGGCGGCGGCGAGGCCAGCGCAGATGCGCAGTTCACGCGCAGCAATTTCAAAGACACTGCCTACTGGAACGACACCCTCCTCACCGACGCCGCCGGCAACGCGCAGGTGTCGATTGTCCTGCCCGACAATCTGACCACATGGACGATGACGGCGCGCGCCTTCACGGATGACACACAGGTGGGTGATGCGATCAACGACGTGATCTCGACCAAATTGTTGCTGGTGCGACCCGTGACGCCGCGTTTCTTCGTCGCCGGCGACACAGTGACGCTTGGCGCAGTGGTGAACAACAACACCACTGCCGAGCTGGACGCGCAGGTGGCGATTGCATCGACCGGCTTGACGCTGATGAATGGCGGCGCGATTCAAAATGTGAATGTGCCAGATGGCGGCTCGGCGCGGGTGGATTGGACTGTCACAGTGATGGATGCGCCATCCGCCGAGATCACGATGACTGCAAGCGCCGGCGGTCTGCAAGACAGCGCCATGCCTGGTCTTGCGAGTGCGCAGAACAACGGCATTCCCATTTTGAAATATGCTGCGCCAGAGACTATCGGCGCCGCCGGCGACCTGAATGAGGCCGGCCGCAAGCTTGAACTCATCGCCATCCCGCCGCGCCTGGACACCGGACAGGGTGACCTCAGCGTGCAGGTCGATACCGGCCTCGGCTCGGCTGCCTTGAAGAGCATACAGGCGCTTGAGCAATACCCGTACGAAAGCACAGACTGGGTTGCGTCGCGCATCCTGGGACATTTGAATCTGGCGCGTGCGATCGACTCTCCCATCGACACGAGCAATGTTTCGAGCGCATTGCAGCGGCTTTACAGCGAGCAGCACAGTGATGGCGGCTGGGGCTGGTGGGTCGGCGATGCGAGCGAGGCCGTTGTGACGGCGCATATCGTGCTGGCGCTGGCTGCCGCGCGCGATGCCGGCTTCGCGGTCGATGCTAACACATTCACCCGCGCAAACGACTATCTGTTGACGCAGTTGAAGCCGGCGGGCGAACTGTCTAGCGCAAGCGCGGCCAACCGGCAGGCCTACATCCTCTTTTCGCAGGCCGAAGCCGGCAGAGGTGATAGCGGCCGCCTGAGCGCGCTCTACGAGCAGCGCGCGAAGCTTGGCTACGATGGACAGGCATTGCTCGCGATGGCTTTGCAGAAGGTGAACGACGGCGATGAGCGCATCAAGACCCTGCTGACCGACCTGGTCAATGCCGCGACGATCAGCGCCACCGGTATGTCATGGACCGAGCGCGAGCAGGATTGGATGAACTTTGGCAGCAACACGCGCAGCACGGCGATCATTCTTTCGGCATTGGCCAGACTGGATGCGCAAAGTGCGCTTGCGCCCAACGTGGTGCGCTGGCTGATGTCCGCACGCGCCGGCGATATGTGGCAGACCACGCAGGAGACTGAGTGGGCCATCACCGCTTTTGCCGATTGGATCGTTGCGACTGGCGAGAAGACCAGCGCTTTCAATTGGCGGGTGACGTTGAATGACGGCGCGCTGTTGCAAGGTGCGGCCAACCCGCAAGGTGAATCGCAGCGCAGCGTCGTGGCGATGGTGAATCTGTTGCGCGACCAGGCCAATGCGCTGGCGTTCGAGCGCGGTGCCGGCGAGGGGCGCATGTACTACACGGCGCATCTGCGGGCGTTCCTGCCGGCAGATGCCGCGCCGGCGATCAATCGTGGCATCGTGATTGCGCGCAGATACGAGAGCGCCGACTGTGAGCCCAAACCCGGGCAGCCCTGCGCGACGATCAACGGCGCAACCATTGGCCAGAATGTGCGCGTGCGGCTGACAATCGTTGCGCCAACCGATCTGTATTTCGTGCGCATCATCGACCCGCTGCCGGGCGGCGCAGAGGCCATCGACAGCTCGCTGAAGACAAGCCAGCGGCATGGTGTCGGCGGGCCGACCACGCCGACCTTCGGCCGGGGCGACGGCTGGGGTTGGTGGTGGTTTGCGCACAGCGAGGTGTACGACGACCGCGTGGCTGCGTTTGCGCGCTATCTGCCGGCAGGGTCGTATGAATACACCTATGTCATGCGCGCCAGCATCGCTGGCCAGTTCAAGGTGATGCCGTCGAGCGCCGATCTGGTCTACTTCCCCGAGGTGTTTGGCCGTAGCGCCGGCGAGTCGTTCACGATTACGCGGTAAAAGAACGTGCGACGCACTTCCCGCAGCGCAGCGAAGGTGTGCGTCGCACGTTTGCTTCGTCTAAACCTGACAGGTCTTTCGGTCTGCGGCGCAATTCAGGCGGATTTAAGCTGGGATGCTGATTACCTTGAGGGTTTCACATCGTCATGTCCGCGCAGGTGAGCATCCAGAGCCGACACACGCCTGGACTCCCGCTTTCGCGGCATGATGGACAAAAACCTCAGATGACCATGCCGGGATGCCACAATTCAGCTGGAAGGCGTGAATAAAATTCGGCCGCGTGCCGTGTGAGCCATTGGCTCCTATATTCACAGCTTCTTTTCTTCTTTGGCTATTATGTCGTTGCGACCGTGTTGTCTCGATGAAACACATCAATCGATCTCGCCTTCGTCTTCCTGATCCTCAATCATGTCGCTGAAGATAGAAGGCTGTTCAACGATCTTGCCATCTTTCGCCGTCAGGCGCTTCGTCGGCACATATGCTGCACTCTCAAAGCCGCCCAGTTTGTTTGCCGTGCGGTGGATTTCGTAGATGCTCTTCTCGGTATCGCGCACCACCTGGTCGTAGGTGAAGTGAATCGTTTCGTAACCAGCGCGCTGGATGAGCATGTCACGCTGGTTGTCTGCTGGTGCTTGCTCCGGTGTGTAATGAAACTTGCCATCCGTTTCCACATCAATTTTGCCCTTCGCGCATGGCACCATGAAATCCAGAAAGAACCGCTGGCCTTCCCCTACAATCAGTTCAAACTGTCGCTCGGCGCTGATCTTGTGCAGCTTCAGCTCATCCCACAAATGGTTCTCCAGCGGACTGTCGTTGTACAAATCGTTGATCTCGTTGGCGGCGTGGAACTTCGCCAACGTGGTAGGGATGAACACGATGCGCCGCAGGCGCAAACTCCGAATGGGTGTGGCCAACTTGCTCACCTTGTGGAACGAAAGCTTGTAATATTCGCGATCTGACTTGGGGCTGCTAAATTCGTTTGGGAACAATTCACGCCGGCGCACCACTTCGATCTTCGCGATCTCGCCATAGTGCCGCACTGCGAACGCATCGTCGCCAAAAATTTTCGTTTGATATAGCGCCAGCCAGCGCGGCGGCCACGGCTTCGGCGCGGATTCGACCGGGATGCGATACCAGCCGTCGTTTAAGGCAATAGCTAGGTCGCGCTTGTGATTGACAATGGCAACCAGGCACTCGCCATGACTTTTGTCACGTAGTTTCAGTGTGTGTGGCATGGCAATGTGACAGCAATATCTTGGCACTCTACCTACATCCGCTGCATCTGCCGCACAACGTTCGTGAACAGCGCCAGCCCGGAGCCGCCGGCCTCGCCGCGCGTCCAGCGCGGGTGCTGCCAGGGATAGATGTGATTTTCTGGATGCGGCATCAGCCCCAGCACGTTGCCACGCTCGTTGCATACGCCGGCGATGTCGGCCACTGAGCCGTTGGGGTTTGCAGGGTAAGGGATTGTGGCCGCCCTTTTCATCTCCGGACTTTGAGCGCCATTTTCTCCATACGTCAGCGCGATCTGTCCGTTTGCCCGCAGCGCTGCAAGCTCAGCGGCGTCACGCGGGATGAAATTGCCTTCGCCGTGCGCCACTGGGCAATAGATCGGCTCGGTCAGACCGCGCGTAAAAACACACGCGCTGTCGGGGTTGGGCAGCAGCGTCACCCAGCGACATTCGAATCGACCTTGCGCGTTGCGCGCCAGCGTGGCTGATTGCGCTTTGCCCGGCAGAATGCCGGCCTTCACCAGTGCCTGAAAGCCGTTGCAGATGCCAATCACAAGTTTGCCTGCTTCAACGAATGCGCGCATCTCGTCCGCAAAATACACATTCAGATCGAGCGCGGTCAGCCGGCCGGCGCCGAGCGCATCGCCATAGCTGAAACCGCCCGGCAGCACGAGCATGTCATAGCCGGCCCAGCGGCGCTCGCCGGCGCGCAACTGATTGACATGCACGATCTCGGGATCGCCGCCAGCCATCTCGCAGGCGAGCGCGACATCGCGATCGCGATTGATGCCGGAAGCGTGAAGAATGAGAATGCGGGGCTTTGCCATCGCCGGCGATGGTAACACGCGAGCTTCGCTTTTGGGCCGATGCTTGTGGACTGACGGTTGAGCCGCTAAAGCTGCCCTCTTACAACCTCAAATCGATGCGACATCACCGCTGTCTCGGCCAGCATGATGCTGATGGGGCAATACTTTGCCTCGGCCAGATGTATTGCGCGCTCTACCGATTCGGGCTTCACATCACCGGCGATGCGAAAGGCCATGTTGATGTGTGTGAAAACTTTCGGGTGCGTGTCGGCGCGCGCGCCGGCCACTGCCACTTCCAGCCCCCGCACCGGCTCGCGCTTTTTGTGCAAGATGTCCAGCACGGTGCGGCCGGCGCAGCCCGCCAGCGCAATCAACAACATCTCCATCGGCGACGGCCCGCGATCATCACCGCCATGCGCAGCGCCGGCATCCATCGTCACGACCAGGCCGGCGGGTGTCGTCGCGTCAAACGTCAGCCGCTCGCGCCAGACCGCAACGATGCGTGATTCCTGCGTCATGCACTTGAAGGTAGCACGGCGCGTCGAAAAAACAAAACGGTCGATGCGTCAGCACGACGCATCGACCATTGCGTTGCTGTCGCGCAGATTCCTGCGCAACCTCCAACTGTATCGCTTTGCAATCACGCCGGCTCGGGCTTGCTGGCAATGATCTCGTAGCGGTGATTCATCTTCGCCAACTCCTGCAAGGTCGCGCCGACGCCACAATATTTTTCGACCGAGAGTTGAATTGCGCGCTCAACAACTTCTTTCTTCACGTTGCCGTAGATGCGATACAGCACATCGATCTCTGTGTAGACCATCGGGTGGGTTGTGGCGCGCTGACCCTCAACCAGCACTTCCAGGCCCTCGAATGGCTCTTTCTTGTTGCGCAAAACAGCCGCCACGTCCATGCCGGTGCAGCCGGCAAGTGCCGTGAGCAACAGCTCAATCGGTTTCGGGCCGCGGTCGTCGCCGCCGGCTTCCTTGCTGGCATCCATCACGATGTGGTGACCGGTCGTCGTGGTCGCATCGAAGGTCATGTGGTCGCGCCATTTGGCGAGAGTGTGTTGTTTTTCAGCCATTTTGGGTTTTGCCTTTTTGTTTCTACTTTTGAAGCGATGAGCCAAGCGCGTCGATGACGCGATCCAGCCTCGCTTTGGCCTGTGCGGCGATGGGCGCAAAGGTGGAGTCATCGAGCATGAGCGACATGGCTTCTGGGTTGGCGATGCGCACTACTGTCCTGCCGGCGCCGGCGTCATACACCACCACGTTGCACGGCAGCAGCAAGCCCACTTCCAGATCCGCGCTCAGCGCCTGATGCGCCAGCGGCGGGTTGCATGCGCCGAGGATCACGTAGCGGCGAAAATCGACGTTCAGCTTCTGCTTCATTGTCTCGCGCACATCGATCTCAGTCAACACGCCGAAGCCTTCGGTCTGCAGCGCGGCCTTCGTGCGCGCCATCGCCTCGTCAAAAGGCAGCGCCATCTCCACGCCGGCGCCCAACTCAGGTTTTATTTTCTCCATGATTCCCGCCTTGCAGGTGAGCAGGGCAACCCGCGCTCATCTGCATGAATTTGTGACTCAACCCCTCGCGCTCTGTCCAATTGCAGCCCTCAGTTCATGAAGGGCTTGATTTGCGCCATCAGCGCCGGTTTGGGCATCGCGCCCACCATGCGCTTCACTGGCTCGCCATCCTTGAACAAAATCAACGTCGGGATGCTCATCACGCCGTAGCGCATGGCGATTTCGCCATTGCTGTCCACATCCAGCTTGCCCACCTTCAGCGTGCCGGCGTTTTCATCGGCAATCTGCTCGATCACCGGCGCAATGGCGCGGCACGGGCCGCACCACGTTGCCCAAAAATCGACCAGCATCAGACCCTTGGCCTGCTCCACATCGCTCGAAAAATTTGCGTCCGTCAGAACCACTGCATTGCTCATGATTTCCTCTCTCTTTTGCACAGATTTCACATGTTAGATGCGCGATCAGGTAAAACGTTACAAGCGATAATGACGTTCGGTGATGATTCGCCGGCACACCTGCAACGAGGCCGGCTGATACAATGAACGCAAATGGAACTAACGTGGTACGGGCACAGCTGTTTCCGCATGACCGAGCGCGCGACGCTCACCGTGGTCACGGATCCATACGAAGCGAAGGGCGACGGCTTGAAGCTGAAGGCTGATGTGGTGACGGTGAGCCGCGATGATGCGCAGCACAACAATGTCAACGCCATCGTCGGCGCGCAGCGCGGCGATGTGCGCAAGATCACCGGCCCGGGTGAATACGAGATCGGCGGCGTGTTCATCACTGGTGTGGCAATGAAGCCGGACAAGAAGACCGAAGCGCCGAAGACCACCGTGTACGCCTTCAATTTTGATGGGTTGAGTGTGGCGCATCTGGGCGGGCTGGCCTTCGTGCCGACGCAATCGCAGATTGACGCGCTGGAGACGGTGAATGTGCTGCTGGTGCCGATTGGCGGTGAGAATGAGCTCAACCCCGCGCAAGCCTCCGAGATCATCAGCATGATCGAGCCGAGCGTGGTGGTGCCGATGGGTCACGGCGCGAAAGGCAACGACAACCTGGCCAAGTTTCTGAAAGAGATGGGACTGACAAGCCCGAAAGCGCAGGAATCGTTGAAGATCACCAAGAGCCAATTGCCTGAGGACACGCAGGTGGTGCTGCTGGAGAACAAGAGCTGACGCGCGACGCCGGCCTTGCACAATCATGGTGAGATTGGTTTTCAGTTGGAACATTCGCACGGATGAAGAGGCAGCTTATTTTGAATTCATCGTGCACGAATTCGCGCCAAAGATCATGAAGATGGGCGTGCGGCTGACCGAAGCGTGGTACACGACCTACGGCGTAGGCCCGCAGATCATCATGCCCGGTGTGGCCGCCGATGCCGACACGCTGCGAGAGGCGCTGAACAGCGACGAGTGGTTGAGTCTGGTCGAAAAACTCGGCAACTTCGTCACCGACTACCAGTGCAAGATGCTGGATTGAAATGAAAAACCCGCCTTGAATTTGGGGCGGGTTTTGTTTTTATCTCACTTTCCCGCGCGCATCCACACGCCACACGCCAACCACCTCGCCGGCGCGCACCTGCACGATCTCGTCGAACAGGTTCACCACCGGGCACACATGATTGGGAATGATCGTCACACGCTCGCCGATGCGCGGCTTGGTGGCACAGGCTGAGAAGTCCACTGTGCCGTGCTCTTCCGACAGCGCCGCGATGCGCGCCTCGGGGTATTCCACGATCAGGCCGTAGCCTGTCAGACCCAGCAAATCGGATGAGAGCGTCTTGCTGCCGGCATCCACGATGCCGCGCGCCTCAGTGGGCCGGCTCACCACCGTCGCCGCCACGCGAAACGAGATTTCGTCCAGCGACATGGCGCCGGCCTGCAGGATGTTGCGGTCGCCGAAGATATACATGCCGGCGCGATGCTCAGTCAGTTCGAGGTGTGTGTGCGCCTGCCACATGCAGGCCGTGCCGCCGCCGCTTACGCGCGCAATCGTGATGCCATCCTTTGCCAGCAGATCCCGCGTGGCGCGCACGAACGCGTTCATCTCATCGCGATTGGGATAGGTCATCAAGCCGCCGAAGCGCAGCCGGTCATCGCCGGCGATGGCGCGGGTGAGCGTCGCGGCTTCAGCCGGCGTCTGCACCCCGCAGCGCCCCATGCCGCAGTCGAATTCCACCAATACGGTGAGTGGCTGGCCGGCGCGCTTCGCCGCTTTCTGCAACCCTTGAATCGTGTCGAGCGAATCGGCAGTCACACTCACCGTCGCCTCCGTCATCAGGTCGGCCAGCCGGCCCAGCTTCGTGTCGCCGACGAGGTTGTAGGGCAGGAAGATGTCACGGATGCCGCCGGCAGCCATCACTTCGGCTTCACCCAGCTTCTGGCAGGTGACGCCAACGGCGCCGGCGGCCACCTGCATTCGCGCAATCGCCACGCTCTTGTGCGTCTTGATGTGCGGGCGGTTGGCGATGTTGTGCTGCGAGAGATACGCTTGCAACTTGTGCAGATCGCGCTCGAAGGCGTCAAGATCGACGTACGGCGCAGGAGTGTCGAGGTCATTGAGGTTCATGGCGGCTGCATGATAAATCTCGCAGAGTGAACTGCAAATGCAACTCCCTCAAACAATCTGTAGCACCGCGCCGATGGGGATCAGGCCCAGCCTGGCTGCCACGCGCTGGGATGCTGCATTGCCCCAGCTTGTGCCATAGAGCGGCACACGCCCCAGCGCGCGAATGCCCATCGCCCACGCCGCCACGACTGCCGGCGCAAAACCCTTGCCGCGATGGCTCTCAGCGGTGAACACGCCGGCCTCGTCGGCTTGCGCAGTGGTGCGCGAGCTGTAGCAGGCCGCCACGAATGCGCCGTTCTGCGCGACTGCCCACGCCGGCGGCATCACGTTAAGCAGTGGCAGCATCCACGTGAAGTGTGGCGTGAGTTTTGCTTCGTCCGCGCGCGTGATGCGCGTGACAGGCACATCACTGGGCTGCACGATGGGTTGAGGAAATCGAAATTCGGGGCCGTGGCTGGGTGCGAGGGTGGGCGCGAGCACTTTCACAAACGCATCGACATGCAACGGCAGCCGGCGCAGCGCATCCAGATCGGGAGCGATGGGTTCGCGCCGGCACAGTGAATCCAGTTGCTCCACCACATCGGGCGATGCGTGCTGGCTGAAACGCCAGAAGTTGCCGCTGGTGGTGCGGCAGAGCATGAAGCGCGGCGCAGGGTCGCCATCCGGCTCGTTCACGCGCAGCATGCGTCCGCCGGCGTCGTAGGTGAACAGCGCGCCGGCAGCCAACGCCATGTGCAGCAAGTCTGAGGTTGTCATCGACTCACTGCGTGTCACGCATGCGCGCAATATGCCGGGGCATTCTTCAATTGCGCCCGGGCTTGCGTTGAGTTTGGCTCGCGCAAGCTCACTGCACGACGACAAGCGTGGCGGCGCTGGCATCCTTGCGCTGCTTTGTGTCCAGCGTGATGTAGCGCTCGTCATACTGATTTGCCGGCAGGCTCCAGCGCCACACCCACTTGCTGTTCTCGCTGGTCACATTCACGCAGCCGTGGCTGCGCGGAATGCCGTAGTCGTTGTGCCAGTATGTGCCATGCACGGCGATGCCGCTGGTGGTGAAGTAGCTCACCCACGGGATGCCAGGCAGGTCGAAAGATTCATCGTCGCCAACCGCGCCGCCATACATGTGCTGGCTGGGTGTCTTGCGGAAGATGTTCCAGTTGCCCGGCGTGGTGGTGTAATCCTTCATCTCGCCGGTTTCCAGGTCCTTGAAATAGGTGCCAGTGGCGGTGCGACAGTTGAACACTTCCACATCGCGCTCATAGGCGTGCAGCATCTGCGCCTTGAGATTGACCACCAGCTTCTTCTCTTGCGGGTCGACACTTGGCGAGAGCGGTGTGAATTCAGCCTGGCTGATCGGGCGCAGATGTGATGCCGGCACGAAATATTTGCCCGGGAAGCTCTCGTCCTCGATCTGATACCACCAATCGGTGTTGCCGCTGAACGGCAGCGGCTTGTCTTGCACGTCTTTGGCCGCGTCGGTCGTCTTCACGGCCTTGACGACCTTGTAAGTCGTGCCGCCGTAGTAGCGGTATTTGGTCGCCGGCGCTTTCACCGATGGCGCACTGCGCGAATCGACGAATGGCACAGTCACCTCGGCCCAGAAGCCTTTTTCGCCGGCGTCGGTCATCGGCTTGTTCAACTGCCAGCGCACAGGATGCGCCAGCGCGGAATACAGGTAGCCGCCCTCCACCTCGTACCACAGCTTGTTGTATGACGAGCCGGAATCGCTCTTCACTTCAGCAAAGATCGGCAGCACGGTATCGCGCTTGAGGCTGCCGGCCTGCGGCGCGCTGCTGTTTGGTTCACTGCGCAAGACGGCGTTCCATTGCAAGGCGCGCGCAAATGCGATCACCGGTTTGCGCGTCGCCGGCAATGCAATTTCACCGTCAGTGTAGAAGTCCATCTTCGGCAGCGGCGGCAGGATGGCGCGCGCCAGACCGAGCGAGCCAATCTTGAGCAAGGTGCGGCGTGAAAATTTCATGTGTTGTCTGCGCCCCTCTCTCGGGACGGGGTTGTCATTCGGTTGCGAACCGTTCCAGTTTTTGCTTCAGGTCGGCGTAGGTGTAGGCGCCGGCTAGCCGGCTGATCTCTTTCTGCTGCGCATCCAATGCGACAAAGATTGGCACTGCGACGATGCGGTATCGCTTCACCATCTCCTGGCTGGCCGGCGCAGCGACATCGTAGCGCGCAAACACGATCTTGCCGCCATACTCTTCCCTCAGCCTATTCACGATAGGCTCCATGCTTTTGCACACCGTTCACCACTCGGAGTAAAACTCGATGAAGGTGACCGGGCCGGCGAACTGCGCAGCCTCTGCAACGGCGACCGGAGCGCCCTGCGCCGCCGCGTTGCTGTTCACGCTTATCGTGGCGATGGGCGCCGGGCTGCTCTGCGCGCTGCTGCACGCCACCAGGCCGGCGGCCATCACGGCCATCATCACACTCTTCCGCATCGCATGCCTCTTGTTCAATCTTAACCTCAAATCGCCGGCCCTGGCCGCCAGCGAAAGACAAAACAGGTTTCAGTTCCATGCAGGCGCAAGCCGGCTCCGTTGGTCTTCGGAGACTACTGCGACCGCTCCGGCGACCCACAGATTATCCAGCAAAATTCACTTCAGCGTGAGCATGTAGGCGATGAGATCTTCAATCTGCTGCGCTGTAAGCAACTTGCCGTACTCGCGTGACATCAGGCCGTCCTGAAAGTTGCCGGCGAGGAACGCGTCGGGATCAACGATTGACGCGCGCAGATACTGCTCGGCGCTTTGCCCTTGCACCATGCCGCCGGCGCGCGCGCCCAGGTCGTGAAAATTCGTGCCAAGACCGGTGCGCGACTTTTGCCCCGCCACGATTGCGTGGCACGCGCTGCACGGCTCGATCTCGCCGCGGTCGGTTTGCACTGGCGCGTTGAATAGCGCCTTGCCGCGCTCGGGGTTGCCGGGCTCTGTGGGCGGACTGCCGCACGCCGGCAGCGCGAATCCCATCAGCACGAATGCCGCAACCGCAACTGCGCGCCGGCATGAGCGCAAAAAGTCAGTGCGATGCGTCAGATGCGCCATAGGTGATGCGATAGATCACGCGCGTGCCAAAGTCGGCGACGTACAAATTCCCATCTGGTCCATTGACCACGTCAATCGGATACAAAAAGCCCCTTGCCCACACCGCCGGCGCAGCGCGGTAATCGCCCTGCGGCGTCTTGCTCAACATGATGCGCGCCACTTCGCCGCGCGACCACAGGGCGACGAAGGCATTGTCGAGATACTCTGGCGGGTAGGTGTCGCCCTCGTAGAATGCCAGGCCAACCGGTGTGGCGTGGATGGGGAATTGCACGAGCGGCTCGCGCGCGGCTGCGTTGTTCAAATCGAGATCGTTGTAGTCGCCGCCCGGTGCGATGTAGTTGAATTCGTCGGGCGGCGGCGCGCCATCCGGCGAGGCGAGACCCTGATTGTCGCCGCTGAACAGGTCGCCGGCTTTGTTGAACGCAACCTTGAACGGATTGCCGAAGCCGGTGGCGACGACCTTTACGTCACCGCCGTCGGGGCTGATCGACAGAATCGACGCGGCATATTGGTGCGTCTCCCTGCCGCCATCGCTCGTCGCTCCCACGCCGAAGTAGAGCCGGCCATCCGGCCCAAATGTGAGCGCGTTGTTCGAGTGCGGCATGAAGATCAGCGCCGGCAGCCCATCCACCAGTGTGCGGCGCGCGTCCGCTGTGCCGTCGCCGTTGCTGTCGCGCAGCGCCTCGACCTTGCCGGCGCTCGACACAAACAGCTCGTCGCCGCGCCAGGCCAAACCGGTGATCAGGTTGAAGCCGTCGGCAAATTTGGTCACTGCGCCGAGCGTGTGGGTGCCGCTGATCTCCTCGCCCTGCCAGATCGCGCCGCTGATGTCAGCGATGAAGAGCCTGCCGCCCGGCGCAAAGACCATGGCGGTTGGATTGTCTGGGATGTCATGCGCATAGAGGTTTGCGCTGAAGCCGGCGGGCATCTCAATGGCGCGCTTGTTGGGGTCGCGCTCGCGCTCGCGCTCGGGGATGCTGAGTTGACTCAGGCCATACAGCGCGCCGGCGGCGAGGAGCGGCATGAGCAACGGCACGGCAATGGCTGCTGGCTTTGGTTTGAAGGCGTTCGTGGCATCATCGCGCTTGCGCAGCGAGACAACGAGCGTGATGGCAAAGGCAATCGCGCCGGCGCCGGCGGCGAGCAGCAATTCACTGCGCGTCACGCGCAGCAGCGGGTCGCCGATGCCCATCGGGATTGTGCTGAGAGCATATTGCGCGGCGGCGGCGAGTGCGCCTTCAATGACGAGCAGCGCGCCGAGCACGAAGCGGCGACGGGCGATCAGCGCAACGCCCAGCGCGATCGTCGCGCCCCACAGCGCCATCAACCCGGCAGACAAAATCACGATCATGGCGGCTATTCTCGCGATGCGAATGAGATGCGCGTGAGCGAAAAAAACCTGACAGGTCTCAAGGGCCTGTCAGGTCTGGCAGATTGATCAGGCCGGCGACTTACTTCAGCGCCATGCGGCCGGCGTAGACTGCCGCATCGCCCAACTCCTCTTCGATGCGCAGGAGCTGGTTGTATTTGGCCGTGCGCTCGCCGCGCGCCGGCGC
>CAZPVX010000004.1:74371-132366 GCA_964590135.1 uncultured Anaerolineae bacterium | reverse complement strand
GATCAGGCCGGTGTTCAGCGCCACGACCAGGTCACTGATGGTGGTGTCCTCAGTCTCGCCGCTGCGGTGCGACACAGCCACTGCCCAGCCGGCGCGCAAGCTCATGTTCACCGCCGCAATCGTCTCGCTCAGGCTGCCGATCTGGTTCACTTTGCACAGCAGCGCGTTGCAGGCCTTCTGCTGGATGGCCTTCTCGACGAACTTGACGTTGGTCACGAGCAAGTCATCGCCAACCAGGCGCACCTTGTCGCCGGCCTCGGCCATGAACTTCGTCCAACCGGCCCAGTCGTTCTCAGCCAGGCCGTCCTCGATCGACACGATTGGATATTGGCGAATCCAATTCATCCAGTACGCGATCATTTCATCGCTGTCCAGCGTCTTGCCATCCTTCGTCAGCACATACTTGCCGTTGTCAAACAATTCGCTGCTGGCTGGATCGAGGCCGATGGCGACCTGCTCGCCGGGCTTGTAGCCGGCCTTCGTGATGGCCTCAAGGATGACTTCGATGGCTTCTTCGTTGCTCTTCAGCGAAGGCGCAAAGCCGCCCTCGTCGCCAGTGTTCGTGCCATAGCCCTTGCCCTTCAAGGTTTTGTTGAGCGAGTGATACACCTCAGCGCCCATGCGCAGGGCTTCGGCAAAAGTCGTTGCGCCAACCGGCAGCACCATGAACTCCTGAAAGTCGGTGCTTTTGTCGGCGTGCTTGCCGCCGTTGAGGATGTTCATCATTGGCGTTGGCAGCACATGCGCATTCACGCCGCCGATATAGCGATACAGCGGCATGCCGAGGCTGCCGGCGGCCGCGCGCGCCACCGCCAGCGACACGCCCAGAATCGCGTTCGCGCCGAGGTTGGCCTTGTTCTCAGTGCCATCGAGTTGCAGCAGCAACTTGTCGATGCCGGCCTGGTCGGTCACAGCCCAGCCCTCGAGCGCGGCGGCGATCTCGGTGTTGACGTGATTGATCGCCTTCTTCACACCTTTGCCGCCATAGCGGCTCTTGTCGCCATCGCGCAGTTCCACAGCCTCATGCTCGCCGGTGCTGGCGCCGCTGGGCACGCTGGCGCGCGCGTAGGTGCCGTCCTCCAACACCACGTCCACTTCCACGGTCGGGTTGCCGCGCGAGTCGAGAATTTCGCGCGCAAAAACGGTATCAATGTAGCTCATGGGGATTTGTCTCCTGTTGAATCGCCGGCCATTGTAATGGCTGAGGCGATGCGCGGGGGATTCGCGCCGAAGCATGTCACATGCGCGAAGTCGTCTGCGCCGCAACCTGCGCGGCGGGTTTCTCTTGCGCGCTGCGTTCGGCGCGCGCCTTGATGCCCAGCAGCATGCCGCGCTGCATGACAAACGCGCCCGGCTCGGAATAGCCGCGCACGACCAGCCGGTTGCGCCAGGTGTCGTCCCAGTCGGCGCGCGTGCGCTCAATCAGCCGCGTGGTGTGATCGTCTATTTTTCTCAGGTGGAAGCTCCACGTCAGGCTGCGATACAGGCCGGGTTGCATCACTGCGAAAGGTGTGAGGCCGGCGTTCTCGACATGCATGACGAGAGTGCGGTTGGGGATGACGATGTCGATGGGCAAGGCGGTCTGGCCGTCGGGCGCGAGCGGCACCTGATCAGCGGCGTGCAGATCTTGCAACTCCGGCTTGATCTCATTGGCGTTGCGCATCTTCAAGCCGAGCAGGTTTTCAATCCAGTCATAGCTGTAGAAACCACCGCGCCCCTGCCCCACCTGCACCAGCCACGCCCACACCTCCTCTGCCGGCGCATGGATGGTGACCGCGCGGGTGGTCTGCATTCTGGGACGCGGCGTGAGGTCGTCGCCAGTGAGATGCGCATTGGCCTCCTCATCGGTTGCGCCCCAGCGCATGTGCCAGGGGCGGAGAAAGTAGGCATATGCGCCGAGCGCCACTGCGCCAAGCGAGAAGAGTGAAGAGATGAAACCGAGTGACGCGCGTTTGGACATGGCGAGCCTCAGAAGCCGGCAAACCTGATTTTGCGCAAGGGTAGCGAGAAAACCGCGCGCCGGCAACGGCAGACGCGACGATGCTCGGCTATCCAAGTGGCCAGTTTGCTGCGCGGGCGTCTCATCCAGCCCCGCTCGGCTCAAGGCCTCACATGCACCTTCAGCGTCTCGCCTCTCGCGAAGGCCTGCAGCGCTGACGGGAACTCGCCCAGCGACAGCGTGTGGCTGACCAGCGGCTTCACGTCGATCACGCCGGCTTCCATCCACGCGATCGCCTGCTGGAACGTGTAGCACAGCGCAAAACTGCCCGTGATCGTCCAGTCGTTCTTGAAGATGTCATACGGCTTCCACGACACGCTGGCATGATTGGGCGCAACGCCGAATTGCAGATAGGTGCCGCGCGGCCGCAGCCAGCCCAACGCCTGCTCAATCACCGCCGGCACGCCGGTCACATCGATGACAAAGCCGAACTTCTTGTTTGCCAGCGCCCCCGGCGCGTGCGCCTCATCCGCGCCCAGTTGCAGCGCCATCTCGCGGCGCTGCGCCTGCTTCTCGATCACCGTGATGCGCGCTGCGCCGCTGTGCCGCATAGCCTGCGTCAGCAGCAAGCCCATCGGCCCCGCGCCAAAGATCAGCACGTCGTCCGCCGGCTGGGGGCGGGCGCGATTCAATGCGTACATCACGCACGACACCGGCTCGATGAACGCCGCCTCAAGGTCGCTGATGCCGTCTGGCACGCGATAGCACGCGCGCGCCGGCACCGCCACATATTCTGCAAAGCCGCCGGCGCGCGTGATGCCGATGCCTTGCCAGTTCAGGCAGTAGTTGTTGTGCTGCCGGCGGCACTCGTCGCATTCGCCGCAATCCAGATTGGGGTCGATGGCCACGCGATCGCCCAATTTGACCGCGCGCGCGCGTGCGCCAACCTCCACGACCGTGCCGACAAACTCATGGCCGGGGATGAGCGGAAAGCCCGACAGATACTCATTGCGATAGATGTGCAGGTCGGTGCCGCACAGGCCGCATGCGCTGATTTTGACAATCACCTCGTCAGGGGCGCACGCCGGCGCCGGCACGTCGCGCACTTCAACACTTTCGGGGGATGGAAACACAACCGCTTGCATGGTTGGCGTGATGATACATGTTTCTGCGCCGGTGGCGCGCACGGCGGCCTTGCGCGGCTGGAGCCGGCGCTAAAATCCAGAGCGTGATTGAAACGTCCGCCGCCAGCAGTTTGCTCGTCCTCTCTCCACATGGCCGGCTTTTTATTGACAGCGACGCCGAACATGTTGCCGCCCTGCGCGAGGCATTCGGGCGCGGCAACGCGCAGGGGCTGATTGCGCTCGCCTCCCTGCGTGATGCCGGCGCGACCCTGCCTGCCGACACTGCATTCTGGCGCGAGTTTGCGCGCACTTTTCTGGGCGCGCTGGCTCAACTGCCCGAAGATGATGCAGCGCAAGCCAACCATGCGCCGATGCCGCCGGCGCTGGATGTTTCACTTGCGCTGCGCATCCCCGCCATGCGCGGCGCAGAGTACGCTGCGCCCGGTCTGTTCATCGCACTGTGGGAAGAGCTTGACCAGTTTGCGCAGGAAGAGGCCAGGCGCGCCGGCAGCCTGCGCACGTGGCTGGGCGAGGTCTATCCCGCGCTGCACCTTGTGGGCCGCGTCACGCTGCATCTGGCCGAAAACAAGCGCAACGTCGACGCGCCATTTGCCTTCATGGCAACCTATACGCATCGCCTGGCGGCGAATGACAGGCCAGTGCATCTGCCGCTGGCGCGCGCACTTCAGGACTACGCCGGCGCAAAAAACCAGCCGGCCTTGCGCTCGTTGCTCGCGCCGCTGCAAACCGCCGCCGAGCAAAGCGCGTGGATGCGCAACATGTTGGACAGCCGGCGCATCTTCCAGCCGCAGGCGTGGTCGCCGGCGCAGGCCTTCGCCTTTCTGCGTGAAACGCCGGCGCTGGAACTATGCGGCATCATCACCCGCATCCCCGACTGGTGGCGCAACGGCAAGGGGCCGCGCCCGCAGGTCAACGTGCGCATCGGCGAGAAGCGCGCTGCCGGCATCGGCGCCGATGCGCTGCTCGACTTCACCATCGAGACCACGCTGGGCGACCAAACTTTGACGGAGGCCGAGTGGCAGGCGCTGATGCAATCGCACGATGGCCTGGTGTCGCTGCGCGGGCAGTGGGTGGAGATCGATCACGACAAGCTCGGTCGCGTGCTGGATCATTGGCAGCGCGTGCAGCATGGCGAGTTCGGCGAAGGCGTGTCTTTTCTGGAGGCGATGCGGCTGCTCTCCGGCGTGCAGTTGGAGGGGGCAGCCGCGCAAGCCGACGATGCGCCGGAGGCAGATTGGAGCGCGGTGGTCGCCGGCGACTGGCTGCGCGAGGCGCTCGACAACCTGCGCAACCCGCGCGCTGCCTTCGATCCCAACGAAGGCCTGCGCGCCACCCTGCGCCCCTACCAAACCGCCGGCGTGAAGTGGTTGTGGACGCTGCAGCACCTCGGACTCGGCGCATGCCTGGCTGATGACATGGGGCTTGGCAAGACCATTCAGGTGATCGCGCTGCTGATGCAGATCCGGCGCGAGGCGCCAGCGGCCAGGCGTGTGCCGTCGCTGCTGGTTGCGCCGGCCTCGCTGCTGGCAAATTGGAAGAGCGAACTGGCAAAATTTGCGCCCGATCTGCGCGCCATCATTCTGCATCCCTCCGAAACCAGCGCCGGAGCATGGCGCGATGCCGAGCGCGCGGCGGCGTTGCTGGCCGGCGCCGACCTGGCCATGACGACCTATGGCCAGGCCATGCGGCTGGACTGGCTGCAAACGCGCACGTGGCGGCTGGTGGTGCTGGATGAGGCGCAGGCGATCAAAAACCCATCCACCAAACAAACCCGCGCGGTGAAGAAGCTGCCGGCGCAGGCGCGCATCGCGCTGAGCGGCACGCCGGTGGAAAACCGGCTGGGCGATCTGTGGTCGCTCTATGACTTTCTGAATCCGGGCTTGCTGGGTAATGCGAGTGAGTTTGGGCGCTACGTGAAGCGCCTGCAATCGACCGAGCCGGTGGACTTTGCGCCGCTGCGCCAGTTGGTGCGGCCATGGCTGCTGCGCCGGCTGAAGACTGATCGCGCCATCATCGCCGACCTGCCCGACAAGACTGAGGTGACGGCATGGTGCAACCTGAGCAAAAAGCAGGCCGCGCTGTATGCCGAGAGCGTGGGCGAGCTGGCGCGGCGCTTGAGGCAGGCCGGCGAGAGCGATGACGCCGGCATCGAGCGGCGCGGCGTGGTGCTGGCCTTCCTCATGCGCTTCAAGCAGATTTGCAACCATCCCAGCCACTGGCAGGGCGACGGCGCATTCGACCCCGCCGACAGCGGGAAGTTTGCGCGGCTGGCCGAGCTATGCGAGGAGATCGCCTCGCGCGGCGAGAAGGCGTTGATCTTCACGCAGTTCCGCGAGATGACCGACCCGCTGGCCGAATTCTTGCGCGGGGTGTGGGGCCGGCCCGGCCTGACGCTGCACGGCAGCGTGGCGGTGAAGGAGCGCCAGCAGCGCGTGAGCGCATTTCAGCGCGACGACGGACCACCTTTCTTCGTGCTGTCGCTGAAGGCCGGCGGCACCGGCCTCAACCTGACCGCCGCCAGCCACGTCATCCACTTCGACCGCTGGTGGAATCCCGCGGTGGAGAATCAGGCCACCGACCGCGCCTTTCGCATCGGCCAGCGGCGCAACGTGCTGGTGCAAAAATTCGTGTGTCGCGGCACGCTGGAGGAGCGCATCGACGCGTTGATCAACGAGAAGCGCGCGCTGGCCGAAGGGGTGCTGGGCGCGGACGGCGGAGCAGAGCGCTTGTTGACCGAGATGAGCAACAATGAATTGTTGCAATTCGTCTCGCTTGACTTGAAAATGGCTGCCGGCGATTGATGATTTCAGATCTCTGATTTTCGGGTGCGGGTTGACGCATGTGTCAAAAACCCCGCCCCTGGGGAAGAGAGGGAGGGATGGGGCCACATGCTGCAATTCAGGAGAAAAGGATGTCTTGGGGATACTACGGCGGATTTCAACATCAAAGCGTGGCTGAGCGGCGCAGGAAGGCCGAAGAGGCTGTGCGCAACATACAGCGCAAAGGCGAGAAGATCGAGCCGGTGCAGCTTGAAGGCCGCAAGATCGCCACGACGTTCTGGGGTAAGGCGTGGTGCGACAACCTGGAGTCGTATAGCGATTTTGCGAATCGCTTGCCACGCGGGCGCAGCTATGTGCTGAACAGCGCGGTGATCGATTTGAAGATCACCGCCGGCAAGGTGGCCGCGCTGGTGCAAGGCACGTCGCTCTACAAGATCACCATTCAGATCGAGCCGCTTGCGGCGCAACGCTGGGAGAAATTCAAGCGCGAGAACGCCGGCAAGGTGACCAACCTGCTCGATCTGCTGCAGGGCAAGTTGTCGAAGGATATCCTGGAGAACATCACCGAGCGGCACAGCGGCTTGTTTCCCTCACCCCATGAGATCAAGCTGAAGTGTTCGTGCCCGGATTGGGCTGACATGTGCAAACACGTGGCAGCGGCGCTGTATAGCGTGGGCGCGCGGCTGGACACAAAACCCGAATTGTTCTTCACCTTGCGCGGTGTGGACATGCAAGAGCTGGTTGTGGCGGCGAGCGCCGGCGCAACACAACCGCTGGCTGCCGTCGACGATGCCGGCGCGCTGGCCGGCGAAGACCTGAGCGCGCTGTTTGGCGTGGAGATCGAGGCCGCGCCGGCGGCGATGAAGACCGAGAAAACGAAGCGGCCAAAAGCGGCTGTGAAGAAGCAGACAAAGCAGCCGGCGAAGAAGGCAACCCAAAAGACAATCAAAAAGGCCAAGAAGGCTGTGAAGAAGAAAGCGCCGCCCAAGCCACGCCGGCGCAAGGACACCCCATGACGCGCCGGCTTACTGCGCCCAACGCCTATCCGCTCACCTTCACCGCTGCATCGTTGCGACCCGATCTGGCGCGCACCGTGGCCGAAACTTTTTTACATACACATGATTGGGCGCAGGCCAAACGCCAGATTCTGCAAGGCAACCTGTTGCAGGCGCGCTCGCCGCTGAGCGCAAAGCGCCTGGAGATTGAACTGCGCCACCGCCTGCAAATGTTGACCGAGCCGCAACTGCATGTGCTGGCGCACGCACATGCTGAAGGCCGGCGCGCCATGGCCTGGCTGGCCGCCATCAAACACAACCCGTTTCTGCATGGCTTTGCCGCCGGCGTGTTGCGCGCCAAGCTTGCGCAGTTTGACCCGTTGCTGCGACCATCAGACTATGAAACCTATTTCGCCGGCCAGGCCGTTGCCCACCCAAAGTTGAATGACTTGACGGCGAGTTCGAAATACAAAATACATTCGACGGCGCTGAAAATGCTGCGCGAAGCCGGCATCCTGCCCGCCGACGATGACGAGTTCACAATCAGCCGGCCACTGTTGCCGCCCGAAGCGCTGGACGCCATTCGTGATGACGACCCGGCCTGGCTGGCCGGCTTTCTGGTTCCAGATGATGAAATACGCGCTTGATTACACATCATGTCCATCAATGTCGATGCACTTTTTGAAAAACTGAGCCACCCCCGCTTTCTGGACATGAAGGGGCTGGCCAATGACGTGCCGCTTTTCATTCAGGCCTATGCCGTGCAAAAAGAGGATGAGACCAGCCGGCGCATCGAGCAGTTGATCGACCGTCTGCGTCAGGCCGGGGTGGAGGTGGCGCATGTCGATCTGTTCGATCTGTCGCTGGAGGTGTTGCAAGCCAGCGCATGGCTCAACCCAATTCTGGAGCGCGAGCCGCAGTTGGGCAAGCAGCGTCTGCTCGCCACGCTGCAAAATGCCACCGTGCCGCGCGATCATTTGATTCCGCATTTATTGGTGAAGATCGGCGTGGAGGGCATTCGCCTCAGCGTGTTGACTGGCGCGGGGCGCGCATTTCCGTTTCTGCGCGCGCACATGCTGCTGGAGGATTTGCAGCCGGCCATGCCGGGTCACCCCATCGTCATGTTCTTCCCTGGGCAATACGACACGAATGGCGCGGAGGCCGGCTCGCACCTGCGCTTGTTTGGCCGGCAAAATTTGTCAAAGGCCTACTATCGCGCGTTCAATCTCGATCATTACCAGCCGTGATGCGGCTTGCGCAAGCACTGCAACAAATTTCTCATGAAAATTCAGGAACTATTCATCAAGCCGGTGGACCGGCCCATCGAGGGCGTGATCAAGGCCGATGACGACCGCTTTCTGCAAACCGAGGTGGAGGAATACGTCGTCACGCGCGATGTCACGCGCGGCATCGGCGCATTCACCGATGCCTACCTGAACGACGCCGGCGCCAACGGCGTGTGGATCAGCGGCTACTTCGGCTCCGGCAAATCGCACCTGTTGAAGATGCTGCGCATGACGCTGGAGAACGCGCCGCTGCCGAACGGCGCGCGGCCAGCCGATGTGCTGCTGCCCAAGTTCGAAGACGAGATCGTGCGCGGCGACCTGCTGCGCGCCATCAAGGTGCCTTCGCGCAACATCCTGTTCAACATCGACCAGAAATCCGAAGCCATCGGCGGCGACCAGAGTTCGCCGGTGCTGGAGGTGTTCGTCAAGGTGTTCAACGAATTTCGCGGCTATTTTGGCCGGCAGGGCCACATCGCCCAGTTTGAGCGCGAGTTGGACGAGCGCGGCCAGTTCGACGCCTTTCAGCAGGCCTACGCCCGCGACACCGGCCGCGCCTGGCAAAAAGATCTGCCGGTGCTGGAAGCGCTGTGGAACGAGTCGTTTGCGCAGGTGTATGCCGGCTTCAGCAGCCAGTCCTACGAAGAGTGCCTGCAGGTGTTCAGCCGGCTGCGCGAAAACTACCGCGTCTCCATCGAATCATTCGCGCAGGATGTGCGCGACTACATTCTCAGGCAGTCGCCCGGCTTCCGGCTGAATTTCTTTGTCGATGAAGTCGGCCAGTTCATCGGCCAAAGCTCGCGGCTCATGCTCAACCTGCAAACCATTGCCGAGACGCTCGGCACGGTGTGCCAGGGCCGCGCGTGGGTGTTTGTCACCTCGCAGGGTGAACTGCAAACCTTGATCGGCGAGATGAAGAGCGCCGCCGGCAGCGACTTCAGCAAGATCCAGGGCCGTTTCAAGACGCGCATCACGCTCTCCAGCGCCGACGTGCGCGAGGTGATCCAGAAGCGCCTGTTGCGCAAGCGCGAGGACGAGCCGGATGCGCTGACCGACATCTGGGATCGCGAGAAGGACAACCTGCACACGCTGTTTCGCTTTGGCGACGGCGCGCGCGAATGGAAGCGCTGGGCCGGCAGCCGCGAGTTCTGCGATTTCTACCCGCTCGTGCCGTATCAGTTCGAGCTTTTTCAAGAGGCGATTCAGCAACTCTCGATTCACAACGCCTTCACCGGCCGCTTTGCGTCGGTCGGCGAGCGCTCGATGCTGGCCGTGTTTCAAGAGGTGGTGAAAGTGCTGCAACACGATGACGTGGGCCGGCTGGCCACCTTCGACCTGCTCTTCGATGGCATCTCGGCATCGCTGCGCGGCGACATTCAGACTTCGGTGCGCCAGGCCGGCCAGCAACTGGGCAACCCGCTGGCGGTGCGCATTTTGAAGGCGCTGTTCCTGCTCAAGTGGTCGAAGGCCTTCAAGCCGACGGCGCGCAACATCGCCATCCTGCTCATCGACAGGCCCGACGTCGACATTCAGCAGCACGAGCTGGCCGTGCGCGAGGCGCTCAATTTGCTGGACGCCCAGTCGTATTTGCAGCGCAACGGCGACCTGTATGAATTCCTGACCGAGATCGAAAAGGACATCGAGGTCGAAATCAAGAACACCGAGGTGGACGCGCCGCGCCTGGCCGATCTGCTGAAAAATATTTTGTTTGCGGATGTGCTGCGCGAGCCAAAATTGCGCAACGACGCCAACGGCCAGGATTACCCGTATGCCCGCCGGCTGGATGACCAACTGCTGGGCCGCGATGAGCAAATCTCCGTCAACATCATCACGCCCGATCATCCCGACCACGCCCAGGCCGATTTGCTGGCCGCGCGCAACGCCGGCCGCCCCGAACTGCTGGTCGTGCTGCCAGCCGACGCGCGCCTGCTGGACGAGTGCCAGCAATTCCTGCGCACCGAGAAATACCTGAAACAAAACCTAACCGGCAAGCCAGATGATGCGCGGCGCGATATTTTGAATGTGCGCGCGCAGCAGAACAGCGCCCGCCGCACCGCGCTGGGCAGCCGCGCCGCCGAGCTGATGCGCAGCGCGCCATATTTCCTGAATGGCAGCCGGCTGGCCTACCTGGGCGAGGGCGACCCGCGCCAGCGCTTCATGAAGGCCGGCCAGGACTTGATCGCGCATGCCTTCCCGCGTTTGAAGGCGTTGCGCGGCAACCCCGACGAGGCCGCCCTGACGCGCGCGCTGTTGCAGCCCGATGACCTGCTGGGCGCGCAGACGCGCCTGACCGAAGCCGAGGAGGATGTGCTGACGTATGTGACGCGCAACGGCAACGATGGCAAGCGCAACACAGTCGACGAAATTGTGCGGCAATACGAATTGCGGCCCTATGGCTGGCCGGCGATGGCGACACTGCTGCAACTGGCGCGCCTGTTTCGCATGGGCCGCATCGAGTTGCGCGCGCCCGACCTGCTGGATGCGCGCGCCGCCGCCGAGGCGCTGAAGAACCCGCGCCAGCGCGGCAATGTGCGCGTGCGTCTTCAAGCGCAGTTCAACGCCGGCCAGGTGACTGCGCTCAAGCAGTTTCACCAGGAATTCTTCAGCCGCGACAACGCCGGCAGCGACCCGCGCAGCGTGGCATCGGAAACGCAAACCGCGCTGGCCGCTGAGGTGCGCGAGTTGCAGGCGCTGCTTGCGCAGACCGGCCGCTATCCCTTCCTCAACCAGTTGCAGCCCGTGCGCGAGCAGATCGAGGGCATCGCCGGCCGTGATTACAGCGCGTTGCTCAACGACCTGCCGGCCTTCGGCGATGCGCTGCTGGACGCGCGCGAAAACCTGATCGCGCCGCTGAAGGCGTTCATGAATGGCGCGCAACGCCAGACGTATGACGACGTGGTGGCGTTCTTCCGCGAGGAGCAGGCCAATTTTGCCGACCTGCCGGCGGACGATCTGGCCGCAGTCAAGGCGGCGGTGGAATCGCAAACACCATTTCGCGGCGGCACTTTGCCGCAGGCGAAGGCGGCCATGACGCGGCTGCGCGCGCAGATCGCCGCGCAACTGACCGACGAACAACGCGCCGGCCTTGCCGTCATTGATGCACAAGCCGAAAAACTAAAAGCCCTGCCGGAGTTTGCCATGCTGGATGCGGCGCAGCAGGCGCAGGTGTTGCGCGCCGGCGAACAAGCGCGCAACGATGTGGCCGGCGCGCGCTTCGTCAGCACCGCGCGCGACCGGCTGCGGCGCTATCTTGACGGCGATTACCCGAATCAGCTTGCGCTGCTGATGCGGCTGAGCGCGCCACCGCCGGCAACCGACAACACGGCTGATGCGCCGGCGGCACCCGCACCGCAATTCATCCTTGCCGCCGGCCTGTTGCGCGCCGCACACGCCGGCCGCGATGTGCTGACCACCGAAGCCGACGTGGATGCGTGGCTGCGCGCATTGCGCGAGGCCGCGCTGGCCGAATTGAAGCGGGGCAATCGCATTTCGCTGTGAAATGAAGCTCGGAAAAGGCAAAGCATCCTGAACGAAGCGCGGCGTGAAATCATGTGTGGACATGGTGCATGATTGCCGCGCGCAGTTGAAGGATGCGGCGGAGCCTGCGCAAGTGTCACGAGCGCATTCCCACAGGGACGTTCCGCCTTCAACTGCGTGCGGCAGTTCAATATGCGCGAGTGCCGCGATCCCGAGCCGCACTTCGTTCAGGATGCATGTCAAAAATCGTAAATCGCCGATGAACCTGACCGCCCTCAAATCCTTCGCCCCGGCCATGCGCCGGCAACTGATCGAGGCCGTGACGCGCAAGCTCGACACGGCGCTGACCGGCGACACCGCCGACCTGCGCGCCGCTCGCCGACAGGTGGATGCGCTACGCAGGGAAGCGATGAAGGATCGCGACGGCTTGATCGAGCGCGTGGCCTACACCTGGTTCAACCGGCTGGCCGCGCTGCGCTTTCTGGATGCAAAGGGCTGGCATCCGTTCCGCGCGCGCGTGCTGACGCCAACTTCGTCTGAAGAAACGCAGCCCGAAATCTTAAAACTGTTTCGCAACGGCGAATTGCACGCCGACCTGCGCCCACACATCGCCGCGCAGCGCCTGAACGACCTGCTGGATGGCCGGCTGCCCAGCGCCGACCCGCTGCGCGAGGTCTACCGCGCGCTGGTGCTGGCCGCCTGCCACTATTACCACGCGCAGATGCCCTTCTTGTTCGAGGCGCTGGACGATGAGACCGAGTTGTTGCTGCCCGATGACCTGCTCAGCGAGATGTCCGTGGCGCAGGGCTTCCGCGATGCGATTCGCGACGAAGACTGCGCGGAAGTCGAAGTGCTGGGCTGGCTGTATCAGTTCTACATCTCCGAGAAGAAAGATGCGGTGATGGCGCGCAAACGCGCAGTGCCGAGCGAGGATATCCCGGCCGTCACGCAGCTTTTCACGCCGCACTGGATCGTGCGCTATCTGGTGGAGAACGCGCTGGGCCGGCTGTGGCTGCAAAGCCGGCCGGCCTCGCGCCTGCGCGACCATATGCCGTATTACGTGGAAGAAGTGGCTAGTGATCAGTGGCTAGTCACTAGCCACTCACCACTAGCCACTGATAAAGAAGATCATCATGGCAGTCAAAGACTACAAGGAACTGATCGTGTGGCAGAAGGCGATGCAACTGGCGGAGGAAATCTACACTCTCAGCAAGATCATGCCGAAGGACGAGCTTTACGGCCTGATCAGCCAGATGCGACGGGCGACCGTGTCGGTGCCGTCGAACATCGCGGAGGGGCAGGCGCGCAAGTCGACGGCGGAGTTCAAGCATTTCCTCTCCATCAGCCAGGGCTCTTTGGCCGAACTGGAGACGCAACTGCTGCTGGCGCAACGGCTGGCGATGCTGCCGGCAGAACGCACGACGACCGCCGCCAGCCTGATCGTGGAAGTGAGCAAGATGCTTCGGGCGCTTCAGGCGAAGCTGGATTAGTGGAGAGTGACCAGTGGCTAGTGACTAGTCCCTCACCACTAGTCACTAGTCCCTCACCACTAGTCACTAGCCACTCACCACTAGTCACTAGCCACTCACCACTAGTCACTAATCTCCAAGACATCCGCCTGATCGACCCGGCCTGCGGCAGCGGCCACATGCTGACCTATGCGTTTGACCTGCTGTTCAAGATGTACGAAGAGGAGGGCTACGCGCCGGCGGACATTCCGGCGCTGATTTTGCAGCACAACCTGCACGGGCTGGAAATTTGCCCGCGCGCGGCGCAACTGGCGCAGTTTGCGCTGCTGTGCAAGGCGCGCCAGCACACGCGCAAGGCGTTCACCGAGCCGACGCAGCCGCAGGTGCTGTGCCTGCAGGACGTGGCGGTGACCGACGAGGAGATGCGCGCGTGGGCGAAGGCGATGGGCAACGCGCTGACGCCGGCGGAGCGCGCGCAGGCGGTGGCGCAGGTGGCGCAGTTCGCGCAGCACACGCGCACGTTTGGCGCGCTGATTCAACCGGTGTTGCGTGGCGATGAGATTGCGGCGTTGCAGGTGAAGGTGGGCGCGGACGCGCCGGCGGGCGATTTGATCGTGCAGGTGGCGCACGACAAGGTGAGGCTGGCGCTGCGTCAGGCCGAGCTGCTCACGCAGCGCTACCACGTCGTCGTCGCCAACCCGCCGTACATGGGCGGCAAGCAGATGAATCCGGCCATCAAGGAAGTGGCTGCTGAACAATATCCAGACTCAAAAGCCGACCTCTTTGCGATGTTTATCGAGCGCGGTTTTCAATTGGTCGTGCCGTGTGGTTGGTCTGCAATGGTCACGATGCAAAGCTGGATGTTTCTTTCTTCGTATGAAGTGTTGCGTGAAAAGTTGCTTGAAGAAAAGACCATTTACTCGATGGTTCACATGGCGAATATGGTGATGGGCATCGCCTTTGGCACGGCAGCGACGGTGTGGAAGAACGAGCGCAGCACATCACACAAAGGTCAATACAGCTACGTAGCGTATGAAGACTTGACTGAATCGAATCAACCCTTTGAGTTTCCTGTAAAAAATGCTCGGTTAAAAAGTGCCTCAGCCAATGATTTCAAGAAAATCCCCGGCAGCCCAATTGCATATTGGGTGAGTTCCAAGCTGCTAAAGAAGTTTACGGAAAGCAAACAACTCTATGAATTTAGCATATCGGATGGGCAAAACATCACAGCAGACAATGGTAAATATGTAAGGTTTCACTGGGAGGTCGAAAGTCAAAAGGTAGGTGTTAATCGAGGAAAGTGGGTTTTCTATGCGAAGGGTGGACAATATCGAAAGTGGTATGGAAATCTTGAATATGTAGTGGATTGGTCTGATAAAGCGCGAAGTCACTATCGCGCGCATCCATCAGCGCGTGTTATTCCAGAATATCTTTGGTTCAAGGAAGGAGTGACTTGGACACTAATCACATCTTCCAAACAAAGTTTCCGATTCCTTCCAAGCACAGCCACATTTGATAAAGGTGGATCCAGTATCTTCTTTAGAGACGCAAAAACGTTGAAGAAAACCCTATTGTTTCTAAACACATGCATATCAGACTACCTTCTCAAGATGTTTAATACCACGCTGAATCTGCAAGTTGACGACGTTAGAAAATTGCCTTTGTCACCTACAGACATCAACATCGCTTCCGAATTTGTAGATGAGCTTATACAGATTGCAAGGAATGACTGGAACAACTTCGAGACGTCGTGGGATTTCCGCGACCTGCCGCTGCTGCGCAGTGGCGAGTGGAGAGTGGAGAGTGGACAGAAAGAAGTGACTAGTGACCAGTGGCTAGTGGAGAGTGGACAGGCGGAAGAAGTGGCTAGTGACGAGTGGCTAGTGGCTAGTCACTCCCCACTAGTCACTAGTCACTCGCCACTCAAAGGCGACACCCTCGAAGCATCCTGGAACAACTGGGCGGCCTATCTGCGCGAGAACATCGCCACGATGCAACGGCTGGAGACCGAGAACAACCGCCTGTGGATCGCGGCGTATGGCCTGCAGGACGAGCTGACGCCGGAGGTGCCGGAAGACGAGATTACGCTGGCGCGCCCCGAGCGGCGCAAAGACATGGCCGCGTTTCTGTCCTATGCCGTCGGCTGCATGATGGGGCGCTATGCCCTCAGCACGCCGGGCCTGATTCTGGCGGATGCAGGGGCGACGCTGGACGATTACTGGCGGAAAGTGAATAGTGGAGAGTGGCTAGTGGCTAGCAACTCTCCACTATCCACTAGCAACTCACCACTATCCACTAGTCACTTCACGCCCGACGCCGACGGCCTGATCCCGATTCTGGACGGCGAGTGGTTCGACGACGACATCGTGGCGCGGGCGCGCGAATTCCTGCGCGTCACGTTTGGGCCGGCCACGCTGGCGCAAAATATCGCCTTCATCGAGGAATCGCTGGGCAAAGACCTGCGCAGCTACTTCAGCACGCAGTTCTACAAGGATCACCTGCAAACCTACAAAAAGCGCCCGATCTACTGGCTGTTCCGCAGCCCCAAGGGCGGCTTTGCGTGCCTGATGTATCTGCACCGCTACACGAAGGACACGGTGAACGGGGTGCTGAATCGCTACCTGCGCGAATTCATCGGCAAGCTCGAAGCGCGCATCGCGCAGCTCGATCTGGCGTTGACGCTGGAGGGGGCGCCGGCGCGCGACAAGACGCGCATGAGCAAGGAGCGCGAGCAGATGCGGCGCACCCTGCGCGAGTGCCAGGACTGGGAGCGCGACGTGCTGCTGCCGCTGGCGCTGCGCCGCATCGAGATCGATCTGGACGACGGTGTGAAGGTGAATTACCTGAAGCTGGGGCCGGCGCTCGCGCCGATTCCTGGGCTGGGGGCGAAGGAAGAGTGAAGGGGCGAATGGGAGAAAATGGGAAGGGGTGATGGGGTGACCATCCAAAATCCAAAATCGACATGAAACGCATTCACGACAGCCTGAAGACCGTGTTCGAGCGCCACCGGCTGGTGTTCTGGTATGACCCGGCCGGCGAATGGCGCGCAGCGTTTGAAACCTTCGACGGCGAGGCCGCCGGCATCCGCAAGCGCGAGGTGAACGGCGACGAATTCGGCGTGAAGGTCGCCATCCATCAGGCCGGGCGCGGCGCGAAGTGGCTGGTGTATGTGCCGGCGGCCTGCCCGCCCGACAACGACAACTGGCTGCTCGACCTGCTCTTGCAGGGCTACGAATACAAGGCCGACCGCGCATCGCTGGCGGTGCAGGAGGCCGGGCTGGACTACGCGCTGCAACCAGTGGTGGAAGCGCACATCAAGTTCTTCGAATCGCCGCGCCGCGTGCAGGCCTTGCAGGCGCTGGCGCGCGCGGATGACAGCGAGAGCAGCCTGCGCTTGAAGCTGATGGCTGTCGCGTTGAACAGCGAGCCGGCGGTGGATGCGCTGGTGCTGGCGTGCTTTGCGCAATCCGAGCCAAACGCGATTGTCGATCCGGTCGCCGAGGCGCTGGGCAGCTTCAACCTGGCCGAGCCATTCTGGAAGGAAGTGCAGCGCGCCTTTGGCTACGCTGGCGCGGAGACATTCGCCGATTTCGCCATCACCCTCTTTCGCGCGGCCAATCCGCTGGACGCCGGCGTTGCACTCGACCCGCACGCGCGCGCATTTCTGGCGTACTGGAAAGACAGCCAGACCCACAGCGCGCACTATCGGCGCTGGGCCGGCGTGCTGGAAAAGACGCTGCGCATCGAAGACCAGTTGCACGCAGCGCGCGACGCGCGCGACCTGCGCGGCGATGACACCTTCCCTGCATTCGAGAAATTTGCGCTGGCGTCGCTGCGCGATGCGTTTGTGGCCGGCGACATCGCCGGCAAAGAACTGGCGGGATGGATCGCGCAGCGGCGCGGCTCGATCTGGTTTGGCGAGCATGAAGATGGCTACGGGGCGCTGCGCGAAGCCATCGAATTGCGCGAGGGCATCGCCGGCGCAGAGTTGCACTTTGGCAGCATCGACGCCGGCATCAACGGCTACATCGAAACGTGGCATCGCGTGGACGGCGCGTATCGCCGCTTCTGCCGGCACCAGCAGCGCTACCCGCACACGGCGCTGCTGGCGGCGGTGGCTGCGTGGGCCGACAAGGCCTACGTGAATCAGTTTCTGTTGCCGCTGGCCGATCAGTGGAGCGACCGTGTGCGGGCGATGGAGATGTGGCGCGCCGGCGCGCTGCTGGCGCAAACGCGCTTCTTCGATCATCACATTCGCCCCTTCGTGGCGAAAAAGCAAAAGGTGTTCGTCATCATCTCCGATGCGCTGCGCTACGAGGCGGCGGCAGAACTGGCCGCGCGCGTGCGCGCCGAAAACCGCTGGACGGCGGAGCTGGGCGCGCTGCTGGCGTCGGCGCCGTCGTATACGCAACTCGGCATGGCATCGCTGCTGCCCGGCGACGCGCGTGCCATTCAGCCCGACACGATGAATGTGCAGGTGGATGGATTGACGAGCGCCGGCACGGAGGCGCGCCGGCAGATGCTGGCGCAGGCGGCCGGCATGAAGGCGACGGCGGTGCAGGCGCGCGACTTCATGGAGCTAAGCACGAAGGGTGATGCGCGCGCGCTGCTGCGCGATCACGACGTGGTGTTCATCTATCACGACGTGATCGACATGCGCAGCCACGGCCTGCAGGTGGAACAAACTTCTGCCGCGAATGTGGCCAACGCGCTGGATGAGCTGATGCAATTGCTGCGCAAGATTTACAGCGCAAATGGCTATAACATGCTGGTCACCGCCGATCATGGCTTCTTGTTTCAGCAGGCCGGCATCGATGCGGGGGATGATGTGGCGTTGCCGGCGGCGACCGACTGGCTGCACAAAGACCGGCGCTTCGCGCTGGGGCGCGGCATTGCGGAAAGCAGCACGGTGAAGGTGTTCACAGCGAAGCAGTTGGGGCTGGAAGGCGATTGGCAGGCAGCGTTCCCGCTCTCGCTGGGGCGCTTCCCGTTGCAGGGCGCGGGCAAGCGCTTTTTGCACGGCGGGCTGAGCCTGCAGGAAGTGATCGTGCCGGTGCTGCACGTGCATGTGGCGCGCGCCGACGACGCTGCGCAGGTGGAGGTCGATTTGATCAGCCCGCCGGCGACGATCACGACCGGGCAGGTGGCGCTGGCGTTGTATCAGGATCGACCCGCCTGCGGGAAATCGCCCGGGCGCGCGCTGCGGGTGGGCGTGTTTGCCGAGGATGGCCGCGCGCTCTCCGAGGTGAAGGCGCTGAACTTTGATTCTGGCGAGACGGAGCCGCGCCGGCGCGAGCAACGCGTGACGCTGGCGCTTTCGCGCGCGGCAGACGACTACAACAACAAAGATGTGGAGATCGTGCTGCTGGAGACAATCGCCGGCACGACGCAGGCATATCCGTACAAGCGCTATCGCACACGCCTGACCAAGCCGTTTGCCAGCGACTTTGATGATTGATTTTTGCCATGACCAACCTTGATTCACAACCCGACGATCCATTCACGGCGTTTGACCCGGTGGAAAGCGTGGAGGCGCTGTTGCAAGCGCCGGCGTCGCTCGGCCCGCTCGACCGCAAGATCGTGCAGCACTACCCTGGCTTGGTGGTGCGCAAGGATCTGACGAAGGGTTTGAAACAAAATGCGGTGGTGCCGACGTATGTGCTGGAATACCTGCTCGGCCAGCACTGCGCCACCGACGACCCCGACGCGCTGCGCACCGGGCTGGAGGCGGTGCAGCGCATCCTGTCGAAGCACTACGTGCAGCGCAACCAGGCCGAACTGGTGAAATCGACAATCAAGGAGAAGGGCCGGCACAAGATCATCGACAAGCTGACCGTTGAGCTGAACGACAAGGCCGGCATCTACGAGGCCGAGTTCACAAATCTGGGGCTGCGGCGCGTGCCGGTTCCGGATGACTACGTGCGCCGGCATCCCAAGCTGCTGGTGGGCGGCATCTGGTGCATCGTCGACGTGGCCTATGCGGTGGCCGAAGACCCAAAGGCCAGCCCATGGCAGATCGAAACGCTCAAGCCGATTCAGGTGTCGCGCGCCGACTACGACGCCTTCGTGCAGGCGCGCGCGGCATTCTCGACGGAAGAGTGGCTGGCGGTGCTGTTGCAGAGCATCGGCTTCAACCCCGACATGTTCAGCCGGCGCGGCAAACTGTTGCAGCTCATCCGGCTGGTGCCATATTGCGAGCGCAACTACAACCTGCTGGAGTTGGGGCCGAAGGGAACCGGCAAGTCACACATCTACGCCGAATTCTCGCCGCATGGCATGTTGATCAGCGGCGCGGAGATCACCAACGCCAAGCTGTTTGTGAACAACGCGACCGGGCGCATCGGCCTGGTGGGCTACTGGGACTGCATCTGTTTTGATGAATTCGCCGGCAAGGACAAGCGCGTGGACAAATCGCTGGTGGACATCATGAAGAACTACATGGCGAACCGCTCGTTCTCGCGCGGCATCGAGCAGTTGAGCGCCGAGGCGTCGATGGTGTTCATGGGCAACACGAAGAAGTCGGTCGCCTACATGCTCAAGCACTCGCACTTCTATGAACAGTTGCCGGACAAATACATCGACTCGGCGTTTCTCGACCGCATCCACGCCTTCAGCCCGGGCTGGGAGGTCGCGCCGATCCGCAACGACCTGTTCACGAACGGCTACGGCTTCATCGTCGATTACTTCGCCGAGATTTTGAAGCAGCAGCGCAACGAGGACTACACCAGTGATTACAAGCCGGCGTTTGCAATCGTGTCGGAACTTTCCACGCGCGACCAGACCGGCATCGAGAAGACGTTTTCGGGACTGATGAAGATCGTGTATCCGCACGGCGTGGCGACGGCGGAGGAGATCGAGGAGATTCTCGCGTTTGCGATGGAAGTGCGCCGGCGGGTGCGCGAGCATATCCTGCGCATCGACGACACGTTCAAACGGCACGACTTTGTATATGAGCACATGCGCGATGGCCGGCGGGTGGCCGTGTTGACGCCGGAGGAGCTGCAATATCCGGCGTTTGCTGCGCCGCGCGTGCCGGTTGCGCCGGCGGGGGAGGGCGCAGAGACGGACGATGAAAATATGCTGGATGAGGTGGATGCGGCGCTGCAAACGCCGCCGGCAAACGCGGCCATCGCCGGCCATGTTCATGTGCCTGAGAACACGAAAGGCTGGAGCTATGCGCGACTGTTTGCCGATCACCTGCGCGGCGCGGGGCGCATCGAAGTGCGCGACCCGTACATCCGCGCCTTCTGGCAAACGCGCAACATGATGGAATTCCTGCAGATGGCGCATGGGTTGGTGGCGGAGGGTGATGAGGTGGCGGTGCATCTGGTCACCGCACACGACCTCGACCCGGCCTCGCGCCAGGAGGAGAACCTGAATCAGATGGCCGTGACGTTCGCCGGCTCACGCGTGGCGTTCACGTGGGAGTTCGACGACAACCCGAATTTTCACGCGCGCTCGATCGTGACCGACAGCGGTTGGAAGATCATGCTGGATCGCGGGTTGGATATCTTCCAACGTTTCGAGGCCGGCGCGTTTTCGTTGGAGCAGGCGGTGCAGGAGGCGCGGCTGACAAAAGGCGCAGAGGTGACTTATTTGCGAGAGAGGTGACAGCCCCGCCATGCATCCAATGCGTAAATTCAAAACGTCAGAGCAGGCGCTCATCCGGCCTGGATAAAGCATAGCGCACAGGTTTGCTGTATTTGATGAGCAGCCCTTCGCCGGCTAGTTGTTTGAGCCAGGTTTTTGCCTGCGCCACTGGCACGTTCAAGCGTTCCGCGATTTCGGCTTCCGTGCGCGGTTCTTCGAGCTCATGCAGGAGGATTTCCTTCACCGCAAGCATGAGTTTCTGAGCGGGTGTTTGCTGCGCCACAGGCGGGATCACCACGGGTATTTCAACTTTTGGCGCTGTTGCAGTGGTTGATGTCTGCGCAGGAAATTCATCAACAAGCGCGTAGGTTGGCGCTGGCTCGCGCACGTCAAACGAAATTGCGCTTTGGGCAGGTTCGGGCGCCGGCGCGTCAGACATCTTTTCAAAAACCTGGCGCAACGCATCTGCAGTGCATGGGTCTGGCCAACGCAGACCGCCGCGCTGAATCAAAGCCGCATTGCCTTTGCCGGTATCGGGGCTGTCGTAGATGAAGACAGGCACGAAGTGAAAGCGCTTGAGTTGCTCGATAGCGCCGGCCCATGTGCCGCCGGATTCAAGATCGGCAGATACGACCAGCGCGGCATCGGCAAGCGCATAGATATATTTATTGCGCTGCATGGCATGGCCGATGTTGAAGCCGGCGTTTGGATCGAAGGGCGAAACGAGCGCCAGCCGCTTCTCCATCAAAGGATCACGGTTGGTGCGCGCAAGCGCCGCCTGTTCCAGACTGTCGGCCAGCACGCTCACAGCGCAGCCGTCTGCCTGCAATGCGCCCTGCTGCGCAGCCTGGTCGATGCCCTTTGCGCCGCCTGAAATAATCACCCGCTGCGATTGGGCAGCCAGCCGGCCCACGTTTTGTGCCACGCCAGCCAGCTCATCATCGACATGTCGTGAGCCGACCACAGCCAGCCCGCCCGATTCAAGCAAGCTGATGTCGCCGCAGCCATACAGGATGGACGGCGCATCTTCTTTCAGGCGGGTTTTAAGCCGGCGCGGGTAGGCATCGTCGGCGCGGCCGATGGTCCAAATCGAGCGTGATTGCCAGCGCTCAACCGCCTGACTCAACAGGAAACCGCGTCCGAGAAGTGCTTCAAATCGCGGTTGTTCGGACTGTGCAACACACTCGCGCAATACTTTGGCCACATCCGGGCCGAGCAGGTCTGCCGGTTGGTGCTTCTTTTCATGCAGCGCGCGGGCCAGTTTGTTGTAATCACCCTGCGTGAGCAATTTGGGCTGGTCTGTACTGCGGCTCATGATGAGCGGAGCAGTCAAAAGCAGGATGGCCTGCGTGTTGGGTGAAAGTGTTTGTGTCATTCGTCGCCGGCGCGCGTGGATGCTGCCAGAGCCAAAGGATACACCGCCGGCACGCCTTTGCCGGTCAGCAACCATGCGGCGTAGGTGAGTGTCCATTTGGAATCGACCAGATCGTCGATCAATAGAACAGGCGCTTCACGCACTGCCTTTTCGTTGATGGCGAGCGAGCCGTCGACATTTTTGAGTTGCTGGCTGGAGTTGTTCATCGACTTTTGTTCTGGTCGGACTGCATCCGTTTTGGAAAGGGCAGTGCCGAAAGGCAGCTTGAGCCGCGCGGCCAGTCGCTGCGCGAAGGTAGGCACCAGTTCTGGATGCCGGCGCGAAGGAATGCACGTGACCCACGCCGGCGCAGGCGATGGCGCCCATGTGCGAAGAAGCGATGCGCAGGCTTCGACCAGTTCATCGGCAAATCGGCCATCATCATATTTCCCCTGTCTGACCATTTGACCCCAGCCGGCGTCGCCCCATATGCACAGCACGCGGCCGGGTTGCATTTGCCGGTGTGCCGGTATTTTGATGCCGCTGGCTTCTTGAGGTATGGCATCTGCCGGCCATTGCTTGCGCGGCAGGATGGGCTGGTTTGAGCGGCGCAGAAAATCGATGGCCTCTTGAACACGTTTGACGCTTACATCCGCTGTTAATGGCCCGAGCGCGGGAGAGGTAAAGGCTTTCGGCGCGCCATCCAGTGCCTTGACTTGACCAGAAATGCCATATGACCGGTTTTAAGAGCGACATACTCCTGCATTTGCTTTTGCTCTTCACGACGCAGGTCGGTCAACCGTTGTGTGCGCTCCCAAAATGCATCACCAAGATTGGACGCAGTGAGTGTCCATTTTGATCCATGTTTGGCAATGGGCGCCGGCGATTCCAGCGCGAGCAACGCCAGCGTCTTGTCCATTCGCCCGCTGCTCACATTGATTGACGACATGAGTTCATGGCGCGTCAACCCGTCATGCGCCTTTTGCAATGCATGCAAGACCTGCGCTGCTTCTTCTCGCGTGGGGAATGCGCTGTCAATGAAATAGTTTGTGATCTCCGCATCTTCCTGTCCGCTCAACATGACGCCATATGCGGCATCCACCCCGCGCCGTGCACGACCCACTTGCTGATAGTAGGCGACGACGGAGCCTGGGGTTTGATAGTGAATGACAAACCCTAGATCGGGCTTGTCGAACCCCATGCCCAGCGCCACCGTGGCGACCAAGGCCTTGACTCTGTTGTGAATCAGGTCGCGTTCAAGCTTGATGCGTTCGTTGGTTGTGTTGTGTGCGGAATACGCCGGTGCGTTGATGCCGCACTTCTGCAACCATTCAGCAACGCGCTCGGCATCACGGACGGTGAGCGTGTAGATGATGCCGCTGCCTTTCAGTTGTGGCACCACATCAGCCAGCCAGGCCATGCGATCTGCTTGATGCGGCATGTGGATGGTTTGGAGGAAGAGTGATGGCCGGCTCAAATCACCACGCGACACGATCAAATGTGGGCCAAGCACATCTTGTAAATCCTGAAGCACGCGATTGTTCGCTGTGGCAGTGGTGGCCAGAACGCGCAAGTTGCGTGGCATCGAACGAATCAGGCGCGCGATCAATCGATATTCCGGAATGAAATCGTGACCCCAATCTGAGATGCAGTGCGCTTCATCAATCACAAGCATGGATACACGGTCTGCAAATGCGGGAAGGATGTGGTCACGAAATCCGAAGTTGTTCAGTCGTTGAGGCGTGATCAATAGCACATCGACCCGATCGTTGGACAAGTCGTGCGTGATTGCCGGCCACTCATCTTCGTTGTCGGAGTCGATCTTGCGTGTAATCACCCCCATCCGATTGGCGGCTTCAATCTGGTTTCGCATCAGCGACAACAATGGCGAAATCAGGAGAACCGGCCCTCTTCGTTCTTCGCGCAAGAGTTTTGTGGCAATGAAATACACGAAGCTTTTGCCCCAGCCTGTTTTTTGCACCAACAACAGACGAATATTGCCATCCACCATTTGTTTGATCGCTTCTTCCTGTCCGTCTCGAAAAACAGCCTTGGGGTTTTGTGCGCCCTCACGCAGCAATGTGAGGGCGCGTTGTGCGTTGTATGCCATCGTGATCAGTGGTGAATTTACCTGTGCAAATTTGCCCTGCATCAGCCACAGGAAATCTCATTCAAAGCTCGAAAGCCCTGACAACACAGGGTGCAACTCCACATGCGCTGGCGTGCCAGCGAGGTTGACCGATACATCCACCGCCGCCTGGCCGTTGGCCGGCACGAAGTCCACAAATGTAAAGCCGCCGCCGATGATGTTGCCGGCGTCGTTGAACGCCAGCGCCGATACGCGCAGGTTCTTCACGTCCTTGCCGTAGGGACTCTTGACGATGCCGGTCACCTTCGGCGAATATGTGTCCGGCTTGAACGACACATTCTCGGTGGTAAACGTCAGTAGCGCCTCAGACTTCTTCGCTTTGCCAGCCAGCAGCGATACGACCAGCTTCACCGGTGTTGCACCTTCCGGCACAAACATCGAATCGGCGACGCCAAGTGTTTGCGCCGGCAACAACAATTCTACATAGCCTTCATCGGCGGCCAGCACAAATCCATCGGCATCGTAGAGTGCCGCCTGATACTGCGTCGATTCAAATGCGACGCCGGCGCCGGGGTTCTCGGCAATGAAACCGAAGCCAATGCTGGTGCGCTCACCGCCAAAACCAGACGCCGCAACGATGGGCTTGGCTGTACTGGCGTCTGCCGGCTGCCCAAAACTTGACAGGCCAGACAGCGTTGGATACAGATCGACCTTCGCCGGCACGCCGTTGAAATTTAGCGACATCGCCACCGGCGCCTGCGCCCCTGCCAGAACGAAATTCAGAAAGGTGAAGCCGCTGCCGATGATCTTGCCGGCATCATCGCGGGCGATGGCCGACACACGCACGTTGTCGATGTCGCGTCCATACGGGCTGCGGATGATGGCCGTCACCTTCGGAAAGTCATCGTTGGGTTGCAGTTGCACCTTGTCCACGCTGAAATTTGGCAACGACTCGCTTGGCGTAAAGCGGCCAGTCTTCAACTGCACTTCGATGCGGCTGGCTTCGGTGTTGTCGGGCAGATATATCGCGCCGGCGATACCCAACTTCTCGCCTGGTAGCACCAACTCGACATGGCCTGAATCGGTCTTCAGCACGGTGCCGGCGCTGTCGTAGGCCACAACTTGATACTGGCTATTCTCAACAGCAGCATTTGCATTGGGGTTCTGCAATGTGAAGGCATAGGCCAGCGCGATGCTATTCTGGCCGAAGCCACTCTCCGTGATCGTCAGTGGCTCCTGTGATGCCTCTGCTGTGGTGGTGGGTGCCAGCGTTTGCGTCGCAGCAGGATCTGCTGCGGCAGTAGGCAATGCAGATTGCGTGGTCGCTTGTTCCGCCGGCTGGGCAATAGTGACTACAATCTGCGCGGTGGGCGCTATGGTGTTTGCTGCCTCGCGCGCCTGATCAGCGACGCTGCCACAGGCCAGCATGAAAGCCAGCAATGCGCCAAGTGGCAGGACGAACGAAAGCCGGCTGCGAGCAGATGAATTGTCTGTCATGGGGACCTCCAGAATTGCATGGTATTGGTGTTGCAACTCATGATGGCTCCCTTGCGCTACGAAATCGCGTTGCATCGCTGCGAGAAATCGGAGCGCCGGCGGTTAAGGTAACGTGACTTGCTGCCTCATCCGTCATGCCCACTTTCGTGGGCATCCAGACTTGGAAAGCGGCTCCTGCAATGTTGGATTCCCGCCTTCGCGGGAATGCCTTTGGCTTCCATACCTGGGTGGCAAGTCACGTTAAGGTACACTGCGCAGAAGTGCAGGCTGCGACATGCGCAACAACTTTGGTCCTTACACACGACTCTTTGAGATCGGGCGCGGTGGCATGGCCACCGTGTATCGCGCCACCGCGCCGGCCGGCAACCTCATTGCGCTGAAACTGCTCGGCATTCACCTCGCCGCCGACAAAACCGCAATTGCGCGCTTCAAGACCGAAAGCCAGCTGGGGCTCGATCACCCCAACATCGTGCGGGTGAACAACGCCGGCGTCATCGATGACACACCCTTCATCGAGATGGAGTATGTGCCGGGTGAATCACTCGACCGGCTGATCCAGCGGCAGGGGCCGCTCGCGCCGGCGCAGCTCTCACCCATCCTCGATGACGCCGCCCGCGCGCTGGATTACGCGCATGCTCGCGGCGTCGTGCATCGCGATGTCAAGCCGAGCAACATCCTGATCCGCGCTGATGGCCGCGCCATGCTGGCCGACTTTGGCGTGGCGAAGGCTGCCAACATTACGGCCTACACCGCCACTGCCGCCCGCGTCGGCTCGGTGTTCTATATGTCGCCGGAGCAGGCCGCCGGCGCGTATCACATCACGCCAGCATCCGACATCTATTCGCTTGGCGTGACGGCGTATTACGCACTGAGCGGCCGGCATCCCTTTGAGGGCGACAACGATGTGGCGATTGCGCGCCAGCACGTCGACCAGATGCCGCCCCACCTCAGTATCGTCAACCCGCGCATATCGCGCGCGGTGGGAGATGTGGTGATGCAGGCGCTGGAGAAGAACCCCGAGCGCCGGCCGGCGAGCGCCGGCGCCTTTGCAGCCGCCTTTGCCGCCGCGCTGACTGCGCGAGAGGTGATTGCGCCACCGGTTTCGCCGCCGCCACCGGCGCAGCATGCCGCCTCACCCGCCCAGCCAGTGCCGACTGGCCCAGCTGACGTGGAAGGCGGCGGTCCGATTCCGCGCAGCACCTGGCTGCTGGTTGGCACTGTCGCCGGCTTCGCTGCGTTATTGCTGGCAGCGGTCGTCATCTTTGCGCTGACGAGCCGATCTGTGCCGCCGCGCCCCACCAGCGTGCCAAGCATCAATGTGGTTGCAACAGTCTCGCCGGCGATGACAGTGGAGTCGGTGCTGACGCCGATTGCGACGATCATCGTGCAGACTATGCCGCCTACCATCGGCCCGACCGTCGTTTTTGTCTTTCCCACAGCCAACGCGCCGCCGACGATAACGCCGATCGTCATCAACCCGATCATCCCAGCGCCGACACCGGTGGTGTTCCCGACCTTGCCGCCTGTTTTGCCAACTGCGCCACCCTTACCACCCACGTGGACCCCCTGGCCAAGCGCGACTCCTGTGCCACCAACGGCAACGAGCGTGCTGCCGACCGCTACGGCTGCGCCGCCGACGGCGACCACACCGCCAACTGACACGCCATTACCTCCGACCAACACGCCGGCCCCGCCGCCGACGGCGATCCCTTCGCCCACGCCGACGATCATTGTCATCATCGCGCCGTAATGCACTTGTGAGTTGCCGGCGATGTGCTATTTGTTGTCGGTATGGCGCAGGAGCTCAGAACGACAAAATCCGTGCTGCCCGACTACAAACCGAAGCTGCCGGCGAAGACCGACTATGGCATCGGCATTGTCGGCTGCGGCGGCATCGTCAACTATGGTCATCTGATAGCCTACAAGAACAACGGCTTGAAGGTGCTCGCGTGCTACGACATGAACGCCGCAGCTGCGCGCAACACGGCTGCGGCGCACGGCATCCCGAAGGTATACGACAAGCTTGATGATTTGCTGGCCGACCCGGCGATCGAGATCGTGGATATTGCGGTGCAGCCATGGCACCAGCGCGAAATCGCAGAGAAGGCATTTGCCGCCGGCAAACATGCGCTGTGCCAGAAACCGCTGGCCGACACCTTCGCTGACGCGGTGGCGATTGTGGCGGCCAGCAAACATGCTGGCCGCAAGGTCGCGGTAAATCAACAGATGCGCTGGAGCGCCGGCATCGCTGCTGCGCGCGACCTGATTCAAAAAGGCTATATCGGCCAACCCACCGACGCGCAGATTCAGGTCAGCACCAGCACGCCCTGGCACATGTGGCCGTGGCTGGCAAATTCACCCCGCCTGGAAATTTCATATCACAGCATTCACTATCTGGACGCGATGCGGTCGCTGTTTGGCGAGCCGGCGTGGGTGACGAGCCGGCATGCGCGCTACCCGAAGCAGGCCGAAAAGGCGGAGACCAAGACGATCACCGTGCTGGATTATGCGGCCGGCTTGCAGGCGCTTGTGGCAGTCAACCATCACGACGACAGCAGCGACAGCTACGCCACTTTCCGCTTCCTCGGCACCGAGGGCTTGATCAAAGGCACGATCGGCTTGCTCTACGATTACCCGCATGGCCGGCCCGACACCTTCGAGATTCGCCGCCACGAAGATGCGCCGGAAGCATGGCAACGCATCACGCTCGAAGGCTTGTGGATCCCTGATGCATTTATTGGCCCGATGGCTTCGCTGATGGAGGCGATTCAGACCGATGGAATGCCCATCACCAGCGCAGAGGACAACCTGAACACCCTGCGCGTGGTGGAGGCGGCATACCGCAGCGCGGCAGAGAACAGATCGGTCAGGCCTGACGATGTGTGAGGCCGCGCCGGTGATGCAGACGCGCGAGGAGGTGAACCAGCATAGACAACCATGCAGCTTTACAACTTCAACCGGAGCCTGGCGCTGCGCAATTCGATCGGCCGCGATCGGGTCGCGAGAAGTGCTCCAACGCAACAGTGACACTCTGAACAAAGCGCGGCCCATAACAACCTGAGTTCTAAGTCCAGGAGGTAACAATATGGCATCGCACGAAGAAGAACTAGCGAACGAGTTGCGCAAGCGCGGCCTGACCCGCCGGCAAATTCTGAAGATTGGTGCGCTGCTCGGGATGGGAGGCGCGAGCATGGCGGCATTGAGCGCATGCGCTGCACCGCCGAGCGCCAGCGCGCCATCCGCACAAGAACCTGCTGCCGCCACTGAAGCGCCGCCGGCCGAACAACCTGCTCAACCATCGACATCGATCTTCGATGCATCTGAAGGCGCAGATGCAAACTGGCCTAAATCTGTTTTCAGTGATCCCACCACAAAGGTCACACTCAGTGTTGCGCATGCCTGGGATGCCACCTTCATGGAACGGCAGAATCAATTCGATCAGCTTTTCATGAAACGGCATCCGAACATCGAGATCAAGGCTGAAAACACCCCCTTTGGCGAGTTTCTGCAAAAGTACACCACGCAATCCGCCGGCGGTACTGCCCCAGACATCATCTACACGCAGTTTTCGTGGGCGCAGCAACTTATCAAGAGCGGCATCTTTGTTGCGCTGGATGACTACATCAAGGCTGAGAAGGATTTCAATCTGGAGGATTTCTCCAAGCCTTCGCTGGTGTCATATCAACGCGACGGCAAGTTGTGGCTGATCCCGTACGATGAAGGCCCTGCCAACCTGTACTACAACATCGAGCTTTTTGACAAGGCCGGCGTCGAGCATCCCAATGAGAACTGGACGCTTGATGACCTGAAAGCAGCGGCGCTCAAGCTCACCAGTGGGGAAGGGCCCAACAAGATCTTCGGCCTGGGTGAGTTGCCGTCCATGGGCGATTCACTCGTCGCACCACCTTACATGATGCCTTTTGGCGGGGCATATCTGAAGGAACCCAAGGAAGATGAGTATCTGGGCAACACGCCAGATTCCATCGCGGCAATGGAATGGTGGGAGGAATTGCGCGCAAAAGGCGCGGTGCCAAGTCCGGCTGATTTGCAAAACGTGGCATGGCCGGCGTTCCAGTTTGGCAAGATCGCCATGACCCAGCAAGGCTCGTGGGCCACACCGCCCATCGCAGCCGGCTCTAAGTTCAAGTGGGACATCATGCTCTGGCCGAAGGGGCCGAAAGCACACACGACCTTCAGCGCTGGCAGCGGGTATGGCATCACCAAAGACTCCAAGAACCGCGACGCAGCCTGGGTTTACCTCAACGATTACCTGTCCACCGCCGGCCAGGCTTTCATGTGGGGTTTGACGGGTCGCGGCAGCCCGGCCCGCCTGTCAGCATGGCCGTCGTATCTCAACAGCAAATTTGCGCCGCCCGGTGCGAAGTGGGTTGAATATGCAATGAAAAATGGCATCGCCAGCCATGACATCATCGACCAACCGACCGGCCCACAAGTGACGCAGGCGGCCGGCGCGATTTGGGATCAGGTGGTGACGGGTGAGATCAAAGTTGCAGATGCCTTGAACCAGATCAAGGCTGTCGTCGATCCGATCATCGCGGCAAACAAATAACGCCTGGAAATGGAGATCGGATGCGCCCTTGCGCAAACGCAGCTTCATGTTTGCGCAAGGGTGCATTGCACTTGTTTGCATTGTGCCTAGTCTTGGGCAACTTGTGATCATAGAGGAGGTAGTGCGATGGCAGCACAGAGTGTTGGTGCTTCCTCACCAAAGCGCAGGCGGTTGGGCAAGTTGGCTCGCATTGAGGAGCGCGAGTTCTACCTGTTTATTTCACCGTGGATCATTGGCCTGATCCTGTTCGATTTTGGCCCCATCATCGCGTCGTTGCTGGCCAGTTTCACCGATTGGCCAATCCTTGAAGGGCCAAAGTGGGCAGGGTTGCAGAACTATGCGACCATGTTCAACGATCCGCTCTTCTTCAAGGCGCTTCTGAACTCGCTGTACTACGGATTCTTTACAGTGGGCTTTGGGTTGATTATTTCCTTCATGCTGGCGCTGCTGCTGAACCAGAAAGTGTTTGGCATGGCCTTTTTTCGCACGGTGTTCTACCTGCCCTCGGTGGTGAGCGGCATTGCGGTTGCGATTCTCTGGCTGATGATCCTGCACCCTGATTTTGGCTTGATCAACACGATACTCGGGGCGGTCGGGATCAAAGGTCCGGGCTGGCTTACCTCCCCGCTATGGTCCAAGCCGGCTTTGATCTTGATGAGCCTGTGGGCAGCCGGCGGTTCGATGGTCATCTATCTCGCCGGCCTGCAAAGCGTGCCGCTTCATCTGTATGAAGCAGCGGACATCGACGGCGCCGGCGCGTGGCACAAATTCTGGCAGATCACAGTCCCGATGATGACACCGGTCATCTTCTACAACATCATGATCGGCATCATCGCCTCGCTGCAAAACTTTGTGATTGTGCTGGTCATGACCTCCGGGCTGAGTTCCCAGCCGGGCGGGCCGGCCAACTCCACATTGATGTACGGCCTGTATTTGTATCTGAATGCGTTCCGCTTCTTCAAGATGGGCTATGCATCTGCGCTGGCCTGGGTGCTGCTCGTAATCATCATCCTGATCACGATCGCGCAATTCCAACTGGCGCGGCGCTGGGTGTTTTACGAGGGCGACACGCGCCGCTAGGAGGCAACCATGTCTGAACTTTCAAACACGGGCGACAGGACTCTCGCTGGCGGCATGCGCTCATTCGGCATCGCGCGATCCCGCTCGACCAAGCAGATCGCCGTGTATATCCTGCTGATCCTGCTGTCGATCACCTTCGCGTTGCCGTTCATGTGGATGGTCTCCACCTCGCTCAAGCCGCAGAATGAGGTGTTCAACTATCCACCCTCGTTTCTGCCCACCAGCTTCCAGTGGCAGAACTACGTGCAGGGCTGGAGCATCCTTCCCTTCAACACCTTCCTGCGCAATTCACTCGTCGTGACGCTGGCAAACGTGGCCGGCAACCTGATCTCGTGCTCGCTGGTGGCGTTCGGGTTTGCGCGACTGCGCGCGCGCGGCAAGGACTTTTTGTTTCTACTGTTGCTGGCGACGATCATGATTCCCCGTGAAGTCACCATCGTGCCGCGCTTCCTTTTGTTCAAGGAAATTGGCCTGGTCAACACCCTGTGGGCGCTGATTTTGCCGGCGTGGTTCGGCTATCCATTCTTCGTCTTTCTGCTGCGCCAGTTTTTCATGGGCATCCCGCTGGATTTGGACGAGGCCGCGCGCATCGACGGCGCCAGCACGTGGAACATTCTATGGCGCATCATCCTGCCGCTGTCAGGGCCGGCGCTTGCCACTGTGGCCATCTTCTCGTTCATCGGCAATTGGAGCAACCTGCTTGACCCGCTGATCTATATCCGCTCGACGGAGCTATACACGCTTGCACTTGGCCTCAACCTCTTCCGTGGCGCCAATTTCACACAGTTCAACATGTTGATGGCCGTGTCAATCCTCACGCTGATCCCGGTGCTGCTCGTGTTCTTCCTTTCACAAAAGCTGTTCGTGCAGGGTGTGCAACTCACCGGCATGGGAGGTCGATGACATGGCCTTTGAACCGACGCTGGCATCTATCAAAACCCATCAGGTCCCAGGCTGGTTCCAAGATGCCAAACTGGGCATCTTCGTGCATTGGGGCCTGTATTCAGTGCCGGCTTGGGCGCCGCTCACCGGCGAACTAGGCACTGCAACCGCTGAGGGTAACTGGGCCAACTGGTTTGCCAACAATCCCTATGCTGAATGGTATCAAAACTCGCTTGCCATTGGGCAGGGCGCAACCTATGAGCATCACGTCCGCACCTTCGGCCCGGATTTCACATACGCGGATTTCGGGCCGATGTTTCAGGAAGCTGCGCAGCGCTTCGAGCCGGATGCGATGGTTGATCTGTTTCAACAGGCCGGCGCGCGCTACGTAGTGCTCACCACCAAACATCATGAAGGCTTTCTGCTCTGGCCAAGCGCCTTTCCCAACCCAAAGCAACCGCACTGGCAACTTCAGCGCGATGTGGTCGGCGAGCTGACCGGCGCTGTGCGCGATCACGGCATGCAGATGGGTTTGTACTACTCCGGCGGGCTGGACTGGACGTTCAACCCGCATGTGATCAGAGATGCCATCGACTTGTTCATCGGCGTGCCGCAGACGCCTGAGTATGAGGCATACGCCAGCGGCCACATCCGCGAACTGGTCGCGCGCTATCGGCCGGCGGTGCTGTGGAATGACATTGGCTATCCAGCAATCGCTGATCTGCCCAAGCTTTTTGCTGATTACTACAACGCTGTGCCGGACGGTGTGATCAATGACCGTTTCATTCAAGGCAAAGACATCAACTCGATGGAGATGCTTGAGAAGATGGCGCGCGGCGAGATGAGACTGCCGCAGGCAGAGCATTACGATTTCAAAACGCCGGAGTACAGGGTGATGCCGGAAGCCACTCCCTACAAATGGGAAAGCTGCCGCGGTCTGGGTTACTCGTTCGGCTACAACCAGAATGACACTGACGCCAACATGCTCTCTGTCGAGGATCTGGTGCGTGGCTTTGTCGACATCGTGAGCAAGAATGGCAACTTGCTGCTCAACGTCGGTCCGCGCGCCGATGGCTCGATCAGCGAGTTGCAGGCGAGCCGGCTGAGGGGTTTGGGCGAATGGCTGGCAATCAACGGCGAGGCGATCTATGGCACACGGCCGTGGACGCGCGCTGCCGGCCAGGCGCAAGCCGGCGATGCGTTGATCCCAACGCGCTTTACGCACAAGGGAGGCGCGCTGTATATCTCATTGCTCAGCACTCCAAAATCGAAAAAAGTCGTTCTGGAATCAGTGACAGTTGCGCCGGATGCGCCGGTGATGCTGCTGGGCCATGCCTCGCCGCTGGCACACGCGCAGCGCGGTGAGCAACTGGAAGTAACCCTGCCGGAGCAGTTGACGCCATCCCCGGTATATGTGATCAAAACAACAACATGAATCGCTTTTGGATCGACCCTGTCCAGGCAGCCTTGCCGCGCCGGCCCTGGCGCAAAATCCACCTCGACTTTCACAACTCGCAGCATGTCCCGCGCATCGGCGAGCGCTTCAATGCAGATGAGTTCGGCGATCAACTCGCCGCTGCCAACATCGATGCCATCGTCGTGTTCGCCAAGGACATGCACGGTTACTTTTACTATCCAAGCGCGTATGGCCCGGTGCATCCAGGCCTGCGCTTCGACCTGCTCGGCGCACAGGTGCAGGCGTGCCGTGCGCGCAACATCGCCGTGTACGCCTACTACTGCACGGCATGGGACAACCACCTTGCCGAGCAGCACCCCGAATGGCTGCTGATCAAGCGCGACCGCACAAATTACCTGCCAAAATTCGACGAGGCGCCGGGTTGGACGGCGCTGTGCCTGGCGCATGAAGACTTCATCCAGCTGATGATCGATCATGCAGTGGAGTTCGTCTCCCGCTACGAGATCGACGGCGCGTGGTTCGATATGCCGGTGATGAAGGACGGTGAATGCTACTGCCCGGCCTGCCTGGAGCAGATGCGCGCGCAAGGGCTCGACCCCTTCAACACCGCGCATCAGCGCCGGCACAAACACGACCTGCACAAGCGCTTCATCGCGCGCATGACAGCTGCTGTGCAACTGGCGCGGCCTGGTTGCCAGGTGGACTACAACAATCAAGGTCTGTTCGGTCTGGATGAGCGCGTGCCGTTCATGGACAACATCGACATCGAAGCTCTGCCGACGGCATCCTGGGGTTATTACTACTTCCCGCTAATCACGCGCTATGCCCGCGTCACGGGTCGCACAACCTACGGTATGACCGGTCGTTTTCATCAATCATGGGCAGATTTTGGCGGTCTCAAGTTGCCGGCGCAATTGCATGTCGAACTCGCCGGCATCGTTGCCAACGGCGCGCGCTGCGACATCGGCGATCAGCCGCCTCCCCATGCGCGACTCGACCCGGCGGTATATCAGGTGATCGGCGAGGCGTATGGCCGCGTCAAGGCGCTGGAGCCGTGGCTGGAGGGCGCGACGCCGGTGACCGAGGCGGCGCTGCTGGTCGGCGGGTTGCCGCTCGATCCACCCTCGACCGAGGCAAATTACGGTTTGGCAAAGCTGCTGGTTGAATCGCGGGTGCAGTTCGATGTGCTGGAGCCGCACATGGCATGGGAGCGCTATCGGTTGGTTGTGCTTTCAGAGCAACTCGCGGTGGATGCAGCGCTGGCTGAGCGCCTGCAAACATACTTGGCTGCTGGCGGGAGTGTGATCGCGGTCGACGGCAGTGGCCGCATCGCCGGCAGCGAAGCAAGCTGGCTGGAGCCTTGCGGGCTGACGTATCACGGCGCATCCCCGTTCAAGCCGGCATATATGTTGGCTGATGGCGCCACAACTGGCACAACATTGCCAGCATATGAATTTGCGCTCTATGAGGGTGCGTCGCGCTGGCGCACGGTTGCGCCGGCGCAGTCGATCGCGACACTCGGTGAGCCGCTGTTCCAGCGCAGCGGCGCGCACTACACCAGCCATGCGCAATCACCCTTTGACCATGCGACTGAGTACTCGGCCGCTTCGCTTGCGGACCGGCTGGCGCACATCGCCTTCCCCATTGGCTTGAGCTACTTTCACACCGGCTACTGGGTCTATCGCCATCTTTTCCAGCATGTGCTGAGGACGCTGCTGCACGATCCGTTGCTGGAGTCGAATGCGCCGCTCAGCACGGAGGTGACGATGACGCACCAGCCGGCTACAGCCGACCACGCCGAGCGCTGCATGGTGCACGTGGTCAACTGGTCGCCATTGCGCCAGTCGCCACGCCATCCGACGTTCTACGAAGACCCCATCGCACTGACCGATGTGAAGGTCGTTGTTCGTCCACCGATGCAGGTGACAAAAGCGAAGGCGGTGATCGCCGGCATCGACCTGCCCATCACTTTGCGTGACAATGGCGATGTCGAGATAACTTTGTCGCGCGTGCCGGTGCATGAGATCGTATGCCTTTCCTGGGAGCAAGTGTGATGCTTAAAATTGACACCCATCAGCACTTCTGGAACCTGAACAAAGTCGAATACTCATGGCTGTCGCCGGCGTTCGGGCCGATCTATAAGACGTTTTCGCCGCATGACCTTGCACCGCAGATCAAGGCCGCCGGCATCGACAAGACCGTGCTGGTGCAGAGTGCGAACAGCAACGAGGACACTGTGTCAATGCTGACGCAGGCCGAATGTCACGACTGGATCGGCGCAGTGGTAGGTTGGGTCCCGCTCTATGACCCTGCCGAGGCGGCGAAGCTGCTCGATCGCTACAGTCGGCACCCCAAGTTTCGCGGTGTGCGACACCTGAACCACGATGAGCCGGATCCCGACTGGTTGGTGCGCGAGGATGTGCTGGCCGGCGTGAAAGTGCTTGAAGCGCGCAACCTGACCTTCGACGTGGTGGCGATCTTCCCAAAGCACATCGGGCATGTGCCGACCATCGCCAACCATGCGCCAAACCTGAAGATCATCGTCGACCATCTGGCCAAGCCGCCGATCAAAAGCGGGAAGATCAAGGACTGGAAGGCGGCGATGAGGGCGGCGGCTCGACACCCGAATGTGTTCGCGAAAATTTCAGGGCTGAACACGGCCGCCGGCGCAAACTGGGATGCCGATGATCTGAAGCCCTACATCGACGCGGCCATCGAGCTGTTTGGCGCCGAGCGCTGCATGTTTGGCAGTGACTGGCCGGTGGCGATCCTCAACGGCGATTACGCGAAGGTGTGGAAGGAGACGCGCGCGGCGCTAAAGGGTTATTCGCGCCAGGAGGTCGATGCCATCCTCGGCGGCGTCGCGCAGCGGGTTTACAGCATTGAATAGAGCGCAGAGGCACAAAGGAGCAACATGAAGCGATACGCACAGGTGATCGGCATCAAGCCCGATCGCATCGAGGTCTACAAGCAGTTGCACGCGGCGGTGTGGCCGGCGGTGTTGAAGCAGATTCACGCCAGCAACATTCGCAATTATTCGATCTATCTCCACAACAACCTGCTCTTCGCCTACTTCGAATACATCGGCGACGACTTCGCAGGCGACATGGCGAAGATGGCCGCCGACCCGATGACGCAGGAGTGGTGGGCGATCTGCTCGCCAATGCAGACGCCGTTGGCCGAAGCGCAGGCCGGCGAGACCTGGCACACCATCGAGGAAGTGTTTCATACCGACTAGCGATTGGCCATGCCCTCTCACATCACTGACTCAATCTTTCTGAAAGATCTCTACGGCACAGACGAGATGCGCGCCGTGTTTGATGATCACGCGCTGTTGCAGAAATGGCTGGACGCAGAGGTGGCGCTTGCAAAGGCTGAGGCCGAGATCGGCGTGATCCCGCCGGCCGCCGCCGAGGAGATCGCGCGCAAGGGACGCGCTGAGCTGATCGACACGGCCTACATGAAACAGCAGGTCGATCACACGCTGCACCCCATCGTGCCGCTCATTCGCGCCTTCAAGAATGTATGTGAGGGGGATGCCGGCGAATACATCCACTGGGGCGCGACCACGCAGGACATCATGGACACCGCGCTGGTCTTGCAGATCAAGGATGCGCTGATGCTCTTCGAGCGCCGGCTGGCGGACCTCGACGCTGTGCTGCGCGAATTGGCGCAATGCCACCGCGACACACTGATGGCTGGCCGCACGCACGGCCAGCACGCCCTGCCGATCACGTTTGGCTACAAAGTGGCGATCTGGCTGGATGAGTTTCACAGGCACGCGGCGCGATTGGACGAATGCAAAAAGCGCGTGCTGGTGGGGCAGTTTGGCGGCGCGGTCGGCACGCTGGCCGGCGTGGCGGATCAAGGGCTGGAGATTCAGCGCCGCATGATGGCGCATCTCGGTCTGGGCGTGCCGGCGATCACCTGGCACGTGGCGCACGATGGCTTTGCGGAGTTTGCCAGCGTCACCGCGATGGTCGCCGGCACCTGCGGCAAGATCGCCAACGAGGTGATAGCACTACAGAAGTCCGAAGTGATGGAGTTGGAGGAACCGTGGGCCGAAGGCAAGGTGGGCAGCAGCACCATGCCGCACAAGCGCAACCCAATGCTGTGCGAGGCCATCATTGCGCTGTCGCGGCTGTCGTTCAACCATGCCCGCGCTGCGCTGGATGGCCTCATCCCTGACCATGAGCGCGATTGGACCTATAACCACATGGAGTGGGCGTGGGTTCCTGATCTATGCGTGATGACTGATGGCGCGCTGGCATTGACGCTGCGCGTGCTACGCGGCCTGCGCGTGTATCCTGAGCGCATGCGGCGCAACCTCGACGCGCTGCACGGGTTGATGTTGTCGGAGGCAGTGATGTTCGCGCTGGGCGAGCACGTGGGCCGGCAGACTGCGCACGACATCGTTTATGAGAGCGCCATGCGCGCTGTCGAAGAGGGCAAGCCCTTCCGCGAATTGCTGCTGGCCGACCCGCGTGTGGCGGCGCATCTCTCGCGTGAGGATTTGGATCGGCTGCTAGACCCGGCGCGCTACACCGGGCTGGCTGGCGCGTTTGTAGATCGCGTGCTGCAAACCCAGCACCGCGACGGTGAAGCGCAGATGATCGCAGGCCGCCTGTAGTAGCAGCCGGCGCTTAAAATTTCAAACCAACCGCGTACTCCCACCAGTTGTTCAGCCGCCCGGTCGGGGTCTCGCCTTCCGTGTGGGGGAAGTGTTGCAGCCACCACCTGTGATGCGCGCGGATCTCGCCGCCGCCCCACTCGTCGCATGTCATCATGCGCGCCGGCCGGTTGATGTCGGGGTAGTTTAGCCAGGCGTCTGCGCAGCTCATCACAGGCCGGCGATTGCCCCAGTCGTAGTCGATGTCGCTGCTCGGTGCGTAATGCACGATGCCGCAGCCGGACAGCCCGGGATGCGTCTTGTCATAGCGCGTGAATTGCTTCCACAGGTTGGCGTTTAAATCGATGGGCGGCGCGCTTGCATCCGCCGGCGGCTCTTCACCCAGGAAGAAGCGTTTGAGGCGCGACCAGAACGAGCGACTGGCCTGCTCGCGCTGCGCCGGCGTCAATGCATCCGGCACACCCTTCCACACGTGATCCAGGATGCTCTCACAGCGATGCCCGAACGCCTCCAGCATCTCGCCCACGCCGCGCTCATAGTTGAAGCCCATCACCACGAACTTGCGCGAGATATCCCCGGTGTCGGGAATGACCGGCCCGTTGCACCACACCGCACCGCGTCCGCCCATGCAGCTTTCATAGAAGCCGGCGTAGGGGAATCCCATCATCCAGAACTCGTCGATCTCGCCGGCGTCGATCTTGCGCAGCAGATCCGCCTGCACCTGAAGCAGCGCCGCGTAGTCGGCGGTGTCGGGCTGGTGGAAGCCGGCGCGCGCGCGCCACGCCTTCACAAAGCCATCTGCGTCGTATTGAAAGCTGTCCTGCTTGATTGGAAAGTGGTTGATCTCGTGGCGCTCGACAATCTCGTAGCGCACGTGGCCGTAGCTGCATTCGAAGATGTCGCTGATGTAGCCCTCGACCAGCGCATCGGGGTCGTTCCAGCCCAACACCTGGTTGAGTCTGCGGTTGCCGGCAGATGGCACAGCCGGATTGAAGTTTACGAGCATGACGCGCGGAGTAAGCATGGCCGGCATTATCGCCCGAATGCCAATTCTGCAGACTCAGCGCACAATAGGGACAGGACTATTGCGATGAACATTCTCTTGACCGGCGCATTCGGCAACATCGGCTGCAGCACGATCGAGGCGATGTTGCAAGCCGGCCACCGCGTGCGCTGCTTTGACGTCAAAACGCAGACAAATGAAAGAACCGCCGCGCGCTTTGCAGGCCGCGTCGAAGTCGTGTGGGGTGATCTGCGCCGGCCCGATGAAATCGCCGCTGCTGTGCAAGGCCAGGATGCCGTCGCCCATGTCGCCTTCATCATCCCGCACCTCTCGGTGATTGGCGTGCAGAGCGAAGCCCAGCCAGAGCAGGCGCGCACGGTCAACGTGGATGGCACGCGCAATCTGCTCAGTGCCATGTTGGCGCTGCCTGTGCCGCCGAAGCTGATCTTTACCTCATCGCTGCATGTCTATGGCCGCACGCAAGACCAGCTGCCTCCGCGCACAGCCGATGACCTGCCGCAACCCATCGAACACTATGCGCGGCACAAGCTTGAGTGTGAACAGATGATCCAGGCGTCGGGCCTGCGCTGGGTGATCTTGCGGCTTGGCGCAGCGCTGCCGGTGCGCCTGATTCTCGACGCCGGCATGTTTGATGTGCCGCTCAACAACCGCATCGAGTATGTGCATTCCAGGGACGCCGGCGTCGCCATCACCAACGCCGCAAGCTGCGACGCGGCGCTTGGCAAAATCCTGCTGATCGGCGGCGGGGCAAAGTGCCAGTTCATCTACCGCGACCTGATGGAGCGCGTGATGACGACCGTCGGCGTGGGCATGCTGCCGGCGGAGGCGTTTGCCACGCTGCCCTACAGTGTCGATTGGCTGGACACCGCCGAGAGTGAGCGCCTGTTGCATTTCCAGAGGCGCACCCTGGATGATTACATTCACGATATGCTGCAGACGCTCGGCTTTCGCCGTCTGTTTATCCGTTTGTTTCGTCCGCTGGTGCGCCAGGCGTTGCTGAGACAATCGCCATACTATCGAAAAGCGCGCTTGCAACCCGCGCCTTGACGCTGGGTGAGCCTGGAGGTGAGAGATGAACAAGGTCATCAGTAGGTTTTTGTGCGTGTTCTGCCTGGCGGCGCTGACTGCGTGCGTGGGCGATCCTTTGAAATTCAGCTCGAAGAACGATCCGGCAGATGACGCATCTGCGCTACGATTAGTTGGCATCACTCTGTCGCCGGCGCCGGCGGTGCTCTTTCGCGATTTTCAGGCCGGCATTGATGACAGCATGCGCCTGGTCGTGCGCTTCCCAAAGTCGCAGCTTGCTGCGTTCTGGGCTGCATCGCCGTGGAAAAGCGCCTCGCGACAAGAGCTGAACCAGGCAACACCAGACGTCCTCACCAAGCAAGTCAACCTGCCAAAAGACACGCAGCCAGTGTGGGCAAGGTGGATGACTTCGACGCACGGTATCGCCTCTTCCGCCGCGATGTCGAAAGGGCAATGGGCAAAAATCTTCGTCGCACTCGACCAGGATGCAGATGATGCCATCGCCTACATCTTCTGGAACGAAACCTAGCGCCGAGCCTGTCTTGCACAGCCCTGGCGCAAAACAAATCACAAATAGGAGCAATCGGTTTTGGTCGCCTTCACCGCATCTGAAACTCACAGCCCGCCGGCCGCCGGCGCCATTCTGCCCAGCGCGCGCGCCGACATGGAACGTGCGCTCACCACCCTTGCCGCGCGCAAAGACGCCTGGGCGCAGATGGATATCGCCGGCCGCATCGCCCTGCTCGACCAGACAAGGGCTGGCGTTGCAACGGTGGAGCAGCGCTGGGTCGATGCCGGCCTCATCGCCAAGGGCTGCCGCCGCGAAACGATGGCCGAAGGCGAAGAGTGGCACAGCATCACCACCGTTTATCGCCAGTTGCGTTTTCTGCGCAACGCGCTGCAAGACATTGCGCGCTCTGGCAAGCCGCGCATCCCGCGCAAGGTCTACACACGGCCAAATGGTCAGGTCGCCGCGCAGGTCATCCCCTACGATTGGAAAGAGGCGCTTGCCTTTTTGCCGCTGGGTATCCGGGCTGAAGTGTGGATGGAGCCGGCGGTGACGCTGCAGGCCGGCATCCCTCAGGCGTCGTTTTACCAGCAAAGTGAAAGACGAGGGCATGTGTGTTTGGTGCTGGGCGCCGGCAATGTGAGCGCGCTGATTCCGCAGGATTTTCTGTGCAAGCTATTCGTTGAGGGGCAGGTCGTCGCCGTAAAGATGAACCCGGTGAACGAATATCTTGGGCCGATTTTTGAAGTGGCGTTCAAGGCGCTGATCGACGCCGGCTTCCTGCAAATTCTCTTTGGCGGCACGGCCGAGGGCGAATATCTGTGCAACCATCCAGTCGTCGAGAGTGTGCATCTCACTGGCTCTGACCGAACGTATGACGCCGTCGTGTTTGGCGCGGGCGAAGCGGGGCGCGTGCGGAAGCAGGAGCGCCGGCGCCAATTCACCAAGCCCTTCAGCGCCGAATTGGGCAACATCTCGCCAGTCATCATCGTGCCAGGACCGTGGAGCGACCAAGATGTCAGGCGGCAGGCTGAGCGCATCGGCTCGTGGCTGACGCCGAATGCCGCGCACAACTGCCTCACGCCGCGCATGTTCATCCAGATGCAGGGCTGGCCGCAGCGCGAAAAGCTCAACGCAGCCATCGCCGATTTTCTTGCGGCCACCGACACGCGCAAGGCATACTACCCGGGCTCGCAGGCGCTGCATCAGCAGTTTCTCGCGGCGCATCCAGAAGCATTGAGGCTTGGCTCACCGCAGGAAGGTCACCTGCCATGGACGCTCATCCCGGACGTCGATCCAGCCCACCATGATGACCTCTGCTTCACGCGCGAGCCGTTCATCAGCCTGTATGCAGAGACGGCGCTGGAGGCCGCGGACGTTGTGGACTACATCCGCAAGGCGGTGGCGTTTGCCAATGAGCGCCTGTGGGGCAACCTGGTCGCAAGCATCGTCGTGCATCCCGCCTCGATGCGCGACGCGGCGATCGCGGCGGCGGTGGAGCAGGCTATTGCGGAGTTGCGCTATGGCTCGGTGGTGGTCAATCACTGGGGCGCGCTGGCGCACTTCATGATGGACACGCCATGGGGCGCGTATCCGGGCAACACGCCGTACGACATTCAATCCGGCGCCGGCTTTGTCAACAACCCGCTCATGTTCGACCAGCCGCAGAAGTCAGTCATTCGCGCGCACTTCGACCCACTGATCGACCCATATCTCGTCAACCTGTCGAACAGCCATCTGTTTCATCGTCAGGCTACGCGCTTCCACCATGACCCCAGCGTGTGGAATCTGGTCAAGCTGATGTGGTCAGCGCTGATGGCGAAGAGAGGGTGATCGTCATTGCAGATCTGCCTGCAACTGCGACACAAATGCACATTCCCAATCGCCGGCGGCGCGTTATAATGAACTGTGCCGCACGATCCGTATTTGTTTGATTTTGCGCGTGTAGCGCCACTCTGTAGGGAGCATGACCGATGCTCCCTACTTTTTTGTTTGATTCGCTGGACGCGGATGAGCGGACACGCATTGCAGCCATAGCCGGCGTTCGTGGCCGGCTGTCTGGGAGGTTTCATGCCGAAGTACATTTTCTGCACCGGCGGGGTGGTCAGTTCTGTGGGCAAAGGCGTCACCGCCGCCGCGATTGGCCGCGTGCTAAAGGCGCGCGGGATGCGCGTCTCCATTCAAAAACTCGACCCGTATCTCAACGTTGATCCCGGCACCATGTCGCCATATCAGCACGGCGAGGTGTTCGTCACCGAGGATGGCGCAGAGACCGATCTGGATCTCGGTCATTATGAGCGCTTCATCGATGAGAACCTGAACAAGGACTGCAACACCACCACCGGCCAGGTCTACAACGAGGTGATCTTGAAGGAGCGGCGCGGTGATTATCTTGGCAAGACCATCCAGGTGGTGCCGCACGTCACCAATGAGATCAAGCGCCGCATCAGTCTGGTTGCCAAGAGCAGCGCCGCCGACGTGGTGATCGTGGAGGTTGGCGGCACCGTCGGCGACATTGAAGCCATGCCGTTCATCGAGGCCATTCGCCAGATGCGCCGCGATGTGGGCCGCGAAAACACGTTCTACGTGCATGTCGCCTTTTTGCCCAAGGTTGGCGCGACCAATGAGCTGAAGACCAAGCCAACGCAGCACAGCGTGCGCGACCTGCGCGGCGCCGGCATCCTACCCGATGCCATCATCGCTCGCAGCGATGAGCCTGTCGATGAGGATTTGATCGAAAAGATCGCGCTATTTTGCGATGTGGAACGCCGCGCGGTGCTGCCGATGGTGACGACGAGCTTCCTCTATGAAGTGCCGCTGATGCTGGAGGACGCCAGCTTTGGCGATTTTCTGTGCGAGCGACTGAACCTGAAATGCCCCAGCGCGGACCTGAGCGCATGGCGCAGCATGTGCGCTGAAGTGCGCCGCGCCAAGCTGCCGTTGCATGTTGCCATCGTCGGCAAGTATGTTGAACTGCATGATGCCTACATGAGCGTGCGTGAATCGTTGCATCACGCCGGCGTCACCAGCGGCCGCGATGTGAAGATCACCTGGATCAACAGCGAGGACCTTGAGCGCGGCGAAAAGATGGACTTGCTCGAAAAGGTGGCCGGCATCGTCGTGCCGGGTGGTTTTGGTGAGCGCAGCATCGAAAGCAAGATCATGGCGGCGCGCTATGCCCGCGAAAACAGCGTGCCGTATCTCGGTCTGTGTCTGGGCATGCAGGTGATGGCGATTGAATTTGCGCGGCACACGTTGAACAGCCGCGAGCCAAACAGCACCGAATTCAACCACTCCACGCCGTATCCGGTCATCGACCTGATGCCCAACCAGCGCGACATTTCAGATATGGGCGGCACGATGCGATTGGGCGTCTACCCGTGCAAGTTGACGCCGGCGACGCGCGCGCATCGCGCCTATGTGTCTGCCATGCACAAGACTAGTGAAAATGGCGTCGGCGAGGTGACTGTGCAGGAGCGCCATCGCCATCGCTTCGAGTTCAACAATGAATTCCGCAAGTCGCTTGGCGAGGCCGGCCTGATCTTCAGCGGTCTTTCGCCGGATGACCGGCTGGTGGAAATTTGCGAACTGCGCGATCACCCCTACATGCTGGGCAGCCAGTTTCACCCGGAGTTCAAGAGCCGGCCCAACCGCCCGCACCCGCTTTTCAAGGCGTTCATCGAGGCGGCGATCAACTACGACGCGGGCGCGCCGCTTATCCGACCGCTGGTGACGCGTGAGGCCGGCGAGACGCAAGCCGCCTAGCGTAGACGCACATGTGACGCTGGCTGGTCGCATCGATCAACCGGGCAAAGATGGATCAGTCGGCCTGGGCGCCAGATACGCGCTGGCAATGCCGGCGCTTGCGAGCGTCGCTGTGATGGCGCCGGTGACGGCGTTGCGCGTGGCTACTGGGTCGGTACTTGTCGTGTCGACCCAGTAGCGCGTGGCCGTGCGCACCGCGCTGTCGGTGAAGTTCTCGAACGCCACCATTGGCGCCGGCTCGCCCAACACGCCTGGCACACTCTTCACTGCTTCCAGCATGGCAGCGTGCGCGCCGGCCAGGTCGTTATTCGCGCCGATGTTCAGCGTGACTTCAAATCGCCGCGCGACATAGCGGGTCTTGTTGCGGATGACCGATTGGAAGACGCGGTTGTTGGGGATCAGCACATGCACGCCGTCGAAGGTGCGCACGTCGGTGGTGCGAATGCCGACATCCGTCACCACGCCTTCAACCGTGTCGATCTCAATCACATCGCCCACATTGAACGGGCGCTGAAAAAGCAGCAGCGTGCCAGAGATGGCCTGCTCGATGGTGTCCTTGAGCGCAAAGCCCAGCACGAGCGAGGTGATGCCGAGGCTGGCGAGCAGCGTTGTGACGTTGATGCCCAGCACGGCCAGCGCAGTAAAGGCCGCCAGCACGACGCCGGCGATGTAGATGATGCGTCCGATCGCTTTGTTCAGCACCTCGCACTCATCGGGGCGCGTGCGCTTCAACACATCATGCGCCATGCGCTGCAGCACGCGTGTGACTTGCAGGATGATCCAGAACAGCGCTGCTGCAATCGCAAGCTGGATCACGAATGCCAGCGCGCGGGCGGGCAATTCGGCGAGAAACTGTTGAAGTTGCTCGTGCGGTGATGTCATCGCCGATGATTGTAACGAAGATGCAAAACCCGGCCTCAACGCAGCCGGGTTTTTGATATTGCACAAGCTCCATCACTTGCGCGCCATGCCAGAGCGGTCGTTACTGCACTGGCTGCACGATGATGTTGATGCCGGTCAGCGGCGCGCCGCGTGTGAGCGCTGCGTGGTGCTGCGTGCTGATGAAGCGCAGCTTGCCATTCACCAGAATGCGCGCGCTCAGCATAGGTCATCACCGGGTTGATGACAGCCGGGTCATACTTCAACTCAAACGGGATCGGCACCTGCTTGCCATTTGTCGCGATGGTCTGCGAGGCGATCACCGTTGCCGCCACATCCATCTTCGACACATCGGCAAGTATCACCTCGACCACGGCATTAGGCGGCAGGGCGATGCGCCGCAAGTAGCTCACAGTGCCAGTCCGCACGCCGCTGAGCGCCGGCGCTGCAGGCTTCTGCGCCGGACTCACCACTGTCTGCACCAGGATCTCCACGCCGGTTGCCGGCGCGCCGCGCGTCAAGACGGGGTAGGTCGTCGTGCTGGTGAAGCGCAGTTCGCCATTCTCAAGGATGCGCGCGCGCACGGCGTAGCTGTTCTGCGGCTGGATGGCAGCCGGGTCGTACTTCAACTCGAATGGAATTGGCACCTGCTTGCCATCGGCAGTGATTGTCTGCGTGGCGAGGATGGTCGCGGCTGCATCGGCGCGCGAGACATCCTGCAGCGTCACCTCGATCACTGCCTCGGGCGTCAGCGCGACGCGCTCAAGGTAAGTCACGGTGCCGGTCAGCACGCCGCTGAGCGCCGGCGCTGTGTCGGTCATGGGTGTGGTTGTCTCCGCCGGCTTCTGCGCCTGGCAATCGGCCAAAATCACATTGCCGGACTTCACTTCGGTCAACGTGGCATCGTCGCCCTTGCCGCGAAATTCATATTCGTCATTGGCGTAGCGAATGCCCGATCCGCTTTCCTGCTGCGGCAACGTCACTGTCTTGCCGTCGAACGTCACGGTGGCGGTGTGGTTGCCATTGTCGAACACGACGCTCATGGTTGCGTCATCCGTGCAGATGAATTCCGCCTTGACCAGCGTCTCCTCAGGGCCGGCCATGCCAAACGTTTCGAACGGCGTCAGCACGCCCGACACAGCATGGATGAGATTGCTGCCAGCAGGGATGTCGGCTTGCACCACCTCAGTCGAATCATTCAGCAACACTTTGCCGCCGGCGCTCTTTACGCGGATAGCCAGATCTTGCAACAGCGTCGGTATTTCAGTCTTGCCGGCCAGCGCCTTCGCGTCGATCTTCTCTGGCGAGACGTGGTAGGACAGGATGCCGGTGAGCATCGAGCGGTTGGTCTTTAACTCGTCCATCGCGCCGGCGGGCAGGCTGGCAAAAGCGTCATTTGTCGGCGCAAACACAGTGCTGTCCTTCAATCCGGTCAGCATGTCGACGAGGCCGGCTTCGCTCACCAATGAGACCAGTGTGCTGAAGCGCGGATCGCTGCTGAGCGCGGCCACCACATCGGCCGCTGTCGCCGGCTGCGCATCGGATTGCCCCACCGAGGCGACTTGTGACACGCGCACGCGCACGCCATCCACCGGCGTGCCATGGGTCAGCACGTAGTTCTGCTCCACCTGTGCCCAGCGCACCTTGCCTTTTTCAGTGATGATCGCTTCGACGAGGTAAACGCCTTCGGGGTCGATCGTTGCTGGATCATAGGTCAGCTCGAAGGAGAACGGTTGTTGCTTGCCTTTCGTCTCGATAATTTGCTTGGCGATGGCCGGCGCGACATCGGGCAGCACCTGGCGCAGCCGCACGGTTACCACGGCGTCTTCAGGCAGCGGGATGAATTGCAGGTAATACACCTCTCCCGTCAGCTTGCCGCTGAAAGCCGGCGCGGCAGTGGGCGCCTGCGCAGGCGTGATTGGCTCATACGCCTTGCCCTGGCAGTCATTTGCCACGACTGCATTCGCCTTCAGGTCGGTCAGCGTAGCCTCTTCGCCCTTGCCTTGCAGTTGCCAATTTTCATTGGCATAGATGAAGCCTGAGCCGCTGGGATGCTGCTTCAACTCTTGTGTCTGGCCATTGAAAGTGACCGTGGCCACCTCGCCGGCGAACACCACGGTGAATGTCACATCGTCGGCACAGGTGAATTCAACCGATTGGATGGACCCAGGCAGCATGGGCGGCAAAGGTTGCGCCGCGTCGCCGGTGTCCGTCAGTTTGCCGTTTTGCAGCGTAAACACCCGCGTCATCGGCACGGTTGGCTTGGCCGACATCGGCTCTTCTGCTTTGCGGTCGAGGTAATTCACCATCAGCGCGCCGTCGGCAATGACCATCTCGCTCACTTTGACGCGGTCGCCGATGAGGACGGAGTCCACCGGCTGGGCGATGCCGCCGTTGTTGATCACCGCTGCAACGTAGGTGAAGATGCCGCTGCCGCCGCTGTTCACGATGATCGTCACTGCCGTATCGGGTGAACCATCACCGTTCAAGTCGCCAGTCGCGCGCGGGTATGGCGCGATGATGGCCTTGAACTGCGCCTCGCGGTCTTCGTGCTGCCCGCGTGTAAAGGATGCTTGCCCGCCTTGGGCCAGCTCAAGTGGATAGGTGGCGTAGTTCAGCTCTGCCGCGCTGAGCGGACTGCTGGCGATGAGCGCGTCGCCATTCACCTTGAAGCGCCGCAGCACCGGGATGGTGGGGCGCGCCGACATGGGCTGATCGAAACGCCGCTCCAGCAACAGCACGCTGATCTCGCCATTGCGCGCGATGCGAATGGAGCGCACAGCGATGCGGTCGCCGAGGAAGACCGCCGGCAAGGGTTTGGCCGCGCCATTGTCGTTCAGCACCGCCGCCAGATACGAGAACACACCGCTCGCGCCTGTGCTGGCGACTAGATGCACCGCAGCATCCTCTGCGCCGTCTCCATTTAGATCGCCCTTGTCCTGTGGCGGCGCAAGATCGACGCTGAAGTGATTTGCCGCATCAGAGAACTTGCCGTCTTGCAGTTGAACCGAGCCGGCGGGCGAATTGGGAATGAGATATGTTGCGTTGGCTAGTTGCTCGTTGGTGAGCGGCGCCGCGGCTGCGTATGAAGTGGCTAGCGATGAAAGCGCGATGGCTACTGCTAACGTGGTGGCTGCTATTGTTTTCGGCAGTGATTTTGTCATGTGCTTCTCCTCCGATATGGACGCGCGATCAGGCTGCCATGTTCCAGCCGGCGATGCGTCGTCCATCAACCTTGAACGATTTTGGGTAACCATTGAGGTGCAACAATATTGTCGCACGCCGGTATGCGACAACTCGACGGAATGCAGACGAATTGCCTGATTGCGCTCACCTGCTGGTGCACACTGCGCTGGTCAGCGCATCGAATTCGCTCTTGAATTTACCGGCGGTTTCATGCGCATCCGCCAGCGCCTGCTGGATGGGAGTGTTATCGGACAACGCCTTCACCCGCGTCTCGTATGCATCGAGTGACTGGATGAGATTGTCGAGATTGAGGCTAGGGATTTGCGACGCCTGACCCACGATCGCGCTTAACGCGTCGCGAAAGAGCGCCAGCGATTGCTTGAGTTGGCCGGCGGTGGCAAGGTCCTTGCCTTCAACCAACTGCGCCACAGTCGGCTCCAGGCCGCGCAGGCTGCTGCAAAATTGCGCGCGCGCGTCATCTGCCGACTGGCATGCGACCAGCAACGCCATCAATAGCAAGAGACATATTCGCCTTCTGTTCATTGGATTAAACAAATTTACTCGCCAGAGCGAATGTCTGCCGGCGTGCGCGCTTCAAAGCGTATGTCCTCAAAGACTGATGCGCAACCTGAGCCAGTGGGCGATTGCGATGAGAAGCCAATGGCTGCGCCCTCGACACCCAGGTTGAAGTAGCGCGTGAAATGCCAGAAGCGTCCGTCGATGGAGTAGTGAAAGGCAAAAGCGCGTCCGATTCTTGCCAGCCGCAGATGCACAGTGTTGCCGGCGATGACGACCGAGTTGCAGTCGTCCGAATCGCCTTTGTTCACCACCGACACGATCATCGGCTGTCCCTGCGGCGAGAATTCAAAGCACAGCTTGCCCAGTGCGCAGCATCGACGAAGGCGACCAGCACGCCGGCGTCGTAGGTCGAGGCAAACGGCACCGTCACCTTTGCGCTGAGCATGAAGTCGCCTTCGGGTCTGAACATCAAGCGCGGCGTGTTGGCGATGGTGAGCAGGCCGCGCGGGTCGTTGAACAGGTCGGTCCTGGGGCCGGCGGTGATGGACAGTTTGTCGTCGCTGAATTGTGCGTCGAGCGCCGGCGTCTGCCACACCAATGTGTACGGGATGGCGGAGATGGAAAGCTGCATCACCCGAAATCACACGATATCGCGAAACACCACGCCGCGTCGCTTGCGCGCGTCCAGCCACGCCTTGCGAATAGCCGTTGTCACCGTTTCTGGGTCATGCACATTGCGCAGCGTGGCGATGGGGTCGGACGCATCGACGCTATGCAAGTAGATGTCGCCGATGCCAAAGATGCGCTCGCTGACGCCCTGGTGATAGTCGATGTCCTGCAAACGGATCAACTCGATATTCTCCACGCTGCGCCCCACCAGGCCGTTGAAAATGCGAATGCGATCGTTGGTCAGCATGTAGCGCTCGCCCAGTGACATGAATGGCCGCCCTTCCCACAGGATCTGCTCGACCGCGTCATCGACTTCGGTTTGTGCCGGCGTCGCGCTGGTGGCTGGCTGCGCGCCGGCCTGCTCTGCCTCGCTCAACATCTTGTCGAACTCCAGCAGCATGTTGTCGGCGATGGTGTTGATGAGGCGATCCTGCGCGTCTGCCGGCAGCGTCGACACATCGATGCCGGTCTGCTGCACCGCCTGCCGGATGCGCGCCGATACGCGCTCGCGATATTGTTCTATGTTCATCAGATGTTCCTTTTTGAGAAATTCCAGGAGTGCCGGGTTTGCGATTTCCGACCTTGCAATTCTGGATTGTGCCTTGACGCCAATCGTAAATCGTAAATCTGAAATGCGCTTCGCCCTATAATTCTGAAAACGCCATGGCCCTCCTTGAGCAACTCTCCTTCGAATGCGCCAGCCACAGCGAAGAGCAGACCCAGCGCCTGGGTATGAGACTCGGCGCGTTGCTGCCACAACGCGCAGTGGTCGCGCTGCACGGGCCGCTGGGCGCCGGCAAAACCAGCATTGCGCGCGGCATCGGACGCGGCTGGGGCGCCGCGCAATTGTTGCGCAGCCCCACCTTCACGCTGGTGCAGGAGCATCACCGCGAGCAGGATGATGCGACACTTTTTCACATCGATCTGTACCGCATTGAGCAGGAGAGCGACCTTGCCAGTCTGGGGCTGGATGAGATTCTGGATGACGAGAGCGCAGTCGTGCTGATTGAATGGCCGGAACGCGCGCCCAACGCCATCCCGAAAAGTGCGATTCATGTGAAGCTTTCAATCACGAATGACACGAAGCGCCTGCTCACGCTTTCAACCCAGGACACGCAGACATGGCAGGTGCTGCTGGCCTTTCGGAAGAGCGCCTTTGGTGTTTAGCCGGCTGCGATCCGATTTTGGGTTGCAGATGAGGCATTCGATGCGCTGCAAGTCAAAGCAACAAACGCAAAGCTGCAAGCTGTAAACTGATGACTTCGATTCCCGACCCCAACGCTTCTGTCTTGCTGGCGATCGACACTTGCACCAGCCGCGCCAGCATCGCGCTGCGAGATGCGCATGCAGTGCGCGCGGAGATGACGTGGGAATGCCGGCGTCACGAGACCGCGCTGGTCAGCAGCCGCATCAAAGACCTGATGACTGCCTGCCGCATCAACCCGCAGGAGATTGGCGCCATCGCCGTCGCCATCGGCCCAGGCTCGTTCACCGGCGTGCGCTGCGGCCTCGCCATTGCCAAGGGCATGGCTGTCGCGCTGGGCATCCCGCTGATCGGTGTGACTGCGTTCGATGTAATTGCCCATCAGCAACCGATGCAGATGAACCGCACGCCGATGCTGGCGCTGGTGGAAGCCGGCCGCAACCGCGCTGCGGCGTGCCGCTATGAATGGCAGGAAGGTGAGCCGGCGGTGGCCGGCGATTGGTGGATACAAAACTTTGCCGACCTCAGTGCTGCCATCGACACACCGATGATCGTGTGCGGCGATGTTGCGCCGGATTTGGCGGCACTGCTGCACGGCAAGGCAGAAATGGCGCCGGCGGCGCTCAATCTGCGTCGCGCGGGTTTTCTGGCAGAATTAGCCTGGTCGCGCTGGCAGCGCAACGAAGTGGACAGCGCAATCACGCTTACAGCCATCTATCCGGCTGAAGCATCTTGATGAGCAGTTCATCTGCATTGCAGTCCCTTGATCACCCGACGGCCGATGCTCCGTTGCAGGTCGACGTGTCGCGCATGACGCTCGACGACATCGCAGCAGTGATCGAGATTGAGAAAACTGCTTTCCCCCGCCCGTGGCCTGAACAAGCGTATCGCTACGAGCTGACCGAAAACCAGAATGCCTACTTTGTGGTGGCGCGGCTGGCAAGCGCGCCGCAGCCGGCGCGTCGAAACTGGCTGGCGCAGTTGCTGAAGCCGGCCCCGCCGCCTGTCATGCAAACTGCCACCATCGTCGGCTTCGCCGGCATGTGGATGTATGTCGACGAGGCGCACATCGCAACGATTGCCACACACACCGCATGGCGCGGCCGGCGCATCGGCGAGCGCATTTTGATCAACCTGATGCGCGAGGCGCAGCGACGCGATGCTGTGCTGGTCACGCTGGAAGTGCGAGTCAGCAATACTGTGGCGCAGAACCTCTACATCAAATATGGTTTCGAGGAAGTGGGCCGGCGCAAAGGCTACTATCAGGACAACCTCGAAGATGCGCTGCTGATGACCGTGACCGACTTCACCACAGCTGCATATCGCCGCCGGCTGGATGCGCTTGAAGCGGCGCTGCCGCATTCTCTATAATCCCTTCGCATGGATGACTTGAACCAAGTGGCAGCCGAAGTGCGGGCATGCACGTTGTGCGAGTTGGCGAAGACGCGCACGCAGGCAGTGCCGGGCGAAGGCGCGGCGCAGGCCGACATCATGCTCATCGGCGAAGGGCCTGGATTCCACGAAGACAAGCAGGGTCGTCCCTTCGTGGGGCCTTCTGGCCAGTTCCTCAATGACCTGCTCGCCAGCGCCGGCTACAAACGCGAAGAGGTGTTCATCACCAACGTCGTGAAATGCCGGCCGCCGGGCAACCGTGACCCGCAACCCGACGAGATCGAAGCCTGCGCCGGCTACCTTGACCGGCAAATCGCGCTGATCAATCCAAAAATCATCGTCACGCTGGGGCGCTTCAGCATGGCGCGCTGGTTTGCCGGCCAAAAGATCAGCGCCATCCACGGCAAGGCTAAAAAGATCGACGGCCGCGTGGTGGTGCCGATGTTTCATCCAGCGGCAGCGCTGCATCAGCCGGCGTTGCGCAACGCCATCGAAGAGGATTTCCGCAGATTGCGCGACATCATCAATGCGATGAGCGGGCAGCCCGACGAGCAGCCGGCGAAGCGAGAGAATGCCGGCGGTGAACAACTTTCGCTATTCTGACTGGCCTCTCGCAAAGGCGCAGGGATTTTCCTTCTGCCTTCGCATCGCCTTCGCAAGAGATACCCCTTCATGGCGGCACCAACGACGCGCAAACCCAACCCGTGGCTGCTGGCCGCGCGACCCAAGACCCTGCCGGCATCCATCTCGCCGGTGCTGGTTGGCTCGGCGCTGGCGCTGCGCGACGGTCAATTCGACGGGCTGGTCTTCCTCGCCACGCTTGCGGCGGCGGTGTTGCTGCAGATTGGCGCGAATTACAGCAACGACGTGTTCGATTTTCTGAAGGGTGCAGACAAAGCGCGCATCGGCCCCACCCGTGTGACGCAGGGTGGCCTGGTCACACCGAAACAGATGTTGATCGCCACCGGCATCGTGTTTGGGTTGGCGGCGCTGTTGGGGTTGTATCTCGTTGTCGTTGGCGGCTGGCCCATTTTGCTGATCGGACTGGTGTCGATTGCGTGCGCCCTGGCCTATACCGCCGGCCCATTCCCACTGGCCTACCGTGGCCTCGGCGACCTGTTTGCCTTCGTGTTCTTCGGCGTGGTGGCGGTGATGGGAACCTACTTCGTGCAGGCGCATCAGTTCACCTGGTTGTCATTCATCGCCGCGCTGCCCAATGCGCTGTTTGCCACCTGCATCATCATCACGAACAATCTGCGCGACATCGACACCGACCACGCTGCCGGCAAGCACACGCTGGCTGTGCGCATCGGCGACCGCAATACGCGCATCGAATACACTGTGCTGCTGGTGATCGCGTTTCTTGTGCCGCCGGCATTGCGCTTGCTGGGCATGACGCAGGGTTGGGCATGGCTTCTGCCATGGGTTGCTCTGCCAATTGGGTTCGTGCTGGCGCGCGATCTGTGGCAAACGCCGCGCGGGCCGGCGCTCAACCCGCTGCTGGGCCGCACTGCGCAACTCAACCTGATCTTCTCGGTGTTGTTCTCGGCCTCGCTCTTGCTCAGTTAAAAGTGATTGCAAAAATGGAACAGGAACGCGCAAAGCAAATCCAGGCCATGTTCTCGCGCATCACGCAGCGCTATGACCTGATGAACAAAGTGATGACCGGCGGGCAGGATCAGGCGTGGCGGCGCATCGCAGCAAGGGAATTGCATCTTCAACCCAACGGGCTGGTGCTCGACCTCGCCACCGGCACCGCCGACCTTGCGATTGCCGTGCGTGAGGCGTGGCCAGATTCGCGGGTGATTGCAGCCGACTTCAGCGAGACGATTTTGCGCGCCGGCGCTGCAAAAGTGTCTGAGCGAAGATTGACAGGCGTCGAGTTCGTCGTCGGTGACGCGCTCTCCTTGAGCTTTCCTGATCACGCCTTCGACGGCATCACAAACGCCTTCTTGTTGCGCAATGCGGTGAACCTGCCGCGCTGCCTGCGCGAGATGCGCCGCGTGACCAAACCCGGCGGGCGCGTGGTGTGCATGGAGATCACGCATCCGCAGACGCCGCTGTTCAAGCAGGCGTTCGGGCTGTATTTCAACAAGATGGTGCCGCTGATCGGCGGCATGATCAGCGGCAATTACAAGGCCTACAAGTATCTGCCTGCGTCGCTGTCGAAGTTTCCGCCGGCGGCGCCACTGAAGCAGATGATGCTGGACGCCGGCTACCGCGAGGTCAGCTATCGCCTGCTCGCGCTCGGCACGATGGCGATCCACGCCGGCGTGGCGTAAACAAAAGAAGCACTCACACCTTTGTCACTACTGCCACACCCCACTTGCCGAAGTTCAGCGTCTTGCCGACCTTGCTGGACAACGCATCCTTCGCCTTCCAAGGCAGCGTCACCGTCTTCGGTTCGGCGTTGTTGATGACGATGTATGCGTCGCCGCGCCGCATGACATGCACGCCGGCCGGCAGCTTGGGCAGCACTGGCTCCACGCCGGCGTCCGCCACGATGCGCTCAATCAGCGCGCTTTGCGTGTCGCCATCCAGCCACGCGCCAAACGTGTAGACGCGCCCGCCGCCCTCGTGCTGCTTCAACGTCACTGCCGCCTGGCCATCCAGATAGCCGTTGCATTCGCCATACGTCGCCAGCACCTGCGTGCCTTCGTGCGGGATGAGCCATTCAGCCCAGATGCTGGCCGTGCTGGCGGAAGCCCGCCTTTTCTGTTTCCCTTCGGCTGTCTGCACGAGGGAGATCGGGATCGGCTGATGCAGCGAATAGTATTCATCGATATGCGCGCCGGCGAGCGCCTGTAGCAGGGCCGGCTGGCGCTGCTGCCATAGCGCATTGTCGTTGTCCTTCATGCCGCTGCGCACGCCCAGCACCAGATGTCCGCCGGCTTCCACAAAGCGCATCAACTCTCCAGCGATCTGCTCGTCGATGATGTGCGGCGCGGCGAATACCAACTTGAAGCCATTGAGATTCGCGCGCGTGGAAAGCACATCCAGTGCGATGTTGCGCTCGGCCAGCGGGCGATAGAAGCCGTCGAAGTATTTCATCCAGTCGAAGCCGGCGTTGTGGCGCTGAAAATCCAGCGCCCAGCGGTCGTCATATGAATGCAATAGCGCGACCTGCGCTTCCACCGTCGTGCTGGCCAGCAAATCGCCGACTTGCGCAAAATCCTGCCCCACCTGCGCGATCTCGTAATACACCGGGCGCGGGTTGCCGTCCGGCGCGATGAGTGAGCCGTGATATTGCTCCTGCCCGTTCAACGCGCTGCGCCATTGCCAGTACAGCACCGCATCCGCGCCGTGCGCCACCGCGTTCCATGCCACTGCGCGCGTCTCTTCGCGGTCGTGATCGCGGTTTACCGGCGACCAGTTCACGTGGCCAGGCTGCGTCTCCATCAGCCAGAAATTCCTGCGTTTGAAGCCGCGCGTCAGGTCATGCCCAGCGCCGGCGCTGCCGAAATCCATCGGCGCGGTCGGGAAATATTGATCCCACGATGCAAAGTCAAGGTCTTCACTCACTACATAGTGATCGAAACCGTTGAAGAAGCCCATGAAATTGTGGGTGATCCATTGGTCGATGGCATTGGCACGAATCACTTCCACCTGATTGAACTGGTAGCGGCGGTAGCACTCGGTGCCGAACTGCTTCCACTTCAATCGCAGGCCCGGGTTGTGCGGGTTGCCAAAACCCTGCGAGCCGGCAGCCGGCAACGGAATCTGCGCCCAATCGGTGTATTTCTCCGACCAATATGATGTCGCCCACGCATCATTCAACCGGTCGAGCGTGCCGTAGATTTCGCGCAGCCAGTGCTGGAATTTTTCACGTGCCGTGTCGCTGTAGCTGATGGCGTTGTACTCGTTGTCGATCTGCCATCCAATCACGCGCGCATCGTGGCCGAAGCACAGTGCCAGTTTCTCGGTGATGCGCCGGCAAAAATGCAGGTAGCGCTCGCTCGTCACGTCGAAGTGGCAGCGTCCGCCGTGCGTGGCGCGCCGGCCATCCTCGTGGATTGCGAGCGTGTCGGGGTATTTGTGCGTCAACCAGGCCGGCGGCGCGGCGGTTGGCGTGCCAATCACCACCGCAAGGTCGTTGTCGGCAGCCAGTTTCACCGCGCGCTCCAACCAGCCCAGGCTGAATGCGCCCTCGCGCGGCTCAAGGTCGCTCCACGCAAATTCGGCCATGCGCACAACCGTGAAGCCGGCGTCACGCATCAGCTTTACATCTTCTGGCCAGCGCTCTTCCGGCCAGTGTTCGGGATACCAGGCAGCGCCTAGATGCAAGGTCATGTCTGTTCTCCTTTTCCGCGCTGCGCGAATGACGCAGCGCCCTGCCATTTTGTCGCAGCCGCCTGCACTGCACCGCACACCATAACGTTGCGCTGAGACGTTCACAGGCCATTCGTATAATTCGCGCGTGACCAGGGCTTTGCTCGCGTTCCTGCACGACAGACGCATTCGCGCTGTATTGGACGCGGCCGCTAATGCGCTCGATTTTCATGTGCAGTATGGCGCTGCACCGCCGGCGGACCCCATCGATTTTCTTGTTGCGCTTCAGCCGGTGTTGATCGTGCTGGATGCGAATGACCCATCGTCGTGGCGCTCCTTCATACTCTCGACGAAGACCAGCCCCGCCACACGCAAGATACCGATCCTGGTTATTGCGCCGAAGGGTGACGCGGCGCTGACAGCAAGCGCAAGCAGCGCCGGCGCGGATGCGGTCATCACGCTGCCGGCCTTCATGGCTGACGCTGTCGGCATCATCCAGCAGCACGCTCGCGCAGATGACAGCGCCGAGCTGCTGCGCCAATCACGGTTGCCATTGTCGGAGTTGGCGCAGCACGCCATCGCGCAGTTCAACGCGCATGAGTTCTTCGAGCAACATGAAAGCTTCGAGCATCTGTGGCGGCAGGAGCCGGGGCCGATCCGGCAGATGTATCAGGGCATCCTGCAGGTTGGCGTGGCCTATCTGCAAATTCAGCGCGGCAACTACGCCGGCGCGCGCAAGATTTTTCAGCGCGCCTGGCAATACTTGAACGTGCTGCCCGACGTGTGCCAGGGGGTGGACATCGCGCAACTCAGGGCTGATGCGCGCGACGCACAAGCCGAATTGGAGAGGCTCGGGCCGGCGCGCATCGCTGAATTTCCTGCTGCGTTGTTCAAGCCGGTGCGTTATGAGATTGCTCCTTCGACACCATAACCACTTCACGCTGATGCGTAGCCGGCTGTGCGAGCCGACCCACGCCGCTCTGGCATGAACCATGCGTCCCTTACAATCCGCAATCGGCAATCCAAAATCGAAAATCCAACATGACTTACGACTTCACCAACAAAATCGCCCTCATCACCGGCAGCGGGCGCGGCATCGGCAAGGCCACCGCGCTGCACTTCGCGCGGCTCGGCGCGGACGTTGTCATCAACTATCTGCGCAAGCAAAGCGCTGCCGAGGAAACCGCGCGCGAGATTGAGGCGTTGGGCCGGCGAGCGCTGGCGGACCTGATCGCCTCCGGCGGCGCAGCCAGCGTGCGTACACGGGAATTCGACTTCCACGCCGCCTTCCTGAAGCTCACCGGGCAGGCGTTTGAATAGAAAGGGGCAAGGAGAAAGGGGCGAGGGACAAGGGGCG
>CAZPVX010000004.1:12807-74361 GCA_964590135.1 uncultured Anaerolineae bacterium | reverse complement strand
GCTGGTGGTGAAGGCTGATGTCGGCGATCCCGACGACATTGACAAGCTCTTTGCCGCAGTGGAGCAGCAGTTCGGCGGGCTTGATTTTCTGGTCAACAATGCCGCGTCAGGCTACATCCGCCCGGTCATGGAGCAAAAGGTGAAGGGCTGGGATTGGACGATGAACATCAATGCGCGGGCGGCGCTGTTCACATCCCAAAAAGCCGCGCCATTGATGCAGAGGCGCGGCGGCGGCGCGATCGTCAACGTCAGCAGCATCGGCAACGGGCGCACGCTGCCGGACTATGTGGTGATCGGCGCGTCGAAGGGCGCGCTGGAAGCAGTGACGCGCTATTGCGCTGTCGAGTTTTCACCGTTGAACATTGTAGTCAACGCGGTGTCACCTGGCTTGATCGACACGGATGTGATGCAATTCTTCAAGGACAGCGACTTGATGTTGGCGCTGGCGCGGCAGCGCACGCCGGCGGGCCGGTTGGTGGAGCCGCAGGACGTCGCCAATGTGGTCGCCTTCCTGTGCAGCCCCGACGCCGCGATGGTGCGCGGTCAGGTCATCTTGATCGATGGCGGCTGGAGCGTCGATGTGGGCCGGCAATGGGTGGAGTAGCCCTCGCACAGGAAGTTGGGATCACGCTTCAGTGCCATTGAGCGGCGAGTTCAACACTTCGCGGTGTTGCTGGCCGGCCACCTGCGGGCCGACGATGCCGCGCTCTTCCATCTCCTCGATCAAGCGCGCGGCGCGCGTGTAGCCGATGCGCAGCCGGCGCTGCAAGAGTGAGATGCTGGCCTTGCCCTGCAGGCGCACCGTGGCGACGGCATCGTTGAACAGCTTGTCGTCCTTGTTGCCGCTGCCGCCGCCCACATCTTTCGCCGCCTCTTCCAGCGCCCGCGCTTCGTCCCATGTGTTGGGCGTGCTGAACAGGTCGGGCGTGGGCAGCACCGCCGGCTCGGTGTCGATGCTCTTCATCGGCAGCGACGGCGCGACCATCGCCGTGTTTACCGGATCGGTGCCGGCGTTCTGTCCCAACTGCGCGCGCCAGTGTCGCACCACGCGCGTAATCTCTTTCTCGTTCAGGAAGCAGCCCTGCGCGCGCATCGGCATCGACTGCTCCGGCGTCACCACCAGCATGTCGCCGCGCCCCAACAGTTTCTCCGCGCCCGGGCCATCCAGAATCACCCGCGAATCGACCGTGGTTGCCACAGTGAAGGCGATGCGCGCTGGGAAGTTGGCCTTGATCAAGCCGGTCACCACGTCCACGCTGGGGCGTTGCGTTGCCAGGATCAGGTGAATGCCCGTCGCGCGCGCCATCTGCGCCAGCCGGCAGATGATCTTCTCGGTTTCGTCCGGCGCCATCATCATCAGGTCTGCCAATTCATCGATGACGAGGATGATGTAGGGCAGCCGGCGTTGCAATTCAGGGTCGCTGGTCTTGCCGGCGCTCGCAGTCACCTTCGCGTTGAAGTCGACGATGTTGCGCACGCCATGCTTGGCGAACATGCGATAGCGACTGTCCATTTCGCGCGCCGTCCAGTTCAATACTGAAGTTGTCTTCTCAAGGTCGACAACGACGGGCGAAATCAAATGCGGGATGCCGTTGTAGCCAGTCAGTTCCACGCGCTTCGGGTCGATCATCAAAAAGCGCAGGTCATCGGGCGAGTTGTAGCACAGCATGGCCGTGATGATGGCATTCACGCACACGCTCTTGCCGCTGCCGGTGGTGCCGGCGATCAACAGGTGCGGCATCGTCGTCAGATCTGCGACAACTGGATGACCGCTCACGTCCTGCCCCAGCCCCATGCGCAGGCGCGTCTTGCGCTCCAGCCGCTCAAACTCCTCGCTCTCCATCACGTCGCGCAACGACACAAGGGATGTCTCACCATTCGGCACTTCGATGCCAACGATGGCGCGCCCTGGCACCGGCGCTTCGATGCGGATGCGCGGCGCGGCCAATGCCAATGCAAGGTCGTCGGCCAGTGAGGCGATGCGGCTGACCTTGACCTTGATCTGCCGGCCACCTTTCATATCGATGAAGCCTGGCTCCACGCCGAACTGCGTGATGGTTGGGCCGCGATTCACTTCGACCACGCGCCCTGGCACGCCAAACGCCTTTAGCGTATCTTCGATCACGGCGGCGCGCTGGCGAATATCAGCTTCCTTGAGTGAGGCATCGCTGCCCGGCTCCAGCAGTTCGTCGATCTTTGGTAGTTTCCATTCACGATGCGCCGCATATACCGATGGCGCAGGCTCCGCCGGCGTGGCCTGCGCCGGCTTCGCCGCATCAGACCTTGCCTTGTCGCTGCTCAAGCCATTGATGACAAGCGAGCGCTCAGCAGCGTCGCCTGGCTGTGGCGCACCGATGATGCGCGGTGGCGGTATCTTGTTTGGTTCAGGCCTGGGTTTGTCCAGCCTGGGTGCGGGTGGGCGTGATGCCGGCTTCTGCGCAATCTGGCGCGACGCAGGGAAGTCTTCCTCTGGCTCCGGCAAATCAATCGGGCGCTTGCCCGTTGGCTTGCGCGGCTTCAGCCCGTTGATGATCAGTTCACCATCGTCGTGCGGATCGGCATCGCGCCGGCCATAGTTCGGTTCGATGATGTCATCGCTGGGCTGGCTTGCGCTGCGCGGCCGTGTGAAGACGCCTTGCATCTCATTCACAAACTGCGCGAAGGACACCTGGGCGATCATCAGCGACGCCACAAACCACAACACCAACAGCACGATGATTGCGCCGATGTTGCCGGCGATTGACGTGAAAATGTTGAGGATGAGCCAGCCAATTTGTCCGCCGCCCTGCGAGGCGCCGGCAATCGCCTCGCCGGCTTGCCCTGAGGTCATCATGGCGATGCCGTGCAATGTGGCAAGCGCAGTGAAGTAGGCCAGCACTGCGCCGGCCAGCCGCATCGGCGCAAGCTTGGGAAACTTGTCGCCGAAGCGCCGGATGAGCAGATATATGCCGACCGCGCCCAGCATCAGCGGCGCAAGATAGGCGCCCCAGCCAAACAGCAAGTTTACAAAATCGAGCCAGTTGCTAATGATGCCACTGCGCTGCGTTGAGACCAGGCCGAGCAGCGTGAACGCGGCGATGCCCAGCATGGCGATGCCGATCATGTCCAGCCATGTGTCGAGTGAAATCGACGGCGGCGCAGGTGGCGGCGCGCCCTTTTTGGACGACTTGCTCTTGCTGGAGGATTTGCTGGCGAAAAACTTCATCGGACAGATGTTCTATTATAAGGCCGCGTGCGGCAATTGTGCCACTTTCACAAGTGACTTCAGACACCTACGCACTTTGCAGGTTGCAGGCAACTGCATTTTGTATATCATCCGATCATTATGCAAAAACGCAACATCCTTTTTCTGGTTGTAGTGGTGGTGATGGCGTTGGCGGTATTCGCAGTGCCTCGCGAGGCCGAAGCGGCGGTGGGTCGGCGCATCATTGTCGACATCAGCGACCAGCGCGTGTATGCCTACAACGGCGCAACATTGGTCAAAAGCATTCCTGCTAATGCGCGCGGCACACGCGGCGGAAATTTTCGCATCCGCAACAAGATCCCGATGGCGAAGTCCTATGTGCTGGGCTGGAAATTGCCATATTGGATGGGCATCTATATGTCAGGCGGATTGGAAAACGGTTTCCATGGCACCGCCATTACTGCGCGCGGCGGTCGCGCCAACAATTCTCTCGGTTGCATTGTCATGAGTTCTGCCAATGCAAAATGGCTGTATTCATGGGCGCGTGTTGGCACGCCGGTTACCGTGCGGCGATGATGGCAAGTTGCCAGGTTGATTGTCGGCGACTTCAGCGATCTCTCATGCGTATCTAACACAAGCGCGCATCATGGTAATCAACTGAATACGACAGGCGCGCTCCCAGGCCGCTTGGCAAGTTGGTTGAAGAAAAGCTGACTCCGCATGTTCCCCAGATAAAGCGGGGTGGGGCGCGTCCAGTGACATCACCGGCGCTTGACCGGTTGCGGGGAACATCCTGAGGCGGAGCGAAGTCCCGTCGGCAGATCTGCCGACGGGACTTTTTGTTTGCCTAATCCGCCAGTATGTTGACCGAACACCCAAACGACTGGCAAGCAGGCAGTGGAATCAGTTGCGCGCTCGATTATGCTTGTCTGCGCGGGCGCATCGCGGGGATCGGCGCAACTGATTCACCGGGACGGGCGATAGCGGCACCGCGAAGCGCCGCATACAACCGCGCGTCATACAGGACGCTGAAGGCCACGAGCATCGCGTTCACGATCGCGTGGCTCACCGGCATGATCAACCCGACGGGAAACTGCATCCAGGCGTCACCTGCGACGTGCGGCACAGCCGGCACGATTACATGCTCGACGACGACCATCGGCCCAATGATGAAAAGGACGCTGATTGCAAGCAACGCAATCCGTAATGACCATGCGTGCAGGGTGATCGCTCCAAAATGGCGAAATCCCAACCATATGCTGGCCGGCAGCGACGTGACCATGCGAAAGCGCAGGAGCGCCTCGCTCAGGATGATGAGCGCGACTGCGGCCAGCGCGATCAATTGCGCGTCAACCTTGACCGCGTCGAACACACTGGATTGGTTGCTCGTGCACACCATCACCACGCGCGGGTCAACGGCGACTGATGGGCTGTTGACGCACGCAGTCTTCGAGGTCGGGGCAGTGGGGGTCAACCGGAGGAGCAATTCGTGCGGCGCGCCAGTGTTGGGCAACAGCGCGTCGAGGCTTCGGCTGACGATTTCGCCCGGCGCCAGCGTCAACAGGGCGCGATGCAATCCCATCAGGCTGAGCGCCATCAACGCGCCATAGACCAGCGAGCCGAACAACAGCGACCGCAGGCGAGCGTAGGCCCTGCGCCCGGCTGCCGAACAGCCGGCCTCGTGCAACACCACGTGCATGATCGCGCCGCTGGCAAGTGCCAGTCCCATGACCCCGAGCACGCCCTCGATGACCAGCGCCGCCGGCGGCGATGCCATGTCGTGTATGGGCGGCGTGTGGATGCCTCGGCTCCAATAGTGGTGATAGGCGACGAGCGCGCGAATCCCGCTGCCGAGGATGGCGGGCAGGGCGAAGCCGAGCATGGCGAAGAACAGGACCGGCGCAGCATGGGTTGCGAACGCGGCGCACGTATCGCGCCAGACGGCGGCGATGCCGGTTCGAGCAGCGCGATCCGGTTGCGCGACCTGCTCGGCGGCGCGCGCCGCTGCAGTTGCCCGCTTCAAGATGGGGTTGTGGCCGACGGCTTGTTGCAGCATGTTTGCCTTCATAATTCCCCCTCAGCCGCGCACTCGGGTGCGGCTGATGCGATGTTTTGTAGGCCGAGCGGCGCTACCAAAGTTGACATTTGCTAACAACGGTGCTACCCGTTCGACCGAGGGGAGCCCCCATGCCTTGGCGAAACACGATGGATAAGAATTCGCTGGCGTCGTTCAAAACGTTTGGGGATTTGCTGCGCTTCCTGCGGCAACGCGAGCGGATGAGCCAGCGCGCGTTGAGCATCGCGGTGGGCTACAGCGACGCGCACATCAACCGGCTGGAGAAGGGGTCTCGCGCGCCCGATCTCGATGTCGTCAGGGCCCGCTTCGTCCCGGCGTTGCACCTGGACGATGAGCCGGAGGTTGCCGCGCGGTTGATCGAACTGGCGCGGCAGCGGCCGGATGCGGGCGCAGGCGTGGGCGCTGGTGGAGGATGAGCAACGCGTCGTCTCCGGGCTGCGGATGGCGGCGGCGCTGATGTGGCTGTGGCACGTTCGTGACTACAAGCGCGAGGGCAGCGACTGGCTGGAGCGAGCGCTGGCGCTGGAGGCGAGCATGAATGGCGAAGCGCCCCGTTCGCCTTCGCGCATTCAGATTCGCGCCCGCGCGCTCAACGCTGAGGCGTGGCTGCTGGGTATGCAGCGGCTCTACGCGAAACGATATCCCCTTGCCGACGAAAGTCTGGCGCTATTGCATACGCTCGACAATCCTGACAAGCGTAGCCTGGCGTTTGCCTTAAGTTTGACTGACAGCGGTTGGGCTTTGGGCAGCGCACACTATCGAGAGCATGCGCGACGAACGCTAGAGACGTGCATGGCTTTATATCGGGAAGCGGGGGATAAGTTCGGTGTGGCCGAGAGCCTTCAAAGTTTGGGAGGCATCGCATTTACTGCAGGCGACCCCGAGCGAGCGCGGTCACTACATGAATCAGAGTTAGCTCTGCCCACACGCTGGTGTCCAGCGCATGCAGCAAGGCAGCGAACGGATAGTCTGCGATTGATTAGAATGGTCAGGCACCCTGACTATCAGGAAACCTGTTAACATGAAGAAGCAATCTGTGAACCTGGCTGCCAGCGAGACCGCAGCCGAACTGCTCACGATTGTGCCGCTGCTGAATCGCATCATCGTAGATGAGGTGCGGCGCGAAGCCGGCCAGGACACGACCATGCCGCAATACCGCGTGCTGCAATACCTGAGCGCCGGCCCGATGTCACTCAGCGATCTCGCCCGCAAGCGCCGCGTCAGCCTGCAAAGCATGGGCGAACTGGTGCAGGCGCTGGTGGAGCGCGGCTGGGTGGCGCGCAGGCCAAACCCCGATGATCGCCGGCAGCAATTCCTCGAGTTGACGCGCCAGGGCTGCAAGCACCTTGAGCGCGCGCAAGACAACATGCAGCGCCGGCTCACACCGATGATGGTCAGCCTGACCCCTGAAGAGCATCACGCCGTGCGTGTCGCGCTGGGTGCGCTGCACCGCGTGCTGGCGCGCGCGCCGGAAGAGGTTGAAAACATGCCGGCTGAGGCAAACGCATAGATGGCAACCACAGCAGAACCCTTGCAAGGCAGCGAATATCAAAAGCCGGCGTCATGGTGGGGCGAGACGTTTCGCGCCATGCGTGTGCGCAATTACCGCCTGTACTGGTTCGGACAGTTGATCTCGATCAGTGGCACCTGGATGCAGACCACCGCTCAGGCATGGGTGGTGTATTCGCTCACCAACTCGCCGCTCGCGCTCGGCACCGTGACGGCGTTGCAATTTCTGCCTATTACACTGCTCTCCCTCTTTGGCGGCCTGATCGCCGATCGCGCCCCCAAACGCAGGCTTGTCGTCATCACCCAAACCACTGCATTGATTCAGGCAGGCATCTTTGGCGTGCTGGTCGCCACGAACCTGATTCAGGTCTGGCACATGTATCTGCTCGCAGCGGCGCAGGGCATCATCAACGCCATCGATCAACCGGTGCGGCAGGCGTTTGCCGCTGAGTTGGTGAGCAACGAAGACCGGCCCAACGCCATCGCGCTGAATTCGATGCTGTTCAACGCTGCGCGCATCGTCGGCCCGGCGCTCGCCGGCATCCTCATCGCCAAGACTGGCGCTGCGCCGGCGCTTTTCCTCAACGCTGCCAGTTTTCTGGCCGTCATCATTGCGCTTCTGCTGATGAACCCTGCGCAGTTTTTCATCAAGGCGCAAAAACTCGCGCCTGCGCCACCGCTGAGGCAACTGGCAGATGGCTTGCGCTATGCGCGGCGCACGCCGGCGGTGTTGATCGTGCTGATCCTCGTCGGTTTTATCGGCACCTTCGGTTACAACTTCAGCGTGGTTATCCCGCTGCTGGCCGGCTTTGTGCTGCACACCGACGCCGCCGGCTTCGGCCTGCTCTCGGCAGCTTTGGGCGTGGGTTCCTTGCTCGGCGCGCTCAGCACGGCAGTTGCGCGCAGGGTGACGATTGGACGATTGATCGCCGGCGCCGGCGGCTTCTCAATTTTCTTTGCGCTGATGGCGCTCAACAGCGACCTGCGGCTGGCGCTGTTGCTGCTCGCCGTCATCGGCTTCTTCGGGGTGATGTTCAGCACGAATGGCAGCTCGCTGGTTCAGATCACCGTGCCAGACCACCTGCGCGGGCGCGTGACAAGCTTGTATTTCCTGCTGTTCGCCGGCAGCACGCCGATCGGCGCAACGTTGATTGGCTCGCTCTCCAGCGCACTGGGTGTGAATGTTGCCTTATTGGTCTGTGCGGTACTGTGCAGCGCCGGCGTGGGGATTGCGTGGCTCTACGACCGGCGCGCGTTGCATCCGGCCAGCCCGCAATTCGTTGAGGAAGCCGGCGTCTAGGGCAATCCCTGCCCAGCAGGAAGGGCGGTTGCTCAACTTTATCTTGTGCTGACGATCATGCGCAGGCCGCCCTGCGGGCGAATGGTGAACAGTTGCTCAGCCTTCACTTTTTGCCCGGGCGCGAGCGAGAGTTTCCAACGCTGCAACACGCAGGCCACCAGAATGCGCGACTCAATCATCGCGAACACATTGCCGATGCATACACGCGGGCCGGCGCTAAATGGCAGATAGGCATAGCGAGGGATTTGCGCCTCGCGCGCTGGCGCAAATCGCTCGGGGTCAAAACGTTCCGGCTCTGGGAAAAGATCGGGGTTGTGATGCATGGCGTAGCTTGAGATGGCGAGGTTGCTGCCTTTCGGCACAAGATAGCCGCCCAACTCAATGTCCTCGATCGGCTCGCGCATGGCGCCGCCGGCTGGCGGATATATGCGCATCGCCTCTTTCACCGCTTGTTCGAGATACGGCAGCGCCTTCAGGTCGCGCACCGCCGGCGGCTGGCCATTCAGCGCGCCCAATTCGTCGATCACCTTCGCTTCGATGTCGGAGTGTTGCGAAAGCAAATACAGCGTCCATGCCACAGCATTGGCAGTGGTCTCGTGGCCGGCGAGGAAAAGTGTAATGATCTCATCGCGCAACTGCATATCGCTCATCGGCTGGCCTTCATCATCGCGCGCAGCCATCAGCATGGAGAGCAGATCGCCGTTGTCGATTGGGTTGGCCTTGCGCTCGGCGATGATGCCCTCAATGATCGTCTGCAACTCGCGCGTGGCCTCGGCCTGCCGGCGGCGAGTTTGATTCGTCACCCTCTCCAGCCACGACTCACTCTGTGAGATCACCATCTGCGCGCCCTCAAGCAAGTTGCGCATCAGCCGGCCGATATGGTCGAAATCGAAATTTGGCGTCGAGGTAAACAGCGTGCGGCACACCACATAGAGCGTGACCTGCATCATGTCGGCGGCGATGTCGCGCGTCTCTCCATCGCGCCAGGAACCGATCAGCTTCATGATCTCTTCGACCATGACATCGCCATAGGCTTCGATGCGCTGAGAGTGAAACGCCGGCTGTGCGAGTTTGCGCTGGCGCTTCCAGAATTCACCCTCGCTGGTCAGCAAGCCATTGCCCAGAAAAATGCCAATGGCATCGCGCAACATTTGCGCCTTGTAAAACTTGTCGGCTTTCTCCACCAGAATCTCGCGTGCCAGTTCGGGGTCGCTCACCACGTAGGTGCGTGAGCCGCCGGCGACGATGCAGGTGAAGCGACCATACTGCGTTTGATGGTCAAGGGTGAATTTGAGGGTGTCGAAGGCGCTGGCCGGCAGCAAGCGCGTCAGCGCCAGCATGACGCTGGAGAAGCGCGCGCCAGGGGGAAGGCGGTTGGCAGTGCTGGATGAGATCGCTGTCATCGGGCGGCCATTCTAGCGCGCCGGCATCGGCAGTGCGCAGGGTGGGCGCTACCCACATCAACCCTGATGCCCATCTGGCTTTTACAACTTTTCGGCGGCCATCTCCTGCTCGATGGCAGAGGTGTATTGCGCAACCTGTGCGGCAGTTTCAGCCGCGTTCCAGCCCAGCGCGCCAGCCATCACCTGCGCCACCGCCGGCGCTGCTTGCACCCCGCGCGACCAATCTTCAAAGCTTAGGTGCAGCCGGCGCGCCAGCACATCAGCCAGCGTCATCGCCATCTCGCTCCGACACGCATACACCACTTCGGCCATCACGTAGGGCAGTTCCGGCACAAGGATGCGCGCGAGTGATTCATCCTGCGCGATCAATTGCAAGAGCGCATCAGCCTCGCCGCCATATTGGCTCAGTCGCGCTGTCACGCTTTCTTCCCAGTCATAGCGCGCTGCAGCTTGCTGGATGGCCGCAGCGCCGGCCGCGCTACCTTCTGCGCCATCCAGCGGCAGATTTTCGGTCACGTGATGGGCGGGTTTGCCGAGCCGCTTGTCGAGATGATCGATGGTGTCCTGCGCCATGCGGCGATAACTAGTGAGCTTGCCGCCGGTAATCGTGATCATGCCGGCGGGGCCATCGTTGACGATGTGCGTGCGCGAGAGCTTGCTGGTTGCGCCATCTCCGCCGGCGGGGCTGATGAGCGGGCGGTAGCCGGCCCACGCGCTGACGACATCCTTGCGAGTGAGCTTCGTCTTCAGATATGCATTTGCGGTGTTGATGAGGTATTCGATATCTTCGTTGGTCGACACTGGCGCATCGATGTCGCCGCCCTTCGTGTCGGTCGTGCCAAGCGTGACGCGCGTGTTCCATGGCACGATGAACAGCAGCCGGCCATCCGGCGTCTCTGGCAGCACGACGGCATATTCTGTCGTTGGCACTGCTTCGCGCGGCAGGGTGAGATGGACGCCCTTCGCCGGCTTGATCACGATCTTCGACTCGCCCGCCAACGATTCGACCTTCGCCGCCCACACGCCGGCAGCATTGATGATGGTCTTTGCATGAATGGCAAATTCCTCGCCGCTCAACACGTCGCACACGCGCGCCGCCTGGATGCAGGGAACTGCCTCGTTTCCGATCTCGAACCCCAGCAACTCGGTGTGGTTTGCCAGCAGCGCGCCCTTCTTTGCGGCAGTGCGCAAGACGGTCATCGTCAAGCGTGTGTCGTCAGTCTGGCCGTCGTAGTACACGAAGCCGTCCTTCAGTCCTTCGGCCTTCAGTGCCGGCGCGAGCTGCAACGTCTTTTCGATGCCAATATGTTCGTGGCGGCCGATGCCGAGCTTGCCGGCGAACGTGTCGTACATCATCAGGCCGGCGCGCAGCAGGTAGCTCATGCCGACGCCGCGGGGCGGCACGATCGGCGTGCCGAGCGGACGCTTGTTTTCCTTGTAGTACGGCAGCACAAAGCCAAGCGGCTTCACCAGGTGCGGCGCATTGCGCGCCATCAAGCCGCGCTCGATCAACGCCTCGCGCACGAGCGCGAAATCGAATTGCGGCAGATAGCGGATGCCGCCATGCACCAGCTTGGTCGATTTGCTGGAGGTGCCGCCGGCGAAGTCGCCCTTGTCGATCAGGCCTACGGTGTAGCCGCGCGCGGCAGCTTCCAGCGCAACGCCAGCGCCGGTGATGCCGCCACCGATCACCAGCACATCGATCTGTTCGGATGCCATGCGCCGCAGGGCCGCGGCGCGCTCTTCCTTGCCCAGCTTGGTTGCCATGCTGGGATGATAGCGCGGGGCTGGCGGGAATGGACTGGCCGGCGGATCGGTTTCAGGCTGGATAGTTCGCCAGTCAGCGCGCCAATTCGCGCTCGATGGCGCTGACGATCTCCGGCGCATCGGGCTTGGTCTTGGGCAAAAATCGCGCGACGACGGTGCCGTCTTTGCCGACGAGGAACTTCTCGAAATTCCACGTCACGTCGCCTGCCGGCTCGGCCTGTGTCAGCTTCGCATAGAGCGGTGACTGTTCCTTGCCCTTCACGTGGATCTTGTTGAACAGGTCAAATGTAATGTGGTATTTCGTCTTGCAGAATCGTTGAATCTCCTCGATGCTGCCCGGCTCCTGCCACATGAAATCGTTGCATGGGAAGCCCAGCACGCGCAGACCGCGCTCCGCATATGCGCGGTTCAGCGCTTCGAGCTGTTCGTATTGCGGTGTATTGCCGCACTTCGAGGCCACATTCACGATCAGCAGCACGTTGCCCTGGTAGTCGTTGAGCGACTTCGGCTCGCCCTGCGCGGTTTCAACTGTTATATCAGAGATAGAGATGCTCATGACGTTGCGTATTGTAGGGGGCAGGTGAGGAATGGCGCGATGCGCTTCAAAGCGCCGAGGCATCCCTTGCGCTGTTGCGAGCGATCAGGCGCTACACGTCGCGCGGATCATCGGTCATCATCACGATGCGCGGCTGGAAGCGCGCGATGATCTCCACCAGATCGCGTTGCGCATCGATGACCTCGTCGATATTCTTGTAAGCCTGCGGCGCTTCATCCAGTCCGCCGCCCAGCAAGGTCACGCCGCGCTCGCGCAGGTGAGCGTCGCGCTGCGTCTTTGTAATTCTCTTGAACGCCTCATTGCGGCTCATCCGCCGGCCGGCGCCGTGCGATGCGCTGTTGAGCGCTGACGCGTTGCCTAATCCGCGCACCACGTATCCTGCGTCGCCCATCGTGCCGGGGATGACGCCCAATACGCCAGCGCCGGCCGGTGTCGCACCCTTGCGATGCACAAACACCTCGCGACCATCAGCGAAATTTTCAACCCACGCAAAGTTGTGATGGTTTTCCACCGTGCCAAGCACATCAAAGCCGGCAGCCCGGCGCACGTTCTTGTGAATGACACGATGGTTGGCGCTGGCAAATTTGCCGGCGAGATTCATCGCCAGCCAGTATTCCTGGCCGGCCTGCGCGCGCATGTCCAGCCAGCCGAGATGACTCAGATCGTCACCTTGTCTGGCAAGCGCGGGGCGCAGCGCCTTCGCCAGCTTGCTGTAGTGGTTGGCGATGGCAAAGCCGACGCCGCGGCTGCCGCTGTGTGACAGCAGCGCCAGATACGTGCCAGGCTGCGCACCCAGTCGCGGCTCATCCGCCAGCACCTCCAACTCGCCAAACTCCACGAAGTGATTGCCGGACCCGCTTGTGCCGAGCTGCCTTGCGCCCTTGTCTTTGAGGCTGCGCAACAGCGGCAAGGCATCCCAATCGGGATCATCCATCACCTCATCATTTTGCAATGGTTTCCACTCCACGTCGGCGCCGAAGCGCGTATTGTTCAGCAGGATTTTCTCGAAGCGGCCCCGTTGCTGGTTCAGCACGATGGGCGAGGCGTCGTAGACGCTCAGCCGCATGCGACAGGCAATGTCGACGCCGACGGCATATGGGATCACCGCGCCCTCAGTTGCCAACACCCCGCCGATGGGCAAGCCATAGCCGACGTGCGCATCCGGCATCAGCGCGCCGGCGGCGCTGATTGGCAGCCGCATCGCGTTGTCCATCTGACGCAGACTGCCCTCGTCGATGCCTTCCCTGCCCCAGATTGGATAGGGCAGGGGCGCAGCGCGCAAGGCTTCGATCTCCATGTTGCGAGCTATAGCACCTCGTCTGCGTTCTTCAAGGAAGGTTTGACGTCATCCGTAGCGCCATCCATAGCCGGCGCTGGTTGTGCCGGCAGTGGCGTGATTTTTTCGCGCGGTTCTGAGACGGCCGGCTCAACATCCAGCCGATGAACCTGATAGCTGACGTTGGCGATCACCACGCGCGGCATCCGTTGCAGGGCGAGCGTGAAAGCGATGGCAGTGTTGGCATGCAGCGCCTGCGCCACCCAGGTGTCCATCACCAATTGCCCCATCACCACTTGCACGATGCGGTTGGGATCTTCATCCAGTTTCTGCTGGATGAAGTTCACCGCCACCTCTGCCAGGTTGCGATAGGGGCATGGCACCAGCATCAACTCGTGGTTCAACTTGCCCATGCGCTCCTTCCACTTTTGCAGAATGCGCTCGGTCTTGGTTGGGTTGTCGTCGAGGTGAATCGCCATCCACGGATTGCCTTGTGACATGGCGTATTCCACCATCTGCACCGTGCCGGCATGCACATCGTCGACCATCACGATCGTAAGCATGTTGCGCGGATGTGGATCGACCATGCGCTGGCTCAGGCTGAGGGCATGCGCCACGTCCTGATAGTGCTTGTGGATGCGGAAGAAGAGCAGCACCAGCGCCGGGATCAGGATGACGGTGATCCATGCGCCCTGTGCAAACTTCGTTATAGCAAACACGACCACAACGGTGAATGACATGATTGCGCCGACGGCATTGATGCCCATCTTGGCAGGCCAGTGGCGGTCATAGTGGAGCATGCTGTGCTCTTCCTTGCGCGATTCACCCGGCTTGAGTTGAGACACTTTGCGCCAGCGCAGCACCATGCCGGTCTGCGAAAGACCGAAGCTGAGAAATACGCCGATGGCATACAGCGGGATCAGCGCGCTGGTGCTGCCGCGAAAGATGACAACCAGCGCAGAGGCCGCGACGCCGAGCGCGACGATGCCCCACGAGAACACCAGCCGGCTGCCGCGAAAGGTCAACTGCTTTGGCAGGAAGCCGTCGCCGGCCTGCAGCGCACACAAGCGCGGGAAGTCGGCATAGCTCGTGTTTGCTGCCATCATCAGGATCAACATGGTCGAAATGACCAGCATCCAATGCAGCGGATTGTCTTCACCGAACAGCGCCTGCGACATGAAGGGCAACACCGCCGAATCGCCCACGACGTGACCGTCGATGATCTCGAAATTTGGCAGCACATTCATGCGGCCGGCGAAGAAAACGATGCCCAGCAGGTTGATCGCGATCAGAGCGCTCATCGCCAGCATGGTGTTGGCGGCGTTGCGGCTCTTCGGCTCGCGAAAGGCGGTGATGCCGTTGGAGATGGCCTCAACGCCGGTAAGCGCGGTGCAGCCGCTGCTGAATGCGCGCAGCACCAGCAGCAGCGAAACCGTTTGCGCAGCACCCTTCAGCGCTTCCATCTGCTCTGCTGGATGCTGGATGACCGGCAGCGTGCCGGTGAAATAGCGGAATGCCGCCGTAAGCATGACGATGAACAGCATGCCGATGAAGAAATAGGTCGGCGTGGCAAACACGCGCCCTGATTCCTTCACCCCGCGCAGATTGACGACCGACATGACTACGATCGTCAGCACCGCGAGTTCGGACTGCAGGGGGCGAATTTCAGGAAAGGTGGCGGCCACGTTCTCCCAGCCGCTGGTAATGCTGACGGCGACCGTGAGGATGTAGTCGGTGAGCAGCGATGCGCCGGCGACCTGCGCAGGTGCTTCACCGATGTTGTCACGCGCCACAATATATGCGCCACCCCCGCCCGGATAGGCAAAAATCGTCTGGCGGTAGGAAATGGTGAGGATCGCCAGCAGAAACGTGATGGCCATGGCGATCGGCAAGGCGATCCATGTCGCCATCAACCCGCCCGCCAGCAGCACCAGCAGGATCTCGCCTGACGCATACGCCACTGACGACAGCGCGTCGCTGGCGAACACTGCCAGGCCAACAGTCTTGCTGATGGTTTGATGCGACGCTTCCAGGTTCGACAGCGGGCGGCCGATGAGGACATGTTTGATGTTCATAGAAAGTGGATTCCAGTAATGTGCCTGATGAATGCTGATGGGCCTGACAGGCACTTACCCGCCAGATTCCGGCATCACTCCAGCGCAAATTGCGTAGTGGAAGGAGGCGTGATGGCGATGTGGATGCCGATGGGTGATGCTTCACACGAACCAGCGTTGAACAACCGCGTGGTGAACCTGTGAATGGGTTGTTGCGCGCGGTCAAACGTGCGCCAGGTCATCCTGGCACCGGCTGGGGAGGATCGCTCAATCATATCAGTCGCCGCATGCCTCGCGGCGACGCGCTCAGTATACGACCGATTGTCAATTTCAACGCACCGCTCAATTTGCGCCGCTGGATGGTCGATCATGGCGAACGACGGCGATGCTTTCTGGCGGCCAATACGCAAGCCATGCGCGCCCGATGATGTCCTCTGCGCGCACCATGCCGACGCTGCGGCTGTCGTTCAGATTGAAGCGGTTGTCATTCATCAAAAAATAACTGCCCTCTGGCACGCGATACTGACTGGTGGTTGCGACGCTCACGCCAAGCTGATCGAGCGTTTCCGCCAGGTATGGTTCGCGCAGCGGCTGGCTGTTCAGCGTCACCTGCGCGCCCTTGATGTTTATCACGTCGCCAGGCAGGCCAATCACGCGCATGGTCGATGCGAGGCTGGAGTCGGTGCGGCTGCGGGCGACGACGATGTCTCCGCGCGCCGGCGTGGTGAGCAGGTAGGGTATGCGGCTGACGAGCAGATGCTGCCCAGACTTGAGGGTCGGCAACATGCCGTCGCCACTCAACTCAACGTCGGCAAAGAGAAAATTGAAGCCGGCAATGAGAATGCCGGCGACCAGCAACAACTCCAGCAGCGCGCGCCATAGCGGCAGGCGCGAAGTCGTTGCGCGTTGCTCTGCCGGCGCTGCGCTGGCGATGGGCATGACCGCATCGGGTAATCGTTCCACGCTGTGATTTTAGCCGGCGTTCATTGTGCGCCCGGATCGTTCTCATCACATCGACATCATCACCTTCGTTGCCAGCCGGTCGAAGGTGCGCACAGCAAGCTCCAGATGCTCGAGTTGAGTGTCCTCCTCCTTTGCGTGGCTGATGCCGCGCAAGCTCTGCACCATCATCATCACCGTCGGCACACCAACCCACGCCATCTCAATCGCATCGTGCCCCGACCCACTGGCCAGGCGATGCGATGCGCCGCCGTCAACGCTCTCACGAATGGCTTCTTCGCACAGGTCGATCAGGCGCGGGTCGAACATTTGCGGCGTGGATTGGTAGATGGTGCGCCAGGTGACGCTTACGCTGTTGTTCTGTGCAGCACGCGCGCTGGCCGCCATCGCCTCATTCAACATGGCCTGCAGCTGGCCGGCGTCGATGTGGCGCATGTCCAGCGTGATGGCGCATTCGCCGGCGACCGCCGTCGGCACATCCGGCACATTGCGCACGCGGCCATTTGTGCCAACACCGCCATGTTGCTGTGCAATCTCGCGCACAGCCAGCGCAAATTCTGCCGCCGCGAGAAACGCATCGTGGCGCAAGTGCATGGGGAAGCCGCCGGCATGCGCAGCCTGCCCGCTGAACACGAGCTGATGCCGCTCGATGCCATAGCAGCCGATCACTGCGCCGAGCGGCAGGTTCAGGCTTTCCAGCACCGGCCCCTGCTCGATGTGCAATTCGAGATAGGCCTTCGCGTGCTTGATCTGCGCGCTGGCTCGCTCTGCCGTCTCCATATCAACGCCGTGCGCGCGCACGGCATCCGGCAGGTGAACGCCCTGCGTGTCGACCAGCCGGCTGATGCGGTCTTTGTTCAAACGCCCTGCGACGGCGCTGCTGCCGAACAGGCTGCGACCAAAGCGCGCGCCCTCTTCGTCGGCCCAATCGACCAGCCGCACTGTGACCGCCGGCGGGCCTTGTGCGGCGATGCGGCGCAACACTTCGAGGCCGGCCAGCACGCCGAGGCAGCCATCCAGCCAACCGCCGTTGGGCACGCTGTCGAGATGGCTGCCCATGATGAGCGCATCGTCACGCCGGCCGCGCAGTGTGGCCCATAGGTTGCCGGCTTCGTCCTGTTCGACCTCGACCGGCAGCGCGCTCAGCTTGCCCTTGAACCACGCACGCGCCTTGGCCCATGTGGGTGTCCACGCCACGCGTTGCGCGCCACGCTCGTCGCTGGTCAGCGCGGCTAGCTCGCGCAGGTCCTGGATGATGCGTTGGGGTTGGAAGATGGATGGCGTCGTCATGAATTGAGCGCAATCATCCGATCAAAAAGCGTTAGCACATCATCCAATCCATGTTGAATGACAGGGATGACAATTCGGCGTCCGCCAGCGCATGCGGGCCAAGTGCGAGCAATCGTTTTCGCGGTTGCTCGTGCTTGTTCCAAAGGGCAATGCCGGACTTTTTCTTTGTCATGCCGCGCCTCTCGCGGAGTATAGCAACATGGCGCAGATGACATCCAATTTTGAGGCAGCCCAGCCGGCCTGCGCGATCACACCGTACAATTCAGGCCACATCATAGGAGGCCTCGGATGCTCGTCAACTGCGTCGCCTACCGGCAAGGCCAGAAGCTGGCCGACATCCCCATCAACCAGATTCGATCATACGTGTCTTTGCCTGATTGTTTCGTGTGGGTGGCAGTTACGGATCCGGCCCCCGGCGAGTTGAACGTGTTGCAGGAGCAATTTGGCCTGCATGAGCTGGCTGTTGAGGATGCTCATAAGGGTCATCAACGCCCGAAGATTGAAGAGTATGGCAGGTCGTTGTTCGCTGTGCTGCAGATGGTCGAGATGGAGGGTTCGGAACTGTGCGTGGGCGAGGTTGCCATTTTTGTTGGCGAGCGCTATGTGCTCTCGGTGCGCCAGCGCGCCAAGCGCGGCTTTAAGGATGTTCGGGCGCGCACAGAGCAGGAGCCGGAATTGCTGCGGCACGGCTCGGCCTATGTGCTTTACGCGCTGATGGATGCAGTGGTGGATCGCTATAGCCCGGTGGTGGAAGCATTGAGCGAGGAGATCGAATCCATCGAAGAGCGCATCTTCGCCGGCGGAGCTACGCGCGCGCACATCCAATCGCTGTACGAATTAAAGCGCAAACTGTTCACGCTCCAGCACACTGCCGGCTCGCTGATGGAGGCGACGGGCAAGCTGTACAGCGGGCGTGTGCCGCCCATCTGTGTCGGCATGCAGGATTATTTCCGCGACGTATACGACCACCTGGCGCGGCTCAATCACAGCATTGACAGCCTGCGCGACATGGTGACGACCGTCATGACCGTCAACATGTCGTTGATCGCAATGCAGGAAAACGAGGTGACCAAGCGGCTGGCCGCCTACGCTGCGCTGTTTGCGGTGCCGACCATGATCGCCGGCGTTTATGGCATGAATTTCGCCCACATGCCCGAACTCAATTGGGTGTTGGGCTATCCGCTGGCGATTGGCGCGATGATCGTGATCGACGCCTTTCTGTTCTATAGATTCCGCAAAGCCAAATGGTTGTAGCCAGCCTGCCGCGCGCCGGCATTCAAGCCGCGCTTCGCTCAGGCTGTTACGCTCTCATCTGCAAGATGCGCTAACCCGCTTGCTGCCCCTTCTCGACCTTCGCATAGCTGTCCTTCAAGCCGACAGCGCGGTTGAAGACCAGCTTCGCCGGCGTCGAATCGGGGTCAACCACGAAGTAGCCGGTGCGCTCGAATTGATAATGCGCGCCGGCGCTTGCGCCCGCCACGCTGGGCTCGATCAGACTCTGCAGCGATTCCAGTGAGTGCGGGTTGAGGTTGTCGAGGAAGTGGCCGTCCTCCTCCACGTCGTCGGGGTTCGGCGTGATGAAAAGATGCTCATATAACCGAACCTCGAACGGCAGGGCGTGCGCGGCGCTCACCCAATGGATCGTCGCTTTCACCTTGCGCCCATCCGGCGCATCGCCGCCGCGCGTGGCGGGGTCGTAGGTGCAGCGCACCTCGACGATGTTGCCGGCGTCATCCTTCACCACGCCCACGCACTTGATGAAATAGGCGTAGCGCAGGCGCACCTCGCGCCCAGGCGAGAGGCGGAAATACTTCGGCGGCGGCTCCTCGCGGAAGTCGTCCTGGTCAATGTAGATCACCCTTCCGAACGGCACTTTGCGCGCGCCGGCGTTTGGATCCTCGGGGTTGTTGATGGCATCCAGCAGATCAACCTGCTCATCCGGGTAGTTCTCGATCACCACCTTCAATGGCCGCAGCACGGCCATCACGCGGGGCGCAGTCTTGTTCAACTCGTCGCGCAGCGAATGCTCCAGCATGCCGATGTCGACGATGCTGTCGGCCTTTGCCACGCCGATGCGGCCGCAGAAATCGCGGATGGCTGAGGCGGTGTAACCGCGCCGGCGCAGTCCGCTCAATGTCGGCATGCGCGGATCATCCCAGCCATGCACGTGCTTGTCACGCACCAGTTGCAGCAGCTTGCGCTTGCTTAGCACGGTGTAGTTCAGGTTCAAGCGCGCAAATTCAATCTGTCTCGGCGCATAGATGTCCAACTCGCGAAGGAACCAGTCATAGAGCGGGCGATGGATCTCGTACTCCAGCGAGCACAGCGAGTGCGAGATGCCCTCAATGCTGTCGCTCTGACCGTGCGCGAAGTCGTAGAGGGGGTAGATGCACCATGCCTTGCCGGTGCGGTGATGCTCAGCAAACAAAATGCGATACATCACGGGGTCGCGCATGACGATGTTGCCGGACGCCATGTCGATCTTTGCGCGCAGGGTGCGGCTGCCTTCGGGGAACTCGCCGGCGCGCATCCGCGCAAACAGGTCAAGGTTCTCCTCGACGCTGCGATCGCGGTAGGGGCTGTTCGTGCCGGGCTGCGTCAGCGTGCCGCGATACTCGCGGATTTGGTCGGCGCTCAGGTCATCGACATATGCCTTGCCCTTCCCAATCAATCTGACCGCGTATTCATACAGCGCCTCAAAGTAATCCGACGCGAAAAACAGGTTGTCCCATTGGTAGCCGAGCCAGCGAATGTCGGCCATGATGTTGTCGACGTATTCCTGCTCCTCTTTGGCCGGGTTGGTGTCGTCAAAGCGCAGGTTGCACTGGCCGGCGAACTCGCGGGCGATCTCGAAATCGACATACATGGCCTTGGCATGGCCGATGTGCAGGTAGCCGTTTGGCTCAGGCGGGAAGCGCGTGCGAATGGCGCTGAAGCGGCCGGATTCAAGGTCTTCGCGGACGGCGGTGCGGATGAAGTCCGAGGGTGTTGGAAGCGTGGTCATGCGAAAAGTTGCGTTGAATGAAAGGTTGCGGTTGCGAGTATAGCCGGTGTGCATGGACATGATGCATCGGCCCGCACCGCCCTCTTGCGCAACCCCGCCGGCGCTTGTACGCTCAAGCCGTGTCCGCTCGTTACCCCATCCCTGCCAGAGAAACGCGCGTCGAAACGCTCGTAGTGAACTCGCGCTTCGTCTGCACCATCGCCGAGGCGCGCACCGTCGACGAGGCTGTGACCTTCATTCGCCGCATCAAGGCGGAGTTGGCCGGCGCCAGCGCGCATGCCTATGCCTATCACATCGGCTTTGGCGCCAGCGTGACCGACGGCTGCAACGACGGCGGCGAACCCAGCGGCACCGCCGGCAAACCCATGCTGGCGGTGTTGCAGGGCAGCGGGCTGGGCGACGTGGTCGCGGTGACCTCGCGCTATTTTGGCGGCGCCAAGCTCGGCACTGGCGGGCTGGTGCGCGCCTTCAGCGGCGCGTTGAAGACCGCGCTGGAGCAACTGCCGCGCGGCGAGCGGGTGGAGCGCAAAACGTTTTTGCTGGAACTGCCATATCCCCTTTACGAGCAGGTAAAGCGACTGGTGCAAGCGCACCATGGCGTGATCGACGGAGAAGAATTTGGCGCAGACGTGCTGTTGACGCTGACCTTCATCGTCGAAGACGTGCAGCGATTTCAAGCGGCGCTGCGCGATCTGAGCGCCGGCCGGCTAGCGCTTGCAGCCGTGGAGTGAGCCCCGTTCTGGAAGTCATGGCGGCGATGTGACATCTGTCATCCATGCATGACGCATGTCATACCACGCGTGCGCAGGGTCATGAAGAATGAATCCGCTTAGCGGACCATCATTCCATGGAGTTAACTATGAAACGCTTGATTCCCTTCCTTGCAGGCGCGATCTTGCTGCTGAACGCATGCGGCGGCGGAGAGACCCCTGCTCCCACATCACCGGCCGGTGCCGGCGGTGCCCTTCCTGCCGATGCAGCTGCCCTGGCGACCGAACGCGGTTTGACCCAGGACGATGTCTATGCCGCCTTGAAGACCTATATGCCTTCTGGCAAGACTGACCCATACATCATGTTTGCGTCAGGTGGGCAAAGCGGTCAGGTATTGGTGGTTGGGGTGCCGTCCATGCGCATCCTCAAAGTCATCGGCGTTTTCCAGAATGAATCGTGGCAGGGTTATGGCTACGGCGGTTTTGGCGACAACGTGCTGGCTGCAGGCAATGTGGATGGCCGCGAGATTACCTGGGGCGACTCGCACCACCCTGGTCTCTCTGAGACCAAAGGCACCTACGACGGTCAGTTTCTGTTCATCAACGACAAGGCCTCTGCGCGCGTGGCAGTGATCGACCTGCGCGACTTCGAGACCAAGCAGATCATCAAGAACCCGAACGCCATCAGCGATCACGGCGGCGCGTTCATCACCCCCAACACTGAATACGTGATTGAAGGTCCGCAATACGCCACGCCGCTCGGCTGGGAGTATGCGCCGCTCGACCAATTCAAGGAAAAGTATCGCGGCCTGCTGACCTTCTGGAAGTTTGATCGCCAGAAAGGGCGCATCGATCAGAGCCAGTCGTTCCAGATGGAGTTGCCGCCTTACTTCCAGGATCTGTGCGATGCCGGCAAGGGGCCAAGCGATGGCTGGATATTCTGCAACTCGTTCAACACCGAGTTGGCAACCGGCGGTGTCGAATTGGGCAACCCGCCCTTTGAGGCCGGCACCACCAAGAACGACACCGACTACCTTCATATCGTCAACTGGAAGAAGGCCGAGGAAGTGGTAAAAGCCGGCAAGGCTGACGAGAAGAACGGCATGAAGCTGATCTCGATGGATGTCGCGGTCAAGGAAGGCCTGCTCTTCTTCTCGCCCGAGCCAAAGAGCCCGCACGGCGCGGATGTCACGCCGGGCGGTGAATTTGTTGTCGTCGGTGGCAAGCTCGATCCGCATGTCACGATCTACTCCTTCGACAAGATCCAGAAGGCGATTGCGGCCGGCGGCTTGAAGCCCGATGCCTTTGGCGTGCCGGTCATTCCGCTCGATCAGGCCATGGAAGCGCAGGTTGAGCTTGGCCTCGGCCCGCTGCACACGGTGTTCGACGACAAAGGCTACGCCTACACCTCGCTGTTCCTCGATTCGGCTGTGGCACGTTGGACTTTGGGCGGCCCCTATGCCGGCAAGAACCCTGACCAGCCCTGGAAGCTGATCCAGAAGCTGCCTGTGCATTACAACATCGGCCACATCACCGCAGTCGAAGGCGACACCGTCTCTCCGCAAGGCGGCTACGTGGTTGCGCTGAACAAGTGGAGCATCGACCGCTTCGCCAATGTTGGCCCGCTCATGCCGCAGAACTTCCAGTTGGTCGACGTCAGCCGGACGGGTGACCAGATGAAGGTGCTCTATGACATGCCGATCGGCATGGCGGAGCCGCACTATGCGCAGATCATCAAGGCCGACAAGCTCAAGCCATTCCAGGTCTATCCTGAGGTTGGCTGGAACCCCGAAACCATGTCGGTCGACCCGAATGCCGTCACCGATCCCAAGCAGGCGCGCATCGAGCGCAACGGCAAGAACGTCGAGATCTGGATGACGGTCATCCGCTCACACTTCACGCCGGAGCGCATCGAAGTGAATCAGGGCGATCATGTGACGTTGCACCTGACCAGCCTGGAGCGCACACCAGACGCCACGCACGGCTTTGCGCTGGGCGGCTACAACATCAACCTCAGCCTGGAGCCTGGCGAGATGCAGACCGTCGAATTCGACGCCGACAAGGCCGGCACGTATGTGTATTACTGTACCGAGTTCTGCTCGGCGCTGCACCTGGAGATGCTCGGCTACTTCCTGGTGAAACCGTAATTCGCTGTCCTCTGCCTCTGGATTGCGATCCCCTGTGTGTCCCTCCCTTCCCTGCAAGGGGAAGGGAGGGTGGAGGATTGAGGAGAAACAAGCATGCCATCTCTTGACCCCGATGTGAAAGTGCTGCTTCCTGACGGCACAACCCGCCAATTGTCCAGTTACCTCTTGCCTAGCGCATTGCTCATGCTCTCCGCGCTTTTGCTCATGGTCTCGATATTCCTGCCCTACTGGAGCCTGACCATGCTGGCGCCGCAATACCCGAAAGGGTTGACCGTCGAGGTCTTCGTCAATCGCCTGGCCGGCGACGTGGGCGAGGTCGATGCGTTGAACCATTACCTCGGCATGCCGCCGCTGGATGAGGGCGGCCAGCTTGAGCGATCGGTCTCGATCATGGCACTGATCGTGATTGGCGCCACGCTGATCGCCTCGGTGTTCGTGCATAGCAAGTGGGCCGCGTTGCTTGTGCTGCCCGTCGTTATCTTTCCGTTGATCTTTCTGGCAGACTTGTGGCTGATTCTGTATCAATACGGTCACAGCATCGATCCGCAGTCTGCGCTGGGCGGCGCCATTCAGCCGTTCACCCCGCCGCTGTTTGGCGCGGGTAAGATCGGACAGTTTGGCACGGTGGCGCGCGCCGAGCTGGGGCTGGTGCTGGCATTTGTGGCGGCAGCAGTCGCCATTGCCGGCCTGTGGTTCCATCGCGCTGCCTACAAGCCGATCGCCGATGCGCGCCGGCGCATGCAAGAGCAGGCGAAGGTCTAGGCTGAAATGTTGCGCACTCTGTTCGCTGCCTTGGGGCTGCTGCTGCTGCTGTCGCCGGCAGTCGCCGCTCAATCGAGCGCCCGCCGGCTCATCGTTTCGCCCGAAGGCCCATTCACCACCCTCGCTGCCGCACTGCAGGATGCATCTGCCGGCGACACCATCGAGGTGCGCGGCGGCGTGCATCCTGCAATCGTCGTCGATAAATCCATCACGCTTGAGGGCGTGAACGATCCGGTGATCGATGGCGGCGGCGATGGCACGGTGGTGATGCTGAGCGCGCCAAACACGCAATTTCGCGGCTTTCATGTGCGCGGCAGCGGCAGCGAGCCGGATCTCGATCACTCCGGCATCCAGATCGCTGCGCCCGATGTCGTGGTTGAGAACAACCACCTGAGCGATGTTTTGTTTGGCATATTTGCCGGCAATGCGCCGCGCGCCATCATCCGCAACAACGACATCACCAGCAAGGCTGCCCTGCCTGAATCGCGCAAGGGCGACGGCATTCGCCTGTGGTATTCGCCGCAGGTGCTGGTGGAGAAGAACCGCGTGCATGAATCGCGCGACGTGGTGGCGTGGTACACCGATGGCGTGACCATGCGCGATAACGTGATCGAGCAAGGCCGCTATGGCGTGCACCTGATGTATGCCAACGACGCGATCATCGAGCGCAACACCGTGCGCGACAACTCGGTCGGCATCTATACGATGTATTCGAAGGATGTGCGCATCGACGGCAATGTCGTGCGCGGCAATCGCGGCCCCAGCGGCTATGCGCTCGGCTTCAAGGACGCCGACAACGTGGATGTGTTGAACAACCTGATCGTTGACAACCGCGGCGGCTTCTTCATGGATGGCATGCCGTTTAGCCCGCAAGGCTTTGGCACGGTGCGCGACAACATCATCGCCTACAACGACTTCGGTGTGGCGCTATTGCCCTCGTCGCGCAAAAACGTGTTTGACGGCAATACCTTCTGGGAAAACGTGGAGCAGGTGACGATTGAAGGCGGCGGCTCCATCGAAGGCAACCAGTGGCTGGGCAATTACTGGAGCGATTACGCCGGCTTCGATGCCGATCGCGATGGCGTAGGCGATTCGGAATATCGCGCTGACCGCACCTTTGAAACCCTGGTCGACCGCGAGCCGCGCCTGCGCGCCTTTCTCTACAGCCCGGCGGCGCAGGCTATCGAGTTCGCCGGCGCTGCCATGCCCATCGTCAAGCCGCAGCCCAAGCTGATCGATTCATCGCCGGCCATGCAGCCATTGCCAGCGCCGGCGCAGCCTGTGGACAACGCGAATCCCATCGGCATGGTCGCGACGGCCGCCGGCTTGCTTGGCGCCGGCGTGGCGTGCATCGCCCTTGCGCGCCAGCAATTCACGCCAGCCACAGCCGCCTTGAGCGCACCTATGACAACAACGAAACCCGAAGGGCAAACCACGTTGAGTGTGGCATCCGTTCACAAACGCTACGGCAAATTCGTGGCGCTCTCCGGCATCAGCTTCGAGGTGCAGGCCGGCGAGGCGATTGCCCTGTGGGGCGCGAATGGCGCAGGCAAGACCACGCTGATCAAAGCCATGCTTGGCCTGGTCAGCTTTGACGGGCAGATCAATGTGTGCGGCCGCGATGCGCGGCGCGACGGCAAGGCTGCCCGCCGCAACATCGGCTATGTGCCGCAGGATGTCACGCTCTATGACATGAGTGTGACTGCGACGCTGTCATTTTTTGCGCAACTGAAGCGGGCGCCAGCGGCGCGCGTGGATGCATTGCTGGCTGGCCTGGGGCTGAGCGAGCACGCTGCCAAACCTGTGCCGGCGCTCTCTGGCGGTTTGCGCCAGCGGCTCGCGCTCGCCATTGCCCTGCTCGACAACCCGCCGGTGCTGCTGCTCGACGAACCGACAGCCAATCTGGATGCGCAGGCGCAGCGCGATTATCTGGCGCTGCTGTCGCAACTGTGCCACGAGCAGGGCAAGTCGATCATCTTCGCTTCGCATCGTCTGGAAGAGGTGGAGATGTTGGCAGCACTCGTGTTGGTGCTGGAGCAGGGCAAACTGGCAGATGTGCTGACGCCGGCGCAGCTGCTGGAAAAGCTGATGCCGAACACGCGCCTGGCGCTGCGGGTGCCGGAGGGTGAGCGCGATCAGGCGCTCCAGCACATCCTGCAAGCCGGCATGGATGCGCATCTCAACGGGCGCGGCACGGTCGTGGTCGATGTGCCGAGCACAGACCGCATGAAGCCACTGAACGTGCTGGGCGAGAACGGCATCCCAGTGCTGGATTTTGAGATGGAGCGTGGACAGCCGTGGAAGTGAAACTGGTCTGGATCATTGCGCGGCGCGAGTTGCGCGAGGCGCTGCGCAACAGGTGGTTGATGTTCTACGCCGCAGGTTTCGCCGCGCTTAGCATCGCCTTGTCGGGCGCAAGCCTGGCGTCGGCGGGGTACGCGGGGCTGGGCGGATTTGGCCGCACGGCGGCCAGCCTGATCAACGCGTTGTTGCTGTTTGTGCCGCTGCTCGGTCTGAGCCTGGGCGCCGGCTCGCTGGTGCGCGAACGAGAGCGCGGCACGTTGCTGTATCTGCTCTCGCAGCCGGTGAATCGGGCTGAGGTTTTCTTTGGCACCATGCTTGGCCTGACGCTCGCAGTGATCGCAGCCATCGCAGTGGGCTATGGGTTGGCTGCCATCGCACTGGCGACAGCCGGCGGCGGCAATGCCTTCTCTTTTCTCGCGCTGGCCGGCTACACCGTGCTGCTCGCGCTGGCCTCGCTTGGCATCGGCGTGTTGATCTCGACGCTGGTGCGCAAGAGCGCCACTGCCATCGGCGCAGCGCTCATCACGTGGCTGGTGCTGGTGTTCTTCACCGACCTCGGTGTGATTGCGGTGGCGCTGTCGTTGCGCCCCACACCCGAGACGCTGTTTGGGCTGCTGGTGCTGAATCCGCTGCAGGTGTTCAAACTGGGCGCGATCTACAGCCTGCGCAGCACGCTGGATACGCTGGGCGCGGTGGGGCAATACGCCGTGTTCGAGTTTGGCGAGCGACTGCCGGCCGTGCTGATGGGTTTGCTGCTGGCGTGGGTGCTGGCAGCGTTCGGACTCTCCTATCTCCGCTTTGCGCGACAGGGTGATCTATGAATTTGTTGGCAAGCAAAACCTTTTCGCGGCGCGGCTTCATGCGCTGCATGTCCTGCGGCGCGGCGATGACGATTGTCGCCATTGCAAGCGCCGGCTGTGGCGGCGCACAGTCGGGAGAGCCGCAGCCACCCGAGATTGCGTTTGGCCGTGACATGTGCGAGCAGTGCGGCATGGTCATCAGCGAGGCGCGCTTTGCCAGCGCCACAGTGCTGAAGGACGGCACAACACGCAAGTTCGACGACATCGGCGACATGATGATGTATCACATGGACCGCCCTGATCAGCAGGTGGCGGCCTACTTCGTGCATGACTACAACACCGAGGCGTGGATTCGCGCCGAGCCGGCGTTTTACGTGCATAGTGACGGCATCAAGTCCCCAATGGGGCATGGGCTGGCTGCCTTCGCCGTGAAGGCCGATGCAGAGGCTTACGCCACAAAGGCCGGCGGCAGGGTGCTCAACTTTGATGAAATGCGCGCCGACGTGCATGTGCGCCTGCATTAACAGGCCCTAACAGGCCATCGTTCACCGTTATTCTAGTTTTTCAAGGAGACAACACACACATGAATCGACGAATCTTTCTTCCAGCCATCGCCCTGGCAACAGTGGCATTACTCGCGGCCTGTGGTGGTGGAGGGGCAGCTGCGCCTACCGTTGCGCCGACGGCGGCGGGCAGCCTGGGTGGCAATGTTGAAAATGGCAAGGCTAAATTTGGCACGACCTGCACCTCGTGTCACGGCGCCGATGCCAAGGGCATGACTGGCTTGGGCAAGGATTTGCACAACAACCAGTTCATTGCCGACTTGACGGATCAGCAGGCAGTCGATTTCCTGAAGAAGGGGCGACCGGCCACCGATCCGCTCAATACGACCAAGGTCGATATGCCGCCCAAGGGGGGCAACCCTGCGCTCAGCGATCAGGACCTGGCCGACATCGTCGCCTTCGTCCGCACGCTGAAGTAGGCGAGCGAATCTGCCGGATTTGCTCTCCATTGAAGTAGGAAGCGTTGCATGGCAGATGCGACTGAACACCCTGACCAGGAAGGGCAGAAAGGCGTTGAGCCTTTGTCTTCGCAGCCTGCAACACAGCAGCCACCCGACACAGGCAGGCGCGCTGTACAGCGCGCCTGCCTGCCATTGCCTGATCCCTACCCTGATTACGTGACCTGCCCGCACTGCGGCGAGCCGGAGGTGGAAGTGTGGTGCTACATGAGAGGCGTGCGATGCCACAACTGCGGCGGGTGGATCGCGCATGAAACGCCGGCCTGCAAGGGCGATTCACCGGCTTGCTGCGCCGCTCTGACCCAACAGCCTAATCGGACTGAGCAATTGCCGCCAGATGCTGGCGCTGTTGAATGATGATGTAGCCGCCACGATCGGTGTGGATCCACTTCTCTCGCGCAAAACGAGACAGAATGCGAATGGCCGATTCGAGCGTGGTGCCGGCCATGTCCGCCAGATCTTGTCGCGAAAGAGGCATGGCGATCAGCGTGCCTTCGGGATCAGGATAGCCGCAACGATCTGCCAGCATGAGCAGAATGTGGGCGATGCGTCGTTCTACGCGCTCGCCGATCAAAGCCTGCGTTCTGAGCATGGAGTATTGCCGCTGACCCAGCATGCGCAGCAACCGGATTGCAACGCCGGCGTGCTGCGTGATGAGTTCTTGATAGATATTGAGCGGCAAGTTGCACAAGGTGGCAGCTTCGGCGGTGCGGGCAGTGGCCGGCTGGCGCTCAAAAAAAAGCACACCGCCCCCAAACACCTCGCCAGGCTGAATCATCTCCAGGATCACTTCGCGTCCATCTACATCCTGAAAGATGATCTTGACCCGACCTGACAAGACAAATCGGACGCCATGGCAGGGATCGCCCTGCTCGAATACCAGCGCATCTTTGGCATAGTGGGTGATGACACAATGCGCCGCCAGCATGGCGATGACCGAATCAGGCACTTCGGCAAACATGGCCAGGTTCTTGAGCAGATTCTGCACCTGCTCGTGGTGGTCGCTTTTCATGGCAGGCTCATCACATGCGCGCAAGACGCTCTGCGATGTTGTTCGAATGGTATTACAGAGGCCGCCGTTTGTCCTGTGAGTCAACATTAGCTCACACCCAGCCGGCGGTTCGCCTCAAGAATTGCCGCGTCGGCTGCCCAGAAGATGTTGTGCTCGCCGATCTCTTCTGTCAGTCGCGAGCGATCCAGCATGCGCTTCACCGCCGGCTGCACCGCGCACAGCATCAACTCGCCGCCGCAACGCTTCTGTCGCTCCAGCACTTCCTCGATCAACTCCAGCCCGCTCACATCAATCAGCGGCACGCCGCGCATCGACAAGATCAACACGCGATTGCCGCGGTGGTTGTCGAATTCGCGATGGAATGCCTGCGTGGCGGCGAAGAATAGCGGGCCGGTGATGTAGGCCACACTAATGTCGGGATGGGTGCTGTCGATGGCGTGTCCGCGCGCCTGCAGCAATTCCACATCCACGTCTTTGCGCGTCACCGTGACGATGCTGGAGCGATATACATAGAACAGCGCGCTCAAGCCGACGCCGATGATGATGGCCTGCGTCAGGTCCAGCAGCGCGGTGGCAAACATGGTGACAAAGAACAGCGCGATGGCGCTCTTGAAGCGATGGCGAAACATCCAGCGAATCTCGCCCCACTCGTTCATGCGAATCGCTGTCGCCATCAACACGCCGGCCAGCGCAGCCATTGGCACGTGCGCCAGCACCGGCCCCAGCAGCAGCGCGCACAGCAGCAGCGTCACGCCATGCACGATGCTCATCATGCGCGTCTGTCCGCCGCTGGCGATGCCGACGCTGGTGCGGGCGATGGCAGCAGTGGCCGGCACGCCGCCAAAGAACGGGATGATCATGTTGCCGATGCCTTGCCCGATCAATTCCTGGTCGCCATCCATCTTCTTGCCGGTGGCCTTGCTGCTCACTGCGCCACACAGCAGTGACTCAATTGCGCCGAGCGCAGCCACGCTGAGCGCCGGCGTGATCAACTGCGGCATTTTCAGCAGCGCGTTCGCGTCAAACGCCAGCCGTGTATCCAGCAAAATCGAGTTCGGGATGACGCCGATCATCGGCGCCTGCCAACCCAGCGCAAACACGAGAGCTGTGGTGATGATCAGGCCGAGCAACGCGCCTGGAATGCGCCGCGCAATCTGTTTTGGCAGCAGAAACATCACTGCCATGACGCCGGCGGCGATGATCACCGTTTGCCAGTTGATGGGGTAATCGAAGCGTAAAAACCCCAGCAATTTCAGGATGGTGCTCTCATCGCTCACGCCCATTGCCGTGAGCAGCGGCACATCTGCCGGCGCAACGTTTGTGCCGAACAGGTTGCCCAACTGGCCGACGAAGATGATGATGGCGATGCCACTGGTGAAGCCGGTGATGACGGGCCGAGGGATGAGCAGCACCGTGCGCCCAAGCTTGAAGATGCCGACCAGCAGGATCATGATGCCAGACATCAATCCCACCACGAATAGCGCCTGCGCGCCATGCTGGTTGGCGACGATGATCAACACCGCCGACATCGCGCCGGTCGGTCCGCTGATCTGGAATGGCGAGCCGGACAGGCCGCCGATGATGACGCCGGCGAGGATGGCTGTGACCAAGCCGGCGGCCGGCGTGCTGCCCGATGCGATGCCGAAGGCCAGCGCCAGCGGCAATGCCACTGCTGCCACCGTCAGGCCGGCGAGTAAATCTTTCTGGAAAGTGGAACGTGAATAGCCGCGAAACTCATCGCGGAGCATCTGGACGATGGGCAGAGTTAATCGGCGACTGTCTGGATTCATGGTGCGTGTTGTGGGAATGCCTCATGGTCGACGAGACGATATGTTGTGGCGGCATTGTGGGCGTCAAGAACGCGATGTGCGGTGTCTTTTGTCCACCTGCGCATTCTACTGGCAGCCCGGGATATTCGCTGGCGATTTCCATGCGCATTCTGTCGCAGCCACTTGCGAGAAGATGACTGCGGATGCTTTTTGACATTGTGCGGCAGCGGCAGACAATTCGAGTGGGTCAATTTTGCTCAGGAGGGAAAACTATGGATCGCAAACGCATTCTCGCCATCGATGGCGGCGGCATTCGGGGCATCATTCCATTGTGCTTCTTGATTGAGCTGGAGAGGCAACTCAAAGTGCGCTCGCGCGATTTCTTCTCGTTGATGGCCGGCACATCCACCGGCGCCATCATCAGCGGCGCGCTGGCGATGGGGTTGACGGCGGAGGAGACGCTGCAAATCTACATCGACTTGAATGACCGCGTTTTTCAATTCAATCCGCTCGATTGGATCCTGCGGCTCGGCGCGTTCCGCTACCGCTCGCAACCGATGGTCGACTTGATCAAGGAGAAGATCGGCGACCCGAAGCTGAACGAAGTGCCGATTGATATTTTGCTCACGGCGGTGCGCGTCAGTGATGGCAGGCCCTTCTACTTTGTGAAGGACAACGCGGTGAACGGCAAGCAATTTGGCAAACTCAAGCTGGCCGACTGCATCGCGGCCTCAGCTGCCGCGCCAACGTTCTTCGAGCCGTGGAATGTGCCGGGCGTGGGCGTGTGTGTGGATGGCGGTGTCAGCATCGCCGGCAACCCGGCCTATGTGGCGTGCGTGGAATCGCAGGAGCGCATGCCGGAGGACAAATATCCGCCGGCGCGGACGACCGTCGTCTCGCTCGGCACCGGCTTCTACAAGAAGGTGAATGCGCCGGTGAACCTGGTCGATTGGGCGCTGTGGGTGGTGGGTGAACTGTTGGAAGAACCGGCGGAGCAGCAGACTGAATTGATCGACCGCCACTACAAATCACGGGGCATGCACACTCTGCGCTACAACGTCGACATGGGCGAGGAAATCGGCATGGACAACATCGCTGCCGTGCCGAAGCTGGTGCAGATTGGCAAGAAGGCAGCCGCACAGGTCGACTGGAACAAGGATCTCACAGCGTTGGATGGCAGCAAGCTCATTGGCGGCGCGACTGTGCGCAAGGTGATTTCGACTGCGCCCGGTCCGAAGAAAAAGCGCAAGAAATAGCTGAGTGATCGGCAGTTGCGGCTTGCTCGCTCATTGCGCCACGCCGGCGCATGGCGAACAGTCGATTGCTAACTCCCCTTGCGTAGACACCCCTCGCAAAGGCGCACAGCCGCAGAGAAAGGGCCTGTGTGCCTTTGCGAGCGCGGGTTGATCTCTGCGCAAGACTGATTGCTGATTCCCGGGGCCGTTTTTACTTTCTGCAAACGAAGACGCCTTCGACCATCGAGAAGTGCAGCACGCCGTCGATAAAGGTTGGCTTGAGGTGCGCGTTCACGCCGACTGGCGCATTCAGCAGCACTTCACGCAATTGCGCCATCACGTTCGCCGGCGTCTTTTGATGCCCGCACCACTCATCGAAGGTGACGTGCTTCTCGACGTGGTCCTCGTGCAAGAGCGTCAGGCCGGCGTTGGCGAAGCAGGTCTTCCAGGCGCTGGGCGACAGGCAGCGCGTGTGGCTGGGATCGCGCAGGATCTCAAAATCATCGATGTATTTTGCGTCAGCCGTATCTTCTGGTGCGATGTTGTCGGCGATGCCGAGCAGGCCGCCGGCCTTCAACACCCGCGCGCACTCGTCAACGAACTGCTGCGCATCGTTAAAGTGATGCGGCGCGATGCGACAGGTCACGGCGTCGAAGGACGCAGCGCCGAAAGGCAAGCGCTCGGCGTCGGCAATTTCGGTCTTCAGGTTGGTGATGCCGCGCTCGCCGGCGAGTTGCTCAGCCTGCGCCAGCATCTGCGGCGTGATGTCGGTGGCGACGACCTCGCGAACAAGTTGCGCGAAAGCCAGCGCGGCGTGGCCGGCGCCAGTTGCCACATCCAGCACGCGCCAGTCTGGCGCTGGTCGCATCAATTCCACCAGCCGTTGCAGGCTTAGCCCCTGCGCGTGATTGCGGCTGGTGGCGTAGGCGGCGGCATTTGGCCCAAACCGCTCCTGCACTATTTTTTGTTGCTCGTCCATGTTTTGGAGTTGGGTGTTTGAATCATTGAGCCAGCGGATCATTGCGCGCAGTCAGGCAATTGCGCGATGACTCAATCGTTCAATGCGCTTTTTGAATCCATGCCATCGCCTTGTCGGCCAGCCTGTCGAGCGCGCGCACGCTCATCTCGATGTGTTCGATCTTCGTGTCCTCGATGGGGTTGTGTGAGATGCCGCGCAGGCTCTGCACGAACATCATGACCGTCGGCACGCCGGCGCGCGACACCTCTGCTGCGTCGTGCAGCGGACCGCTCGGCAACTTGTGCGCCTGCCCCTTGCCGGCGACCTCTTCGCACGCCTCATGGCACATGCGAATCAGATCCTTGTTGAACAAGATTGGCTCGATATTCCAGATGCGGCTCCACGCCACCTCGCATTTTTCTTCCTTCGCGAATTGCTTGCTGGCCTTTTGTGCAGCCTGGTACATGCCGGCCAGCTTGCTCGCACTCAGGGCGCGCTGGTCGAGTGTGACGTCGCATTCCCCCACCACCGCCGTCACGATGCCCGGCTTCGTCACCACGCTGCCCATGGTGCAAACCCCGCCGAATTTGTTTGCGATGGGGCGAATCTCCAGCGCCAGTTTTGCCGCCGCGGCCAGTGCGTCGCGCCGCTTGTCCATCGGTGTGCTGCCGCTGTGCGCAGCTTGGCCGGTGAACTTGATCGCGTGACGCTCCACGCCAAAAGTGCCAAGCACCGCGCCGAGCGGCAGATTCATGCTTTCCAGCACTGGCCCCTGCTCGATGTGCAGTTCAAGATACGCTGCTGCATTTTTCAATTCCTTGTGGCTCTTGCGCATTGTGTCGATGTTCACGCCACAGCGCTTCAGGGCGTCTTCGAGTGTGATGCCGTCCTTGTCCTTGCGGTTGCGCTCCACGTCCGGGTCGAAGTTCACGCCGGCGCATGCGCTGCTGCCGAGCAAACTGCGGCCAAAGCGCGCACCCTCTTCATCTGCCCAATCGACCAGCCGCACCGTGACCGGCGGCTTGCCGGCGTATTGCGCGTCGATCCGGCGCAACACCTCGACGCCGGCCAGCACATTCAGACAGCCATCCAGCCAGCCGCCATGCGGCACGCTGTCCATATGGCCGCCGATCAGCAACTCTTTTTTACTCCGCCCCTTCAAGGTGGCCCAGGTGTTGCCGGCTTCGTCGTTGTGTATTTCCAGCGGCATCTGTTCGAGCTTTTCGCGCAGCCACTTGCGCGCTTCCAGCCAGGTGTCGGTCCACGCCACACGCATTGCGCCGCCGGTGTTGGGATCGCTGCTGCGGGCGCGCAGGTCTTGCAGTTCGGCAACGGTTCGTTTGGGGTCGAGTGTGTTGCTCATGACCGAGATTGTATTTTGGTTGGCCGGCTTTTCAACAGGTCGATCTCTTTGGGCAATGTCCATTACAATAGCGCACGGTCAATCGGTTAGACAAAAATCAGGCGCAATACAGCTCGACAGTTCGATGTTGTGTCGCGCCTGCACCACATCATTCATGCAAAGAGTCAGCGGCATCCTGCTTCATCCAACCTCGTTGCCGGGCAAGTATGGCATCGGCGAATTCAACGAGCATGCCTATGCCTTCGTCGATATGCTGGCGGAGGCCGGCCAGAAGCTTTGGCAGGTGCTGCCGCTTGGGCCGACCGGCTACGGTGATTCGCCATATCAATGCTTCTCGGCCTTTGCTGGCAATCCGCTGCTCATCAACTTCGACCGCCTGGTGCGCGAGAATGCGCTGGATGCGGCCGATCTGAAGGATACGCCGGCGTTCGACGATCACAAGGTTGCCTATGGCGACGTGATCGACTTCAAGCACGAGATTTTGCACAAGTCCTTCGTGCACTTCACGCAATATGGCTCGGCGGCGCAGCACGAGGCCTTCGAGAAATTCTGCGCGCAGCACGCCGGCTGGCTGGAGGATTATGCGCTGTTCATGGCGCTGAAGGATGCGCACGCCGGCGTGATGTGGAATGCATGGGAAGACGACATCGCCCGCCGCGCGCCAACTGCCATGAGCCGCGCGCGCACGCGGCTGGCCAATGAGATCCAGAAGCAGAAGTATTACCAGTTCCAATTCTTCAACCAGTGGCACGCGCTGAAGCAGTATGCGAATGACAAGGGCATCAAGATCATGGGCGACATCCCGATCTTCGTGGCCTATGACAGCGCGGATGTGTGGTCGCATCGCGATCTGTTTTATCTCGATCAGCGCGGCAATCCCACGGTGGTCGCCGGCGTGCCGCCGGACTACTTCAGCCCCACCGGCCAGCGCTGGGGCAACCCGCTGTATCGCTGGGACGAGATGGCGAAGATCGACTATGCGTGGTGGATTGAGCGCTGCCGCAGCGCATTCGCCCTGTTCGATTTCATCCGCGTCGATCACTTCCGCGGCTTCGAGGCGTATTGGGAAGTGCCGGCTTCCGAGCCGACGGCCATGAACGGCCAATGGGTGAAGGGGCCGAACAAGGCCCTGTTCGATGCGATCAAAGACGCGCTGGGCGACCTGCCGATCATCGCCGAGGATCTGGGCGTGATTACGCCTGAGGTGGAGGCGCTGCGCGATGGACTGGGTTTCCCGGGGATGCGCGTGCTGCAATTCGCGTTTGTGGCCGACACATCATCGAATTTCCTGCCGCACAACTACGTGCGCAATACGGTGGCCTACGCCGGCACGCACGATAACGACACCACTGTCGGCTGGTTCGAGAAGCTCGACCCCGAGCCGCGCAAACAGGTGCTGGATTACACCGGCACCGATGGCCACGAGATTCACTGGGATCTCATTCGCCTGCTGATGATGTCGGTGGCCGACACCATCGTGGTGACATTGCAGGATGTGATGGGACTGGGCAGCGCGGCGCGCATGAACTACCCGGGCCGCACCGGCGACAATTGGGACTGGCGCTTCACATGGGACATGCTGACCGACGACGTGAAGGCGCGATTGAAGCAGATGACCGCGACCTACGGGCGATGAGCTGAGAGGGCTGAATTTTGTGTGTGTAATTTGCGCGCAAACTGCATTCTGAGATGCGGCGAACGGAAAATGAGAAGGGTCGGAACGTTTAGAGCGTTCCGACCCTTTTACTTTGCCGCAGTGTGCAGCACTGCGCGTCACTTCGCGCGCAGCACCTTCCTGCCCATTGTCTTCACCATCACCGCTTTCTGCACATGCAGGCGGTTTTCAGCCTCTTCGTAGACCACCGATTGCGGTCCGTCGATCACGGCATCAGTCACTTCAAGGCCGCGATCCGCCGGCAGGCAGTGCATGTAGATCGCGTCCCGCTTCGCCAGCGCCATGCGCCGCTCATCGCAGATCCATGAGGTGTATCGCTTGCCGATGGCTGCGCTCTCTTGCAAATCGCTCGTCGTCAACATGCAGCCCCACGACTTCGGATATACCACATCGGCATCGGCAAAGGCATCGTCCATGTCGTGCGTGATGCGGAAGGAGCCGCCGCCGGCCTGCGCGCCGGCTTCAGCCTGCGCGAGAATCTCCGGCATCAGCTTGTATTCCGGTGGATGCGCCAGCACAACGTCCATGCCAAAGCGCGCCATCTGGATGATCAGCGATTGCGGCACGCTGATCGGCTTCTGGTAGCTGGCAGCATAGGCCCAACTCACCGCGATCTTCTTCTTTTTAAGGTTCTTGCCCTTGCATTCACGGATGGTGAGCAGGTCGGCCAGGATCTGAAAGGGGTGATACACGTCGCACTGCATGTTCAGAATCGGCACCGGACTGTGCTGCGCCACTTCGTTGATGTATTTGTTGCCGAAATTCCAGTCGCATTGGCGAATGGCGATGCCATCGAAGTAGCGGCCAAAAATCTGACCGATCTCCTTGGCCGTGTCGCCGTGATGAATCTGGGTGGTCTCGCTGTCGATGAAGGCGGCGTGGCCGCCGAATTGCGCCATGCCGGCCTCGAATGAGCCGCGCGTGCGGGTGCTGGTAAAGAAAAACAGCATCGCCAGGGTCTTGTCGCGCAGCAGAGGGTGCGGCTTGCCGGCGCGATATTCCTTTTTTAACTGTGCGGCGAGTTCCAGCACGGCTTCGGTCTCTTCGATGGAGAAATCGAGGTCACTGATGAAATCGCGACCGGTCAAATCCACCAGCTTGCGGCGGACGGTTTTCTTTGCGGCTTTCTTTTTGGGTGTTGCCATGTTGCTCCTGATAAATGGGCATTCCTGGATGGAGGATGTTCGTCGGATGTCCCTACGACGATTGTGAAATAAACGCCGGCAACGCGGCATAGAACGCAGTCGCGCGCACCACGTCACCGAGTGGCACTTGATCCAGCACGCTGTGTGCGTAGACCTCATCGCCAGGGCCAAAGCCGATCGAGGGAATTCCAGCCTTGCCGGCCCAGTAGGTGCCATTTGTGCTGAAGGCCCATTTGCCGGTGCCGGCGCGCTGCCCAAACACTGCCTCGGTCGCCGCCAATGCCGCGCTTACCAGCGGGTGTGATTCGTCATGCGCCCACGCCGGAAAGTATTTGTCGAGCTTGAAGCGATAGCCGTTCCAGCTTGGTTCGTCGTAGGTCAGCATCTCCAGCGTCACATCGCGCTCGCCGCTCAGGTCGATGATCGCCTGCACTTCGGCCAATGCGCTTTCCACCGTATCGCCAAAAGTCACGCGACGGTCGATGAAGATCGTCGCCTCATCCGGCACCGCGTTGATGCTGACGGTGCTGACGCGCATATCGCTGACGGTGATCGTGCCTTTGCCGAGAAATTCGTGCGAGCGCAGCGCGGGATCGAGGTCGCGGATGCCGGCGATGATGGGCAGCAGCTTGTAGATGGCGTTGACGCCAAGGAAGTTGCTGGCAGCGTGCGCGCTCTTGCCCTTCGCCGTCACCTTCATCTCCACGCGCCCCTTGTGGCCGCGATACACCTGCATTTTCGTCGGCTCGCCGATGACGACAGCGTCAGGGCGAATCTGCGGGTCGACTTCGACGAAGATGTTGGGCGCAATGCCGTCGCACCATTCCTCGATGTTGCCAAAATACCACGCCGTCCAGCCATTCAGCAGACCAAGGTCGCGCGCGATTGCGATGCCATAGATCATGCCAGGCGTGCTGCCTTTTTCGTCGCACGCGCCGCGCGCATACAACACGCCATCTTCGACCTTGCCTTCGAAGGGATCCCAACTCCATTGTGAGCGATCGCCGATACCAACAGTGTCGATGTGCGAATCGAAGACGATGGTTTTTGCCCCTTTGCCGGCGCGGCCGAGGATGTTGCCTTGAACGTCGAAGCGCACTTCGTCAAAACCGAGCTTGCGCATCTCATGCGCGCAGCGCTCGCCGACGGCCTTGATCTGCGACTCCATGCTGGGAATGGCGCACAGGTCGCGCATGAATTGAATGATGTTGTCGCGCTGCGCCTCGACGCGGCGATGGAGTTCGTTTAAGGTTGTTGCATCCATGCTCTGTAAATTGTAGAAGCGGCTGTGACTTGCACGATGCGCGCGGATGCAGCCGATGCGCGTCGCAAGGGCAGTTGACGATCGCCCTTACTTCGCCGGCGCGGTCACCATCGCTCCTTCTTCGATCACATTCTGCTGTGCATCAAACTTCAGCCGGCGCAGCTTGGGCGCCGCCAGCACTGTCGCGCCTACCACGACCAGCGTCAGCACGCCGCCCCAGAACACGCTCGGCGCTGCGCCCAGCAGGCGCGCTGCCACGCCGCTTTCCAGCGCGCCGATTTCGTTCGACGCGCCGATGAACACCATGCTCACCGCTGCCACGCGGCCGCGCATGTCTGCTGGCGACATCACTCGCACGATCACGCTGCGGATAATCATGCTGATGCCGTCGGTCATGCCGCTGAAGAACAGCGCAAGCAACGACAGCCAGAAGTTTTGCGACAGGGCAAACACGATCATGCTGACGCCGAAGCCGGCGACACACACCAGCAGGTTGCGGCCGGCGCGATGCGTGGGTGGCCGGCGGGTGGCCAGCAACATGACCCCCAGCGCTCCCACTGAAGGCGCCATGCGCAAGAAGCCGAGGCCAACTGGCCCCACCTTCAAAATCTCCTCCGCAAAAATCGGCAGCATTGCCATCGCGCCGCCAAATAGCACCGCGAACAGGTCGAGCGCCATCGAGCCGACGAGATACTGGTTCTTGAAGACGAAGCGCACGCCTTTCGAGAGACTCTCCCGCATGGTCTCTTCTTCGTGGAATTCCGGCAGCGGCTTTGGCGCAATCACCCAGATGCACGCGACTGAGATGGCAACCAGGATGGCAATGACGAGGTAGGTGTTGGCAGGTCCGAGGAGGGCATAGGCGAAACCGCCGATGGCCGGCCCCAAAATCGCGCCGGCTTGCCACATGCTGCTCTGCCACGATGCGCCTGTGGCGTAATGCTCCAGGGGGATCACTTGCATCTCGAAGGCCGACATCGCCGGCGACGAAAAGCCCGAGGCGATGCCGGCGATGAACACCACGCCAAGGATGGCGAGCAGCGTCATATGGGCGGTGGCGAGCGACAGCGCCATCAGCATCAGCATGCAGATGGAAGAGGCGATGCCGGTAATGATGACGATGCGCCGGCGGTCGTGCCGGTCGGCAAAATGACCCCCAAACAGCGCGAGGCTGAGCGCCGGAATCGCTTCGGCCAGGCCGAGCCAGCCGAGCGCGAGCGGGTCGCGCGTGATGGTATAGACCTGAAAGCCGATGACCGTGGCGAGCATGGAGCGGCCCAGCGCGCTGGCCAGCCGCGAACCGAGCAGCGCGCGAAATTCGGGCAGCCTCAAAACTGCGTTCTTGTCGTTAAATGTTGTGTCCACAGATTTTTGATGCTAAGGCGCAAGGTGCTAATGAGGGCAAAAAGCGTATCGCTGCGACTCTGCGCCTTTGCGCCCTGTGTCGAAAGGCATTCCGCGCTGATGCTGCTCATCTTGGCTCGTCGCCAAAGCTGTACAGCCGGTCGAGGCTGAGTTCAGGCGCAACGGTTTCGGGGGAGCGCAGCGTGAGCGCCGCTGCGCGCAAGCCGAGTTGTAGCGAGTCGCCGATCGACAAGCCGTTGAGCTGGCCAAAGATGACCAGGGCGGTGAGCGCATCGCCGGCGCCGGTGGTGTCCACGATATCCACGCGCAAGGCAGGGAACTGACCGCTCTCGTTCTCGGTGGCATAGCATGCGCCGCTCTCAGCCTGTGTGATCACCGCCACCTCAACCCCATTCGCCACCAGCTGTCGCGCTGCGACTTGCGCATCATTTGCATTCATGATCGGCGGGCAGCGCAGCAAAGCCTCGGCCTCGGCGATGTTCGGCGTGATGATGTTGGCCATCGGCAGGTGCGGGCGCAGCAGGCCGGCCAGCACCGTGCTGGTCGGATCCACACACACCGGTTTGTTATATTCATGCGCCATCTGAATGGCAGTCAGCATTGCCGCCTCGCTCAGGTTGAGATCGAAAGCGACTATGCCGCATTCGCGAAAGGCATCGCGGTTCAGGCGCAAGTAGTCCGGCGTGATATGCCTCAGCACGCGCAGGTCATCGAGGCCGAGGAAGAGGTCGCCGCCCTGATCGAGCGCGGCAAGGTAGGTGCCGGTGGTTTCGCCTTCAGCGATGATGGCGCGCGAAGCGTCGATGCCGATGTCAGCGGCATCGCTGAGGATGTCTTCGCCGGCATAGTCATCACCGACCGCTGTGAGCAACGTCACTGGCGTGCCGAGCTTCGCCAGATTCTCGGCGATGTTGCGCGCCACGCCGCCGAAACTGGTGCGAATGGCTGACGAGTTGGACGACGTGATGACGGGCGCGTGCAACATGCGCCCCTTGATGTCGAAGTTTGCTGCCCCGATGACCAGTGCTGCGTCTGACATATCAGTTCTGAATGCTGAGTGATTTGATGATCGCTATTGGCTGACCACACCGCTGCTTTTGTCTTTCGTGCCTTATCGCACGTTTGCCAGTTGCCATGCCACAGCGCAGGCAATAAGGGTGACAACGGCAAACTCGATCAGCACATTGCGCGTGAGCCGGCCCTGAAATGATTGCTGCGCGAGGCCGATGGTGACGTAGAACAGCGCCATCAGAATGACGCCGGCGCTCCAGTTCGACACGTTCCAATAGTTCAGCGCCCATGTCGCCTGTCCCACCAGCCAGCCGATGATGGCGGCGTGCAGCGCGGCCGGCTTCAACCCGATGATGTGCGGCGCAAGCAGGTCGAGCGAGAGCGCAATCGCCACCAGGGTGATGGTGCCGGCGCTCAGAACACTGCGCGTGCGCGTGCTGTAGATCAGTGTGAACAAACCAAATGCGATGAGATAGCTCAGGCCGGTGACTGTGAGGCGGGCGATGGCATACGACGGCGTATTGGGCGAGATGGTGATGTATTCAGCCTGCACGAGGATGCCGATCAAAACCACGCCGATCAACAGCACCGCGATCCACAACAGCCACGCTGGGATGCGCGCGAGCAGCAAACCCAGCGCCAGCGCCGCCAGCCCGGGCGCCATCCAGAACGGAAACAAAAACGGCACTTCGCCGGCTTGCACATCGGGGTGATCGCGCAGCACCCAATCAGTGCCGGCGATGGCGATCACTGGCAGGAACAGGATCAGCAGCGAGTCAGTGCCGAGCTGGATGCTGAGCGCCGAGCCGAGAAAATTCAACGACAGGTTGCGCGTTGGCAACTCCACCACGAGCAACAGCACCGGCGTGAGCGCCAGCAGCGCCATCAGCACCAGTACGCGGTTGGCAGTGGGGGAGGTGAACGTGCGGGTCATCCGAATAAGAATTGTAAAAGTCTCGACTGCCGAGTCAATTTTCAACGCACCTGCCCCAGCCTTTTTCGGCCAAGATTCTGCCGTTTGCAAAAGCGAGTCGGCCGCGCACAAACACTTGCTTTACCGAACCATGCGCCGGCCAGCCAGCAAACGGCGTCCAGTTGCATCTGGTGAACAGTGGTCGTTCACCAATGATCCATGCGTCGTTTGGGTCAACCAGCGTGAGGTCGGCGTCGCAGCCGCGCTCCATTCTACCTTTGCGCGGAATGCGATAGATATCTGCCGGCCCCTCGCAGCACAGGCGTGCGATGTCTTGCAGCGAGAGCCGGCCCTCGCGCGCGGCGGTCAACAGCAGCGGCAGCATGGTCTCCAACCCGGGCGTGCCCATTGGCGGCTTTGCGCTGCGCTTTTCATCCATCGTGTGTGGCGCGTGATCTGTTGCGATGCAGTCAGCCACCTGCAAGTGCTGCCACAAAAATGCGACGTGCTGTGGGTCGCGCAAGGGCGGATTCATCTCGTGCAGCGAAGGGAGAAGGCGTCTCTCGCCTGCTTGCTGAAAGACATCCGTCGATAAAAACAGGTGATGGGGCGAATACTCGCAGGTCACCGGCACGCCGCGCGCTTTGGCTGTGGCGACGATCTCGACTTCGCGACGTGTGCTGAGGTGACAGATGTGCAACCTGCGATTGCACTGCGCAGCCATTGCCACAGCGCGAGCAGTTTCCAATTCGGCGCAAATCGGTGGCCGGCGCTGCCCGTGCTGTGCGAAGTAACGCACCGCCGGCTCATGCTCAGCATGCACCGCAATCACACGCTCGCGCGGATACTGCGCGAAGTGTTCGTATTGTTCGGCGAAATGCTCCACCAGCAAGTCGCCCGTGCTGCTGCCCATGTAGATCTTCAAGCCACACTCGCGCAGTTGCGGACTCTGGTTTTTGAGTTGCGCGTTGGTGTTTGTCGCGCCCAGGAAAAGACCGAAATCGCACACCGCCTTGCTCGCCGCCAGTGAAAGCGCGCGGTCGAGCGAGGCTGCGTCGATCACCGCCGGCGCGGTGTTGGGCATGGCGAACACGGTTGTCACACCGCCGGCCAGCGCCGCGCAGGTGCCGCTGAAAAAATCTTCTTTGTGCTCGCCACCCGGTTCGCGCAGGTGCGTATGCGGATCGATGAGTCCCGGGAAGACCAGCAGGCCGGCGGCATCGACGGATTCCACGCTCGGATATTGTGTCGCGAGCGCTGGCGCGACCTCGGCGATGCGCTCGCCGTCGATCAGCACATCGGCCGCGCGCAAGCCGGCGCTGCTCACCAGCGTGCCATTTTTGATGATCAACATGGTTCAAATCTCGAACTTGCGGCCAGTCTGGCCGCGATGCCAGCGGCCGAAATCCTGCTTCCCGTCAAGCTGGTCGAGCGACATCACCGGTCCATCCACGCATACCAGCAAGTCATCCAGCGCGCACTGGCCGCAGACGCCAAAACCGCACTTCATGTAGCGCTCCACGCTGAGCTGACCATGCCAGTTGCGCCGGCGGCACAGCGCGTGCAGCGCCACCAGCATCGGTTCAGGGCCGCATGCATACACCGTGCATTCATCATCGTGCAGCGCGCTGTGTTGCGCAATGGCATCTGTCACAAAGCCGCGTGTGCCGCGCGAGCCATCGTTGGTGCTGAGCAGCAGGTCGACGCCGATCTCGGCGAAGCGCTCGGCGTACAGCAACTCGTCGGCAATGCGCGCGCCAATGGCGACCGTGACGCGCATGTGATTTGCCAGTGCCTGCTTTGCCAGCGCAAAGAGCGGCGCGCTGCCGTAGCCGCCGGCGACCATCAGCGCATGCCGCTCGCGCTCAAGCTGATACGGCTTGCCAAACGGCCCGCGCCAACCCACCCAGTCGCCGGCATTCAGCGTGTGCAACGCTGTCGTCGCCGGCCCCACTTTTGCGGCGCTGATCGTGAGCGGCCGCATGCCGGCGATGCTCATGGGCTTCTCGTCCACGCCGGGTAGCCACAGCATGATGAACTGGCCGGGCTGGGCGTCGATATCGGTGTCGAACACGAATGTCTTCACCAGCGGCGTCTCGCGCTGGATGGCGGTGATGCGCGTCATGCGCGGTAACTGCAAAGCAGTGTGGGCAGTTTCACCAGGGGCAAAGGGCGGTGAGGAAGCCATCGCCGGCATTCTACTGGTTTCAGACGATAGAATTTGCTCAATGTCGTTTATCGCCGGCACACCACAGCGCGTCGCGCTCAGCGCTCTCGCCATCGTCGCCATCCTTGCACTCGCCATCCTCGCCGCGCCGCAATTGATCTACCCCTTCGGCCACGATCAGGGCATCTATTCGGCCTGCGCCGACGTGATCCGGCGCGGCGGCGTGCCGATCCGCGATTGCTTCGAGAGCAAGGGGCCGGGCGTGATGGCGCTCTATGCCATTCCGCTCAGTTTGTCATTCACCACCGTCGGCGTCACGGCCTTTGTGCTGTTGTGGCAGGCGCTCACGGCGGTGCTGGTTGGGATTGTGACGGCGCGCATGTTTCACCCGCTGGCGGCGTGGCCGGCCGGCGCGCTCTACTGGTTGATCTATGCCGGCATCAACTTCTGGTCAATGAACCAGGCCGAGACATTTTCAAATCTGTTCATCGTGCTGGCCATGTTGCTGGCGTGGAAGAGCGCGCGCGCCAATGCCGCACGCATCAATCGAGATGCAGTGCTGGCCGGCATCTGCGCGGGCGTGCTGCTGTGGTTCAAATACACCTTTGCGCTGTTCATCGTTGCCATTGGCCTCGCGCTGCTCGTGCACGCATGGCTGCGCGAGAGGGAATTCAAGACTGTGCTGGCGCGAGGCTTGGTCTACAGCGCCGGCGTCGTCATTGTCGCTGCGGCAGGGCTGCTGTATTTTGCGCTCGCCGGCGGCATCTCTGCGCTGGTCGAGCAGGCCGGCGTTTTTCGTGAGCTTTTCCCGCTTGGCCCGCCGCGTACTTTCCCTGAAGTCGTGCAGTTCCTGTGGCGCTTCACTGACAATGGCGCCGACCTGACGGGCGACTACAAGGCTACCGTGCAGCAGATGACGTATTTGGGTGGTGGGTTCCCTTTCTTGTTTGTGCTGGCAGGGATCGGGCTGGCGGCGGCGCTTGTTCATCCTCGTCGCCGGCCTCTCGCTTTGGGAGAGGGCTGGGGCGAGGACAAGATCGGCTGGCTGTATGTGCTGCTGGTGTTCATCGCCGGCCTCGGTGTGGTGGCATGGCAGGCGAAGTATGTGCAATACCACTTCACCATTTTGCACGCGCCGGTGGCAATGGCTGCCGGCATCGGCGTGGCTGCCGGCCTGCTTTGGCTGCGCGAGCGTGGCTGGCGCCGGGTCGCGGGCGTCTTTGCAATTGCCCTTGCTGTGGCCGCCTTTGTCCTGCTTGGCCTGCGCATGTTGCCCTGGGTGAATGACGCTTACACGAATGTGATTGCGCAGGGCAAATCGCTGCGTGAGATTCACCTCGAAAGCCGTGTTGCGCCGCAGTTGTTGGTGGCCGATTACATCGATGCGCACACGACGCCCGACGACCGCATCGCCCTGTTCGCCGATGCGCCGTGGGTCTACATGTTGAGCGACCGGCGCAATGCCACGCGTTTCCCGTTTGCCGACGTGTGGGCGCCGGCGCACGGCTCGCGCACGAATGAGTCCTTTGGCCGGCAATTTCTTGAGGGGATGCAGCGCAACCAGCCCAAGTACTTCATCATTACGCAGGATGACTACCCGTGGCAGGGTGTGCGGCATATTGACGACTGGAAGCGCCTTGAGGATTTGCACGCCTACGTCGAGGCGCATTACCAATATGAAGCCGAGAACGGGCCGTTTCTGCTGTTCAGGCGCAAGGAGTGACGCGTGCGCCGGCGACTCCCACTCACCCTCTTTGCCCTCGGCGTGGCGCTGCTGATGGCGCTCACGGGCTTTCAACAGATCGGCTATCCGTTGTGGTTCGATCAAAGTGCCTTTGCTGCATGCGCCGATGTGCTGCGGCGCGGTGGCGTGTTCTTCCGCGATTGCTGGGATGCGCGCGGTCCGCTCACGCCGATGCTCTACGCGATTCCCTCGCTACTCTCACCAACGCCGGCGGCTATTCAAACCTTCAACCTGCTGTGGATTGCAGCGACGTGCATCGGGGTGGCGGTGCTGGCGTGGCGCGTGTTTGGCCAGTGGCTGCCTGCGCTTATCGCCGGCGCGCTGCTCTGGCTGATGAACCTGACGCTGAATTACTGGAGCCACGCGCAGGCCGAAGGTTTCGCCAACCTGCTCTTCGTGCTGGCTGCCTTGCTGGCATGGATCGTATCTCAGCGTTCATCGCCTGGCGCTCGATATGCGATGTTGAGCGGCATCCTCGCCGGCGCGCTGTTCTGGTTCAAATATCCTTTTGTCATCTTTGCGCCGTTTCTGGCGTTGTGGCTGTGGTGGGCGGAGCGCAGGCGTGATGGCGTGAAACTGGCCGGCGCGCTGCTGTTTGGCGCAGGCGCGGCCCTCTTCGGCGGTGTGCTGCTGATCCTGATTGCCGGCGCATGGCCGGATTGGCTGCTGCATCTGCGCTACGCCCTCACACAATTCAACAATGTGCCGCTGGCCGAGCGCTGGCAATGGCTGACGGGTTTGTTTGTGATTGAGGTCGACGCCTTCGTGCGCATCGGCAGCACGCCCACCGCCGGCTTCAAAGACACCGTGCCGCAGGTGGAATGGCTCGGGCGCGGCTATCCCATCCTCATGCTGCTCGTGATGATTGGCGCGTTGGGCACACTGATCAATCGAGCGCAGCGCAAGGCCGGCGCGCTGCTGGTCGGTTGGCTGTTGATCGCCGTCTTGCTGAACATCTGGCAGGGGCATTCGTATCGCTATCACTTCATCATCTGGCTGCCGCCGATGGCGCTACTGGCCGGCGCGACGCTGGCGCTGCGTGTGCCGCGCTCGGCGCGTTTCGGTGCTGCCGGCGGCGTGATCTTGGTGGTGGCCGGCATGTTGGCTGCGCTGTGGCCGTGGATGCGCGATGGCTATGAGAACATGATTGTGCGGCGCGAGACGCCGGCTGCGCTCTACCTGCAATCGCGTGAAGCACCGATATGGCAGATGGCTGAATTCCTGCGCCAGAATGCGCGCGCCGGTGACCGTATCGCCATATTCAGCGACGCGCCGGACGTGTATTTTTTGTCACAGCTGCCAAACGCGACGCGCTTTCCGTATGTGCGTTGGGCGGCAGAAGCGCGTGATCCGCAGATGCGCGCTGCGCTTGCGCAGATTTATTTGGATGAACTGATGCGCAACCCGCCGCGTTACTTCATCCTTACCAAGGATGGCTTCCCCTACCTCGAAGCGCGTTTCATCGAGACATGGAAATCGTCGCCAGAGATCAATCGCTACGTCGAAGCGAATTATCAGTACATCGGCGAGAACGGGCCATTCGTATTGTTTGAGAGGAAGTAACCTCTCGCAAAGGCGCGCGCGCAACTGCGATTAACATTCCACCCATGAAATGGCGCGAACTGGTCACATATCTCGATGATTACCTGCAAGTGAGTCGCTATGCCGATAGGAGCAACAACGGCCTGCAGGTGCAACCCGCCGGCGATGACGTCACCCGCGTCGCCTTCGCCGTCGATGCCTGCCTGGCCTCGTTTCAAGGCGCGATTGCTGAGCACGCACAATTGCTCATCACGCATCACGGCCTGTTCTGGTCGGAGCACATTCAACTCACCGGCCCGCACTTCGCGCGTGTGAAGACCTTGCTTTGCGCCGGCTGCGGCCTGTACGCGTCCCACATCCCATTGGATGCGCATCCTGAGGTGGGCAACAACATCGAACTGGCGCGCATCGCCGGCCTGCGAGACATCCAGCCGTGGGGCGACTACAAGGGCACAGCCATCGGCTTCATCGGAAATCTGCCGGCGTCAACACCGCTCAGTGCGTTAAACATGCGGCTGGAAGCGCAGATCGGGCAGGGCAATCGCGTGCAGCCCTCGCCCTTGGCCCCTCTCACAGCGGGGGAGGGGAGTGCGCGGCGCGTGGCGGTGTGCAGTGGCTTCGGCGTGACGTTGATCGACGACGCCATCGCCGCCGGCGCTGACACGCTCATCACCGGTGAGACCAGCCACACCTGGCACCAGCAGGTTGCCGAGCGCCCGATCCACGTGATCTATGGTGGCCATTACAACACCGAGACTGTTGGCGTGAAGGCGCTGGCGCGGCACCTGGAAGGGCAATTCAGCCTGCAAACTGTCTTCATCGATTTGCCAACCGGTTTGTAATGATCGGGCCGAGTGAAGCGTTGCTGGTTGGCATCGCATGCGTCGTGGCGGTGATGCCGATGGCGGCAGTGCTGGGCGCATGGCTGCGCCGGCGACGCCGGCGGTGAATGGTGATGAACCGACGGTGTGGTGTTTTCTTAACATCGCGCTTGCACGCGCATCAAGTTGCTCTCATCAAACTCTTGGTTGATTGTGGCATCCTTCGCCGGCGATGACGCGGCTTGAAAAAACACTGGCGGCAGTGGTGATTGTGCTGTGGAGCGGGCTGATGTTCGGCGCCGGCTTCCTGGCGCGCACCTTCGTGCCGACCAACTTGCCGGCTGCGCGCGCAACTTCCTCGCGCGACCTGTTTGATGAGGCGTGGCAGCATGTCGAGGAGAGCTTCGTCGGCGTTGTGCCCAGTGACACGGTGCGCGAATATGGCGCCATTCGCGGCGCGTTGGCGACGCTGGACGACCGCTTCACTCTTTTCAGCGAGCCGCAAACCCGCAGCATCGAACGCGATCACATGCGCGGGCAGTTCGGCGGCATCGGCGTGATCCTCGGCCGCAACGACAAGGGCGAGGTTGTGCTGTCGCCGCGCGAGGATGGGCCGGCAGCCAAGGCCGGCGTGAAAGCGGGCGACATCCTCATCAGCATCGACGGCGTGGCGCTGGTGAAGGACACCGCCTTTGAAGAGGTGGCGCGCATTCGCGGTGAGCCAGGCACGCAGGTCACGATTGAGGTGCAGCGTGGCAACGAGAGATTGGCATTCACCATCACCCGCGCCATCATTCCGGTGCCATCAGTCGAGTCGCGCGTCATCACGACCACCGTCGCCGGCAAGGATGCGCTGATTGGCTATCTGCATATCAACAGCTTCACCGAGCGCACCGGCCAGGAGATGCGGGATGCCATCGAGTCGTTGCACGCCGCGAACGTTGACGGCTATCTCATCGATCTGCGCGACAATGGCGGAGGCTTGCTCTCGGCAGCGGTGGATGTGACCAGCCAGTTTGTGGGCGACGGCGCAGTGGCCTTCGAGAAGAAGCGCGATGGCAGCGAGATCGTCTTTAACGTAAAAGCCGGCATGGCCGATCTGACTGCTGGCAAGCCGGTCGTCGTGTTGATCAACAACAATTCGGCCAGCGCATCCGAGATTGTGGCCGGCGCGATTCAAGACTATAAACGGGGCTCACTTGTGGGCGAAAAGAGCTATGGCAAGGGTTCAGTGCAGTTGATCTTTGAACTCAGCGATGGCTCGGCGGTGCGCGTGACCACAGCCAAGTGGTTTACGCCGAACAAGCGCGCGCTGGATGGCGTGGGGCTGACGCCGGATGTGCCGGCAGCCGGCGATGCTGAGGCGCAACTGCAACGCGCAGTCGAGGTGCTGCGCGATGCGATGAGGTAGAAAACATCGATGGAAAAGAACGACAAGGCTGCGCGGGGTGCAGCAAGAAATGTTGCGCTGGGCATGCTGGGCATGTTTATCGGTGCGTTGATCTTCATTTTGGGCGTCACCGTCGGCGTGGTGTTTGCACGACCCGGCAGTTCGCTGTTTACCGGCGCATCGCCGTTCAGCACGCTGCAAGCCGGCGTGAACAACGGCGTGATCGGCAGCGCTGCCGAGCAAGGCACTCAACTCAATCTCACGCTGATGAACGATGTCACGCGCCGGCTGCGCGAGCAATGGTATGGGGAATTCCCCAACAGCGATCAGCTGACCGATGGCGCCATCAAAGGCATGGTTAACGCGCTGGGTGATGAGTTCACGCAATACGTCGAACCGCGCTTCGCCAAGATTTTGAATGACGACATCACCGGCTCGTTCGATGGCATTGGCGCGACCTTGAAGCAGATCAATGGAGGCGGCATCCAGATCGTGCGCACCTTCCCCGGCACGCCGGCGGAAAGGGGTGGCGTGCTGCCCGGCGACATCATCGAGTCGGTCAACGGCGCATCTGTGCTGGGACTGAACACCACTGAGGTGGCGGCGCTGGTGCGCGGCCCGCGCGGCAGCGAGGTAAAACTGAAGGTGCGCCGCGCCGATCAGCCGCGCGCCTTTGAGCTGACGCTCGTGCGCGATCGCATCGACATCCCGCTCGTTACCAGCAAGATGGTTGGTGACGGCTCGATTGGCTACATCAGCTTGTTCGACTTCAGCCAGCCTGCCGGCGAGCAGTTGAAGAAGGATCTCAAGGCCATCCTGGCGAAGAATCCAAAGGCGCTCATCTTCGATTTGCGCGACAACCCGGGCGGCCTGCTCACGCAGGCGCTCGACGTCGGCGACATCTTCCTGAAGAAGGGCGCATTTGTGATCGAGCGCGACTTCAAGGGCAACAAGAAGGTCACCGAGACGACCGACGCCGGTATCGCGCAGGAGATCCCAATGGTGGTGCTGGTGAATGGCGGCTCGGCCAGCGCGGCAGAGATCGTCGCCGGCGCGTTGCAAGACTATGGCCGCGCCATTTTGATCGGCGACAAAACCTACGGCAAAGGCTCGGTGCAATCGCCGCAGATGCTGTCGAATGGCGGTCAACTGCGCATCACGATTGAGCGTTGGTTTACACCGAAGGATCGCGCGATTCACGGCGTCGGCATCACGCCGGATTACACAGTGGTGAATTCATCCGAAGACGCGCAGGCCGGCAAGGACCCGCAGCTTGAGGCGGCGATCGATTTCTTGTTGAACGGCAAGACGCCGGCGCCCACGGCTGTGCCGACGGTTTCACCTTGACTTTGACTGAGACGCCGCGCACCACAGCAATGCTGCAACCGGGAGAAAGCGGCCACACGCTTTCTCCCCTTTCTGCTTTCTCTCCTTCTCGCTTCCTTCTCGCAGCCATCGCTGTGTTGTGTGGCGCAGTCGCCGGCGGAGTGCTGTTGCACGATGGATGGCAGCTCGTGGTGATGGCGCTAGTGCTGGCCGGCGCATGGCAGGTGGTGTGGTCGCTGCTGGCGAGGACAAACTGGCGGTCGGCACGCGCAGCCTGGCGCGCCTGGTCGCGCAGCTTGCCGGGGCGGCGTTTGCCCTATACCCAAGCTGGCTCTGATGCCGACAAGGTGAGCGACGACCTCGACCAGTTTGGGGCATGGCTGCGAGAGTGGCTTTGGCCGCATCATGGCATGCAGTTGGGCGTGGCGCTGGCAGCCGGCATGGTGATGCTGGCGCTGATGATTGCGCTGGGCGCGCCGGCAATGCTGCTCTCTGTTGGTATGTTGATCGTGATGCAGATTGCGCTGGCGCTGTGTGGAGGCAACGGCTGGCCAGCCGTGTGGGCTGAAGGGTTGATCGTCATTGGATTGCCATTCGCGCTGGGCTTGTTGGTGTTGACGCCAGCGGCGTCGTGGTGGCTGGCGCTGGCGTGCCTGATGTTGGGGCCGGCGTTGATGGCGATGATGATCGGCGACACTGTGCCATTACATGCCGGCAGCGCGTTGGTGATGGTCACGTTTGTGCTGCTGCGCGAGCCGGTGGCTGCGGCTGTGATGGGCATTGCGTGGGCCACAGCTGCGCTGCTCAAGCCGGCGGGCAATCGCCTTGCGCTTGTCGTGCTGTGTCTGCTCGCTGTTGCGGCAGCGATTGCGCTGTAGGGGCAGCCGCATGCGCATGGCCGCAGGCGGCGTGGATATAATCCCCCTGCGCCGGCGAGTCATTTGCCCCGCGCGATAACGGAACAAAGAACCTGTTTGCGGATGAAGTGGATGTAAAGGTGCTATTTGCCTGACGGAGGAAGCACGGTATCGAAGGGAGTGAAGCCAACTTTCAGCGGGTGCGCAACACCCATCGCGCGCAAGCGCGCATAGCCCGGCGCATGGTTCGCAAGGTATCATGCGCGTAATCCAGTAATCAGCAAGCAAGGAGAATTAAGGTCATGCCAACAATTGGGCCACTCGAGATCATCATCATTCTGGTTGTCGTCATTCTGCTGTTCGGCGTGGGCCGCATCGGCAAGATCGGCGGCGAACTTGGCAAGAGCATCCGCGAGTTTCGCAAGGGTCTGGAAGGCGACGAGAAGAAGTCGGACGCCACGCCTCCGGCGACCACGACCAAGCCGGCGGACAGCGAGTCAAAGCCGTCTTAAGACGATTGGTGATTGGAGATTGGCAGTTGGAGATTGGCGCGCGGCGCGATGCAAATCTCTGGCTGTCAATCTCTGATTTCTTTTTCCCATGGCAAAATCGCCGTTCGGCGCGCTCGCCTCACTCGGCTCAGTTGGCTCCATCTTTAACGTCATCAAGGAAGTGGACGTGCGGCCCATGCGCGATGCCGCAGAGACGCCCTTCGTCATCGCCTTTGCCAGCCGCGACACCGCCTTCGCCGACTATCTCTCTGCGCTGATGTATCGCGGCCCGCGCCAGCATGAAATGCCGGCATATCGCGCTTCCATCAGTCTGCCACTGAGCGCGAGCGCGCAACTGGCGCGCGCGAATTTTGTCTTCATCATCACGCGCGCCGACGCGAACAACGTTGAAGAGTTGCGTGTGCAGAATGCGTTGATTGCAGCCGGCGTGCCGGTGCTGCTGTGCTATCTGCAGGAGCAGCAAACGCCCGCAACACCGCTGCCGCCCACGCAAGAGATCATGCCGCCGCAGAATGCCATCACCTTGCCGCTCGTCAACGGCACCCTGGACGAGATGGTTGCGCTGAAGCAGATCACGCAGGCTGTGCGGCACAGGCGCGCCATCGACGAACTGGCGCTGGCGCGCTATCTGCCGGCGTTCCGCGAACCGGTGGTCAGGGCGCTGATCGAAGATGTGGCAGTTGCCAATGCAGCCTATAGCCTCGGCACCGGCATCCTCGAAATCAACCCCGTCACTGGCCTGCCGCTCACCGTTGCTGACACGGTCATTCTGACCAAGAATCAAGCGGTGATGGCATACAAGATCGCGCTGGCGATGGGCATGCAGAGCGACTTCAAGAGTGTGATGCCGGAGATCGCCGGCGTGATCGGCGGCGGCTTTGTGTTGCGGCAGGCGGCGCGCAGTCTGATAGGGCTGCTGCCAGGGCTGGGTATTTTGCCGAAGGTGGCTGTAGCCTTCGCCGGCACTCTGGCCGTTGGCGAGGCGGTATATCTCTATGCGGTAAATGGCCAGGCGATTTCGCGCGACGGATTGAAGGCCATGTACGACAAGGCGCTGGAGCGTGGCCGCGAGATGGCCGGCAAACTTGTGCAAAAGCGCGATGCACTGCAGGAGCAGCGCGCTGCCCGCAAGGCGCAGAAAGAAGCCGACCTAACGCGCGACATGCAGGACGAGTTGAATGAGATTGCGATTCCCTTGCCGCCGGCTGGCGCGGGGCGGGCGAATAACGATGCCGGCGCATGATGCGACTTTAATGTGCGTCACATGTTCAGGGGTTAAGGTGTTGCAATGTTGAAAGTAGGTGACTTCATTCCCGAATTTACGCTGGATTCTGAGCATGGACCGGTGTCGTTGAAGGATGTGCTGGGCCGGCGCTTCGTGCTGTATTTCTATCCGCGTGATGATACGCCTGGATGCACGGTTGAAGCATGCGAGTTCCGCGACAACTTGCCAAAGTTCGAGCAGATAAACGTGCCGGTGTATGGCATCAGCGCCGACAACGTCAAATCACACGGAAAGTTTGCCAGAAAGTACGACCTGAATTTCACGCTGCTGTCCGACCCTGACCATGCGTTCATCGAGGCGATGGGTTGCTGGGTGGAGAAGAGCAACTACGGCAAGAAGTACATGGGCATCCAGCGCAGCACCTTCGTCGTCGCCCGCAACGGCCAGATCGAACAGGTGTGGGAGAAGGTGAAGCCCGAAGGTCATGCCGAAGCGGTGTTGAAGTGGCTCGGCTCATCGCAGGCCGAAGACCGCGACGATGAGATGGAATATCGCACCGAAGCGCCTGATCCAAAGAAGTGAACACCTGGTCAAAAACCGACTTCCCCGCAAGTCGGTTTTTTGATGCGCACTGGTCGACTATGGAATTCACCGCCGGCGACATCGCCGTTCGACCCTGGCAAGAGACCGATCTGCCGCTTGTGGCGAAGTGGATGAGCGACCCGCGCGTGCTGAAATATTTCGGTGGGCGCGATGATGCAAGCGACGAGGCGAGGGTGCGCGAATCCTTCGCTGAGGACACTCCTGACCATCGCTGCATCTTTTCCCTTGAAGGTGAATCCATCGGGTACATCCAGTTCTGCCCGATGGATCGCGGTGAATTTGGCTTCCCAGTGCATGAGCGCGTGTGGGGCATGGATCTGTATATTGGCGAGCCGGCGCTGTGGAATCGCGGCATCGGCGCTCGGCTGGTGCGCGCCGGCGCGGAGCACTTGCTGGCACAGGACTTTGCCGACCGCGTCACCATCGACCCCGAAGCGTGGAACCTTCGCGCCGTGCGCAGCTATGAAAAAGCCGGCTTCGTGAAGCGCATGCTGATGCCGCGCAGCGAATTGCACGAGGGCGAATGGCGCGATAACTGGCTGATGGAATTTTTGCCGCAGCATAGTTTGCACGCTGAGCGCGTGACTGAGTTGCCACTGCGCGAATTGCAGCCATTGCGCGATGAGGCAACCGCGCAAGGCTTTGCATTTGCAGGCCGGCTGCTCGATGAATATGCGGATGGCCGCAACCGCTTCGATAAGCCAGGCGAGGCGTTGTTTATCGCGCGCAATGGGGACATGTTCGCCGGCATTGGCGGCTTGAACATCGATCCCTATGCCAATGACCCGGGCGTGGGGCGTGTGCGGCATGTGTATGTGATGGACGCGCAACGCCGACAGGGCACCGGCCGCGCGCTGTTGATGGCGATCCTGTCGGCAGCTTTCGAGACATTCAGCGAATTGCACTTGCGTACCAACACTGCTGAGGGCGCGCTTTTCTACCAGTCGCTTGGCTTCTCGCAATCGAACAGCCCCTCGGCCACCCATATCTTTCGCTTCTCGCCAAAACCCTTGCCGTAAGCAGATCGGCATGGACTGCTTTTCCATTCTGGTTTTGCGCAATTGCACGATAATGCACTGCACATCGCATGAGCAATGCAGACAAGGACGTCCTCATCATCGGCGCCGGCGTGACGGGCGCAGTGATCGCCGCCACCCTGGCGGAAGCTGGCATGAAAGTGGCGCTGCTGGATGCGTCGAGTGTGGGTGGCGGTGCAACTCGTCGCGCGATGGGCATTGCCACACTCGATCCGCGTGAAGCGCATGTGGCTGAAACCGCGCATGGCCTGGCGCTGCTCAAGCAACTGGCGCAACGGCGCGGCGCGCTGTTGCATACGACCCCGGCGCTGCACCTTGCCACATCGCCTGAGCGTGAGGCTGCGCTGCGCGAGGTGGCCAGCGCGCACAACACGTCGCAACTCGAATGGATCACCGATGCCAGCCGGCTGCCAGAAGGCTTTGCCGGCGGGCTGCTGGCGCACGACAGCGCGCTGGTCGATCTCGATTTGCTGCTGATGCGGCTGTTGCAGCATCCCAACATCATCGTGCGACAGGAGGTCGAGGTCTTCGATCTGCAGTTCATCCATGATGGCACATTGGTGATGGGACGCGGGTATACCGTTCATGCGCGGCGCGTGGTGCTGGCCACCAATGCCTACGCTGGTCTGCTATCGCCCTATTTGTCCGAGTCGGTGCACATTGCGCGCGGCATGACATTCACGTCGCATCCGCTGAATGGCGCGGGGCGAACCACCCTTCACACATTGCCCATCCTTGTAAACGACGCCGGCTTGATGTTGACGCCGGCGCGTGAAGCCAGGATCAAAGCGGCTGCATGGTCGTGGCAGGAGACAGAGGCCGATCCATACTTCAAGCTGCGCGCATTTTTGCGCCGGCTGGATGGCGACGGCGACCTCAGCCAGCAGGCTGCGGAATGGCGCGCAGGCGTGACTACTGTGACGGATGATGGTGCGCCATTGGTGGGGCGGCTGGCCGGCGAGGGCAACGTGACATACGCGCTGGGGTTGGGCCCGTTTGGGCTGGCGTGGGCGCCCATGGTGGCCGAGCGGATTGCCGCGCTCATACGATGAGGCGCCTGCTGACAGCGGCGCTTGTCCTGTTTGCGTTCGCCAACCTCACGCGCGCTGCCCTCGCCCTGCAGCAGTCTGCGCTGGTCGATGTGCCAGTTGCGGAGCCGCCGGCATACCTTCTTGTGATCAGCCTGGCATGGGCAGTAGTCTTTGCGGCTTGCGCATTTGGGTTTGCGCGTTCGCGCAGGTGGGCGGCGCGTGTTACCATCTCAGCCATTGTGCTGTATCAGGCCAATCTGTGGCTGAATCACCTGGTGTTTGCAAGGTCGCCTGAGGCAGCCGCGCGCGCCGGCTTTGCTGCGCTGTTGAGCGCGCTTTCGATTGTGATTGTTTCGGGCGCGGCGCTCTGGGTTCGACGCAAGCAGTAATTGAAAATCCGTGATTGGCTATTTGTCATTGGTTGATTGACGCAACGTGAATTCCCGCTTGCCAGTTACCAATCCTTAATCTCCATTCTCAAAACTCAAGTCCAAGCATGGCTGACACAACCGATCCCCGTCTGAAGAAGCTGCGCGACTTGCGCGCGCAATCCCAACTGGGTGGTGGCGAAGAAAAGATCAAGGCGCACCGCGCCAAGGGCCGGCTCACTGCCCGCGACCGCCTCGATCTCCTGCTCGACCCAGGCTCGTTTCGCGAGATCGATGCCTTCGTCACCAATCGCCCGAGCGGCATCGGCATGGCCAACCAGCATCTGTTGACCGACGGCGTGGTGACGGGCTGGGGCACGATCGAGGGCCGGCTGGTCTATGTGTTCTCGCAGGACTTCACGGTGATCGGCGGCAGCCTCGGTTCGGCGCACGCAGCGAAGATCACCAAAGTGCAGGAGATGGCGCTGAAGAACGGCGCGCCGATCATCGGCATCAACGACAGCGGCGGCGCGCGCATTCAGGAGGGTTTGATGTCGCTCGTCGGCTACAGCGATATTTTCCTGCGCAACACAATGGCGAGCGGCGTGATCCCGCAGATCAGCGCGATCATGGGGCCGTGCGCCGGCGGGGCGGTGTATTCGCCGGCGCTGACCGACTTTATCTTCATGGTGAAGAACACCAGCCACATGTTTCTGACCGGGCCGGACGTGGTGAAGACGGTGACGCACGAGGATGTGACCTTCGAGCAGCTGGGCGGCGCGACAGTGCACAACACCACCAGCGGCGTGGCGCATTTTGCGGTGGACAGCGAGGGCGACTGCCTGTATCTCATCCGCATGTTGATGAGCTATCTGCCGAGCAACAACATGGAGGAGCCGCCGGCGTTGAAGAGCAAGGACGACCCGCTCCGCACTGACGACGCGCTCGATTCGAATGTGCCGGACAACCCGAACAAGCCGTACGACATGAAAGAGGTGATCGAGAAGATCGTCGACGACGGCCAGTTTTTTGAGATTCAGGAGCATTACGCCACCAACATCATCATCGGCTTCGCGCGGCTGGGCGGGCAATCTGTCGGCATTGTGGCGAACCAGCCGGCGGTGCTGGCCGGCGTGCTCGACATCAACGCGAGTGAAAAGGCCGGCCGCTTCGTGCGCTTCTGCGATTGCTTCAACATCCCGATCATCACCTTCGAAGACGTGCCAGGCTTTTTGCCGGGCGTGGGGCAGGAGCATGGCGGCATCATTCGCAGCGGCGCCAAGCTGCTGTATGCGTATTGCGAAGCAACCGTGCCGAAGATCTGCGTTGTCACGCGCAAGGCGTACGGCGGCGCGTATTGTGTGCTCAGCCCGCGCGCCACGCGCGGCGATCTGGTGCTGGCCTGGCCGAGCGCAGAGCTGGCAGTGATGGGCGCAGAGGGCGCGGTAAACCTCGTTTATCGGCGCGACATCAACGGCGCGAGCGATCCCGCCGCCAAGAAGGCCGAACTGGTGAAGCACTATCAGGATGAGGTGACCAATCCATATATTGCGGCGCAGCGTGGCTTCATCGATGACATCATCGAGCCGCACGACACGCGTCCGCGCCTGATCAACGCGCTGCACATGCTGAAGAGCAAGCGTGACAGCAATCCACCGAAGAAACACGGCAACATTCCGTTGTAAACATCAGGCTCCGTCTTGTAGACGGAGCCTGATGTTTTGACCTTCAGGAGAAAACATGGGTGAGCAGGAGCGCGCGACGCTGGCTGTGATTGAGGCATTCAACGAGGCTTTCAACCGACATGACGTGGATGCAGTCATGGCGCTGATGACGGCAGATTGCCGCTTTGAAAACACCTCGCCCCCTCCCGATGGCGAGGCATTTGTGGGTGCGCTGGACGTGCGAAGCTATTGGGTGAAGTTCTTTGCAGAGGCACCGGCGGCCCGTTTTGTGAACGAGGAGATCTTTGCCGCCGGCGACCGCGCCGTGGTGCGCTGGGTCTATCACTGGTCGGGTGATGGCCACATACGCGGCGTAGATGTGATGCGCGTGCGTGATGGCAAGGTGGCTGAGAAGTTCTCGTATGTGAAAGGGTGATGGCGTCTTGCGCCTCGTCAGCCGCGCGCAAGCATCGCGTTCACCGTGTCGATCTCGTCGTCATTTACGGCGTGGCCAAGATGCGGGTAGAGCTTCGCGGTGACGCGCGCACCCATGCCGCGCAGCGTCTGCTCGGAGCGCAGCACGCGCTGGGCGGGGATATGGGGGTCGGCATCGCTGCAGCCGAGAAAGATCGACGTGCCATCCAGCGAACCCGAGTATGTGCGCGGTTGGTCGCCATTCTCGATCAAGGCGCCGCTGAGCGCGACGACGCCGGCGTAGCGACGTGGATGCCTCGCAGCATATTCAAGCGCCAGGCACGCCCCCTGCGAGAAACCCAGCAGGAAGATGTGATCGCGCGTCAGGCCGGCAGCATTTATCTTCGCCACCAGATCGTCAATCGTCTCCAGCGCCGATGACAGATGCGGCTCGTTCGTTGCCACCGGCGCGACGAAGCGGTTGGGATACCAGGTGTGGCCGGCGGCCTGCGGCGCGAGAAACATCACATCCGCAGCAGTGAACTCGCGCGCCAATGCCAGGATGTCCTCAGCGCTCGCGCCGCGACCATGCAGCAGGACCATTGCCGCCTTCGCTTGTGCCAGCGGCGCGCCGGCTTGCATCAGCGGCTGGTTCTGATGGATCATCTGTGACATTATCCTCTGCCACAAAGAGCGAACGTCAATCCAGCGCGATATTGCCGGTGCGGTGCATGATGCCAGGTGTAGTTGTAATCTGCGCCGGTCTCCCGGAATGCGCCGCTGTCATGCGCGCAAATCAAGCTTGCCAAAATGCGATTCGCCGGCGGCATCTGCAAAGATGTGCGCCACTTTCATGGCTGCACCGGTGTGAGAAAGCCTTCGATCTCGGCGCGATGGCGCTCCAACCACGGCGGCAACTTGAGCGCCTCGCCCAGATGCGCCTCGTCCTCATCAACCAGAAACCCCGGGCCGGCGGTTGCCAACTCGACGATGTGGCCGTCGGGGTCGTTGGTGTAGATGCTCTTGAAATAGGCGCGATTCATCACTGGTGAAACGCGGTAGCCGGCTTGGATCAATTTCTCGCGAAATGCAAGCTGTGTGTCTTCATCCGGCACGCGCAGCGCAAAGTGGTGCGTCTGGCCGGCGCCCATTTGCGCGTGTGGTTTGCGCTGCGGATCATGCTCGAAGTAGGACACGATGGCGCCTGGCTTGCCCTCACCAGCACCCCAATACCAATGCGCGCTCTTCGGATCATCGAAGTTGCTCGTGCGCTTCACCACGCGCATGCCCAACAGGCCGCTGTAGAAATCATCGGTGCGATGAATATCTGATGCGATGGCTGTGATGTGGTGCATCCCATGCATCAGCGCCATGTCGGGTGCAATGGCAGAGATCGGCGCCGGCCATGTCTCGGCCTGGATGCGCGCTTCGTCGCGGTTGGCGATCGTCATTTCCTTCGGCGGTGCGCGAAATTCCGTGCCGATCTTGTCCGGCGCCTCATCGATCGTCCAGCCTGGCTCCATCGTTGCGATCTCAAGGATTGCGCCGTCGGGGTCGTTGAAGTAGATCGATTTGAAGTAGTGGCGGTCATACGGGCCGGCGACTTTCAGCCCGAGGTCGGCGAGCCGGCGCTTCCACTTCAGCAGACTGTCGTAGGTGTTCACAGCCAGCGCAAAGTGATGTGTGCCGCCGATGCCCGGCCTGCCTTTTTGCGCGCCCTTCCACTCGAAAAACGTCACGGCGCTGCCGGGGCTGCCGATCTCATCGCCGTAATACAGATGATATGCGCCCGGATCGTCGAAATTGACGGTCTTCTTTACGAGGCGCAGCCCCAGCGTCTTGCGGTAGAAATCGATATTGCGCTGCGCATCGGTCGTCACCAACGTGATGTGGTGCAAGCCCTGGATGGACATCTCGGTTCCTCCAACTTGATGAATGCTCAATCAATCTGCAGCAACAATGACTCCGCCGGCTTGCGCGTGCGAGGTTGCTTCTCGCGCTGTTGGATCGTCTCGTTCAAATGCGCCGGCGTTGTCTCGAATCCGATGGCAATCATGGGGCCGACATCGAAGTGATTGTGCTCGGCATCGATCAGTTTCAGCGCCGCTTCGCGATTGAAGCCGCCCATCATGCGCGTCATCATGCCGCGATTAAGCGCCTCGATGACGAGCGAGAAATTTGCCATGCCCAGATCATGCATGGCAGTGCGATTGTTTTGCGGCGAACCATCGCTGGCGACGCGCGCGGTCTGACATATCGTGAGCAACAGTGCCGGCGCGTGTTGCGCCCATATCCGATTGCCCTCGCTCAACAGCGCCAGCAGCTTGTCGTAGGCCGGCTCGCCCTGGCGTCCAAACACAAAGCGCCAGGGTTGGACATTGCCGCCGCTCGGCGCCCAACGCGCCGCCTCGATCAGGGCATGAACATCTTCATCGCTCAAGGGTCGGTTGGCATCGAATGCGCGTCCACTGCGCCGCTTGATCAGTAGTTCGTGGATGGCAATGCGCCCATTCAATGCAATCGTCTCCATCATGTGTCCTTCTTCTTTGCAAACTCTCTTTCAGTGTCACTCTTCATCCAATTCCGCCAGCAAGCCATCAAAGTCGATTGGCGCGCTCATCATCGCCAATTGCCCTTCAGGTGTGAGCGGCCACTCTTCGCGCGGCCGGTCGCGGTAAATCTCAATGCCGTTGCCATCAGGATCGCGCAGATAAATTGCCTCACTGACGCCATGATCGGCTGCGCCGTCAATCGGCCATTCATGATCGATCAGGCGCTTGAAGGCGCGCGCAAGCTCCCTGCGATTGGGAAACAAAATCGCGAAGTGATACAGGCCGGTGGCGTTGCGCGCCGGCGGCCGGCCACCCTTGCTCTCCCAGGTGTTCAGGCCAATATGATGATGGTAGCCGCCGGCGGATAAGAACGCCGCGCTATCGCCCCAGCGCTGTTGCATTTCGAAGCCCAGCACATCAGAGTAAAACCTGACTGCGCGCTCAAGGTCGCTCACCTTCAGGTGAAC